>NZ_RYFF01000002.1 GCF_004138165.1 Candidatus Chloroploca sp. Khr17
CCCCCCCCCCCCGGCCCGCCCCACCCCTGCCCTACCCCTCGCCCCTGCCCGGCCCCTCGCCCCTGCCCGGCCCCGGCCCGGCCACTGCCCGGCCCCCCCGCCGAGACGGTGCTACCGCCCTGTCTGTGGCGAATAATCGACGCGGGGATGATAAATCGACTGCAAACTTGTCACGAACGCCTGCTTGATCAGCGTCAGATCGTGCATCGTCAGCGGGGCCAGATCAAGCTCGCCTTCACGAACCCGGGTCTCGATAATGCTCTTGACTAGTTCGTCCAGGGCCATTGCGCCATTCAGACCGCCCGAGACCTGGCCGTCAGTGGTGCGCGATGGGGCCAGTTTGCCATTCTGCGCTTTCGAGCGCACCGTCGCCTCGACCGAGTCGGCTAACATCATGATCGCCTGTTCGCGGGTGTGGGGGCGCGGGCCTGGGTAACGGAAATCAGCTTCGTTGACGGTGTCCTGTTGTTGCAGGGCCTGCTGGTAAAAATGGCGAATCACGCCCGTGCCATGGTGGGTCGCAATGAAATCCACGATCTGCGACGGCAAACCCTCGGCCTGCGCCATCTTCACCCCTTCGCGCACATGATCCACAATGATCTGCGCACTCGTCACCGGGTCGAGATCGTTATGCACATTTTCGCGCCCCATCTGATTGTCGGTAAAGAAATAGGGCCTGATTGTCTTGCCGATGTCGTGATAGTAGGCCCCCACGCGTAGCAAGAGCGCATCGGCCCCGACCGCCTCGGCGGCCGCTTCGGCCAGGTTGCCAACCGCAACACTGTGGTAGTAGGTGCCCGGTGCCTCGCGGATCAACTTGCGCAACAATGGGCGCGATGGATGGGCCAGTTCCATCAATTGAAGCGGCGTAACCTGACCCGCGGCCCGGCTGACCAGGTTGAAGACCCCCAGCGAGAGAATCGTCGCGAGCCCACCATTCATCCCGGCAAAGAGCACCATTGGCAGTAGCGCACTCGAGAGGGTAGCCATTTGCAACGAAGGACTCTCCATCAGCCAGAAGGCCAGGGTCATCCCAAAGGCCGTCATTGCGACACTCACGCCTGCGATGAGGAAGGTAAAAATGCGATCAGCTGACCGCACCGCCAGTACCGCAACGACGCAGGTGGCAACAAGCGTGATCGCCAGCGGCAACGCATCCTGTTCCATCACCCCGATCACCGCCGCCATCAGTGCTGATGCCGTGATACTGATGCGCCCGCTAAAAACAACCGCGAAGATGATCGCCATCGTTGCCAGGGGAAAATAGTGCGGCCACGCTGGTACCAGGGGCAAGAGCAGGCGTGCGGCGATCAGGGTTGCGTTGATCAAGATGATCAAGACTACCAGCGAGCGTGGCCGCATGGCAAGCGGTGCCTCGTAGATCACAGCGTAGGCCATGAATCCGGCCGCAAGCAGGGCCGAAAACAACCCTCGCCCCAGAATATCGCTCCAACTGAGCGGCCGTGGCATCGCGCCAGTGCGTTGTAGTTTCTCGATAATCTCGGGAGTGATAATTTCGCCGGTGCTTACAATGCGTTCACCCGCTAGCACGCGGACCGACTGGGGGGGTACGTTGTTGGAGACCTCTTCGCGGCGTTGCGCGGTGGCTGCTTCGTCAAGCGTACGGTTGACCCGCAGAAACGACTCGGTAAAGAAGGTCGCCAGTTCACGTTGCGTCGGCGAAAGACTCGTTGTGGCGAGCCAGTAGGTCAGCCAGCGTTCACGCAGTTGCAATAAGGCCCGCTCGTCAATCGCAAAATCGTAACGCTCGATCGCCCGATCATAAAGGGCAAGTGTCTGCGTGCGCAGCTGATCCCACCGCACTTCATCGAGCGTTAGCATCACATCGGCTTGCGCCTCGCTGATCTGCAAGGCCGCATTGGGCAGTGAGGCGAGCGTAGTCAGGCGTTGCGCCCGGGTCAGCGATGGGTCTTCACGGACACTCGTGATGGTATCGAGCAACGCAACGAGATTCTGGCGCTGTTGCACCGGGATCTGCGGATCATAGACATAGATCAGGTTGTCGGGGCTGTTGGCGGCCTGCGCCTGACGCTCGGCCGTCAAAACCTCACTGACATAACTCACTTCGTTGGGTGCCCAGATGCTGATCGGGCTCGGTACGCCAACCTCAAGTTGCCCATATTGTCCAGGTAAACTCACGGTGAGCGCGGCCCAGATGCCAAGCATCAACAACAACCCTTCAAGCAAGAGGGTTATCCTGAGACGCCTTGGCTCAGCCACGGTCTGACGTTGTGGTCGAACATGGGAAAGGCTGGCAAGCCAGCGTGGTCGCGTAGTATTCATATGCACAGAGCGCCGGCTCGGGGCCGCAGCCTCTTTCCGACGTATGTTGACTTCACGGTGGCGAAGTCGCAGGAGTGCGGTGTGTTACCCGTTGGCGAGTAATTCACGCGCTACCTGGCTCAAGGCGCGTCCGTCGGCGCGCCCTTTGAAACGCTCTATTAGAGTCGGCATCAGTTTGCCCATTGCCGCCGGGCCACTCAGCCCCAATTCGGCAATCAAGGCCGCAACTTCAGGCCGTAACTCTTCAACACTGAGCATACGGGGCAGATACGCTTGCAAAATGGCAAGCTCAGCCTCTTCAACGGCTGCTAATTCCATACGTCCAGCTTTACGGTATATCTCGGCGGCCTCATAGCGCCGTTTGACCTCTTTGGTGAGCACGGCTTCTTGTTCTTCGGCGGTCAAGCTCACGCGCCCCTGGGCATCAATCGCGGCCAAGGCTGCTTCACGGGCCGCTGGATCGTGGGCGTGCTCGGCCTCTATTGCGCGCGCTGCGGCATCAAAACGCTGTTTTGCAGCCTCAAGTTGGGCACTCTGCAAGGCGGCCCGCGCATTGCGAATGGTCTCCACCCTGGTGCGCTCCCCCGCTTTCATCGCAATTTTCAAATCGGCTTCTAACCGCTCACTAATCATCATTGCTGCTTTCCTTGGAGGCTGTCTGCAAAGGGTGTCAGCATCGTTCTCCACTACGTGGTGTGCCCTTGGAGGGCCGGCTTTAGCCGGCTCATGGTTCAAGTACATAATCCGGTATGCGCCCGATGCCGTGGGGATGAAGCCCTCGGCTCGGGGAAGCGAAGCCCGCCTGCGCGGGCGAGAGCGGATTCATTTCTGAAAGACCATAAGCCTGCACTCCGGTGTAGCCCGTCGACTTTTCAGACAGCCTTTTAGAGTTCGACGTGACGTGGAAAAACCCGATGCTTTTCGGCGATCATAATCGAATGGATCTGATTCACGGCTTCGTCGAGCTGATCTTCACGATTGAGCACGACATAATCAAAGAGCTCAAGCCGCGCCATTTCGTCGCTGGCGACCTCAAGGCGGCGTTCGATGGTCGCAGGATCTTCGGTGCGCCGCAGCATCAACCGCCGTCGGAGTTCTTCCGGCGAGCCGGGCGCGAGAAAGATAAAGATCGCTTCGGGCGCAAGCGCTTTGATGGTCGCTGCGCCATCAACATTGATCCGTAACACGACATCGCGCCCGCTTGCCATTGCTTCCCGAATCTCAAAACGCGGGATGCCTTTGTACTGCCCATAGACTTCTGCCCATTCGAGCAGTTCTTCGTTGGCGATCATCTCGCGAAAACGTTCCTCACTCACAAAATGATAATCGTAGCCGTCAAGTTCGCCAGGCCGAATCGCCCGACTCGTGGCCGTAACGACAAAATGAAAGGGTAAACCTAGTTTCCGCATGCGCATCAAGACCGAGTCTTTGCCGACGCCTGATGGCCCCGAGATCACGATCAGCAATGGCTGAGGCGGCGCTCCTGCCAGCAGTGGATTATAATGCTGCTCGGTCATGGTTCTGTTCTCACGTTTGTGGTATCCTACTTCAGGGCCTTACGAGGGTTCGGCACGATCCAAGAGGAGCCAGGCGTCGCGATGTATTTTGATGCGTTGACCCTTGCCGCAGTCGCTGAAGAGTTACGGGCGACGATTCTGCATGGCCGTGTGCAGCGTGTCTTGCTGACTGGCCCGCTCAGCCTCGGGCTTGAGGTCTATGCCCATGGCCGTCGTTATCAGGTGCTTGCTTCAGCTCATCCGCAATTGGCTCGTGTCCATCTCGTCGAGGGGCGTCTGACCCGTGGTGTTCAGCAAGAGACGCCACTCTTGCTCCTCTTGCGCAAGTATGTGCTCGGTGGGCGCATCACGGCCGTTGAACAACCACCTCTCGAACGCGTGCTTCTCCTTAGTATAGTCAAAGCTGAGGAGATCCGCAACACTGATTCCGCCGCCGATAGTCCGTCGCCTGTGAGCGAGGGTGTCGCGCCCTCGGGGAGTGTTCGAGGGCGGGACGCCCTTGCTCACAGGGATGTTTCTCACCAGTTACCTGAGTCCTTGGATCTGCAACCTGATGATGACTTTGATGCGTTGCCTGACTTTGATGATGAGACGGGTGAGGATGCCGCGTTGGCGGCGTCGCCACGCCCGCGCTCCCGGCGCACTGGTAGGTTGCTGACCTGTGAGTTGATTATTGAGCCGCAGGATCGGCGCAGCAATATTCTCCTGGTTGATGATAATAATCTGATCCTCGATAGCATCAAGCGCGTGACGCCGCGGATGAGTAGCCGTGTGGTGATGCCCCGCCGTGTCTACGAGTTGCCGCCGCCGCTCGACCGCCGCGATCCGACCCTTGCTACGGCGGCTGGCCTCGCTGCCCTCGCCGAGACCGGTCAGGTGGACCTGGTTCGCGCCCTTGTTGCCGGGTATCGCGGTGTTTCGCCTCAGCTTGCGCGTGAAGTCGTTTTCCGGGCGCTCGGACGTACCCAGGCGCGACTTGATGAGCCGTTGCCCCACTATCTGCTTGCCGCTCGTTTACGTGAACTGATGGGGGAGCAAGCCTCCCCCTCGCTCGCCACTGGCCCCGAAGGGCCGGTGGCCTATGCCCCCTACACGTTGACCCACCTCAATCCGGTTGTGCCTATGCCGTCGATCAGCGCGGCCCTCGAGCAGTTCTACGCCTCCCGCGAGACGGTGACTGGTCATACGCAGCGCCGCGAGGCGCTCGTGCAAGCGTTTGGCACGACCCGTGAACGCCTGGCGCGCCGCTACGACCAGCTTGCAACGGAACTCGAACGTGCCCGCGAGCTCGATCAGTTGCGCTGGGAAGGCGAGATGATCTTTGCCTTTCTCCATAGTCTGCGCCCCGGCCAGACCAGCCTTGAGGTCGAAGGGCGGGTCATCGCCCTTGATCCGCAGCGTTCACCGGTTGAACAGGCCCGCGATCGCTTTCGTCAGTATGAGAAGGCCCGGAGCGCGGTCGCGGGCCTGCCCGAACGCCTGGCCGAAGCTGAAACCCAACTCACTGCGCTCGATCAACTCGTGGTGCTGCTTCACCTCAGCGATACCTATGAAGAGGTTGAACAGATCGCCCGCGAAGCCGAGGAATTCGGTTTTATCCGTGAGCATCCCGATCCCACCACGTCCCGGCGGCGTCAGCGCGCTGCTGCCACCCGCCCCTTGCACCTGGTCTCCAGTGATGGCTTTGATCTCTATATCGGGCGCAGCGCCCGCCAGAATGAGGAGGTGACCTTTCGAATCGGACGAAGCGACGATCTCTGGGTGCATGTGCGTACCCTGCATGGGTCGCACGTTCTGGTGCGTTCAGGCGGCCGCGAAGTGCCTGAAGCTACGTTGCACGAAGCGGCATGCCTGGCCGCCTATTTCAGCCAGGCCCGCAATGAGGCCGCCGTTGAGGTTGACCTCTGTCGGCGTGCCCATGTCCGCAAAATACCGGGTGGCCCGCCGGGTCTCGTGACCTATCGCGCTGAACGTACGCTGCGGGTTGCCCCCTGTCAGCCTAGTTTGGAGGCCTCATAATGGAAGCATCGTCTGGTGACAATCCGTCGCGTTGGCAAAGAGAGATTAACAATATTCTTGAAGTTCAGATCTCACGTTACCCGTTTCTTGTGCAAATGCGGGCCTTGATGCGGCAACTTCAGGATGAACGGGCCAACTGGCCGGTCTTATTACCCCTGTTGTTCGTCTTCTTTGTGCTGGTCTATCGCAATGAACGCAAGAAGGTCAAGCGCCTTCTGCGTCACCTAGCTGAGTAGGATGTATGCGCTCTCTGATCTTCGTTCTGGGCCTTGTCTTGCTGGTTGCCTGTGGTTCGCCAGGGGCCTCTGCTGAACCGACCCCTACCCCCGCGCCTGTGAGCGTTATTGCCAATCAGGGGGCTTATGCTGTCCTGGTTGATGAAGTCTTTAGTATGAACCTGCTGCTCGAGTTCTCGCGGCTTGATGCTTTCGAGCGCGATGCGGTCGAGGCCGTCGCGTTGACCCCTGCTTCGCCGCTGATCGAGGTAGTGAATGCTCAGACCTTTTCTCAGGCGATCGGCGGTTTACGTTCGCGGCGCAATCTCACGCTCGACGTGCGCGCCCTTGCCCCTGGCGAGCATACCTTCACCGGGATGCTGATCCGCACCTCGACCCGTAGCTACGAGGTGCCTGTCGGCGAGTTGCGGGTCGAAATTCTGACGGGTCAGACGCCGGGTTTCTTCACGGTGTTTCAGACCCGTGGGGTCTTTGAAGAGCCGCAGCCACTTGTGACCACCCTGGTGAATCCGACGCGTACGACCTACCAGTTTCGCGGCATCATTCCGACCAATCCAGCCTTGAGCTACGGCCCCGAGGATCTCAAACAGATTGCCGCTGATGGAACGGCGACGCCCGTGCCCCCCGAAGGTTTGACCCTAGAACCTGGCGCACGCATCGAGATACGGCTTGACTGGACGGTGGATATGCCCAACGACGAGGGGCGCAGTGTGGAACTACGCCCCCTGGCGCTGCTCGAAGGCCCCGACGGGCCGGTCTATATCCCGATGGCGAATCTTGTCTTTCGCAATGCTCAGGCGGTGCGGCGTCTATAAGCCCATCGAGACATACTTTTCTTCGAGATACTCGTCAATGCCACTCGGCCCGCCCTCGCGCCCAAGCCCACTCTGCTTGAACCCGCCAAAGGGGGCCTGGGCGGTCGAGGGGATGGCGTCATTGATGCCGACGATGCCATACTCTAGCCCCTCGGCCATCCGCCAGGCCCGGCTGAGATCGCGGGTGTAGCAGTAGGCCGCCAGGCCAAAGGGTGTTGCATTGGCATACCCAAGCACCTCGGCCTCGTCATCGAAGCCGATCAGCGGGGCCACAGGGCCGAACGTCTCTTCGCGGGCGACCAGCATCGTTGGCGTGGCATGTGCCAGTACCGTTGGCGTCCAGAACTGCGTCTCGGGCGCAACCGCGCTACCGCCAGTCAAGATCGCAGCGCCACCCGCCAGCGCATCGGCGACGTGGCGTTCGACTTTGGTACGCGCCTGCTCATCAATCAGTGGCCCAATCACCGTCGCCGGGTCGAGCCCGTTGCCGACCTGCATCGCCGCCACCCTGGCCGTAAAGCGCTCGGCAAACGCCTCATAGATCGAGCGTTGCACAAAGATCCGATTGGCGCAGACACAGGTTTGACCAGCATTGCGAAACTTCGAGGCAAGCGCCCCGCTCACCGCCGCATCAAGATCCGCATCGGCAAAGACAATGAACGGCGCATTGCCGCCAAGCTCTAGCGAGAGCCGCTTGACCGTCGCGGCTGACTGCTGAATCAACAACTTGCCAACCTCGGTCGAGCCGGTGAAGCTCACCTTGCGCACCCGCTCATCGCCAAAAATCGTCGTGCTGAAGGGCACCGGATCTTGGCAGGTTACAATATTGCAGACCCCAGCGGGCAACCCGGCCTGGCGCAAGATCCGCCCCAACTCAAGTGCCGAGAGCGGCGTCTGCTCGGCTGGCTTGATCACCGCTGTGCATCCTGCGGCGAGGGCCGGCCCGAGCTTGCGCGTAATCATCGCACTCGGGAAATTCCAGGGCGTAATCATCGCGCAGACCCCAACAGGCTGCCGCAAGACAAGCAACCGTTTGTTCGCGACACTCGCCGGGATCGTCATGCCATAGATGCGCTCGGCTTCACCGGCAAACCAGGTCAAAAAGCTCGCCGCATAGGCAATCTCGCCACGCGCCTCGGCGAGCGGCTTGCCCTGCTCGAGCGTCATGACGGTTGCCAGGCGCTCCTGCTCTTCCAGCATCAACCCTGCCGCCCGACGGAGGATCGCCGCCCGTGCCGGCGCAGGCACAACGGCCCAGGTGGGCAGGGCCGCCGCAGCAGCATCAATGGCAGCCTGCACATCAAGCTCATTGGCATCAGCTACCTCGGCAAGTTGATCGCCCGTTGCAGGATTCGTCACCGTAAACCGACCGCCACCGGTAGCCGGACACCATTCTTCACCAATCAACAACCCATACGGCTCTGTTCCAAGCATGGTCTGGGCAAGCATACGTGCATCTGTCATCACTTTCCTCATACTATATTGTTGCTTGTGTTGGCGACAACGGCCAGCTTTGCTGGCCGTTGTCGCCAGCACAAGCGAGTTTTCAGGGGCCGCTAGGCCCCCTGAAAACTCATAACGACGCATCAGGATTGATGCGATAGCTATTAATCATCACATTCGTTACCTCAGTATACTCGTCAAACCGTTCATCGGGGATCAGGGTCGTCAGAATCGAGATCTTATTGCCCCGTTGCTCAACGAAACTATTGCCCAATAGGAGAAACTCTTCACCCGAAGCCGCAGTCGCAACATAGGCCCATGCTAACAAGATACTCCCATCATTCTGGATCTCTGGATCATCATTTTCAAAGCCAGGTTGCCCACGGAAATTATTGTTGAGAAAGGCGTCGAGAATGCTCAGTAATTCCTCTTCGTTATAGGCCGTCTCGTCCTCAAAGAGATTAATCATCACGCCGCCCTTGCGGGTCGTATCAGTCCAGGTCATAAAAAGTTCATCAGGCCTGCTCTGATCAATCAGGACCCAATTTGCGGGCACATCAAACGAAAAGACGCCCGAGGGATGCTCGTAGGGGACAAGGTTGCCAAACTCAACGAAGAGCGGATCAGCCTCGGTCGTTGCGTCAAGGCTTGCTTGCTCAGAGAAGGTCGCGGTCGGCTCTTCAAGCGGGGCGGGAGCCCCGTTCTGCCCAACCGTGCATGCGGCCAGCAGCATTGTTACAAAGAGCGCCGCTGCAAGCGTGAGCCGTCGTAGGAAGTTTGTCATGGATATCGTTCTTTCTAGGCTTGCCGCTAATAATCGTGCTATTTTACCATTGACGAACCGCAGCCGCCTTCTGTGGAGTGACCAAAAAAGCCAGCTATGCTGGCTTTTTTGGTCACTCCACAGAAAAACGTTCCTCAACGGGTGCAGAGCATGCCGCCATCAACCACCAGGGTCGTGCCGTGGATGTAGCTTGCTTCATCGCTGCACAGGAAGAGGATTGGCCCAGCAATATCTTCGGGTTGCCCAATGCGGCGCTTCGGAATGCGTTCGACAAAATAGCGCTCGCGCTCTTTGTCGCCAAACATGCGCTGGGTCATATTGGTGACCACCATGCCTGGGGCGACCGCATTGACATTAATATTGCGCCCTGCCACATCAACCGCAATGCCCTGGGTCAACAGCTTGGCTGCCCCCTTGCTTGCATTGTAAACACTCTGCCCCATCGCGGCAATCTCGCCCATAATCGACGTGACATTGACAATTTTGCCATAGTCGTGCTCGAGCATAATCGGCAGCACCGCCCGGCAGAAGTAGAACGTGCCACGCAGGTTGATATCCATCACGCGGTCATACTCATCATTCGACATCATCGGAAACGGGCTGAATTGTCCGGTACCGGCATTATTGACCAGAATATCAATCGTGCCAAAGCGTTCGCGGGTCTGCTGCACGCAACTCTCGATGGCTGCCTGGTTTCGCACATCGACCTGTAAGGCCAGACACTCGGCCCCGAGTGCCTCAAGCTCTTGACGTGTCTCCTCGAGACCCTCGACATTGCGATCGGCACAAATTGTTACCTTCGCGCCCTCGCGGGCCAGACCGACCGCCGTTGCTCGCCCGATCCCCGATGATGCGCCCGTTACAATGGCGACTTTGTCTTGAAAGCGCTGGGTCATGCTTTTTCTCCACAGCCAGCAGGGTGCCCGCACGGCCCCTGCAAGCTCGCTGTACATATGAACAGACATCGTTGCTTATAGATAATAACATAGTCTCACTGATTGTGCTGGGCTGCACTGCACCAGTTGCCATTGCACGTAATCTGCGGTAGACTTCTCGCTGGTGTGACGCAAAGGCGCAGCTTTGCGCCTTTGCGTCAATAAGAGATTGCTTCTAGGGCAAAAGTGGGCGGGCTGCCCGCGCTCCCTGGGGTGAGGTTCGGGGCCGCAGGCCCAGTGGAGAGAAAACATGCTTCATCACCTTCCAATTGCTGTGATCGGGCCTGGTGCGATGGGCGAGGCGGTTATTGGTGGTCTGCTGCGTCAGGAACTGGTCACTCCTGACCAGATTCTGGTCAGCCATCCGCGGGAAGAGCGACGCCGTGAACTGGCCGCTACCTATGGGGTGCATACCAGCCCTGATAATGCCGTGGCGGCACGTTGGGGCCGCATTGTGATTCTGGCGGTCAAACCCCAACAACTGCAGCGCGTGCTGCCGCCGCTGCAACATACGTTACGCGACGATGATCTGGCCATTTCGGTCGTGGCCGGGGCGACCATCCAGAGCATCGCCGAGGCGCTCGCCCATCCGGCGGTGGTGCGCAGTATGCCCAATACCCCCGCAGTGATCGGTGAGGGTATGACAGTCTGGACGGCGGCCCACGAGGTGAGCCTTGAGCAGCGTGAGTGGGCCGAGACCGTGCTCGGGGCGCTGGGGTATGCGCTGTTTGTTGATACCGAGGCCTATCTTGATATGGCGACGGCGATCAATGGTACCGGGCCAGCCTACTTCTTCTTGATGATGGAGGCGATGGTTGATGCCGGGGTTCACCTCGGGTTGTCGCGGCGCATTGCCGAAGAACTGGTGCAGCAGACGATGCTCGGCTCGGTACGTTATGCGCAGCAGAGCGGGTTGCATCCAGCGCAACTGCGCAATGCGGTGACGTCGCCAGGTGGCACAAGTGCCGCCGCTATTTCCGAACTCGAACGCGGGGGGATGCGTACCGTTCTCTCTGATGCGATCTGGGCCGCCTACCGTCGCTCGGTTGAACTTGGCAAACGGTAGTGATGTGATGGTCTGAGGGAGGGCTTGCCCTCCCTCAGACCATCAGTTGACCTATCGGTATGATGCGCTCTCAGCTGATCTCGATTAGCAGTTCGTGCAGTTTTACACTCTGACCGGGCTGGATGTTGAGCATGCTGATCGTTCCGCTGCGGGGGGCCGTGATCTCGTTCTGCATCTTCATCGCTTCCAGTACCAGTATTGGCTGTCCTACTTCCACATACTGGCCTGCTTCAACCAGGATGCGGGCAATCAGGCCGGGAATGGGCGCTTTGACGCGCCCGTCGCCACTCCGTGGCCGTGAAATCGGCGTATCACGGTCACGGATCTGCACGTTGTGCCGCCCACGGGTTGTCTGAATCCAGTGCAGATCATGATCGATCAGGATCTCGTGCGGACGGTTGCCCACCATCGCCCAGGCGCTATGTGCGGATGTCGCCGACCAGGGGAGCCTCACCCGCACTGGCTCACCATTGACCTGTACCTCGATCCACCCTTCGATATTCGGTGAACCACTTATCTCAACCTCAAAATCATTTTCGTTAATGGTGACAAAAAAACGACGCATAGGTGCTCCTCTTCACTGTGGCAAACGACGACTATCACGGTGCCAGCCACTCGTGAAGGCTTCGGGGATTGCTCGATGCGCCGCCTGGGTGCGCTGGAGATAAGCGAGCGCGACAATCGCCGCCAGATCGGTGGTGTAATCGCTGACTGGTGGCATCTCGAGCAGGCGTCGTCGGCTAAATTCGGTGGTGTAGGTTCCCGCAATGAAGGCATCGTCATTCAAGATGAGCCAGAGCAGCGCGAGGTTCGTTTGCACACCAGTAATCTGAAACTCTTGCAGCGCCCGATGCACCCGGCGTATGCACTCCTCGCGGGTTGGTCCCCAGACGACCAGTTTCGCCAGGAGCGAGTCGTAACGCACAGGAATTTCAGCCCCGGCATAGGCGTAGGTGTCAACCCGGACATTAGGGCCACCTGGGATGCGGAAGCCAGTGATATGTCCTGGGCTCGGCAAATAGCCACGCCATGGATCTTCCGCGTTGATGCGACAGAAGATCGCGTGCCCCTGCAGATGCACCTCTTCCTGGGCAAAGCCCAGGGGCAGGCCTGCGGCAATGCGCAACTGCTCACGCACCACGTCAATGCGTGTGACCATCTCGTTCACCGGGTGCTCGACCTGGAGCCGCGGTTTGACCTCGGTGAAGAAATGATTGCCTTCATCATCAAGCACAAACTCGATCGTACACGCACTGCGACACGAAAAGAGCCGCGCCACCTGGATTGCGGTTGCCCAGATCGCCTCGCGTTGGGCCTGGCTCAGATTTGGTGCCGGTGTCTCTTCGATCACTTTGCGCGTATTGCGCTGGATCGAACCATCGCGTTCACCCAGATGGATCAAGTTGCCGTGATGATCGCCAAGAATGGGTACCTCGATATAACGCGAAGGGAGCACAGCCTTTTCGAGATAGACCTGTGCATCGAGATAGACGGATTGGGCCGCCGCTGATGACCGTCGCACGACCCCAAGCAGATCATCTGGTCCACGGGCGACAAAGGTTCCCCGTCCGCGTCCACCCGCACAGGCTTTTACCACCAGCGGATAGCCAACCGAGTCGGCTTCACTCAAGAGCGCTTGAGCTTCGTCTGGCATAAAGATCCGTGACGAAGGCTGTGTTGTTGGAATCCCGACGGCCCTGGCGTGCGCAATCGCACCGACTTTATCACGTACCCGACTGAGCACTGTGCTCCCCGGCCCAACGACAGCAATGCCAGCGGCTTCACATGCCTGCGCAAACCCTGGATGCTCGGAAATCAGCCCATACCCCGGAAGCACTGCATCAACCTTGCTTGTCCGCGCCGCCGCGAGCATCGCGTCAGGGTCACGGTAGCCTAGTTGGGCCATAATGGGATACGCCTCGTCGGCCAGGCGGACATGCAGCGCACCTTCATCGCCAGGCTCGTAGACCGCTATCGCCGCAATGCCCAGGTCACGACAGGCGCGAACCATGCGCACGGCGATTTCGCCTCGGTTGGCGATCAATACTCGTTTGAACATACAAGCACCTTCGTGCATACCAATGCAACTTGCATTGTCGTGCGAAACTCTTCCTACATCGGTGAAATGCCATGCTTCTTGGGCAGGTGACGGTCACGTTTCGAGAGCGTCACGTGCAGCGCCCGCACGAGCACCCGTCGGCTGTCGCGTGGCTCGATCACGTCGTCAATCAGACCACGTGCCGCCGCAACATAGGGGTTGTTGAACTTCTCTTGATAGTCGCTCACCAGTTGCTGGCTGCGTGCCTTCGGGTCCGCAGCCGCCTTGACCTCGTTGCGGAAGAGGATGTTGACCGCCCCTGCCGCCCCCATCACCGCCAGTTCGGCGTTGGGCCAGGCATACAGCAAGTCGCCCCGGAGCCCTTTGCTGCTCATGACGCAGTAGGCCCCGCCATAGCTCTTGCGCAGAATTAGCATCAGTTTGGGCACCGTTGCCTCGGAATAGGCATAAATGAGCCGCGCACCGTTGCGGATGATCCCTCCATATTCCTGACTCGTGCCAGGCAAAAAGCCAGGGACATCTTGCAAAGTGATGATCGGAATATTATAAGCATCACAGATGCGAATAAAGTGCGTCGCCTTGATTGAAGCTTTGATGTCAATCGTGCCTGCTAAATACATTGGCTGGTTTGCCACTAACCCAACCACATACCCATCCAGGCGCGCAAAGCCTACGACCATGTTTTGCGCCCAGAGCTCGTGAACCTCTAGGAAACGCCCGTCATCCACGATACTAGCAATGACTTCCCGCACATCGTAGGGCTTCTGCGGATCGACCGGTACCAGTTCCTCAAGCTCAGGACAGCGGCGCTCGGGGTCATCGCGGGGCGGTACATACGGCGGGTCGCTCATATTATTCGAGGGCAGGTAGCTCAGCAATTCGCGCACCTTCAGCAGACACTCCTGGTCATCGCGTGAGAGAAAGTGCGCCACCCCACTCTCGGTGGCGTGAATTCTCCCCCCTCCCAGTTCTTCCTGGCTGACCTGCTCTTGCATCACTGAGCGCACGACTTCTGGGCCAGTGATGAACATGTAGCTGTTTTCGGTCATGAAAATAAAATCAGTGAGCCCAGGCGAATAGACGGCGCCGCCCGCACATGGCCCGAGGATCACCGAGAGTTGCGGGATCACCCCCGAGGCTTCACAGTTGGCATCGAAGATCCGGGCATAGCCCCCCAGACTATCAACGCCCTCTTGAATGCGCGCCCCACCCGAGTCATTCAGCGCCACAAAAGGACAGCCGTAACTCAGGGCCATCCGCATCGCCTTGACGATCTTGTTCGCGTGCATCTCGCCGAGTGAGCCACCCATCACGCTCGCATCCTGAGCCGCCGCAAAGACCTGGCGCCCATTGATCAAGCCAAAGCCAGTCACGACGCCATCACCAAACCGTGACCCCTTGCCACCCATATAACTCTCGTAGCGCGGGGTCACCAGCGTATCAATCTCATTGAAACTATTGGGGTCGAACAATATCTCGATCCGCTCACGTGCCGTCAGGCGACCCTTCTGATGCTGCGCAGCCGCATCTTTTTCTGTGCCAGCCGCAATGGCTTTACGTTCACGGAGCTTACGAACAAAATCTTCCATCATAAGTCTCGACTCTCATATTCCATACAGCGGTGACTGGATAACCGGTCGGTTGCCCACCTGCTCGGTGACGAGACGTGGGGTAATGGCGGCAATCGTCAGGACAACATGGTGATCCTGGCGCCACCAGCAGCGTACGCCAGCTGGCGGTGCGCCAAGCGACGGATCGCAGTGGGCGAGAAATGCTCGCCAGCCAGCATCCTGGTCTGCTGCGTCGAGCAGTGGTACCAGGCATTCGACAAGACGTGTATCAACCCGCAAGCCGTGCCGTAAGGCTTTTAGGACAGCCTCTTTGGTGCTCCAGATTGCATTGAGCAAGAGGTTGTAGTGGGAGGGATCGGTGGCTTCGAGCAACGCGAGCTCGCCAGGCGTGTAGTAGGTTTCGGCAAAGTTCGCATGCCGTGGCTCGATCTGCTCAATATCGGCACCCACCGGTGCCCCCGCAGGGGCCAGCGCACAAAAGGCCTGCCCCGCACTATGGCTGATCGTGAGGCGTACCGTCCCGAGGGCCATCCGCAAGGCGGGATCAAGCGCATGGATTTCGGGTGCGCCATCAGGGGCCGGCAGAATCATCAGTTCCGTTGGGTGGGGCGCGAAGCCAAGCTCGCGTTGTGTCCAGGCCTGGATGAGCCGCCGCGCTGTCCAACGTCCGAGCAACCACTCTTCACGCCGTTTTTCCATGCGGAGTGTCCGCATCCGATCACGTTCGGGTACGCTTAGCCATAGTTCTGGTGCTACGGCCGGTAGATCGGATCGTTGTTGGATCAGCCAGTCAATCATGTCTTTCCTATGCGCCTGGTTGGGCGTTGGGCAGGCAGGAACTTCCCGCCTGCCCAACGCTATTCTTTCCTACAGGTGCGCCGTCCCCGGCAAGCGGGCTGTCCGATAGCCGTGCAGATCAAGATAGACGTTCCCCAGGTCGTCAACAACCCGTGCGTCAAAGCTCGTGCCGTTTTCGACCGGGGTGACGATGGCGTAGATCTGCGCGTCGCCAGCCTCTTCCAGATGCCGATAGACCTCAAGCGTGTCAAGTGAGGATGGCAAGGCCATCGCCTCGGTCTGGACGATCTCCCACACGCCTGCTGTCTGGAAGCAGAGCTCTAGCAAACGTGGGTCAACCAGGTGTTCGGCGTTGATCGGGGTGCTATCGGGTGGCAGGTCGCCCGCCAGCATGCCAATCGCCATCTCGTCGCTCAGCATGACCTTCTCGAGCACCTGGTACGCTGGGCCGTGGAAGTAGACTTTGTAGATCTCACTTCGCTCGATCACCCGCGCATGCTCGTCCGCAATCGGTTGTTCGGTCTGCGCCGCAGTCAGTTCCCCACGCGTGAGGCGAACCTCGGCCCGGAAGTGTACCGTCTCTTGCGCTGGTGGCGGGGTCTGCCCTGGGGCCACTACCGGTTGGAATGTCGAGCTCAACGTGGTCTGGGCCAGCAGATCTCCACCTTCGGCAGGCCGAATGACCGCCCGCAGCGTCAGTGTGCGTGGCTGGCTGCGATGGAATTTGACCGGGCTATCGAGCCGCTCATGCTCGATCCGCGCCAGACGGAAGTCAGGGGCAAACAGCCCCGCCACCTCCGCAAAGCCTTCGGTGCCCATCACGCCCGGCAACACCGGTGTCCCTTCGATCTGATGATCGTACAGGAACGGTTGCTCGTGCGGATCAAGTGAGGTCTGGGCAATGATGCCACCATATAGCTTGGCGGCTTCGACTGTGCCGACCATCAGGTACGGGCGCTCACGCGCAGCCAGCGTTGCTGCGACTTTGTCTGGGTCAAGGCCGCCGTTCGGGTCAAACTCTTCGGTGAGGACACCCAGGCGCAACCCGACGACGATTTCGTCGCGGGTATCGCCCGCCGTCAATTCGCGCCTGATCGTTGGGATGCCAACCTCGGGGGGCAGCATATCAATCCCCGCCATCTCCATGATCCGTGGGATCGACCCACGGGTCGCCATCCCGATCCCGCCCCAGGCTGTCCAGTCAATCACAATGGCACGTGTGTCGGGGCGCCAGCGCCGCATGCTGCTGCTGATTTTGCAGAGCAAGTCGTTCGCGGCACTGTAGTCGGTCTGACCACTGTTGCCAAACCGCCCGGCCACGGAACTGAAGGCGACGGTTGCGCCAATCGGCAGGCCCTTGGCCGCCCGCAGCATATTGAAGAAGCCATCAGCCTTGATGTCAAAGACGCGGCTGAATTCGTCGTGCGCTTTCTCACTCAACGCCCGACTGATCTCGATGCCACCTGCGTGCAACAACACATCAATGCGGCCCTCGCGCTCGCGAAGGGCGTCAATGACCCCGGCAACCGCTGGGGTATCACGCAGGTCGAGGCTGTAGTAGTTGGCTGTACCGCCCGCTGCTTCGATCACTTCAATCACCCGCAACGCCGCCTCTGACCGTTCCACCGCCATGATGCCCCGGTCAATCTGCACTGGCGTTGGCCGTTCGCCGCGGGCCTGCGCTTCCGCGATCAGCGCCGTCTTCAGTGCGGCCCGATCTTGCCGGAAGAGCCGAATGTGCTCGTCGGCGGGATCTGGCTCTGGCGTGAGATCGAGCAGGTAGAACGTGCCACCCATCCCGGCTGCCGCCAGGTCGCCAATGATCGCACTCGTGATGCCCCCCGCTGCCCCCGTCACCAGATAGACCGTCTCGGGCGTCAGCACCATCCCCGAGTTGCCATTGTAGGCGTGGCGCTCTTCCAGGCTGATGCTCAGCCGGAGCCCGTCACTGTAGCCGACTTCAACGATGCCCGGATCGCTCAGGGTTTCGGCGATCAGGCTCTCGGCTGGTTCGACACTCTTGCGCCCGGTCTCGAAGTCAACCGCTTTGACCAGCACCGACGGGTATTCGCGCTTGTAGGCTTTGGCAAACCCTGTCACTGCACCGCCAAGCGGGGCCGCCGCGCCTTCGTCGTCGTAGCCGTGCCGCCCACCCATCCGCGTTCCCACCACGAGGAAGGGAATGCGCTCGGGTTGCGCCCCAACGAGCGTGTGCGTCGCCAGATGCAGATTCTTGACTCGCGCACGGTTCAGTTCGTGCCACTCTGCCAGGTCAAGCTCTTCCAGGTCTGGCTCGACCTCAAGGGCCGGTAGCCAGTAGAGCCCGTCAACCGGCCCTTCGGCAAGCATGCCCTGGATCATCGCGACAATGGCACCCTCTTCCGGTGGCGCCTCAATCGGCAGCACCGTCACGCCCCGCTTTTCAAGCCGCGTTACGAGCGCTTTGCCGACACCACTCCGATCCAACATGACGATGACCCGCACGCCTTCACCAAGCTGGGCGTTCGTTGCTTTGCAGAGATCCAGTGGTGGCCGGAGCACTGGTGTGGCGACGCGCCGTGGCGCTCGGTTTGCTTCGCTCAGGTCGTAGGCCCCGGTAGGCACTGCTGTGGTCGTCTGCGTTGACTCAGCCGTTGCGCTCGCGCCTGTTCCTTCGCTCACCACCGCCGCGCCATTTCTGGTCTCGGGACGCTTTGTATAGACAAAGCCAATCACGTCGCGTAGCGTCGGATAATCGCGCAGCTTCAGATCTTCGATGCGGGGGATGTTGAACGCTTCGCGCACTGCCGCAAAGGTCTCGGCTTGCTTGACCGTGTCGACCCCCAGGTCGGCCTCAAGGTCGAGGTCGAGATCGAGCATCTCAATCGGGTAGCCGGTCTTGTCGGCGACCAGGTTGAGCACCGTTGTCGTGACCTGATCCTCCGCTGAGGCCATGCTTTGCGCTGGTGCATTTCCATTCGGGGCGATCGACGGTGCTGTGGCAACGGTTGTCGCTGCCGCTGCCGCCAGATCGGGGCGCTGCGTATGCACAAAGCCAATCACATCGCGCAGCGTTGGATAATCGCGCAGCTTCAGGTCTTCGATGCGGGGGATGTTGAAGGCCTCGCGCACCGCCGCAAAGGTCTCGGCCTGTTTGACCGTGTCGACGCCTAGGTCGGCCTCGAGATCAAGGTCAAGATCGAGCATTTCGGTCGGGTAGCCGGTCTTGTCGGCGACCAGACCAAGCACCGTTTCGGTAATTGGATCGATCGATGGCTGAGTCACCGGTGTTGCCGCCGGTGCAACTGCTGTCGCCGGTGTCGGGGCCACCGCTGCCGGTGCTGCCACTGATGCGGCGAGATCGGGCCGGTGTGTGCGCACAAAGCCGATTACGTGCCGCATCGTCGGGTAGTCGCGGAGCTTCAGGTCTTCGATGCGGGGGATGTTGAAGGCTTCGCGCACTGCCGCAAAGGTTTCGGCCTGCTTGACGGTGTCGACGCCCAGGTCAGCCTCGAGGTCGAGGTCAAGATCGAGCATCTCAATCGGGTAGCCAGTCTTGTCGGCGACCAGGTTGAGCACCGTGTCAGCCACGGGATCACTCACGCTTACTGGCGCACTAATGGTGATCGGTTGGAGCGCTGCGGCGACGGGCGCTGCCGCCGGTGCCGCCACGGGCGCGGCGAGATCGGGTCGCTGTGTACGCACAAAGCCGATCACGTGCCGCATCGTCGGATAGTCGCGCAACTTCAGGTCTTCGATGCGGGGAATGTTGAAGGCTTCGCGCACCGCCGCAAAGGTTTCGGCCTGCTTGACCGTGTCCACGCCCAGGTCGGCCTCGAGGTCGAGGTCGAGATCGAGCATCTCAATCGGGTAGCCGGTCTTGTCGGCGACCAAATTGAGCACCGTGTCAGCGACGGGATCGCTCACGGTGGCTGTCACACTAACGGCGACTGATTGGGGCGCTGTGGCGACGGGTGCTGCCACTGGTGTTGCCACCGGCGCAGCGAGATCGGGCCGTTGCTCACGGACAAAGCCGATCACATGGCGCATCGTCGGGTAGTCACGCAGCCTCATGTTCTCGATGCGGGGAATGTTGAAGGCTTCGCGCACCGCCGCAAAGGTTTCGGCCTGCTTGACCGTGTCCACGCCCAGGTCGGCCTCGAGGTCGAGGTCGAGGTCGAGCATCTCGCTTGGGTAGCCCGTCTTGTCGGCGACGAGCTTGAGCACCGTGTCCGCGACCGGATCGCTCACGACTGGCGGCGGACTGACCACCGCAGGCTGGGATGCTGGTGCCGGGGCAACCGGTGTTGGCGCAACAACGGGTTTGTGCGCAGCTGGTGCTGGAGCCGGCGCAACCGGTGCCGTTGGTTTTGTGGCAACTGGAGTCGGCGCAACCGGCGCCGTTGGTTTTGTGGCAACTGGAGTCGGCGCAACTGGCGCTGGTGTTGCTGGTCGGCTCACCACACTTGGCGCGCTCGGGCGGCCATTGCTTGCTGGCATAACCGCCATGTGATGTCCGGCCACATCAGGCGCAAACGCTGCGCGCTGCACCGGCCCGGTGCCAGCAACCCAGTCACTTGGTGCTGGTACGCGCTTTGGCGCACCCTGGGCCTTGATCCGCAAGACGCGTTTCACCACTTCGGTCTCGGCCCGGTCATAGCCACTCACCTGGGCCAGCCAATAATCATAGCGCTGGCGCTGATCAATGCGCTCGCTTGATCCTGGAATGCGTCGCAGCAAGGTCAGCGCGATCTGCGAGCCAAAGCCTGCTGCCAGGTGGATCGCATAGCGCACCGGGTAACGTCCGCCGCGGCTCAGGTTCAACTGGCCGAGTTCGGGGTCGGGCTCGCGGTAGTTCGGTACCGGCGGCACAATGCCATGCTCCAGGATCTTGACCGCGATCACATCTTCGATGCCCACCCCCATCGGATGGCCGGTGAAGCCTTTGGTGTTGGCGATGACAATGTCGCTCGCCGCTGGCCCAAAGGTGTGCCGCAAGGCGGCGATTTCGGCCGAAGCACTGCCGCCCCGGGCCGGCGTAAAGGTCTCGTGCGAGATAAAGACCGTCTGCGCCGCCATGGTGCGCCGATCCAACCCAAAGCGCTGCTCGGCGGCCCGCACCAGATTGTCCACAATCTGGCTGATGTGCTGCACATCCAGGCGCGTTCCGTGGAAGGCGCTATTATTCGTCTCACTCGAGAGCACCTCGACAATGCCGCGCATGCCACGCTCGCGGACGGCATCCTCGCTCTCGACCAGCAAGGCACACGCGCCCATGCCGAGCAAGGTGCCATGCCGACGCCGATCAAACGGCAACGCAGCCTCTTCGACCGCATCATCGGTTGCCGCGGCCCCCGTTGCCAGGAAGCCGGCCCCGACCCATTCGAGCATATGCTCGCTTGTGACATCGTCGCCGCCCACTACCAACACCCGTCGACAGCGCCCACTGCGGATCCAGTCTTCGGCAATCGCAACGGCCTGTGCGGTCGAGGCACATGCCGCATTGACATGCGTATTGGGCCCGCGTGCGCCGATATACTCGGCCAACTGGCTATGGCCCATCGCCAGGATGCGGAAGATGAAGCGTCGGTCGAATGTGTACGGATTGCGTTCGATCTCGTCGCGTACTTCGTTCATGCGCTGCGTCAGACGCATCAGCGTCGCCTCGTCACTCGTCACGTTGCGCAGCGCTTCCAGTTCCTGCAGCAGCGCCAGACGACCCTCGTGCTCGTAGTAGCGCTGCAACTCGCCACTCAACTGGTCATAGCCAGGGAAGGCGCTCGCAAAGATAACGCCAGTCTCGTCACGCAAGGCCTCGGGTAGCATCCAGCGCTCGGGCAAGAAGGTGCCCTTGCTCGTCTTTTTGTAGGTTTGCACCAGCGGAAGGCCGGCCTCACGCAGCGCATCAAGCCCCGCCGCCATCGCCAACTGGCTGGTGATGTCCAGCGCCTCCACCAGATTGGCCGCGACGCCGTATTCCGCCGTGAGGTCAAAGCTCCCTGAGCGCCCCGCGAGCCGGATCACATCGTCGGCGTGATCGATCTCTTGAAAGCTACCGCCGCCATCTTCACCCTTGACCACCCGGGTTACATGCTTCTTGACCATCAACCGACGGAAGCGCTCGGGAATGAGATCAATCAGTTGCTCGCCACGCAGGATGCGCTCGGCATTATCGAGTGCCATTAATGGCTTTGCCGCCCCCGGCAGGCCCAGGCCCGTGCCACTGATGACAATCGATCCGGCTGGTGGTCGATTACGGTCGTAGGCAGTCGGGTGTGGAGCCGGGCTTGCGCCATTGCCTGCCCCTTGCCGAAGCGCCTGTGTCAACAAGGCACTCAAGGCTTCGAGCCCTTGCCCATTCCCGTTGCCATGCTGCGCTCCATGATAGTCGCCCTGGCTCATCTCGCGGGTATCCTCCACCGGGCTCGCCTGAGCCATTTCGGCGTCAAGCGCGGGCAGATGTGCTACATTCGCAGGTAGGCGATGGGTTACCACCGGTGCCTCGTGGGCATAGGCTGCGGCGACCTGTCGAGGTGCCGCGACTGCGACCGGCTCAGCTGCATCCAGGCCTGCCGCATAGAGCCCGCAGAGCGCCTGGTTAAAACTGGCAAGCTCACCCGTTTTGGGATGGTTGGTAAAGAGCGCAACGGCATCGCCTTTGTCACCAAGTACATCATCAACAAAGCCCTTCAACGCCTTCTTGGGGCCGCACTCGATAAAGATCCGGCATCCCTCGCGATAGAGCGTCTCGAGTCCCTTGACCCACTGCACCGGCGAGGCGATCTGGCGCTCCAGAAGATCCTTGATGCCCTCCACCGTGGTCGGATAGAGTTCGCCGGTCACATTGGCGACCAGCGGCAGTTCTGGTTCACGGATGTGCAAGCGGTCGAGTACCTTGCGCAACGGCCCCGACGCCGGGGCGACAATGCTCGTGTGGAAGGCATGACTCACCGGGATGCGCTGGGCCTGGAACCCACGGCTAACAAAGAGGTCAATTGCTTGCTCGACGGCCCGACTCGCGCCACCGATCACGGCCTGGCTATAGCTATTGAGGTTGGCTGCAACCACATAGCCATCAACCTCTTTGAGCGTGCTCTCGATCACCTCAAGCGGGGCCATGACGGCGGCCATCCAGCCATTATCCTCTACGCTCACCCTGGTCATCTCGGCACCACGGGCGGCTGCCGCCTCGAGCGCCTGGGCAAAGGGCATAATGCCCGCCGCCACCAGCGCTCCATACTCCCCAAGCGAATGGCCCATCACCATATCGGGACGAATGCCATACTCCGCGAGCAGCGTTAGCAGCGCGATATCGAGCGTCAGCATCGCCGGCTGGGTAATCGCCGTCTGCATCAGCGCCCGCTCGGCCTGCTTGATCACCGTCGGATCGTCGCTATCCACAAAGAGATAACTCGTTAACGGTTGCCCAAGGATCGGCGTCATCACCGCATCAGCCTCGGCAAAGACGGCGGCGACCGCCGCTGAGTGCTGGGCAAGCTCGCGCCCCATATTGAGGTACTGGCTGCCCTGGCCGGGGAAGAGAAAGGCCACTTTCCCGGCAACCGTTCCACTGCCCCGAAAGATACCCTGGGCGGCAAGGGGTCGCCATGCAGCCGGATTATTCAACCCCGCAGCGCGCGCTGCCTTGCCCAGTTTCTCGGCCAGGTCGCTTGCCTCGCTAAAATCCACGACGAGCCGCTCGGGTTGACGGAGTTCGGCCCGCTCCGGCGCAGCAAGTGGCGGTGTCCAGCCACCTTTCACGCGCTCAAGGGTCGCCGTGATCCGCGCTGCCAGATCGGCGCTTGTTGCTGCACCCAGGGCCAGCATGCCCCGCAACGGCGGCTTCTGATCCACTTGAGCAGGGGCAGCATAATGTTTGCTCATACTCTTCGCCTCTTCGCCTCTAGCCTCACCAGGGATCGCAGCACTCTGATAGCGGCGTGGGCCAGTGGTGATCATCCCGGGCACATACTCTTCAAGCACCAGGTGAAAATTGGTTCCCCCAAACCCATAGGCACTCACGCCCGCACGGCGGGGGAAGGCCGCTGGCCGCTCCCACTCGCGTCCCTCGTGGAGCAGGCTAAAAGGCGTTGCCGTGAAGTCAACACTCGGGTTTGACGGCATTGCATTGAGCGTCGGCGGCAAAATCTTCTCGTGAACCGCGAAGGTCGCCTTGAGCAACCCGGCGGCTCCAGCTCCGGCTTTCAGGTGGCCAATATTGCTCTTGGCCGACCCGAGGCCGATGCGCCCGCGTTCGACGCCCGCAAAGACCTTGCTCAGACTCTCGACTTCCACCACATCACCGACCCGCGTGCTCGTGCCGTGTGCTTCGAGCAGCGTGCAGGTCGCGGGGTCAAGCCCGGCATGTTTCCATGCACGCTCGACCGCATAGATCTGCCCGATCGGATTGGGCGCCGTAATGCCCTTGCCTTTGCCATCCGACGCCGCCCCGACCCCACGGATCACGGCGTAGATCGTATCGCCATCGCGTTCCGCATCCGCCAGGCGTTTCAGCAAAAACGCCGCAGCGCCTTCACCCATCACAAAACCATCGGCCCCATCGCCAAATGGGCGTGTCCCGGTCGCCGAAAGCGCCCCGATCTTGCAGAATTTTACATAAGTCGAAATGCCCATATTGCGGTCAACGCCACCCGTCACCACCGCATCAACATGGCCTTCGCTCAGCATCTCAACGGCAGCCGCAACCGCGGCAAAGGTCGAAGCACAGGCTGCATCCGTGATAAAGTTGGGTCCGCGCAGGTTGAGCACATTCGCCACCCGTCCGGCGACGATATTGGGCAACTCACCTGGCATCGAGTCTTCGCTGATCGCGGGCAACTTCCGCCCCACTTCAGCATAAAACTGAGCCAGCATCGCCGCCTGCACCTCAGCGGGAAGCGTTTTGAAGGCGTCGGTACTCGCAAGATAGTTGGCAAAATCGGGGGCCACGATGCGCTGATTGGTCAGGTAGTGCAACTCGCCGCCCATCGCCGTGCCGAGGATAACCCCGGTATTGTCGGTATTGAGCGCCCGGTCAGGCAAGCCGTAATCAGCCAGCGCCTCGGCGGCAACCGTGACCGCCCACTGCTGCCCTTCATCCATCGCACTCGCCACGCGGGGCGGAATGCGGAAACGCTGCCAATCAAACTGGAAACCCCGTACCCACCCACCGATCTTCGTGTAGGTCTTGTCAGGGGCCGCCGGATCAGGATCGTAATAATCCGCCAGGCTCCAGCGATCAGCCGGTGTCTCGCTGATGCTGTAGCGCTTAGAAAGAATATTCTGCCAGAATGCTCGTGCATTAGGAGCATCAGGCAACATCGCGCCAACGCCCACGATGGCGATGGCGCACGAGGCCGAAGTATCCATGAAAAGCTCCTCCGGAGCACCCCCACGCAGGGGGTCACTACTCTGCCGGGAACGCGGCATTGAGCCGCTCGGCAACGATATTCATATCCTCAATCTGTCCAGCTTGAGCCTGATAAATCGCCGGTAGCCCGAGGTTTCCCGCTAGGTTGGGATCGGTCTGCCCTGCACTGATGCACCAGCGTAGCCCATCGGTGGCGACCTTGAGTGCCGCCTCGCGGGCGTGAATGCGCGCCATGGTGCGTAGGGTTTCGGGGCTAAAGGGCACGGCCTTGCTTGGGTTATTGGCGGCGCGCTCGCTAAAGATCGCGGCCGTTTCGGCCCACGCAATCAACTCACCAAGCCGGAAGAGAATATGCTGATTGCGGGTCAACCGATCAAGCCGGCAGCGCTCTAGCACCACCGCCAGTGCACGCAACGCCAGCGCGGTGGTGGCGGCCCCGGTGTCGGGGTTGGTACGGGCCAGTTGCTCGAGTTTCGCCGCCCAGTCGTTGTAGTAGGCTCCACGCGTCTTCAAATGCAACTGCCACCGATCACGCGCAATCGTCCACTCCATAATCTCCGAGGTACCCTCGTAGATACAGGTGATCCGCACATCGCGCTTGACCTTCTCGACCATATACTCTTTGGTGTAGCCATAGCCACCGTGCGCCTGGATCGCATCTTCAGCCGCCTTATTGCCGCTCTCGGTGGCGAAATACTTCGCTACGGCCCCCTCGGTCTGCTGCCCGGGGTCGCCCGCATCAATATTTTCCGCAACCCACTCGATATAAGCGCGTGAGGCTTCGAGCCGCACTGCATTCGGTACCAGCAGTTTGTGGGTGTAGGCCTGTTTCGTCGAAAGCAGCGCCCCACCTTGAATGCGCGTCTGCCCATACTGAATCGCCCGCTCAAGCGCGCTCCAGCCTCCACCCATGCCAAAGGCCGCGACCATCAGTCGGGTATAGCCAAAGACCGCTTGCGCCTGCGCAAGCCCCTGCCCTTCGACGCCGCCGACCAGATTTTCGGCTGGCACAAAGACCTCATCAAGGAAGAGCGCTGCCGTATTCGAAGCCCGAATGCCGTGCTTATCTTCGGGCTTGCCCCAGCTAAAGCCAGGCGCCCCCCGCTCAACGACAAACCAGGTTGGCCCGCCTTCGGTATTGGCAAGAATCGTATAGAGCGTCGCCACCCCACCATTCGAAATCCACTGCTTGCGCCCCGAGATCTTGTAGCCAGTCAGTTGCCCATCTTCATAGACTGGCGTTGCCCGGGTCGTCAGGCTGCCAAGATCACTCCCTGCCTGCGGCTCAGTCGCCCCATAGGCCACCAGCAAGCCCTCGTCGGCAATGCGCCCCATCCAGAGCGCCTTCTGCTCGTCGGTGCCACCCACCACGATTGGATCCGTGCCGAGAAAGGTTGCTAGTACTCCCGTCGCGACCCCAAGGTCGATGCGTGCCATTTGCTCGGAAACGCGGTAAATATCGTAAGCACCCCCACCGAGCCCACCGAACTCTTCGGGGATGAAAATAAGGTGCAGGCCAAATTTCTCAGGGTCGTAGAGATCCTTCAGCACCTGGTGCGGAAATTCGTCACGTTCGTCCAACTCCCTCAGAAATTCGGGTTTCAGTTGCCGGTCGGCATAATCCCGCAACGTCGTCAGTACCATCTCCAGCGTATCGGTATCCAGGGTCGTCATTACCTGTCCCTCCGAACTAGACCCATAACATAAGGGTATAAAACAGGCTCTAGTGTACACCATCGCAACGCGCTCGCGCCAATAAGTTGCAGAAGTAATAGATAAGAGATATTTATTATGCGAGAAATTTCGTTCACCGTTATGTTTCTAGGAGTATCAATTTGTGCCTTTGCCTTGTCTGTGAAAACATTCTCAATTGTATCAATCCATGGTATACTAAGCCGAGACTGCCCAGGTTTCGCTCAGTGAATGGACGTATGTTGCACAGAATAGGGCAGCCCTGCAGCGCACTCAGGAGTTCCAACAGGGAGAGTGTATGATCGTCGGCATTCCGGCTGAATTGGTGTCGGGTGAAGATCGCGTGGCGATCGTCCCCGCAGATGTGCCAGCCCTCATGAAAATGGGGTTGCAAGTTGTCGTTGAGGCAGGTGCCGGGATGCGGGCCGGGTTTCCTGACGCTGCCTATGTCGAACGTGGGGCGCGTACCGTGGCGTCGCGTACCGAGGTCTATGCGCAGGCTGATATCGTGCTCAAGGTGCGGGCGGCCGGCGCTGATCCAGGTCACGCCGATAAAGAACGGGCGATGTTGCGTCCTCAGCAGTTGTTGATCGCGTTTCTTGAACCGCTGTGGGAACCAAGGTTGGCGGCGAGCTTGGCTGAGCGAGGCGTGACCGCGATGGCGATGGAGTTGATCCCTCGCATCAGTCGTGCGCAGAGTATGGATGCGCTCTCTTCAATGGCGACGGTGGCCGGCTACAAGGCAGTGCTGATTGCGGCTGCCAGTATGCCGCGGATGTTTCCGATGTTGATGACGGCCGCTGGTACGGTGACGCCCGCTCGGGTCTTTGTCATTGGTGCCGGTGTGGCTGGGCTTCAGGCATGTGCTACCGCCAAACGCCTTGGGGCGCGCGTTGAGGCCTATGATGTCCGTGCTGCAGTGAAAGAACAGGTCGAGAGCGTTGGTGCCAAGTTTGTTGAGTTGCCCCTTGAAACAGGCAGCAGCGAAGACAAAGGTGGCTATGCCAAAGCGCTTGGCGATGATTTCTACGAGCGGCAGCGCAAGTTGATGGCTGAAGTGGTCGCACGTAACGATCTCGTCATTACAACGGCTGCTATTCCAGGGAAGCCATCACCGGTCTTGATTACGGCTGAGATGGTTGCTGGCATGCAGCCTGGTTCGCTGATTGTCGATCTCGCCGCCGAACGTGGGGGGAATTGTGCCTTGACCCGGTCTGATCAAATTATCGTCGCGCATCATGTCACGATCATTGGGCCAGGTAATTTGCCCGCAACGGTGCCTAATCACGCGAGCCAACTCTATAGCCGTAATCTGATCAATCTGCTCCGCCTCTTGGTCAAGGATGGCAAATTGACGGTCAATATGGATGATGAGATTATCCGTGAGTCTACCGTCGTTCACGATGGCAAAGTTGTCAGCGCCAGGATCAATGATCTGATTGGTGCGGGTACACCAGTTGCCTCGTCATAGCTGATCACTCAACGCATCGACGCATCAGTTAGACCAGCAGCGGTCGTTCTGATCGCTTGCCCCTGGATAACAAAGGAATCTTCGCATGGAAATACTCGTGGTCTCGTTGACCGTCTTTGTTCTGGCGCTTTTTATTGGTGTTGAGATTATTACCAAAGTGCCGCCAACCCTGCATACGCCGTTGATGTCAGGCTCGAATGCTATTTCAGGCATTACCTTGGTTGGGGCGATCCTTTCGGCTGGCTCGCTGGGGCCACAGGCGGCGACAATCCTTGGCTTTCTGGCTGTTATTCTTGCGACGATCAATGTGGTCGGTGGTTTTATGGTGACGAATCGCATGCTTGGCATGTTTCGCCGGAAGGATTGAGCGATGGGCAACGCGCTGATTAATTTGGCTTACCTTGCGTCGGCAACGCTCTTTATCCTTGGCATCAAGGGCCTTACCCATCCACGTACCGCCGTGCGTGGCAATCAACTCGGTGCGATCGGGATGCTCATCGCGGTCGTAACCGCTTTGGTCGATCAGCAGGTCGTCAATTATGTCTGGATCATCGCTGGCTTGGTCATCGGTTCGGGCATCGGTGCCCTGATGGCGACCCGCGTCCAGATGACCGATATGCCCCAGATGGTTGCGTTGCTCAATGGTTTCGGTGGTGCCGCTTCGACTTTTGTCGCCGGTGCTGCCCTCCTTGATGCGCTTCAGATCGATCTGGCACTCATTACGCCGCAGTTTATTGTTGCTACTGCTGCCTCCGGTCTTGTTGGTACCGTGACGTTCTGGGGCAGCCTTGTGGCGTTTGGTAAGCTGCAGGGCATTGTCAAGGATGTTCGCTTGCCGGGTGCCCAGATCTTTAATGCGATCTTGCTCGTCGTCGCTCTCGCGCTCTCGGTCTGGCTGATTGTTGATCCGACGGCCGTCTGGATCTATTGGGCCATTGTGGTTGTCTCTTCGATCCTTGGGCTTTCGCTCGTCTTTCCTATCGGTGGCGCCGATATGCCGGTGGTGATTTCGTTGCTCAATTCTTATTCGGGTATTGCCGCCGCTGCCGCTGGTTTTGTCCTTACGAATAATGCGCTGATTATTACCGGTTCTCTCGTTGGGGCCTCTGGGATTATTCTTACGAGCATTATGTGCCGGGCGATGAATCGGTCGTTGACGAATGTGCTCTTTGGCATCTGGGTTCCCTCGGATGCCGCTGATAGTAGCGATGATGTCTATGGCGGGCGCGTCAAGGCGGCCAATGCTGAAGAATTGGCCATGTTGATGGAGACAGCGCGCCGGGTGGTGATTGTTCCCGGTTATGGTATGGCTGTCTCGCAAGCCCAGCACGCGGTGCGCGATCTCGTCAATTTGCTCGAAGAGCGTGGTGCTGAAGTCGAGTTTGCCATCCATCCGGTTGCCGGTCGCATGCCCGGCCATATGAATGTGTTGCTCGCCGAGGCCGATATTCCCTACGATAAGATGAAGGAGATGGATGAGATCAATCCTTCCTTCGAACAGACCGATGTGGTTATTGTCATTGGGGCGAATGATGTCGTCAATCCCGTTGCACGTACCAATCCGAGTAGCCCCATCGCTGGGATGCCTATCCTTAATGTCGATAAGGCCCGCAGTATTATTGTGATTAAGCGGAGCCTTAGCCCCGGCTTTGCCGGTATCCCTAACCCGCTCTTTGCGGCCGATAATACGCTGATGCTCTTCGCCGACGCCAAAAAGGGTGCCCTCGATATTATGAATGCCCTCAAAGCAGTATGAACATATAGTCTTTGAATATGTGCTTCTGCCTACCTATTGCCGAGATGGAGCATAGCCGAAATGATGCGGTTCTGGTATGATACCCAGAACCGCATTCTCGTCTCTGGCTGTTGTGCTGCCTCCGTCCAATGTTGTATGTCAGGAGCCTCCATGATTGCCCGTGAGCCTGCCCTTACTGCGCTGACAAGTCTGTTGCCGCCTGGCCGTGTTGTGACTGATCCGGTTGCGTTGCTGACCTATGAAGGCGACGCGAGCCTCGATCGCGGTCTTCCCGATGCAGTGGTTTTGCCCCAGACGACCGAAGAGGTCGCTCGCCTGGTCGCCTGGGCCTCACGCTATCGGATTCCGCTGGTGGCGCGTGGCGCTGGTACCGGTCTCTCGGGTGGCGCTGTCGCTGAACACGGTGGTGTCATTGTTGCCTTTGCCCGTATGGAACGCCTCGTTGACCTCGATCCGGTGGGTCGGAGTGCTGTCGTTGAACCTGGCTTGACCAATCTGTTGCTCGATACCGTTACCCGTGAGCACGGGCTCTATTTTCCCCCTGATCCTTCCAGTGGCCGTGCTTCGACGCTCGGCGGCAATCTCGCTGAGAATGCCGGCGGCCCCCACTGTTTCAAGTATGGGGTCACCTCCAATTATGTGACGGGCCTTGAGGCTGTGTTGCCCGATGGCCGTCTTGTGCGCCTCGGCGGCGCGGCCCTCGATTATCCTGAGTATGATCTCGCTGGGTTGCTCGTTGGCAGTGAGGGTACCCTCGGCTTGATTACGAGCGCAACGGTGCGTTTGATGCGCTATCCACCTGCCGTCAAGACGATGATGGCTGCCTTTGACTCGGTTGAGACCGCTGGTGAAGCTGTTTCCGCCGTCATTGCCCGTGGCCTGGTCCCCGCCACGATGGAGATGATGAATCAGGCGATGATGGAGATTATCGAGGCCTTTGTGCCCGCCGGTCTCCCTACTACCGCCGGGGCGGCGCTCATTATCGAGGCTGATGGCTATCCCGAGAGTGTCGGTCTTCAGATTGATGAGATTGCGGCGATTCTGCGCGAGTATGGTGGCTTCAATCTCCGCATTGCGCAGAGTTCCGAAGAGCGTGACCGGATCTGGTATGGGCGCAAGAGTGCCGCTGGCGCGATGGCGCGCCTCGCCCCGGCCTTCTATCTCGTGGATGGCACGGTGCCTCGCAGCAAGCTCGCTGCAACGCTCGGTGGCGTCAATGCGATCTGCGCCCGCGCTGGTCTCGAGGTGGCCTATGTCTTCCACGCCGGCGATGGCAATCTTCACCCCTTTATTCCGCTCAAAAATCCCAATGATCCGGCCCTGGTACGCCAGGTCATTGAAGTTGGCCGTGAAATCCTGGAACTCTGCGTTGGCTACGGTGGCAGTATCACCGGTGAACACGGCGTCGGCATCGAGAAACGTGCTTTTATGCCGATGATGTATACCGCCGATGAGTTGGCCGTCATGCGCGAGATCCGTGATCTCTTTGATCCACAGGCTATTTGTAATCCAGGCAAGATTTTTCCGCCCGCCTCGCCCACACCGGCCCCGGTGCCTCCGGTTGACCATCCGGCCCTCACCGCAACCCCTGAAGATGCTCTTGCCCCCACCACTGCCGCCGAGGCCGCCGCAATCCTGCATGCGTTGACGGCGACGGGCCGTTCTGTGCGCCTGGTCGGTGGTGACTCGCACGCGTCTTCGCCTGGTTCGGCTGAGGTGACGGTGAGTAGTCGTGGCCTTGCCGGTATTACGACCTATGCCCGTGACGATCTCTATGTTGTCGCCGGTGCCGGGACGCCTCTTGCGACCTTGCAGGCCGAGTTGGCGCAGGATGGGATGTGGGTGCCCCTCGTGTCGCCCTGGCCTGAGGCAACGCTTGGGGGCATTGTGGCGACCAACTTCAATGCGCCTTTGCGCATGCGTTATGGGGGCGTTCGTGATCTTTTGCTCGCCACGACCGTCGCGTTGCCCGACGGTCGGGTCATCGGGGCTGGTCGTCCGGTGGTCAAGAATGTCGCTGGCTACGACCTCCCCAAGCTCTATGTTGGCTCGCACGGTACGCTTGGCATGCTCACCGATGTGACCCTCAAGCTCTCGCCGCGCCCACGTGCCTCGGTGACCCTGCGCGCCAGTTTCGCCAGCCTTGCCGACGCCCTTGCCGCTGGTGCCCGTCTGCTGCCGCTCTGTCTCGTGGCATCGGCACTGCTGATCGTTGCCGAGCCTGGCTCGACCGCGCTTGTCTATACGGCTGAAGGGTATCCCGAAGATGTACAGGCTGAAAGTGCGCAGGTTCAGGGGTTGCTCGCCGGGGCAACCGCGCTTGAAACCCTGACTGAGACGACCGGGTCGGCGCAGTGGGCGGCATGGCTTGCCGCTAGTCAGGCGCGCATAACGCTTCGTCTGGGCCTTCCTTCCCAGCGCCTGCCCGAGGTGACCCGCCTCGCCGCCCCGACGTCGGCTGGTCTGCTCGCCGATCTTGCCAATGGGTTGCTCTACGTTCGCGATCCGGCGCAACCCTCCGCGCTTGCTCAGGCTGCACGGCAGGCCGGTGGCTATGCTGTCAGCGTGCCAGGTTGTTTGCCGCCTCCCGCTGATCTCGCTCTCCAGGGCTATGTGTCCGAAGCGCGGGCAATCCAGCAGGCGCTGCAGAACCATTTCGGTGCTGGGGGGCTTCTCAACCCCGGCATATGGTCATAAATACTACATTTTGAGTGATGCTATTGGTGTCTGCTACCGACTATACTAGCTATACACTTGATCTCGACAACAGTGCATTGCTGTATGCCATTTGTGCATCACAAATGACGAGGCGGTACTCTCAGTAGTGCCGCTTTTGGTGGGTAGATACCATGTCTTTTGCGCAGATACTATGACCATCAAAAGCCAGATTCGGATAGTGACTGCTGATCCACAGTCAATCTATCGTGCTGGAATACGCCATATCCTTTCCGCGCTGCCGAATATTGCGGTTGTGGGTGAGGCGGGCTTTGCTGCCGATGCTTTTATGCTCTGCGAGCGGCACCATCCTAACCTGCTGCTGCTTGATCTGACGATGCCAGGGGCGCTGGATTTGCTGCGTGACCTTCAGCACCAGCAGCCGCCTGTGCGTGTGGTTGTCTTGACCGAGCGGGTTGAAGCGATGCTGCTGCCTGCGGCATTGCAGTATGGCATCACCGCGTATCTGCTCAAGCATGTTGATGCCTTTGAATTGGCCCAGGCTCTGCGCAATGCGGCGAATGGGGTGTTGACCCTGGCTCCCGAAGTTGCCGCCTTGCTTGCTGGCGATGATCAGCAACAGGTTGCTGATCCGGATCGCCTCTCTCAACGCGAACAGGCCGTCTTTGCGCTCTTGTTGTACGGCCTCTCGAATGATGCGATTGCTGAACGCCTGCATATTAGCCGTACAACGGTCAAGTTTCATCTGCGCAATATCTATGGTAAACTTGGTGTACGCACGCGTGTGGAAGCAATCAGCAAGTCCTACCGCCAGTATCACGCTGCTGGGACGTCGCTGCACGATCGGCTGCCTCCTTTGTCCCGGCAGCCGTTAAAGCTCTCGATGAAAGGAATTTGATGTATGCCATCGGTGATTGACACAATTTCGAATCTGATCAGTCCGACGGTGATTGAACGTGTCGGTAAGCAGGTGGGCCTTAGTGACGAAATGACCCGCCAGGGGATCGCTTTGACCACCGCAGTGCTGGCGGGCGGTTTGGCCCGTATGGGCAATACGCCCGAGGGTGTCGAGGCGCTTGATAAGATGATTCAGGGCGCTGATACTGGTGTGCTCGGCAATCTCCAGGGGGTGCTCGCCAAACCGACCGGCACAACCCCCGCAGTTGTGCAGCAGATGTTTGGCAGCAATCTTGAACTCGTAACGGGTGGCATCAAGAAGGCGAGCAGCATTGATATTACGCCGTTCCTTGGTATCGTGACTCCGGTGCTGATGGGTGTGATTAAGAATATGACGACCCAGCAGGGGATGGATGCAGCCGCCCTCACCAAGACCTTGCAGACCGAACTGCGTGGCCTGAGCCGCCGCGATAGCACGACCAATCAGGTGATCAAAGAGGTCTTCAAGCCGCTTGAGGTTCAGGATAAGTTGCGGGCCAAGTTTAGTGATGAAGAATGGGCTACGTTGCGCCAGGGTCCGGTCTATGCCGCGACGCTCATTATTCTTGCTGATCTTTCCGGCAAGGGTGGCCGTGATAAAGAACTCGATGCGATGTATGCCGCAATTGATGAGGCAGTCACCAAAGCTGGCCCCACCGAGTTGCTCAATATCCTCTTCAATGACGATGTGACCGCTGATGAGGTCGAGGCAATGGTCAAGGCCCATAAGAAGTCTGAGCAGGCCGAGATCCAGGCGACCCTGATGCCCCTCGTGCTCGAGTCAGTTGGCGTTGCGCGTGCCAAGGCGCCTCGTTCCGATGCCGTCGCTTATCAGGGCTTGATGCTTGCGATTGCCCAGCAAGTTGCCGGTGCGGTCAAAGAGGGTGGCTTCCTCGGGATGGGCGGTACGCCGGTGAGCGCCGAAGAGAAGGCCGCCATTGATGCCCTTGCTGCCGCGCTGGCGGCAAGCTAAGCTGTCTTTATTCCTGATTTTTTCTCGTTTGCTCGCTTGTGTCATTTGAAACTTAGGGAGGTTTTTATATGTCCGCTTTGACTGTGCTGAAGTTCCCGACCGTGGACGGTGCCGAGAAGATGCTCGATACGCTGGATAGTCTGCAGAAGCAGCAGTTGATTACCATTATTGATGCGGCTACTGTTGTCTGGGCTGCCGATAAGAAGAAACCCAAGACCCGCCAGCTCCATAATCTGGCCGGAATGGGTGCCCTCAATGGGATGTTCTGGGGCATGCTCTTTGGCTTGCTCTTCTTCATTCCGTTTGTCGGCGCGGCGATCGGTGCCGCCACCGGCGCACTCACCGGTAGCTTCGCTGATGTCGGTATTGATGATCGCTTCATCAAGGAAGTTCAGGCCAAAGTCACCCCCGGTACCTCGGCCCTCTTCTTGATGAGCACCGGTGCTGTCCTCGACCGGATCAGTGAGGCCGTTAAGGGCCAGGAATTTGAGTTGATCGCGAGCAATCTCTCGACTGAGCAGGAAGCGAAGCTCAAAGAGTACTTCAGCGAGGAGTAAGCTCGCCCGCAGCATCGTATATAAACAAGAGCATACGTAGGCTGATGCCTGCGTATGCTCTTGTTTACATAACCCCTGTGATTGCACGCAAACCCATTTTAGAACTAATGAGTTGTTAGACGCGGTTTCAGGCTACTGTACCGTTCACGCTCATCGGCGTGCCGACTTCAGTCGGCTTCCAGTTCAGCCGGCTGAAGTCGGCACGCCGCGTCGAGGGTAGAGCTGATCCGGCCCTTCTAGAACCATGTCGTAACGCAGAAAAAGGCGGTGCCGTGTTTGAATTTCTTGGCTATGTGCTTCAGGGTATTGGTGGGGCGCTTCGCCTTAATCCCCGCGTCTTTGAAGTGGTCGAAAGCTATCCCAATACCAACTGGATCATTCTGATGATTGCACTTCTCGGTGGCGCCTCGATGCTCGTTGGCCAGAGTGTCATTCTCTTTGTGAATCGGGTGCGCCCCGGGCGCTTTGTGCTCAGTTTGCTGGTCAATGGCATTATTTTTGCGACCTCGCTGCTTATCTGGGCGATCGCGATCTGGGCCACCGGTCAGGTGCTCTTTCCCAATGATATTCCGTTCCGTACGGTGATGCGCCTGGTCGGTCTCGGTGCTACGCCCTATCTCTTTGGTTTTTTGGTGCTGATCCCTTACCTCGGTACGTTCATTGGCCGTGTGCTCTCGGTCTGGAGCTTTCTGGTTGTGCTCGGTGGCATTACCTTTCTCGCTAATGGCGCCCTCTGGCCCGCGCTTGTCTGTGTTGGCCTCGGGTATCTGCTTGTGACGGTCGGCAGTGCGACGATCGGACGCCCTATTCTTGCTGTCCGTAACTGGCTCTTCAAGACGGCTGCGGGGACAACCTTTGATACGGCGCTTGATGATGTGCTTGATCGTTTTGCCAATGAGAAATCACCCCCCAAAGGAGGTCGCTGATGCTCTCATTACTCTGGTTGCTCTTCATTGGTGCCGTTGTTTTGCTCTTCCTTTCGGCTGCCGTTGCTCCCTTCGAGAGCCTTGGCTGGTGGGCCGGTTGGTTTGGTGAAAGCAAAGCGCCCCCGGTTCCCGGTCACGTCACGCCCCAGTTGGCCGATATTCCTGAAAGCAAAGAACCCCATTTTCTCGTCTATCTCTCGGGAATCGGGGCGATTGATGCCGCCGGTATTCCCCAGGAAGAGATCGATTGGGGCAAGATGGCGATCAAACGCCTCTCCAATACGACCGTGGTTCCTGATGTCTATCCCTATTCCGTCACCAATGCCGGTCTCACCAACGAACGCGCCTTTGCTCGTATGTGGGGGTATCTCGAAAAGCGCCGTTTGAAAAATCCGTATGACTTGCTGCAATTCCTTATTAACATTCGCAATATGTTCCAGGTGGCAATTTCGGCGGATCGCCGCTATGGGCCGATCTATAACCTGGGGGTTGCCAATGAAATTGTTGAGGCGCTGCAGTTGCGTGGCTATCGCATTGGCAGTGGCAAGCCCGTGACGATTATTGGTTTCTCGGGTGGGGCGCAGATTGCGATTGGTGCCGCAACGTTTCTCAAGCCGTTGCTCCGCCAGGCTCCCATCCGTGTTATCTCCATTGGTGGGGTGATGAGTGATGATCTCGGTATTAAAAATCTGACCAAACTCTACCATCTCTGGGGTGACGATGATCCTCTCCACGGGCTCGGCGAGAAACTCTATGCCGGGCGCTGGAAGTGGTTTTCGCAGAGCGTCTGGAACCAGGCGCTCTACAATGGGGTCATCGAGTTTGTCCCGATGGGCAAGATGCATCACAATGGTGCAACCAACTATTTTTCGTGGGTGGCGTTTACCCCCGATGGGCGCTCACACGCAATCGCAACCATTGATACGATCGGTGATCTGCTGGTGCGCGAGCATCTGATTGATGCAACTGATCTCGCTGCCGCCCGTGAGTCAACTGATGCCGAGGCTCGTGTCTATGCCGATGCCCGTGTGGCTGAGATTGCCGAAGCCAGGGCTGAACGCGAGGCGAAAAAGAAGAAGCAAAAGGTGGCCTAAATGACGACCGTCAGCAATTATCAGCGCTATCAAGCCGCTGCCTTCAATCAACCCGCCTTCTATCCGCTTCAGCAGGTGCCCGATCCTACCCGCTACCAACCGCTTGGTGCCTGGCTCGGCCGCTTGAGCTTGCCTTCACTCGCTGAACGTGAATTGGTGCTTGGTTGCTGGATCGAACTCGAACACGTGCCCGCAACCGATCAGGATCTCCTTGGTGCTAGGGTGCGCCTGCGCTGGCTCCCGAACCTGACGCTCAATGCGCGTTTCTGGGGGGCCACCCGCAGTGTCCATATGAGCGAAGATTCGCTCAAGGCGATCGCGGCGGGTACGGTGCTTGCCGAACGGGTCAATGGCTGGGAGTATGTCAATCCACTTGAGTCGCTCGCCGGGGCGCATCCGCTTGATGATCTCACGGTGCGCCTTGAAGATGAGGTGACGGTCGAACGCCAACCCGCCGATGGCGGCCCGCCAATCATCTTTGTGACGACCGAACCAGTCCAGATTACCGGTCGCTTCTATGCGCTGGTACAGTTTCTTGGGCCTTCAGGTGACGGTGATGCCTATCGTGTGCGCCACTATGCGTCGGCGACCAGTGACTTCACTGGCCCCGAAGAATTGGTGCGCATGCCCGAGGTTGTGCCCGATAGCTTCGGTGTGTCCAATAGCACCGCCTCTGGCATCGAGCACTCGCCCCTCAATGCGCAAGGCTGGTATATCTATGGTGCCCAGGATGCCGAAGGCAATTTTGTCGTGCGTGCCCTGGCCCCTCGCTTGATGCTACGCCTCGAACCCCAGAGTTACGCTGATCGCACCTCTGAGTGTATGGAGTATTTGAAGCCTAAACAGTGGAAGCAAGCCGCTGTCAAAGGCCAGGCGACCACCGTATTGCTTGCTGGTGACGGCATTACCCCGCATGCGGCACGTGATGCGTGGCGAGCCGGGGATCGTGCCTTGCTGGTTCATCTCTTTGGTGGCATTGGTGGCGAAAAACGTGAACCTGCCGCTCGTACTCCACTCTATTGGGGCCATTTTGCGTTTGGCTGCGCTACCGTCATCCATGAACCGCTTGCTGATGAGTTAAGCTTTGATCTTGTTTATCATCAGGTGTATGCCCATAATGTTGATGGCCTGACCGCTGGCTCGATGCACTATAGCCGGTATAGTGGTGACCGCCAGTATGGTTGGTCGGGGGTTCGTCCGATCCAGGATGTGCTGATCAAACATCCTGCGGTGACAGATGCATTCCAACTGGGTGGCCAGCCGCTTGCCGCGCTCGATTTGATCTTGCGCCAGCTTGAAGTAATGATGGCGCGCTATCGTATCGCCGATGGACGTGGTGGTACCAGTGTCGGGGCGGCCAATAATTGTGCCCAGGATTCAGCCCAGGCGCTCTATGCGGCCATTCGCAATGCAGGTCGCCTCTTGCGTGATCGGCCTGATCTCCAGGAGGCCCTTGCCAATACTCCCGAAAATGCCCGTCGCCTCGAGACGCTCTTGTCAATCGGCAGCGATGTGCGCGAAGTCCTCACACCCTGGGGTGCCCGCGAGGATTGGGAATACGACCTGCCTATCCTTGGCAGCGGTGGCACACCACTCAAAAGCCTTGGCAAAGCCGTACGCAGTTGGCGCACTGTCCTGCCGCCCGTCATTGCCCGTGCCCTGATCGAGGTCTTTCTCAAACGCGGTGCCTCGGCCTGGGTCTTGCGCAGCAGCCAGATCGGCGGTCACGACCCGACGATCGAGCCAATTGTCCCGAACGTGTAGCGTGTTGTCCGCACGAAAAAGCCAGCATCGCGATGCTGGCTTTTTCGTGCGGACAACAATTGATCTCAGGTTGCCGGTTGGGCTGGCGCAACGGGCTTGCCACGTCGTTTCACATCATAGTACTGCCAGATCCAGACCCCACTAAAGATCGCGATACCCAGCAGATCAGTGCCTAGACTCGGCCAGAAGCAGAGGAAAGCCCCAAAGGCGGCGATGATCCACTCCCACCACGTTGTTTGCCGTACCAAATAGAACATCGAAACCGCCGAGAACGCAATCGTGCCAATAAAGCCTGAGAAGAAAGCGAGGCCCACCTCACCCCACATGACTTCTTGTAGCGGCTGACCGGTATGCCCAATCAGCAAAATTGCCGGGCTGAAGGCAAAGAGGAACGGCATCACATAGAGCAACTTCGCAAACTTAAAGGCCGTCCATCCTGTCTTCCAGGGGTCAGCCCCGGCAATGGCGGCCCCGGCATAAGCAGCCACACAGACCGGGGGCGTAATGTTGCTATCCTGGCTGAACCAGTAGACAATCATATGCGCCGCGATCAAAGCTACCCCGAGTTCGGTGAGGGCGGGCACCATGATTACTGCGGTGATCAGGTAGGCTGCTGTCACCGGGACACCCATGCCAAGCACGAGTGAGGCCAGGCCAATTAATATGATTGCTAGCACAACATTGCCACCCGCCAAGTCGGTCAGAATCTTGGCAAAACGCCCGCCAATGCCGGTTGCATAGATGGTGCCAACGATCATTCCGATCACGCCCACCGTTGCTCCAATCACCAGTGTATCGCGTACACCCTCTTCCATTGCCTCAATCACACTGCGCCCTACGCGCAAGGTACTGCGCCCAAAGGCTTGCAGTTTGCTGCCGCCCAGCACGAGCGGATTCTTGAAATCGGCAGCATTATCAGGCATCGTATACATCAGGATGACACACGACAGGATTGACCAGAAGGCTGAGTAACCAGCGGAAAAGCCGGTCATCATCAACGCCACAAGCACCAGCAGTGGCACCGACATATACCACTCTTTACGAATGATGTCGATAGCCTTCACACCGGTCTCAATCCCGCGCAGGTTGTGTTTCTTTGCCTCAAAGTGAACCATTGTTAGCACCGAGAGAAAGTAGAGGATCGCGGGAAAGATCGAAATCACCACAATGGTTGGATAGGGAACTGCGGTCAATTCGGCCATCAAAAATGCACCAGCACCCATGACCGGGGGCATAAAGGCACCACCGATCGAGGCCGAGGGTTCAATGGCCCCTGCAACGTGTGGGCGAAAGCCAGAGCGCTTCATCAACGGAATCGTGAAAGCGCCGGTACTGACGGTATTGGCAATCGCACTGCCTGAAATTGAACCAAAAAGCGCTGATGAAATGACCGCGACCTTGGCTGGCCCCCCCGTTGATCGTCCTGCCAGGGCAAGAGGAAGATCAATAAAAAAGCGGCTTGCGCCTGATTTGCGAAGGAAGGCCCCAAAGAAGATGAAGAGGATAACGTACGAGACGAGCACGTTGGCCATGATGCCAAAGACGCCTTCCTGGTCAAAGAAGAGCGTGGTTGCCGCGCGTTCGGCTGAGCGTCCGCGGTGCGCAAAGGTGCTTAAAATGGGGACATCATAGAGCACACTGCCAAAGCGCAGATAGAGAATGAACATACCACCGATAATAGTCATTGACCAGCCAAGCACACGGCGGGCAATCTCAAGCGAAATCAGCAACCCGATTGAGCCAACAATATAGTCGTTATAGTTGTAAGCCCCTGCCCGAAATTGAAGATCCTTGAAATTGAGAATGTAATAGCCAACGACACCAACAGTCAAGGCCATCAAGATGAGATCAATCAAGCTTGGCCCCGAAGGTGGCGCAAGCACCATCCGCAGCCAACCTGGCAGTCGCTCAAGGATGTTCTCCATCCATGGACGTACTTTGCTTTTGCGGGGAATGGCCGGATAGAGTAGCAGAATCAAGATGTAGGTTAACATCACATACAAGCCGCGCTGCCACTGTACCGGGGCCGGTAGCGTTCCCGCAGTATAAATATAAAAACCAGCCATTCCAACCGAGATGACCGAAACAACCATTGCCCAGAAGCGATTGAGTTGACGGGTAGCTGGCTCCTCTTTCTCGACAATTGCACGTAGCTTTTCGTCTTGAATCGCATCCTCAGCACCCGGAGTGCTCAAGGCAGCCAGAATTGCCTGTGGGTCTTCTTCGGGTTTTTTCTTTTCCGGTTCGGGGGCGGACTGTCCTGCCATCACTCCTCCTCATCGAGTTGGCCGTTAGATTGCGCAATGGTGCTATCCACAACGATTTCGTGGATAACACCATTGCTGCGTTTAAGCAAAGATACCTGTTACTTCAACTCATCCGGAATGGTAACGCCCTGCTCTTCCCAGAAGCGTACTGCTCCGGGATGCAACCGACTCCCGATGCCGGTAATGCCATTTTCGAGGGCGACCTCACTGGCCGATGGGTGGGCGGCCCGCAGGCGGCTCATCCCTTCATCACCGAACACCGTCTTGAGTGCATTGTAGACCACGTCTTCGGGGACATCGACATTAGCTACCCAGAGGGCTGTATCCTGGAAGCTCGGCACATCCTCATCAACCCCACTGTACGCCCCGCCAAGCAGATTGCGCGCCGAGTAGAAGGGGTAGGCCTCAAAGAAGCCGCCCTCAACGCCAGGATTGTAGACATCAATCAGGCGAATGTCGGTGACCGTGGTTGCCTCAGTTACTGAAGCATTGGGGAAGCCGGCCAGGATCCAGAAACCATCAAGCTGACCATCGCCCATCGCCGAAGCAGCCTGCGAATAGCCGAGGTATTCAACCTGGATCTGATCAATCAGCCCCATCTGGGTAAAGTAGCGCTCGGCGGAAAGCGCCGCACCCGAGCCAGCGTTGCCCAGCGCAATGCGCTTGCCCGGCAGATCAGCCACACTCTGAATGCCACTGGCTTCAGAGACGACCAGGTGGATCACACCACCATACAGCGGGGCCACCGCCAGCACATTGGTATACTGGGTCGGATCCTGGGGCAGTTCACCGGCAGCACCCAGCGCCACGTCGCCTGCATAGACGATGCCAAACTGGAAGTCACCCGAATTGGTGCTACGCAAATTCTCAGCCGAACCACCTGTACCCTCTGCCGTGATCTCTAGATTAGGATCGGCATCGGCTACAATGATCGCCAGCGTATCTGCATATACCTGGAAGACACCACCGACTGGCCCACCACCAAACGAAAGCCGCAACTGCTCTGCTGCGGGGGCTTCGGTTGCTGCTGCGGGGGCTTCGGTTGCTGCTGCGGGGGCTTCGGTTGCTGCTGCGGGGGCTTCGGTTGCTGCTGCTACGGGAGCATCTGTTGCTGCTGGAGCCGGTGCCTCAGTTGGCGTTGCCGCTGGTGCTGCGCCACATGCGGCCAGAACTAGGGCCATAACCATCATCAAAACGACTACCATCAACTCACGTGGCGAACGAAAGCTTCTCATCTACACTACCTCCTTGTCAAATTCCTACGACCGCGTCACTGCGATAACTAGTTGGGCCGGTCTGAGCGCGAATCGATCAGACCCGATGAGAAAGATCTATGCTTGGGGAGGCTTCTGCATTATTATGTGAGAGACTCTGCGTGTGTGCGGAGTATAACCCGCATCAAGTTCGCTTGTCAAGCGATGACATAACGTTGGGTGCTCGCTGGAGGTGTCAGCCCTCCCAAGATTCTTGCTTGGACTGGCGAAAACGACTAGCTTCGCTCGCCGTTTCCGCCAGCCCAAGCAAGATTTGCCGGGCGTTAGCCCAAGCCATATAATTCCTCTCATTGACATGTCTTGTGCCGATGTGCTATAACATGTATAACGCATTGCGTTAAATGTTTATCGATGCGTGATCGGCGCCTCCCAAGTTTATGGCAGAGCGACGATGATCCGTCGACCGACGACAGTGTTGTCGCCGGCGGCACGCTATCTATCGGAGGAGATCTATGGCTCCCGTCACGCTACCCTTTGCTGGTCTCTCTCGTCTGTTTCAACAGGTGAAATTCCCTGGTGGAGTCAGTCCGCAGGAGATCGGCCTGCTGCTCAAGAGCATTACGAGCAAACGTCGTCCAAAACATCTGCCGTCGGTCAATGGTGACTTCTACGATATTCTTGATGTGTTGTCCGATGAAGAACGTGCGATCCAGTTGGCAATCCGTACGTATATGGAGGAGCGCGTTCGCCCGGTGATTGCTTCCTATTGGGAACGTGGTGACTTTCCACACGAACTCGTGCCTTCGTTTGCCGCGATGATCCAGAGTACGTTTGGCTCACGCCCCTATTCGCTTGATGCCCTTGGCCCTGTCTTGACAGGCATTGCTGCAATGGAACTCGCACGGGTCGATCCTTCGATGTACACCTTCTGGGGTGTCCATTGGGGCCTCTCGATGGGCTCGATCTTCATGTTTGGCTCGGATGAGCAAAAACAGCGCTGGCTGCCCGCGATGGAACGCTTTGAAAAGATTGGTACTTGGTCGCTCACCGAGCCCGAGGTTGGCTCGGCGACGGCTGCTGGCCTGTTGACGACGGCCCGCCGTGAAGATGATGTCTGGATTATCAATGGTGCCAAAAAGTGGTGCGGCAATGCGCCAATTGCTGATCTGAATGTGGTCTTTGCCCGTGATGTGGCTGATAATCAGGTCAAGGGCTTTGTGGTCGAACGTGGCATGCCCGGCTACCATGTCGAGAAGCTTGAAGGCAAAATTGCCCTGCGCGTGGTGCAGAATGCGAATATTCAGCTCCAGAATGTGCGCGTTCCCGAGGCCAACCGGCTCCCCGGGGTCACTGCGTTCCGCGATGTCGCCCGCCAGTTGGCGATGGCTCGCGCTATTGTCGCTTGGGCAATGACTGGCACGGCGATGGGTGCGTATGAACATACCCTCGCCTATGCCAATGAGCGCATTCAGTTTGGTCGCCCGATCACCGGGTTCCAACTCGTGCAGAGCGGTCTCGTGTCAATGCTCGGCAACCTTACCGCGATGCAGGCGCTCTGTCTGCGCCTCAGTCAGCTCGCCGCCCGCGATGGCAAGCTCAGCCACGAACGGGCCTCGCTCGCCAAGGCCTTTTGTGGCGAAAAGATGCGCGAAGTGGTCGCCACTGGTCGGGGCCTGCTCGGTGGCAATGGCATTCTGCTTGAACACGATGTCGCCCGCTATTTCGCCGACGCCGAGGCGCTCTATTCCTACGAGGGTACCCACGAAATGAATACCCTCATCGTTGGTCGGGCTATTACCGGTATGAGTGCCTTTATTTAGGCGCGTAGTCCCTTTGCTCTGTTTGGGGTAGCGTGGCGCTCGCTCGACCACCACGCTACCCCAAAAAATTCCCTCTTGACAATCTCGCGTCAAACTGTTATATTTGAACCCAGCACACGAACAACTAGACGCGCGGCTCATCCAGAGCGGTGGAGGGAACGGCCCTATGAAACCGCGGCAACCACCTGGAAGTCTGATGCTTTGTAGACGCTCGCTTGCATAGAGCAGGTAGCGTATGATCTGCAAAGCGTTTTGCCCAGGCTCGGTGCCAATTCCGACAGAAAACATCTGGAAGATGAGCGGCACGCTGCGCCGATCTTCTACCTGAATCGCGAGTGTCTGCCCTCATCGAATACCGATGAGGGTTTTTTTGTGTGTTGTTTTGTTCGCAATCTATGCTATAAGGGGGGATCCTATGGCCGATGATCAGCAGTTTACCGGTTTTGAGACGCTGGCTTTGCATGGCGGGCAGGTTCCTGATCCGACAACGGGCGCACGCGCAGTGCCGATTTATCAGACGACATCGTATCAGTTCCAGGATACCGATCACGCTGCTCGCCTCTTTGGTCTGCAAGAGTTTGGTAATATCTATACCCGGATTATGAACCCAACGACCGATGTCTTCGAGAAGCGGCTCGCGCTCCTCGAGGGTGGCGTCGGTGCCCTTGCCCTTGCTTCCGGTCAGGCTGCTGAAACCCTCGCGATCCTCAATCTCGCCGGGACTGGTGATAATCTCGTTGCGTCAACCGATCTTTATGGTGGTACCTATAATCTCTTCCGCCATACTTTGCCCAAACTCGGCATTACAACCCGTTTTGTTGATGGCCGTGATTATGAGGGTTTTCGTCGGGCGATTGATGGGCGTACCAAAGCCTTCTTCCTCGAACTCGTCGGCAATCCAAAGCTCGATGTGCTCGATCTCGAGCGCATTGCCGCTATTGCCCACGAGTCCGGCGTTGCGGTGATTGTTGATGCGACTACTGTAACCCCTTATCTCTGGAAGCCGATCCAACATGGGGCCGATATTGTGATCCATTCGGCAACCAAGTTTATTGGCGGCCACGGCACCAGCATCGGCGGGGTGATCGTTGATAGCGGCAAGTTCGATTGGGCCAATGGGCGCTACCCCGAGTTTACCGAACCCGATCCTAGCTACCACGGGCTTGTGTATACTCAGGCTCTCGGCAATCTCGCCTATATTATCAAGGCCCGTGTCCAGGGTCTGCGCGACCTCGGTGCGGCGATCAGTCCCTTCAATTCCTTCCTCTTGCTCCAGGGCCTCGAGACGCTGCCCCTCCGTATGGAACGCCATAGCCAGAATGCGCTCGGTGTCGCTCGCTGGCTCAGTGAGCACCAGAAGGTTGCCTGGGTCAATTACCCTGGTCTGCCCACTCATCCGAGCTATGAACTGACCCGCAAGTATCTGCCGAAAGGCCAGAGTGGCATTCTTGGCTTTGGCATCAAAGGCGGGCGTGAGGCAGGTCGGACTTTTATCAATAACCTGCGCCTCTTCTCGCATCTGGCGAATATCGGTGATGCCCGTAGCCTCGCCATTCATCCCGCCAGTACCACCCATAGCCAACTTACCGCTGAAGAGCAACAACTGACCGGCGTCACGGATGACTATCTTCGTCTTTCGATCGGCATCGAGACCCTGGATGATATCCTCGCCGATCTCGACCAGGCGCTCGCCAAGGTGTAGGTGTGATTGGGGGAACCAGTGGCGACCGAAGGGCCACTGGTTCCCCCGCCAAGCAAGTAGTGTAAGCCAGTATCCTTGAGGTGTCTCTATGACTGCTGTGGCAACTGAGCGTGTCTTTGATGGTGTTGGTCTTGTCCAACGGCAATATTTTACCTGGACTGAGCCGCTCACGCTTGAGAGTGGCAAGATGCTTGGGCCTGTAACGCTTGCCTATGAGACCTATGGACAGCTCAATGCTGAGCGCAGCAATGCAATTCTCTTGCTCCATGCCCTTTCGGGCGATGCGCATGCCGCTGGTTTTCATGGCTCTGCTGAACGCAAGCCGGGTTGGTGGGACATGATGGTCGGCCCGGGACGCCCCTTTGATACTGATCGTTACTATATTATTTGCTCGAATGTCATTGGTGGGTGCATGGGTTCGACTGGCCCTTCCAGCCGTGATCCGCGTACCGGGCGTCCCTATGCGACCAGGTTTCCTGTGATCACGATTGGCGATATGGTTCGCGCCCAGGCCCGCCTGATCGATGCGCTCGGCATCGATCAGTTGATGGCCGTCGCCGGTGGCTCGATGGGTGGGTTTCAGGCGCTCGAGTGGATGACGAGTAACCCTGAGCGCGTTCGTAGCGCGATCTTGATTGCCACCGCTGCGCGCTCAGGTACCCAGACCATCGCCTGGAATAGCATTGCCCGCCGGTCTATTATGAGCGATCCGCGCTGGCGCAATGGCGACTATTATGGCTACGAGCCTCCCGTGGATGGTCTCGCCCTTGCCCGTATGCTCGGCCATGTCACCTATCTGAGTGAACCCGCGCTTGAGCAGAAGTTTGGGCGACGCCTGCAGCATAATGATGATCTTGCTTTTAGTCTCGAACGCGAATTTGCTGTCGAAAGCTATCTCGATTATCAGGGCGAAGCCTTTAATCAACGTTTTGATGCCAATTCATACCTCTATATCACCAAAGCGATGGATTACTGGGACTTGCCGGGACGCTATGGCAACCTCGATGTCGCCTTCAATCGGGTAACTGGCAGCACGCTGCTCATCTCGTTCAGCAGTGACTGGCTCTATCCGAGCGCTGAGTCACAGGCGATTGCCGATGCCCTCACCCGCCGTGGCCGTTTCGTCGAACACGTTGACCTCCCCGGGATTGCCGGCCACGATGCCTTTTTGCTTGATGCTGCCGCCCAGGAGCCGATCATCAACGCGTTTCTTGATGATGTCGGTTGTTAGCGATCCGGATCCATGCACAAACGGCGAGCAAAGCTCGCCGTTTGTGCATGGATGTGGGCGATCCTTGCTAGTAGAGTTCACGCAGCATCGCGTGCCGTCGCAGGCGGTTCAGGACGATCCGCTTGATTGCGTAGATCTCGTGAACATCGCTGAAGAGGTTTTGCCAGCGTTCGTAGATGTCGCCCGGTTTCATCCCGAGTTGGTACGAACAACGCACGACCAGGCGCTCGGTTTCACTGGTGAGTTGAGCCTCGATTAGTTGCCAGAATTCTTCTCGCCCTACGCGTTCGGTGGCCTCTTCATCGGCGTGCGCCATGCGCTGATCGTTCCAGTTCACCGCTTCTTCGGGCAGCAAATCGGCATAGGCCTGGCTCCGTGCTGCATCAATCACCACACACGAGGCACACCGGCGGAGATAGTTGAGCAGCGCCGCAAGATTCGGAAAGGCCTCAAAGCGCGCGGCTGGAATAGCCCGCCAGAAACGGGTAAAAGCTTCGCTGACAAAAAAATCACTCGTCTCGCCACTGACCGTGAAGGCTCCTGTACGACGCACCCAGTGCTCGACCAGGGGGGCATAATGTTCAAAAAGAAACGTCCATGCCAGTTCATCACGCTCGACCAGGGCGCGCCGGAAGAGTTCATAGGCAAAGCGTGCATCATACTCTTCGTGGTTGTAAAAACGACGCCCTTCCGTCTGGGCGCGACGGGCGAGACTCGTCAGATCCATCTGCCGTGGGTTATCTGCCACGGTTGAAGGCGGGCTATACGTTGGGTTTGTGGTTGGTATCAGCTGCGCGTTCATTCCTGGCCTCCTCTTCGGCATTCCTGCGTGTGAGTTCTAAGACCAGTGTAGTTGGTTGGCGCAGCGATGTAGAGGTCGAAAGCCTCCTGTTTACCTGACGAAAAACGGGGGAAGCCTACGTTTATTCCCCCTCGTACTATGCAGACCTCACAGGTCTGCAAGACCTGCGAGGTCTGATGACCGCTATCTCCAATCGCACTAGCGTTTGAGCCTTCGCTTCTTCAGCCGCCCCACCGGGTAGCCCACCATTTTGGCGATGTCGCCAACCACCCGTATCAGTGGCACCAGGGCCAGCGCAGTCCCCTGCTCAAGCCCTGGTCGCCCCTTCAGGCGCTTGAGCAGCCGCCGGTACGGACGATACGTGTACGCACCAAGCCCCAGGGCCACCAGTGCTGCGCTCGGCCCGCAGAGCCTGGGTACGTAGCGGGCCGCCGTGAGCATCAGGGCGGTGCTGCTATAGACCAGGTAGCGGATCGCGTGGCGTTTGGGCCAGAGACCCGCTATGCCGTCGCCGCGCGCATAGAAGTAGTATTGGCGGGCAAAGGCGCTCAGCGAACTGCGTGGGCGAAAATAGACCAGCGCCGAAGGTGCAAAGGTGCGCCTGAACCCTGCCTGCTCGGCGGCCCGGGCAAAGACCAGGTCTTCGCAGTGACTCAGCCATTCGGGAAAGCCGCCGACGTGCTCCCACAGGCTCCGTCGAAAGGCCATTGATTTGCCAAAGGGCATAAAATGGGTTGGATCGATTTCGTCCAGATCACGATAATTGACGGCTCCCAGGGTCAACTCAAAGAGCGATTGCGGATCGGCCTGAAAGAATCCGCCGACAAGGTCTGCTTCATCGCGCTCGATTGGTGCTACAATCGCCTCAAGCCAGCCAGGATCGAGGCGCAGGCCGGCGTCAGTGCAGGCAATGATGGTGCCGCTGGCGGCACGAATGGCATGATTGCGTCCTGATGAAATCGAATTTCCACCTGCCACCATGCGAATGCGTGGCTCGCGGGCCGCATAGGCACGGACAATCTCTGGCGTTGGGTCACGACTGAGGCAATCATTGATCACAATTTCATCGGGAAGACGGTGTTGCGCCAGCATCGAGTCGATCAAGGCCCCGATCGTTTCTGCTTCGTCACGTACGGTACAAATGAGTGAAATAGACATAACGTATTGCTCCGTGAGCGGGCGACAGCCCTCGAGTTTCTTTCTTTGGCTGGTACCAACCAGCATAGCTGGTTGGTACCAGCGCAATAAGGAGATGGTATGAGCAACCAACCAAAGCGCAAAGCCTCCAAACTTGGTCGCAATGATCCGTGTCACTGTGGCAGTGGCAAGAAGTATAAAGATTGTCACCTACCGCTAGAACAGGCCGAACGGACCGAGCAGATGCGTTTGCATCAGGCGCAGGATACCCTCTTGCCACGCATTATCGAGGCGGCGCAGGCGTTGCCGATGCAGTTTCTTCCGGCGCTTGAGCGTTTCTGGCAGGGCAAATATCAGGTCGGGCAACTCGATGAGCTCGATACGCTGGAAGATCGAGGTGCCGAGCGCTTTCTGACCTGGTTTGCCTTTGATCTGCGCCAGGAAGATGGCCGTACCCTGGTTGAACAACTCGCAGCCGATGAAGCGTTTGAGCTTGACCTCTACGAGCGCCGTCTCTTGCAGACATGGGCAACCGTCCGCTTACGTCCGTATCTTATCGAAATGATCAAGAAGGGCAAGGGCGTCATTGCCCGCGACCTGTTGAGCGACGCGACTTACGAACTCGCTGATCACAAAGCCTCGCGCCGCCTGGAGAGTGGTGAAGTTCTCGTCGGCCACCTGGTGCCCGTGGAAACCCCCGTTGGGGCCGAAGCGCCCAACTATTACCTAGCAGGTGCTGCGGCGCAACTCACCGACGACACAGCTGAAACGCTGGTGGCCTTTGCTGAACTGCACCTGGCCGACCTCCGCCGGACGCTCCCCGATGCTGCCTGGGCCGACCTGATCAAGGAACGGAGCGAAATCTTCAACCACTTTGTCACCGCCTTACCGACCGAAGAGCGCGATCCAACCATCTTCGACCGCATTCTCAGTGACGGCCAGATCGCCCTCAAACTGACTGCAGCTAATCTCGCCGAACTCCTCGGTCGCAAACCACCCGAAGAAGAAGAAGCTGACTCCTCACCATCCTCCTAACGCTTGTGCTTGCGTTGAAAAAAGCCAGCTACGCTGGCTTTTTTCAACGCAAGCATTTACACACCTATCCCGCCGGAGGCAATAAAGAGGATCACCCCTAGACAAAGATAACTCCCATAGGCTATGTAGGTTGGCGTTGGGCGTCCGGTCGCCCGCACAATGAGAATGCCTGCCGAGACGATGCCCGCCAGGATCATCCCCGCAAACAGGGCTGCACCAAGGTGCAAGAAGCCGACGGCGGTGCCAATAAAGATGGCCAGATAGACATCACCAAGGCCAAAGGGCACGCCTGCCGAAGGAAAGAGCATCCGGGCAAGGAGATAGAAGAGGAGGAAGACGAAGCCGCCGGTCAGCGCACCGAGAATCATCAGACGCCAATCGATTATGCCTGTCACCAGGCTGAAAAGAAATGCGCCAATGACCCCGCCAAAAATCACCGCAGTATAAATATACCGATAGAGCCAGTCAATTGCCCCGGTGATAACTAGTACGGCGCATACAAAGGTCAGATAATAGAACGTCGGCCCCAACCCGTAGAGTTGATAGAGTCGCAAGAGCGTGAGGCCACAGACGACCTCAACAAACGGGTAGATCCAGTGCAGTGGTTGCCCGTTGCGTGCGCGACCACGCTGAACCAACCAACCCACAACCGGGATGAGTTGCCACCAGACCAGGGCGTCGCCCGTGCGTATACAGCGCGGCCATCCGAGCAGCCTGCCTTCACGTGGAATGCGCACAATCAGCACATTCAACAGGCCACCCAGAATCAGCCCACTCAGCATGACGAGGAGTGCGGTACCCATACTTAACGCAACGCCGCCCACATAACCTCCAACGGTGCCTCACGTCCCGTCCAGAGGGTAAAGCCGATCGTGCCCTGATGTACCAGCATGCCCAACCCATCACGGATCTGGGCCCCACGGGTTGCCGCTTCCTGCAGCAAACGTGTCTGGCGATAGACCATATCATAGACAAGGGTGTGCGGACCAACAGGCGGATCGGGCAGCGGTGTTTCGTCGCCATGCCAGCCCTGTGAGGTGGCATTGAGCAGCAGATCGCAGGTGCTCAGGTATTCGGTCAGCTCGGGATCGTCTAGGCCCAGGGCAATCAGTGAGGGGGGTGGTTCGCCGGTTGCCGTCAAGCCTTCATCATCGGTGGTCGTCAGCAACAGATCAGCCAGCAACTCCTCGGCGCGCTCGGGCGTACGGTTCGCAACCACGAGCGTATCAACTCTGGCCTCGGCGAGACCGAAGGCTGCGGCGCGGGCGGCCCCGCTGGCCCCCAGGATCACCGCCAGGCGCCCCTCGGGCGCAAACCCGGACGCGGCGAGATCGACCATCAGCCCGGGGGCGTCGGTATTTGTGCCGATCAACTCACCGGCTGGACTCTTATAAATCGTATTGACCGCCCCGATCTGCGCAGCGAGTTCATCAATCCCGTCTAGGAAAGGCATCACCGCCTGTTTGTGGGGCAGCGTAATATTCGCCCCGAGGTACTCAGCGCCACGGAGGGCCGCAATCCGGGCGGCAAGCTCGGCGGCAGGTGTATGCACCGCCTCATAGCGGATCGCGAGGCCCAGGTGCTTCAGGGCTGCATTGTGCATCAGATGGGAGCGGCTGTGGGCTACCGGGTCGCCAATTAAGATAATTTTTTGCATCCTCGATCCTTTGCCCTGACCAGAAGCCATGTCTGGGCTACTGACAGGCCAACCACTCGGCCTCGTACTCCAAGAATTCTGCGAATGAGGCCGCAAAATTGTGTGAGCCATCAAGTTCGCAACTGGCGACAAAAAAGAGATAACCGTCTGCATCATCGGGTTGCGCGGCCGCTCGTAGCGCATCAAGCCCCGGCGAGGCAATCGGGCCTGGCGGGAGACCGGGGCGCAACCGCGTATTGTACGGACTCTCAATCTGCAGGTCGGTCATCGTCAGATTTTTGCGCCACCACGTTTGTTCAACGGTACTATAGCCTACCGCATATTGGATCGTTGCATCAGCCCCAAGCAACCCGCCACCGACAATTGGTGCATTCTCGGGCTTGAGTCGGTTCCAGAAGACCCCGGCGATCAAAGGCATCTCATCAACCAGAGCCGACTCGCGCTGCACAAGTGAGGCCATCGTGACCAGTTGATGCACATTCACATTAGGAACCTGGACATTGCGCTCGATGGTTGCATATTGCTCAACAAAACGATTGAGCATCCGTCGAACCACTTCATCGGGGTTCGCCTGTTGCGGAAAGCGGTAGGTGTCAGGGAAGAGATACCCTTCCAGGCTCGCCCCATCAGGTAAGCTACTCAGCAAGAAGAACTCGTTACGAAAGCGTGCGCCATCGCGGGCCGCTTGCAAAAAAGCGGTCGCCTCAACAATTTCCGCCGCTTCGAGCGTGTCGGCAATCTCTTCGAGGCGCATCCCTTCGACGAAGGTTACCTGCATATCCTCGATCCGTGCGGTCTGTAAAGCAATGGTGATCTGACTCATCGTCATCGTCGGACTCAACACATAACGCCCGGCCTGCAGGCGCCCATCGAGATCCTGGCTGCGACTGAGCCATGTAAAAAGTATCGGCTGACGAATCAGCCCCTGACTCCGCAGCTGGGTCGCTATTTCAGATGTACTTGCTCCTGGCCTGATCACAAATTCAACCGGCTCACCACGCGGGTCAGCCGGGGCACGTAGTTCATTCAACGCAGCATAGCCAACGCCAGCCACTACGAGCGCGATCAGGGCGACGCCCAGCATCAGGGCGCGCACGTGTCGCATCACAATAGATCCTCCTGGTACCTGTCTTGTCCTCGTTCACCACGTCATTATACCACTGACATTCAGGGCTACGCCCTTCGGGGGGGCTCAATGCAGGGCTGAGGCAACGTCAGTTCTCCAGGGTCGCCGTCGCCGTAAACGGCTCGGCTCCTGCGTACAAAGCCCGCCTGCGCGGGCTGGATGCGGCCGCGCAGGCGGCCTTCGCGACCCGTAGCCGCGGGCTTCAGCCCGACGGTGTTCCGGTCAGGTGGACGTTGCCTCAGCCCTAAGCCTCAAAGGGTTTCTCTTGCCATGAGCAGTGGAGGGCCAGCGGGTATCACCGCCTTCGGAGGTGTTGCGCCATCTCCGTTGCGCCCTGCCCCCGCTCTGGGTGCCCGCGTGCGCGGGAACGACAAGTAGGGGGCCGGCGGGTACACCCAATCGGCCCGGAGGCCCAGTTGACTAGCCGACACCCTCACCACATGCGCGTGCTGGGCCGCCCGTCCTGATGCGCAACAAGAATTGGTACGCACGAATGGGGCGTTTTGCCGGATCAGCAAGCCCGTGTCAGCATAGGTGAAATCCTTGGAAAGCCTATGGCCCCGGCGTAAGCTCTAAAAACTATGCTACAATCATATGCTGGCAATAGACCCTTAGACAAGGTTTCAGCCTCCTTTAGCATTCGGAGGTGTGCATCGCGTCCTGATGCGCTTGGCCTATTTCCTATTTCCTATTTCCTATTTCCTCGTCTTAGCGATGTGCCGTGTATCGCTGGATACCGATGCTGGAAAGAGTGATGGTTTCACGACGACTCCTGCTTGGCGCGACAATCTTTTGCCTCGCAGTTGGTGCGCTGGGTGCGCTGCTCTACCTTCAGCAACGGGCCGCTCGTTGCAACCCGCTTGTTGCCCGTGAGTTGTTGCCCAATGCTGACTTTGCCCTCGTGAGTCTGCCCGGGACACTCCCTGATGGCTGGAACCGCCGGGCCGGTGGCGTCGAGTTGCGTGGCCCGGCGGTTGATGGTCAGGGCTTTGATCTTGATGGCGATGGCCGTGCGATGCAGGTGATCGGCATTGGCAATTACCTCCAGACACCCGCTGTGCCGGTACAACCCGGTGTGCGCTACTGTGTGTCGGGGTTTGCCCTGACCGATTCGATCCAGCGCTCGTCTACTCGTCTGCGCGTTACGTTTCACTGGTACGATGAGGCCGACCAGCCTATCCAGACCGACCACACCCTCTGGCAGCCCGTGGTGCTCTGGACACCTGAACAACCTCCACGGGCTTGGTCGCCGATCCTGGGGAGTTTTGAGGCCCCTGCTGAGGCAGCGAGCCTGACCATCCGGTTTGCGCCGGCCTCAGATGATCGCATCTACCTTGACCGCCTGCGTGTCCGCCATGGCGGGGTTGCCCTGGCGCAACTGGCTGCCACGCCCGATCCACGCTGTTGTGACCAGTAAGCCTATGAAACAAATCAGACCAGGCCAGCAAGCAGGGTTCCTCTCACGGCGTCGCTTTTTGCGGCTCGCCGGGGCATTGGCTGGCGGCTCCTTGCTGGCTGCCTGCGCATCACGTACCCCTGTTGCCCCCGTCGAGACATTTTTCCTCCCTCGGCTTGCAACTTGGCCGGCAGGTCGTCGGGCTGCTGTCGCTTTTACCTTTGATTGGGAAACGGCGATGGGGGGCTTGGTTCATTCGCGTTCGATTGGCGACCCAAATGTTGATCAAGACTATTTGCTCCGGGCGCGACGGATGCGCGAGGGCCTTGCGGCAACCATGGCTATCTTTGCCCCACTCGCGATCCGGGCGACCTATTATGCGACCGGCTACAATTTTTTGCTCGGCAACCGCGAACAGCGCCAGTTTCTCGGCAATCCGATCTTTTCCTGGGCGACCCAGGCCAATGGCTGGACTTCGGATCGCTGGACGACAACGCCCTGGTTTGCCGATGACCCTTTTGGCACGGTTGAGACCCATCCCGAGTGGTATTTTGGGGATGTGATCGAGCCGTTGCGTGAGGCCGGACATACGCTTGAGAGTCATACCTTTAGCCATTTCCACGGCGGCCTCGTTGATCCAGTCACTTGGCGCCTCGATCTCCAGACCTGGAATAATCTCGCGGCAGAACGGGGTGTGCCCCCCGCTCGTTCGCTCGCGTTCCCATGGAGTAGCAGCGCTGGCATGAGTGATGCTTCGTGGGATGAATTGGAATTGGCAGGCATCACCAGTGTGACTCGTCTCAGTAACCAGGCCCAGTATAGTCTCTGGGAGGTTGATCAAGACGGCGTTGTGCTCCATCCGTGCCCATGCTGGTTGCCCGGACGTGAGGGGCGCATGATGGCGTGTCCCGATTTTTACCTGACGGTAGCGCGCACAAGCCTCGCTCTGGTGCAAATTGAACGAGCCGTCGAGACTGGTGGTATGATAGACTTCTGGGCGCATACCGAAGAGGTGGTTAGCGCTGAACAGCTTGCCTCGTGGCAACGGGTGGCTACCCGCGTGGCGAATGATATTCGCCTCTGGGTTGCACCATTAGATGAAATAACGACCTGGTATGCGGCCATTGCTGAGGTGCGCGTTGAGGCTGATGTGCTTGATGAGCAGCGTGGCGAGCTTCATCTGCAACTCACCAATCCAACGCGAACCGCTTTACCAGGCTTGACGTTACATGTGCCAGCGGCAACGCAACAGGTTTTTGTCGAAGATGCCGAGCTTGAAACCGTGCGTGGGCGTTTGTCGTGGCGGATGGGTTGGTGGCCCGCCGCCGCCCTGGTCACGCTTGATCTTCCTGCTGGAACAGCAGTACGTATGCGGATAGTAATGTGAATTTCTTTGATCGTCTTGCTCTGCTCAATCGAGTTGTCCTGGGCTTGCGGCTCTATCAATGGTTCTGGGTGCTGCTTTCTGTCGTGGGCGCTCTTGCCGTTGCCGTGCCGCGGGTACTCGCTCAGCCGGTTGTCTATTATGCGACGGCGCAGACCCATTTTGATCTCGAGCGCTATGGCGCAATCTATAATCCGGTTGGCCCGAATGTGACTGGCCTCAGCATTGCGATCGGCGATGCTCATGAGGTCTTGCGTCAGCGTTCCTTCGCCCGTGGCGATGTGCGCTTTGGGCTTCCCAATTATCGGGTTGATTTCATTCCTGATGAGCCTGGCGTGGTGTTGGTGCGTGGCGTCGGGTCAACCGCAGGTGAGGCGCAGGCTCTTGCGAATGCTGGGGCCGAAGAATTGGTGCGCCAGATTCGTGCCGCAGGTGGTCGCGAAATCTTGCGCAATATGCTTGGTTGGGAGCTCTGGTTGTCCACGTCAACTGAAGCTATATCCACTGAGCCTGATGCATTTGCGCAGTTGCTACGCCAGATTATTCGTACGCAGGCCTTCCCGATGTCACGCGAGCTTGAGCCGGTTACCACGCCCCGCGATCTTGCGACCCTCTCTGAAGAGGAACTCCAGGATGTGGCCCGTGCGCTCGAAGCCCGCTATGATCTCTGGCGTTTTGCCATCAATACGCGCAATGCGACCCTTGATGCCCTCTGTGGTACCGATGGGATCAATGTCACTGCGACTCGCGAGACTGCGCTGGTGACCTGTGCCGCAACGAATCCCGCTGCCGCCGTTGAGCTCGCCGAGCGTGATCGCGCCATTGTGCGCCTCCGCGTTATTCAGGCGACGCTCAACTATGTCGTCGTGACTTATGATGTGCGGTTTGATCCAACGACTCCCGCTAGTGTCTGGGCTGTTCCGGCCCCCCTGCCAGCAACTTCTGAGCCACGGTATGTTCCGCACTTGATTGCCCTCGCGATGGTCTTTGGTCTCACCTTTGGGATCTCCGGGGTTGCTGTTGAGCGAAGTGCCGGGATTACCACCAAAGCTGTTGAACTCTGGGGGTATCGTGAACTGATCCGCAACCTTGCCCTCCGCGATCTGCGCACGCGCTATAAAGGCAGTGCGCTTGGATACCTCTGGACGCAACTCGCTCCCCTGGGCATGATGCTGGTCTATGTGATTGTCTTTAGCCTGCTGCTGCCCAGTAGCATCGCCATGTTTCCGGTCTTTATTATCGTCGCGCTGTTGCCCTGGAACTATACCGCCGAGTCGATTATTGGTGGTACCCGCAGCATTATTGACAACGCTGCGCTGATCAAGAAGGTCTATTTTCCTCGCGAGGTTTTGCCGCTGGTGACGGTCTTTTCGAGCCTGATCAACTTTGTGCTCTCGTTGCCGATGATGTTTCTGGTTATGGCGGTGGTGCAGTTGACGACCATCGGACGACTCAATTTTTCTTGGTCGTTTGCCTATTTGCCTGTGCTCATGCTTATCCAGACGATCATGCTTGTGGGGTTTGCCATGCTGCTCGGCTCGGCGGCGGTCTTCTATCGCGATGTTGTCCACCTCATCGGCATCATCATGAATATCTGGTTCTTCCTGACGCCGATTATCTATCCGCTTGGGGTCTTTGGCGAAGGATTGGCGGTACGCCTGGTGCGCTGGTTCAATCCAATGGCGTCACTGATCGAGTTTTATCGTGAAATTCTATATGGTAATGTTGTTGCCGTCGGGCAGATCCCGACGCCCGCGTTGCCCGCGTTGAGCAGCGTGTTACGTGTGAGTGTGATGGCGCTCGTGATCCTTGCTGTCGGCTATTGGGTGTTTCAGCGCGTCAGTCGCAATTTTGGGGAAGAGATTTGAGCCCTGTCATTGAATTCAACCAGGTTAGCAAGCGCTTTGTCTTGCACAAAGATCAGCGCAAGACCGTGCAAGAGCGGGTGATTGGTCTGGTGCGCCCGCGGCCCCCTGGCGATGTCTTCTGGGCGTTGCGTGATGTTGACTTTGTCGTTCATGAAGGGCAGTCGCTGGGTCTGGTTGGGCATAATGGGGCGGGCAAGAGCACGGCGCTCAAGCTGATTACGCGGATTCTTGAACCAACAAGTGGGCACGTGCGTACCCGTGGGCGCATTGCCGCGCTGCTTGAACTGGGCAGTGGCTTTCATCCCGAGTTGAATGGGCGCGAAAATGTCTTCCTCTACGGGTCGCTGATGGGGATTGGGCGGCGCGAGATGGAACGCAAGCTCGAAGAGATTGTCGATTTTGCTGATATTGGCCCTTTCATTGATACCGAGATCAAGCACTATTCTTCGGGCATGTATACGCGCCTCGCCTTCGCTGTCGCGACCGCAGTTGATCCCGATATCCTGATCACCGACGAGGTGCTGGCCGTGGGCGATGAGGCGTTCCAGCGCAAATGCATGGAACGCATCTATGGTTTTCGACGGGCTGGCAAGACGATTATCTTTGTCTCGCACGCCCTCGAAGTTGTGCGCTCGCTCTGCGATGTGGCCGTCTGGCTTGACCACGGCGAACAGCGTGCCGATGGACCCGCAGGCATAGTCATTGATGCCTATCTCGCCGAGGTCAACCGGAAAGAAAAGATTCGCCTCGAGAATGAGCGTATCCGTGAGGGCGAGGAGAGCGAGGATGCTCCCCAAGCGACCGAGAGCCTCTTTCGGCGGGGAACACGCGAAGTTGAGCTTGTCCGGGTTCAATTGCTTGACGAGACCGGTGAAGAACGGGCGGTCTTTCACACCGGAAAATCTCTGACAATACGTATACATTACGAGGCCCACGAGCCGATCACCGATCCGGTGTTTGGGGTGGGTATCTACCACGAAAGCGGAATCTGGATTAGTGGCCCGAATACCGGGTTTGACAGCGTTGCAATCCCACGTATCATGGGCCAGGGTTTTCTTGATTACACCGTCCATGATCTACCTCTTCTGACCGGGCGTTATAGCCTTAGTGTTGCGGTGGTTGATAGCACCCAGTTGCATGTCTTTGACCTGCATGACCGACTCTATCAGATTGTTGTGCATAATGATGCCGGACGTGAGCGGTACGGGATGCTGGCGTTGCGCGGCACTTGGCGTTGTGATGCGTGAGAAGGAGCAGCGGGATGGCGGAACAGAATCCGCAGAGCTTGTACGATAAGTTCTATTTTGCGACAGGCTGCGGAAGACCGTATGAGCGTGATGATCACTGGACGAATTTTTTTGGTGAGATCGCCGACGAAATCGTTGCCGCGATTGCGCCCAGCGATGTCCTCGATGCAGGCTGTGCCCTCGGGTTGCTGGTGGAACAATTGCGTGAGCGAGGGGTCGCCGCCGAGGGAATTGATATTTCAGAATTTGCGATTGCCAATGCCCCCGAAGCAGTCAAGCCCTATGTTCGGGTTGGTTCGGTCGCTGAACCCTTTGAACGTCGTTATGATCTGATCGTCTGCATCGAAGTCCTCGAACATATGCCAAAAGAAGAGTCCGAGCGTGCGGTGGCGAATTTCTGTGCCCACAGTGACGATATCCTCTTCTCCTCTTCGCCGTTTGATTATAAAGAAGTCACCCACTTCAACGTCAATTCCCCGGAATACTGGGCTTTCCTCTTTGCGCGTCACGGTTTCTACCGCGACGTTGATTTTAATGCGGCATTCATTACACCCTGGGCGGTGCGCTTCCGCCGTCGCAACGAACCGACCGCACGCATTGTGCGTGAATATGAGCGCCGTTTCTGGGAGTTGTGGAAAGAGACCACTGACCTGCGAGCGTTGAGTCTGGAACAGCGCGATCAGTTGCGCGATCTCAATGCGTTGTATGTGCAGGCTCAGCAGAACTATGAGGATGAACAGCGTCGTCATTACGCGACCCTCCAGCATTATGAGGATGAACAGCGTCGTCATTACGCGACCCTCCAGCGTTATAATGAAGCCTCGCAGCAGAACCAAGAATTTGAGGCACAACTCCGTGACCTGCACCAGCAAGTCGCTGCACTCAAGCAGAGCAAAGCGCTTTTGCGCCAGCAGCGTGATCTGATCCGGGCGATGGCGCGTGAGGATCTTGCCGATCTCCGCACTGATCCAACGCTGAGTCAAACCCAGGCCTATGCCCATCACCTTGAAGCTGAGCTCACGCATCGCGATGAGTATATCGCCTGGCTGGAAAGTCTGGTGCGGGCGTTTGAGCAGGGACGGTTGATGTCACTAATGCGACGCTTGCGCCGGAGTGGTACGATTCTCCCGCCTGCTTCTTCGTCTACTCCTACGCTTCCACCGTCGCCATCGCCACTGCCTGAATCGGCTCCTGCACCAGTGGCCTTGCCTTCTGATCCTGCGTCGGTCTATGCACGCTGGATCGTGGCCCATGAGCCCGATGCGGCTACGTTGATTGCCCAGCGGCAGCAGGCGTATCACCTGGCCTATCGTCCTTTGATCAGCATGGTTACGCCGGTCTATAATCCTGCTCCAGAAGCCCTCAAGGCGATGCTTGCGTCGGTCTTTATGCAGACCTATGATCGCTGGGAGTTGTGTCTCGCCGATGCTTCGACCGAGCCAGAGGTGCGTGCGTTGCTCCAGCAGTTTGCTTCAACTGATCCCCGCGTGCGCTTGACGACCCTCGCACAGAATGAGGGCATTAGTGCGAATTCCAATGCAGCCTTTGCCCTTGCGACGGGCGAGTTTATCCTGCTCCTCGATCACGATGATACACTGGCCCCCGAGGCGCTCTTTCAGGTGGTGCAAACCCTCAATGCCCATCCAGAGGCTGATATCGTCTACTATGATGAAGATAAGCTCAGTGAGGACGCGACGACACGGCATAGTCCCTGGTTCAAACCGTCGGCCTGGTCGCCCGATTTGTTGCTCTCGACCAACTATCTGATGCACGGGGTCTTCCGCCGGAGTCTGGTCGAAGCGTCCGGGCGCTTCAACCCGGCCACTGACGGTGCCCAGGATTGGGATTTAGCGTTGCGTTGCAGCGAGCGTACCAGGGCGATCTATCATCTTCCGCGGGTGCTCTACCACTGGCGTCAGATGCCTGGTTCAGCTTCGCGTGATGCCAATGCCAAGCCGTGGGCGCTGGCGGGTCAGGAGCGTGCGCTGCGTGATCATCTCTCGCGTGGTCTCGCTTCATCCGCCGAGGTGGTGCGGCTCAATGTGAGTGACCTGCGGGTGGTCTGGCCTGTGTCAGCTAAACTTGTTTCGATCATTATTCCCAATCGCGATCGCTACGAGTTGCTACACGCATGTCTTCGTTCGATCTTTGCCACCACAACCTACCCTAAGTATGAGGTGATCATTGTTGATAATGGCTCGGTGGATGGGCGTACGCTGGCCTATTATGAGCAACTCAAGGCCGACGGTCGGGTGCGCGTCGTTCCGTTTGCGGAAACGTTCAACTGGTCGCGAGCCAACAATCTTGGGGCCGCCGAGGCGCGCGGCGATCTGCTGCTCTTCCTCAATAATGATACCGAGGTGCGCGCCGGTGACTGGTTGCACGAACTGGTCGGTTGGGCCGAACGCCCCGAGGTTGGGGTGGTTGGCTGTAAGCTGATCCGCCCTGATGGTACGACGCAGCACGCGGGGATCGCGATTGGTGTGGAAGGCCACGGGAGCCACCTCTTTGATGGCGATGTGACCCCGACGTATGGCCCCTTTGGTTCCTCCGAGTGGTATCGCGATCTGCTGGCCGTTACGGGTGCCTGCATGATGATGCGTCGCGATGTTTTTGAAACCATCGGTGGCTTTGATGAACGCTACCGTGTCGGTTATAGTGATCTGACCTTCTGTCTTGCCGCCCATCAGCACGGTCTGCGCGTTGTCTATACGCCGCACGCCTCGTTGTTGCACCACGAAGGTGCTTCACGTGGTTTCGATTTGCCCTTTGCCGATATCCTGCGGGCCACGCTTGAGATGTTGCCGCACATTCTGGCGGGCGATCCCTACTTTAGCCCGCATCTTTCACCGGTGCAGCGCCGTCCCGCAATTGCCGATCCCGCCGGTGAAACAATCATCGAGCGGATGGCGCTGCTTGTCTCAACGTTTCATTTGACGAAGACGTATGACCCTGTCCAACTGGCTGCAGTTGCCGAGCAATTGCTCAAGCCACGTCTTCCTGCACAGCCGGTAGGATCAAGCAGCGCACCACGCCTCCTCGTCTGCTCGCACGAACTCTCGTTCACTGGAGCACCGCTGATCCTCTTCCAACTTGCGCAGCACTTTGCCGCGCAGGGTTATCAGGTGACGATGGCTTCGGTCAAGCCCGGGCCACTCGGGGCTGTGGTCGAGGCCGCCGGCATCCCGGTCGAGGTCAATCCATTGCTCTATGATGATGCCCTGGTGGCGGCTACCATGGTGCGTGACTATGATCTGGTGCTCGTCAATACGATCCTCGGCTATCGGGTTATCCTGGCCGCCCACGTAATGGGGGTTCCCTCGGCCTGGTGGATCCACGAGTCGCGCTCGGGGTATGCGTTGATGGAGAGCGAGGCGGCCCCGCGTGAGGCGTTGTCTCTTGCCGATCGCTTGATCTTCCCCGCCGCAGCGACGGCAGCCCTCTATCGCGGGTTTACTTCACGTCAACTTCCCACGCCGCTGCCGTATGGAGTGCCTGATCTTCCCTTTGAGCCTGACCGGCCTCGCGATCCTGAAGAACCGCTGATGGTGCTGGTGATCGCCAGTATGGAGACCCGCAAAGGCCAGGATCTCGTTGTCAAAGCCTTCCAGCAGTTGCCCCCGGCGGTGCGTGCCCAGTTTGAACTCTATTTCATCGGTGGTATTCACGATCCACACTATTATCGCCAGGTACGCGCCGATCTCGCGGCTGAACCAAATGTCTATTTTATCGGGTTGCTCAACCGCGATCAGACCCTGACCTATCTGCGCCAGGCCGATATCTTTGTTCTGCCTTCGCGTGACGAGGTGTTGCCTGTCTCGATCCTTGAGGCGATGGCCTGTGGCAAGGCGATGGTCGTGACCGATGTTGGTGGTGTGACCGAAGCAGTGCGCCATGAACAAGAAGGCCTTGTTGTACCGCCTGATGATGCGGGTCAATTGGCTGCGAGTCTGGCTCGCTTGATCAGTGCGCCCGAGCTCCGTCAACGCCTCGGTCGTGCCGCGCGTGTGCGCTACGAAGAGCGTTTTACCGCTGCGACCTTTGCGCAAGCGATGGGGGCGCTTGTGCGTGATCTTCTACCCCCTGAACGTGCGTTGCCCGCTGGTCACGATGCTGATGCAGAGCCTCAGCTACCCCAGGAGTAATATGACACGTGTTTTGATGGTGAGTACCGATGTGGTCGGTCCATCAATGGCGGGGCCAGGTATTCGTGCGCTCGAATTGGCGCGCGTGCTCGCACGTACACACGAGGTGACCCTTGCGATCCCCGAGGGCAGTAGGCCTTCGTCGCTGCCCTATGCGGTTGTTGCGTATCAGCCAGGCCGTGCGGGCGATCTTGCCGCTGCGGTCGCTGACACCGAGGTGATTGTTGGGCAGGGCTTTGTCTTTTCGCGCCATCCTGAATTGTTGGCTGCCTCACAACCGATTGCCATCGACCTTTACGATCCTCAGATCCTCGAGAGTCTGCATCTAGTGCGCCAAGTCGATCCGGTGACGGCGGCGATTGAGGCGCAGGGCTTTGTCGCTCGTACCAGGGCGCAACTCGAGCGGGGGGACTTCTTTTTTTGTGCGACTGCGGTGCAACGCGATTATTGGCTTGGGGCTTTGAGTGTGCTTGGTCGTATGACGCCAACGCTGGTGGCTGAGGCTGATGATGATCTGCGCAGTTTGATCGATCTTGTGCCGAGTGGCCTCGATCCTCAACCGCCACGTCGGGATCAGCCTGTTCTGCGTGGGGTGCATCCGGCGATTCCCGAGGATGCGTTTCTCTTGATCTGGGCCGGTGGTCTCTGGGATTGGTTCGATCCGCAGCTTGTCGTACGTGCCGTTGCGCAACTCCGTGAGACGTGTCCACAACTCAGGCTCTGCTTCTTTGCCGGGGCTCGCCCTAATCCTGATGGCCCACCGATTGTGACGCCCGAGGGTCTGGCTGTGCGCGAATTGGCCGCGCACCTTGGGGTGCTCAACGAGACGGTGATCATGCTTGATACCTGGGTGCCCTATGCCGAACGCGGTCGTTATCTCAGCGAAGCTGATGTTGGCGTCTCGGCGCATATGCCTGGGATCGAGACCCACTTTGCCTTTCGCACCCGTCTGCTCGATTATCTCTGGGCGCGTCTGCCGATCGTCTGTTCGCTGGGTGATAGTCTGGGGGAGCAGATCGCGCAGGCGGGGGGCGCGATCTGTGTTGCGCCCTACGATCTTGATGGCTGGTGCGCGGCCCTTCACCAACTCTATCACGATCGCGCGCAATGCAGGGCTATGGCTGCGTCAAGCGATGGCGTGGCTTGTACGTTCACCTGGGACGCGGTTGCTCAACCGCTGGTAGCTTTTTGTGATGCACCGCGTCGCACGGCACCCGATCATGGTGCAACCGAACGCCCGGCCCCAGTCGGGCTTGATCCGCAAGTGCTCGTGGCGAAACAAGCACAACTCGTCGCGCTTGATCACTATGCGCGGCAACTTGACGCCGCCTTGAACCAGAAAAATCAGCATATTGCCCACCTTGAACGCCATATCGAGCGGATCGAGATGGGCCGTGTGATGCGCTTGCTCAAGTTGCTGACCCGACAGCGGTAGCCCCTCTGTCTGCTATGACGTATCTGTTCAGACTTGGGGTAAAGCACCATCCTGGGAGCGCGGGTGGCTCGCCCGCGCTGGTCTCGATGCGGGTGAGCCGCCCGCGCTCCCAGGAGAAGTGTGAACAGGTACGCTATGACCTCGATTTAATGTGGCTCTCGAAGCGATTAGCCTGACCTTGCCAATATGATGCAGTTGTTGATGTTGAGCCACGATGTTGTAGGATCGCGCATGGCCGGGCCGGGTATCCGCGCCTGGGAGCTTGCCTGTGCCCTGGCAGGCCACGTGCCAACAACCCTCGTTGCGCCTAATCAGATCGATTTGCCCCCACCGCCTGGTTTGCAACTCGGTTCCTATACACCGGGTGAGCCAGCTAGTTTTGCCCCCTGGTTTGCTGGTGCAACGGTTGTGTTGCTCAATGGGCATCTGCTTGAGGCGCATCCTGAACTGGCTGAGCTTGATGTGCCTTTGCTCATCGATCTCTATGATCCCACCATGCTCGAAAATCTTGAACTCTTCCGCACTGCCTCAGCGGCGGAACGCTCATTGCGCCACCAGCGTGATGTGGCGCTTTTCCAGCGTCAGTTAGCCACCGGGGATTGTTTTCTCTGCGCCACTGAGCGTCAGCGGGATCTCTATATCGGTGCTTTGCTTCTCGCTGGCCGGGTGACGCCCACCTTGACTGACCACGATCCCGATCTTCGTCGCCTCATTGATGTGGTGCCGTTTGGCCTCCCTGCGGCTGCTCCTGTTCGCCAGGGGCCAGGGTTGCGCGGTGTGGTGCCTGGTATTGGCCCGGATGATCTGCTGGTGCTCTGGAGTGGCGGCCTGTGGGATTGGATGGATCCGCAGACGCTGGTAGCGGCAATGCCGGCGGTTGCCGAGGCGTTGCCTCAGGTGCGGCTGGTCTTTCTGGCGGGGCGGCACCCTGGACATGCGCTGCCAATGCAGGCAGGGGCGCAGGCACGTACGCTTGCGGCTCGCCTTGGGTTGCTTGATCGCCACGTCTTTTTCTATGACGAATGGCTGCCCTATGCCCAACGCGCCGATCTGTTGCTTGAGGCGGATCTCTTTGTTTCGTTGCATCGTGACCACCTCGAGACCCGCTATGCGGCGGTGCGTTCGCGGGTGCTTGATCATTTCTGGGTGGGCCGCCCGAGTCTCTTGAGCGACGGCGATCCAGCGGCCGAATTGATCCGTGCCGAAGGCGTTGGCTTGGTTGTTCCTCCTGAAGATCCGACTGCTGTGAGTGCGGCCCTTGTGCAGTTACTTGAGGATGCTGAGTTGCGGTCACAACAGGCGATTCGGGCGCACGCCCTGGCATCACGGTTGCAATGGGCGCACCTGATTGAGCCAATCCTGCGTTTTGTCCGTGAGCCTGTGCGTACCCGAACTCTTGTTCCTCTTCTCCGTGAGCCGGTACGCCCAACGGCGGCTTCGCCAGTTGCGCAACGCAATGAAGCCGTGCGTTTGCTGGAAGAACGTTGGCATCAGTTGCAGCAACCTGCCCCTGGCACGCCCTTCCTGGCGCACCTTGGCAGACGCCTGGCGCATCTGCTCGTGCGCCCCGTCATGCCGCTGCTTGCAGCGCATATTCAGGTTGTCTATGCCCAGGCCGAAGTAACTGATCATCTGGCTCGGGTTGGCAAAACCCAGATCGAAGCCTTTGCGATGCAACTCCAGGGCCTCGAGGATGCTGTCTTGCGCTTGGAGGCGTTGCAACGCGGGGAGGTTCCACCTCCCCCCACCAGTAAGGAGTAACGCCGGTGCGGGTGGCTGTTGTGGTCTTGAGTTGGAATGCTGCCGATGCTCTGTGCGCCTGCCTTGCCGCTCTGTTGCGCCAGCAGCGCCCTGCCGACAAGCTTCTGGTGGTGGATAATGCCTCTGCCGATGCGAGCGTCGCTCGGGTTGCCGCCGCCTTCCCCGAAGTCGAAATCCTGACGAATCCACACAATCTTGGCTTTGCCGGAGGGATGAACGTGGGCCTGCGCTCCTTGCTCGCCGCCTCGCCCCCGTTTGACATTGCTGTCCTGCTCAACCAGGATACCCTGGTTGATCCAGGCTGGCTGGCCGGTTTGTTGGCTCCCCTCGATGAGCCTCAGGTTGCAGCCGTTGGCAGCAAGATTCGCTACCCTGACGGACGCCTGCAGCATGCCGGGGCGCTGCTGGAGTGGCCGTTGGGCTTGGTACGCCATGTTGGGTGGGGCGAGCCTGATCAGGGCCAGTATGAGTTGCCTCGTGACTATGAGGTGCTGACCGGGGCGGCGCTGGCGTTGCGCCTGGCAGCGCTCGTTGACGTTGGTCTCTTTGATGAAGGCTTCTGGCCCGCGTACTACGAGGATGTCGATCTCTGCTGGCGGCTCGCCCGCGCTGGCTACCGGCTGGTGTATGCCTCGGCGGCGACGCTCGCCCATCAAGAGTCACACTCGACACGCGACGAAGTCACCCGCATGACCTACTATCACCGCGGTCGCCTACGATACCTCTTCAAACACCTCACGGTCGATCAGTTAACCAGAAGCTTTCTGCCTGCCGAAACAACCTACCTGGCGACCAGGCTTGCCTCACCCGAAGCGCGTGCCCTTCGGCGAGCATATGCTGACACCCGTGACACGGTGCATGAACTCTGTGAGGCGCGTGCCTTCTTCCATCCAGATGAGCCTGGTGTGAGCACGCATCTGCAACATATCCTTGCTCATGTGCAACAGACCATCGCCCAGGCTTACGTTCGCCAGGCCCACGATGTTGCTGCAGCCTTAGGTTAAGCCTGGGCTGTGATTAAATGACGCGTAAAATCATAATAAATTCAAGCTCGTTTTTGAGCGTCATTTCAATATCAAATGGCAATGTAAAGTCGCGCCTTAAAATTACCAGAAGCTCAAGCAATTCAAATTGCGTCCAGGCGTGATAGTGGATGCTGTAATCTATATCCAACAGAAAAGTGACGTGTTGGGCAATCGCTTCTTCCCCTTCGACTTTATGGACAAATTGAGTCCACTCTTCAAAATGTTGATGCTTTGACCAGGCCGATCCTTCGGCATGATCACGCAACAGATGTTCAATGCTGGTTGACGGGCGCTCATGGTCAAAGGTAAAGCGTTTATCGGGAACAGCCAGGTAGAGGAAGCCTCCGCGCTTCAAGACACGTAACAGATTTTTGATCGTGCCAATGGGATCCTCGCAATGTTCAAGGAAATGATTGGCAATCACAAAATCTTGCGACTCACTGGCAATGGTTGTTAATGTTTCACCGTTGTCAATAATGTCTGGTTCAACCAGATCTAAATGTGCCAGTTCAGCGTAGTGTGTACGCAAATCGGCGACTGACATCCGATCAACATATTTGACATGGGCTGTGGGTGGAACTCGTAACGGTTGATTGAGTGCCCCGATCTCAAGTCCTTCACCGTGGAGGTACCGCGATGCGGCGAGCCAACGCCCTATCTCGAAAGGTGTGGTAGGCACAGACTCGCTGGGAGGGACTTCTTCGCTGGGAGGGACTTCTTCGCTGGGAGGGACTTCTTCGCTGGGAGGGACTTCTTCGCTGGATAGGGGCGGTTCGGCACTTGAAACGGTGCTTGAGAGAACCGGGGGTGGTATCAAAAGGGCACCTGATGGAACCGGCATCGCAACAGGCTCAACTCCTGCTAGCGCACGGAAGCTTGCACGGAGGCGTTTTTTGACTCCATTCAATCCTGACATAAGATCCGCTTCCTCCAGGTTATATTACTCAGAAAATTATAGCCCCCATTGCGTGTCAATAGCACGCTCTTATTGATGAAACGAGGATAGCGTAAGTATACCACATTGCACTTTCATTGGCTCTTTGCTAGACGCCTCAGCAGCTTTACAAGGCTGCAAGGACTGTTATAGTATAGCAGGTACGACGTTAAGGCGTTAAGGCCACACTCTTCATAACCAGGGCCGAGGAGATGTTGTGACGAAGAAGTTTGACCCCCAACCTCTGTTTGTTGTCCCTGATACCCAGAACGAACCCCTGCTCGTCGCTGTTGAACGTGCTTTGCACGCTGATCACCCTGCGCTCGCGTCCTTGCCAACGCTGACTGAGCTCGCGCTGCGCGATCCGTTTCTTGCCCGTGAACTGGTGGCCCTGCGCGAGCAGTGCGAGCTTCGCCCGCCTCCCGCGCACGGTTTTGTTGCTCGCCTCCGCACGCGTCTGGCCTGGTGGTTGCTTGGCCCCGAGTTGGCCCAGACGAGTGCGTTCCATGCTTCGCTGGTGCGCGTTGTTGATAGCCTGACGGCCCATCTGGATGAAGAACGGGCCGCTCGGGCGCGCCTCGAGGCGCGTGTACAAGCATTGGAGCGTGAGGCGTGACCGAATTTGTCTGGCATTCGTCGTTTACGTCACTCACCGGCTATAGTGGCTCGTCCCGGGCGCTTGTCCTTGCGCTGCGCGACCAGGGGCGTGCTGTGCGCCCGCTCTATCTCTTCGACTCAGATGACCGTGAGGCCACCCTCTTTGGGGTCGGCGATCCGCAGATCGCTGCGTTGCAAGCGTTGCCCCTGCGCCTCGATGTGCCCCAGGTGGTCTATGGTCGCGGCGATCTCTTTGCCAAGAATAGTGGTCGTTATCGCCTTGGTTTTACGATGCTTGAGGTTGATCGGTTGCCGTCAACCTGGGTAGCCCAGGCCAATCTGATGGACGAGGTCTGGACGCCGACGGCGTGGGGGGCGGCGATGTTCCGTGCGAGTGGCGTGACGCGCCCGGTACATGTAGTGCCGCTCGGCGTCGATCTGGCGACGTTTCGCCCCGCGCCTGCGCGTGAACGTCTTGCTGAGCGTACAATCTTTCTTTCCGTCTTCGAGTGGGGCCGGCGCAAGGGGTGGGATTTGCTCTTGTCGGCCTATCGGGCGGCCTTTCGCCCTGATGATCCGGTGCTTTTGCTGCTGAAACTTGACTGCCGCACGCCTGCGACCAATCCCCTCCGTGAGTTACACGCTGCCTTGCCCGCGCCCGCACCGCCTGTAGGCATCCTCTACAACCGTGCGCTGACTGCGCCGCAACTGGCTGAACTCTATCAGAGTGTCGATTGCTTTGTGCTGCCGAGTCGCGGCGAGGGCTGGTGTATGCCCGCCCTTGAAGCAATGGCGTGCGGTGTGCCTGCGATCGTCACGGACTGGAGCGGGCCAACCGCTTTTCTCACGGAAGCCTGTGGCTATCCGCTCGCCGTGCGTCGCATGGTGCCCGCCGATCTGCACGAGCCACTCTACCGTGGCGCGCAGTGGGCCGAGCCTGACCATGACCACCTAGTGGCCCTCCTGCGCCACGTCCATCTGCATCGCGACGAAGCCCGCGCCCGTGGTCAGGCCGCCGTGCTTGAGGCGCAACGCTGGAGTTGGGCGGCAGCCGCAGACGTGATCACGCAGCGCCTTGCTGCGCTTACGTGACTGAGATGACCAATCCTATCGCTCCAACCCGAAGGCCAGCTTTTGCTGGCCTTCGGGTTGGAGCGATAGGAATTGAACGTGCTGCTCGTTACACAGCATCCCCCAGCACCTCGCCCACCTTCAGTACCTCTTCGGTCGTATTGTAGAAGTGGGGCGCAAAGCGCAGCCCACCGCGTACCGTTGCAATCACCCCGGCTTCATCAAGGCGCTTGCTGGCTGCATCGGGGTCGGGCAGGTTGTTAATGACTACAATGCCACTGCGATGCGCTGGCGACGGATCGGCAGCAAACGTATACCCGCGCTCACTCAGGTCATTGATCAGCGTATCCACATGCGTCAGCACCTGGCGCTGAATCCGCTCGATGCCAACCTCTTGCAGCAACATCACCGACTCGCGCAGGGCCACCGCCCCATAAATATTCGGTGTGCCAAGCGTAAAGCGATCAGCGCTTGCCGGGAAAGTGAGGTTGTAATCGAGGTAATTCATCGCGTCAACGACACTCGACGCCCCCACATACGCCCCTGGCTCAAGCTCATCAAGCAGTTCTTGACGGACATAGAGAAAGCCCGCCCCTGGTGCCGAGAGCATCCACTTTTGCGAGCCAGCCGCCAGGAAATCAATGTTGCACGCTTGCACATCCATTGGGAACGCCCCCAGCGTCTGGATGCCATCAACCACAAAATAGATCCCACGCTCTTTGCAGAGCTTGCCGACGGCCTCGATATCATTGCGAAAGCCGGTGGCAAACATTGCGGTGCTGAGGGCGATCACGCGGGTATGGCGATCAATGCGGGCGGCGAGCATGTCGAGATCGAGGCCACCCTTGTGTTGCGGCACTACCTTGGTCAGAACGCCCTTGTAGGCCAGTTGTTGCCAGGGGTAGACATTGGCGGGATAGTCACCTTCGAGAATCAAGACATTATCGCCGCGCCGCAACGGCAGGCTGACTGCCGCTGTATTAAGGCCCATCGCCGTATTGGGCATCAACACCACTTCGGAGGCCTCGCGGGCATTGATCAGCGTCGCCAGGCGTTGGCGCAGATCGCCCATCAGTTGAAAAACCTGCCCCAGAAAACGCATCGGTGGCTCGGTTGAAGCAAGTTGATTGTGGGCGGCAACGGCCTGCACAATGCGTGTATTGAGCGGCGAGACAGCCGCATGGCTCAAAAAGGCGTACTTCTCAGTAATCGGAAATTCAGCCCGGTAACGGACGAGATCTTCGCTCATGCCATCCTCTACTGCTCAATCAAGAAACTCACGCAACACCCGATGATAGACCTTCGGCCGCTCGATCATTGGCAAATGCCCACACCGCTCGATCCAGACCAGACGGCTATCAGCAATCAGGCGTGCCACTTCAGGGGTTCCTGATGGTGGCATAATCGTATCCTGGCGCGCCCCGATCACCAGGGTCGCATTGCGTACCGACGCCATTGCTGGATGGATGGCGTGATCGCCGGCACTCGACGCCGTTTCGAGCGCGGTACGCTGATCCATCTTCATAAAGTCAATGAAACTCTCGTAGAGGATCTGATCATCACTGGGCGTTCGATAAAAAAAGCGTGACGCAACCGTACGATAAAAAGGACGCACTCGCCCCATCCACGGTCGTCGTAGCGCCATCCAGAGCGCCAGAATATGATGTACTTGCTCGACAATGCGCCGCTCGCCTTCACTGCGAAACGTACTTACGCAGGTAAGCACGAGCCGTCGCACGCGGTGCGGATATCGCACCGCTAAATGGACGGCTACACTGGCACAGAACGAGTGCCCATTAAGGTCAAACTGTTCCAGCCCCATCCTGTCGGCAAACGCAATCACTATCTCAGCCAGATTCTCGGCGGTAGCAGTACCCTTCAGTGGTGGCGACTCACCGAACCCGGGCAAATCAGGGGCGATCACCACACGATCGTTGCCCAGATCAGCCATCGTCGGGCGCCAGTAGCGTGATGAGCCACCCCACCCGTGCAAGAGCAAAAGGGGTGGGTGAACCGCTGGCTCACCAATCGTTTCACGGTAAAAGACAGGCCCATCCCAGATTTGAATCGGCCCACGGAGTGGATACTCATCAACGGGCAGGACGTTTGCCTGCATAATGCCTCCGCGAACTAAACCGAGCACATAATGCGTGCTATTATACACCACGCTTGACAATCATCAGCGCAATGCGCTATACTTCCCCCGAAAGCGGCGCGTAAAATTGCGCAGTCTGATGCCGCAAATGTGCCTGAGCAATCTTGTTCATCGTGCTGTTCAGCGTCTCTCCTCCCCGGTGTTTGTACAGCATGCACCAGTTTGCACAACCACGAGGTTTGTCCTATGGCTCAAGGCTCTGCCTGGCCTCCTGAACCTGATCTCCCGCCATCTTCAGCCCAGGAAAGTTCGTTTGATGACGAACAGCGCTTCAGTGAGTGGATTCAGAAGCGGTTGGCGATCTATCAAACACTTGAGCAGCAAATTCAAACGAGTATCCAGCAGACGGTGGAGTTTGGTGGTGAGTTTACCCGCCAGCTTGAGCAGGAGACCGAGCGCTTCATTGCGCGCTACCGGCGTCAGCGTCAGGAGCAGATCCAGATGCGCGATGCTCTGCGCCAGGAACTTGCCGATCTCCGTATGGCTCTCGCTGAGGAACGCCGCCAGCACGAGCAGGCTCTGAGCCAGGCTCGTCATCAGGCCGACCAAGAACGCGCCCAGACACGCCAACAGGTGGCCGCCGAGGTTGCCCAGCAACGCGCTTCCGCTAAAGCCGATTGCGAACGCATGATCCGCGAGGCCCAGGTCGAGCGTGAGCAAATCCTTGCTGAAACGCAGCAGATGTCAGCCCAGTTGATGGATCTCCAGCGCTCGCTCAGCAATATGCTCAAGCCAATGTCTTCGGTCGGGTTGCCCCCGGCATCTACCTCTGAAGCAAAAAAAAAGACCGAGTTAGCTGAACGCTCGTATGCGCGTGTCAGTGAGGCACCGTCGACTGTTACTCCCCCTCCTGTTCGGGCGAACTGGCCTGAGCCATCGGTGCGTCCGTTTGCGCCCGATGCTCCTCTGTTCCAGCCAGATCCTGAACCTCAGCAGATCGTCGAAGCGACATCGTCCGGTGAGTCTGCGGTGGTGGTTGAACCCGCGCCATCTGCCGAACCTGCGTCGCCCACGGCTCCCCCTGAACAAACCGAATATATGGTGCATTTCAAAAATGTGCAGAGCTTTATCATTGCCTCGGATCTGCTTGATCGCATCGGTAACCTCAATGGGATTGAAAGCACGCGTCTGGTAGAGTACGAGCATCAGCAGCTCTCGGTTGCGGTGAGCTACCAAGGTGCTATTCCTCTTGAGCGTATGCTCAAAGAACGCCTGTCCGAAGTCACCGTAGTGGTTGACGTAGTTGGTCAGTAGCCTTCGCAACGCTGATGACACGTCACCCTCAGCCATCAGACGCCTTTCTTATTGATGTTGCCAGTGATGGTCAAGCATTTCTTGTTGATACCCTGACCGGTGTTGGCTATCAGGTGACCTTGCTCAGCCACGATCAGGTGCCGTTCCATCCTCTGGTGGAAATGGCTGCACTGGTTGTCGTTGGCAGTGCCGGTGGCGACACGAATGTCCTCATCAGCTATCGCCATTTTCATCATCATCCCCCGCTGATCATTGTTGATCCCGCTCAGGTGCGCCTGGCTGTCGGCTTCGAGCCCCTTCCTCCCGGGCCGCATCCCCTTGCTACTTTGCCTGCATTGCTCCGTCAACATCGGGGCCTCCCTGAGCCTGTGCCTTTCGCCGGGGTTGGTGGCGATGATCCTCACTTTGATGCGCTGCTGAGGACGCAAGAGCCCCCCATGCCCGCCGAGGTAGCTGAGGCAACGGCCGAAGCGCCTCCTTCGCATGCCCAGGCAGGAGAAGAGTCCGTAGCGCCGCCTATGCCCGCCGAGGTGGCTGAGGAAGCGGCTGAAGCGCCTCCTTCGCATGCCCAGGCAGGAGAAGAGTCTGTAGCGCCGCCTATGCCCGCCGAGGTGGCTGATGTCGATGACGGGGAGTCTCTCGTTGGCCCGGGCAGTGAAGCCCCGCCTATGGCCGAAGAAGACCAGCGAGCTTCCTGGGATGATCAGCCGCGCACGTCTCCGTTCCGTAGTCCACTCGAAGAGGCTCTTGGGGCATATGGCAAGCCCGCTACTTCTTCGCCCGTAACACCTGATGAGGGGGCTGAGGAAGAACGTTCTGGCCCGGTTCTATGGGTCTGGTTGCTCTTTTTGCTTGGTGTGGTGATGTTGGTCGTCTTTGTGGTGGGCAACCTCATTGCGCGTCAAGACCCGCTTGCTGGGCAAACACCGGTGCCGACCGCTGTTCCAACGCTGCCGACCAGCATGGCCGAGGCTACTGCCCCTCCTTTGCCACCTGAGCCATCGATGACCGTCAATCCTCCGACCCGCGTTGTGCCACCGACGCCGACCTCGGTGTCTGCTATGGCGCAGATCGAGATCGAGATTGTTGCCGTTACGCCTTCACAACCGCAGGTTGGTGAAAACGTCAATATTCTCGTTCAGGTGCGCAATGTTGGTACCATGCCCATCAACCAACCCTTCTGGGTTGATCTCTATGTTGATCCTGATTTACCACCGGCGCTGGCCGTTGCCTGGCCCGAGATTGCCGAGTATGGCTCAACCTGGCGGGTTGATCGCTTGGCACCGGGCGAAGTCCGTGATCTTAATACCCTCAATGCCGACCCCGAACGCTCGAACTTTCTTGCGTTCTCCATCGCCCAGGAGTACGAGATCTATGCACTGGCCGATACATTTGACGAGTTGTCAACTGACCCATCTTTTGATCAAGGTGATCTGTTGCCCCTAGCAATGATCACGGTGAACGTGGTAGAGAATGTCTCAACACAGCCGTAGTCTCTTCCTCCCCCTTCTGCTGATCCTCCTGGTATTGATGATCGCCTCGGGAGGATATGCTGATGGAACAGGGGTGGTGCAGGCACATGTCAGTCCGCCTCGTGAGGCATATGGCGCAATGGTTAGCCTCCGCCCGACGCTTGATCCGACCCGAATGCCACTCACCACGCAGCCAGTTGAGACGATTCGCGCCGAATTGACGGCTACCGCACTGGCTCCTTCGCCGACCCCCACCGCAATGCGCCCAACCGTCACACGCACGCCTAGTGCCATTGCCACGGTCACCCCGACCAGTCCCCACGTTCCCCACGTAGGAGCCTCCCGTTCCTCTGCAGGATCGCTCGCTTTGCTCTGGATCGGGTTGTTCTTCTGTGTCGTAGGGCTTGTCTTCAAGTGGCTCAGCTCACAGCGTTCGTAGCACGAGGCTCGCGTTGTTCAGCAGGCTGATGAACCCAGTCGGCAGGATCCGCTGGCCATCTGGCTTGATCGCGTTCGTAGCCCGCGACCAAGCCAGATGGGCATTTGTTTCTTTTATACAATCAGGCCGTGCTGAGATTGGATCTTCTCACTCTGGCACGAGGGCCAAGTGTCGCTTATGATGGAGTGTAATGTGCATGGGCAAATCGCTTGTCCAGACCCGCGCAAGGAGAGATCGACATCGTGGTGCGCCAGGTACGCGTGATACTTGTCGACATTGCAATGGCGCAGACAGTCGCAATCAACGGTTCAGCCCTTTCTGTATCTCGGAAGATATACAGAGTCCCCGGGGTTGACGTTTTCTCGTCTCTTCTCCCGTCCATCGCCCATCAGGGCTTTTCGTCAGTGCATTCGCGCCGTGTCGCGCCCCAGTATTGTCGCGCCGCCGCGTTGCGCAGGTTGGATCGCGTCCGCAGGACCCTGTCCGTTCTGTAGCTACACAAGGAGATTGGCTGTATGAGTATGACCGCTAAGGACGTTCTCAAACTGATTAAAGACCATGACATCAAGATTGTCGACACCCGTTTTACCGATCTTTTCGGTGCATGGCAGCACTATTCACTGCCTGCCTCGCGGTTGACCGAAGATATGATGGAAGAGGGTCTGGGGTTTGACGGTTCATCAATTAAGGGTTTTCAGGTGATCAACGAGAGCGATATGCTCATGGTGCCTGATCCCAGTTCGGCCTTTGTTGATACGACGCTCGGGGTGCCGACGCTGGTGCTGATCTGTGACATTATTGATCCTATTGTCCGCGAACCGTATTCACGTGACCCGCGCAATGTTGCCAAGAAGGCGGAAGCTTATCTCAAGAGCACTGGCCTTGCTGATACGGCCTACTTTGGCCCTGAGGCTGAGTTTTTCCTCTTTAGCGATGTGCGCTTTAGCCAGGCGGCTAATCACGGCTACTACTTCGTGGATAGCCCCGAGGCGGTGTGGAATACCGGTGCCGAGGTTCCTGGTGGCAACAAGGGCTATCGCATTCGCCACAAAGAGGGTTATTTCCCCGTGCCGCCCACCGATACCCTCCAGGATCTTCGTTCCAAGATGATCTTGAAGATGATGGAGTTTGGGATCGATATCGAACTGCACCACCACGAAGTGGCAACAGCCGGGCAGTGCGAAATTGATATGCGCTTTGATACGCTGGTCAAGATGGCTGACCAGTTGCAGAAGTACAAGTATGTGGTGCGTCAGATCGCACGTGAGCATGGCTATAGCGCGACCTTTATGCCCAAGCCCCTCTTTGGCGACAATGGCTCGGGCATGCACTGTCACCAGAGTCTCTGGAAAGATGGCGAGCCGCTCTTCTTTGATGAGACGCAGTATGCGCTGCTCTCGAAGATGGCGCAGTATTACACTGGTGGCATTCTCAAGCACGCCCCGGCCCTGCTGGCGATCTGTGCACCTTCAACCAACAGCTATCGGCGTCTGGTTCCGGGCTTTGAGGCCCCCATCAACCTGGTCTACTCAGTGCGCAACCGTTCGGCGGCCATTCGTGTCCCGACCTATTCGTCGTCGCCCAAGTCACGCCGCATCGAGTTCCGTGCCCCCGATGCGATGTGCAACCCCTACCTGGCCTTTGCTGCGATGATGATGGCTGGCTTGGATGGGATTATGAACAAGATTGAGCCGCCGCCGCCGCTTGATGTTGATATTTACGAACTGTCGCCCGAAGAGAAGGCCGATATCCGCGGTACGCCTGGTTCGCTGAGCGAAGCGCTGGATGCCCTTGAGGCTGACTACGAGTTCTTGCTGCAGGGCGGTGTCTTTACGCCTGACCTGCTCGAGGCGTATATTGATGCCAAGCGCCGTGAGGCTGTCTCCATTGCGCTGCGTCCGCATCCTTATGAGTTCTCGATGTACTACGACGCATAGGCCTCGGTTACAGACGAACACGAAAAAGGCCAGCATTGCTGGCCTTTTTCGTGTTCGTCTGTAACCGAGATTTATCTTATTTTACCCGACCAATGAATGGTTCGCGCTTCAAGAGCGGGTGTGTGTCCGACGCGATATGCCAACGACCATAATCACGCCAAGGGCAAGCGTCGTGATGCATACATACAGCACGGCGGTATAGGTGTTGAGCAGACCTTGCAACACCAGCGCCCCAAACGCAGGGATCATCCAGATCGTCCAACTAAAGACACTCATGACTCGACGGTCGGTAACGGTCAAACGTGAAGCATTCTCAAGCATTAACGTGGTGGCTGCCCAGCCGATCAACCCGATCAAGAGACTTTGCAGGTCAGATAGCATTTCCATGGTTGAACCTCCGCTGCATCGTTGCAGTTTCTTTCCTGGTTCAATCATAGCAGACGAATTGGATCATTTCAACAAATACAAGCCCCATGAAGTGTACAAAATGCACAACTTAAGTCAACCCAAACAACGCGTGAGGCGGCAGGCTTGAGCCTGCCGCCTCACGCGTTGTTTGGGTTGTGACGAAAAGTTACTTGGCCGGGGCGCGGCTGACGCCACCGGAAGGAGGTGCCGGTGGGGCCATGCCCGGGGTTGGGGTTGGGAGGAAGTCAGGATAGGCAACCATACCGTGCTCGCCAAGGTCGAGGCCGAGTTCCTCTTCCTCTTTGCTAACACGCAGACCGATGGTGGCCTTGAGTGCATAGAACAGCGCACCCGAGAGTACGACTGTCCAGACGGCAACCGCTACCACACCAATCGCCTGAGCGATCAGCAGGGCCACGCCGCCACCGTAGAAGAGGCCAAGCGTGCCTGTGTTGCCCTCGATGGCGGCAAAGAGACCAAGGGCCAGGGTGCCCCAGACACCATTGACCAGGTGAGCAGGCACAGCGCCGACTGGATCGTCAATCTTCAACGACTCAAGCCAGGAGGTCGAGAAGACCAGGAGCGGCCCGGCGACCAGGCCGATAATTATGGCACCCACCGGCGTTACAAAGGCACACGCCGCAGTAATTGCCACCAGACCACCGACGACACTGTTGAGGGTCAGGCCAGCATCGGGCTTGCCCGTGCGGATCCAGGTGAGAATAACAGTGGCCATAGCAGCAGCAGCGGCTGCCAGGGTTGTATTGACGGCAACCAGTGCGACTGCATTGGCATCAGCCTGCGACGAGAGCGCCAGTTGGCTCCCAGGATTGAAGCCGAACCAGCCGAGCCAGAGAATGAAAACACCAAGACCGACCAGCGAGACGTTGTGCCCAGGAATTGGCTGCGATTTGCCATCTTTGGAGAAGCGACCAATGCGTGCGCCGAGCACAATGGCCCCCATCAAGGCAGCCCAACCGCCGACGCTGTGGACGACCGTGCTACCAGCGAAATCGGTAAAGCCAATCGCGGTCAGCCAACCTGCGCCACTCCAGACCCAGTGAACCACCACCGGATAGATGAGCACTGCCATTAGGGCACTGACAATCAGGTATGACGAGAATTTCGTGCGCTCGGCCATAGCTCCCGAGACAATTGTGGCTGCGGTACCGGCAAAGACGACCTGAAAGAGCCAACTTGCCAGGATTGGGACGCCGCCAGCCTCAGCTGCATCATAACCGAGGAAGAACTGATCAACACCGATAAAACCACCTGCTGAGGCACCGTAGGCAAAGCCCCACCCGATCATCCAGAAGGTGAGCGCTCCGATGCAGAAGTCCATCAAATTTTTCATCAAAATGTTGACGGCATTTTTTGAGCGCGTCGCCCCGGCTTCCAGCAAGGCAAACCCGGCCTGCATGAAGAAGACAAGGAACGCTGCCAACAACAACCACATCGTATCAAGTGCAACTACCATCTCTTCCATTCTGAACACTCCTTAACAACATATGCAGCTTGTGACCAGTTCGGATGCGTGAAACTTATGACACATACGAGAGAAATCCATCCGGTCGACTTCGGAAGTACGCTACTCAGCGATAGTTGTGTCTCGTTAGAGCAGCTCACCCCCGGCGCTGCGACGTTGCAGAGCGGGTAGCGAACGCAGTACTCACCCCCCTTAAGCATCTTGGCACACATGGCCTGAAATATCTGTCTTCTTTGGTTGCTAGATAATAACTATGTTAACAGAATGCTCTGTTGTATCAAGAGTCAAGGCATCCAAAATCATTCGAACGAAAGCTGGATCTTTTGTACAAGTCATTCATGGTGGCTGCACACAACCGTATCCAGACGCGGTACAATAGAGGCAATGGTGGCGAGCTATGTCTGCTTGCCGGCAAGCCCGTATGGGCAAGGAGCACGTGCCATGGCTATGGTGATGGCAACCTTTACTGACCAGGCGCAAGCCCAACTGGCGGCGTCCCGTTTGCGAGAGGCTGGCCTTGGTGAGGTGACGGTCGGGATGAGTGACGATGACGCTGGTGCGTACCTTGGTCTTGGCGAGACGGTTGAATGGTTTCGTATCAAGGCCATTCTGGTCTCGACCCTGGGTGGGATGGTGACCATTGGTGCGCTCGGTGGTCTGCTCGGGTTGATTTATGGGGTCTTTCCCGAGAACCGGAATATGGGTATGCTGGCGAACTTTCCGACGACCCTTGCCGTTGCGCTGACCTGGCTTGGGGTTGCTCTGGTCATTGGCATTGTCCTCGGTTTTCTGGCTGGCATTCCTGTTGCGTATCTGCTGGGCAGTGCGGCTGAGCAGGCCGCTGCGCGCGGTGAAATCCAACGCCGCCCACTTGTGTCGGCCAGTGCGCCTACCTCTGAGGCCGTTGATACGGCGTTTGCTGTGATCAAGACCTGCAGTCCTTTTGAGATCGCTCGCGTCGAGCCTCCGACCGGGCTGCGACGGATGACGGTACGAGCGTAGGCCCCCAGAGGGTGGTCTGTCTTAAGTTGGTCAAAAACGCCAGTTTCGCTGGCGTTTTTGATCAACTTGAATCTCGCCTGTTTGGGCAATCACGCTAGCTATGGTATGATCATGCTGGTTCCGGCTGACCCCAGACAGAAGGGTAGCGATGAAGATTTTACTGCTTGCCCCGTATCCTCCTTTCCCACCGCGTAGTGGTGGTGCTTTGCGGGTCTTTCATTTGGCCCGCGGCCTTGCGATGCATCATGATCTGACCTTGCTGACTTTTGCCCCCAATGCGGACGCGGCTGCTGCACTGGCACCGTTGCGCGAACGTTATAGTGTGGTGACTGTGCATGGCCCTCCCCCGCGTTCGATGCTGCGCCGTGCCGTGACTACGCTGGCGGCACCGTTGCCCGATATGGCCCTACGGAATCGTAGCCAGCCGTATGCAGAGGCGTTGAGCCGGTTGCTGGCGGCGGAACATTATGATGTGGTGCAGGCCGAGAGTATCGAGATGGCCCATTATGCGCTGATGGCACGCGATTTGACGCAGCGAATCGTGCTTGATCAGTTCAATGCTGAATATCTGTTGCAACGCCGCGCTGCGCTTGCCGATCTGAAGGGCGGTCTCGCGCTTCCACCTGGCAGACTCGTTGCCGGGATCTATTCGTTGGTGCAGTGGCGTAAGTTGTCGCGCTATGAACGACGTTTGCTGCGGGCGTTTGACCATATTCTGGTCGTCTCGGAGCAGGATCGTGCTGCGCTGCAACGCCTGGTGGCTGCGGCTGCGTCGAAACTGGCGGTTGTGCCCAATGGCGTTGATACGGCGCGCATTCGTCCTGGGGCAGTACGGGGCGATCTCGGTGCCTCGACCATGGTTTTTGTGGGTGCGCTTGACTATCGCCCAAATCTTGATGCCCTGCGCTGGTTTACCGCTGAAGTTCTGCCTCTGCTGCGGCAGAAACGCCGCGGGGTGCGCCTCCTGGTTGTTGGCCGCGCCCCGGGGCGTGTTGTGCAGACCTTGGCAAGCGATGAGGTTGAATTAATTGGTGAGGTGCCTAGTGTTGCCCCTTATATTGATGGAGCTGCGGTCTTTGTTGTCCCGATGCGCATTGGCGGCGGCTCGCGTCTCAAGTTGCTCGAGGCGCTCGCGATGGAGGCACCGGTGGTGGCAACGTCTATGGCGGTCGAGGGGATTGCGGGGGTGCGAAATGGCAAGCATTTGTTGATTGCCGATCGCCCTGAGGCGTTTGCTGATGCGGTGTTTCGCCTGATGCAAGACCCTGAACTGGGACGGACGCTCGGGGCCGCCGGGCGGTCCCATGTGGTCGATCACTATGATTGGGACGCAAGCATTGCTTCGCTCAATCAATTGTATCAGCAGGTGAGTGAACCAGTAGCCAACGAACGGAAACGACGATGACAACTTCCAGGCAGCGCCGCCCGGCAGATGCGTTGCCAGTGGACACGCCACTGGCTCCGGTTATATCCGCAGATGAGCTTGCGGCCCTTGAACGGGTGCAGCAACGGCTTCTCTGGTTGTCTACGCTCATTGTCCATCATGCCAATTATGTACGCCCAAATCATGATGGCACCAAGGTTGGTGGTCATCAGGCTTCCTCGGCTTCGATGATTTCGATCTTGACGGCACTCTATTTTCACTATTTGCGTCCTGGTGACCGCGTGGCTGTCAAGCCCCATGCCTCACCGGTCTTTCATGCGATCCAGTATCTGCTTGGTCAGTTGCCCGAAGACTATCTGCCGACGCTGCGCTCCTTCGGTGGGTTGCAGGCCTATCCATCGCGGACGAAAGATCCTGATCACGTCGATTTTTCAACGGGTTCGGTTGGGCTTGGTGCGGTCGCGCCTGCATTTGCGGCCCTCGCTGGGCGTTATGCGACCGCCCATTTTGGTGCGCCTGATACCCGTCGTTTTGTGGCCCTTGTCGGTGATGCTGAACTTGATGAGGGCAATGTCTGGGAGGCGATTCTTGATCCGGCCCTCGCTGGTCTTGAGCATCTGCTCTGGATCGTTGATCTCAATCGTCAGAGCCTTGATCGGGTCGTGCCTGGGATTCGGGCGGCTCATCTCAAGCGTCTTTTTGCCGAGAGTGGCTGGCGTGTGCTCGAGGCGAAGTATGGTCGTCGTTTGCAGGCGCTCTTTGCCCGTGAGGGTGGTGCGGCGCTGCGGCAACGCATTGATGAGATGCGCAATGAGGAGTATCAGGCGCTGATTCGGTTGCCGGGGGCGGAACTTCGCCCGCGTTTGCTTGGCGATGATCCGGCGCTGGCGGCGTTACTGGCGGATGTTCCTGATGCTGAATTACCCCAGATCCTGGCGAACCTGGGCGGTCACGATCTCGAAGAATTGTTGGCAACGCTGGCCCAGGCTGATGAAGCGCCGCGTCGCCCGACGATCATTTTTGCCTATACGATCAAGGGGTGGGGCTTGCCGATTGCCGGGCATCCGCTGAACCACTCGCAGTTGCTGACAACTGATCAGATCGAGACGCTCCGTGACCATCTTGGCATCAAGTCTGAGGCGCTCTGGGCCAGTTTTGAGCCTGCGAGCCCCGAAGGACAGCTGTGTACTGCCGTTGCGCAGCGTCTGTATGGGCCACACGAGGCGTCTTTGGGGGCGCGTGAGCGTCTCGCCGCAGTTGCGGCAACAATTCCTGATGATCTTGAGGTGCTGGCGACCGGGCAGACAAGTACGCAGGAGAGTTTTGGGCGTGCGTTGATGCGTCTGAGCGAGGTGCCAGGGCTGCGTGAACGCATTGTGACCACCTCGCCGGATGTCTCGGTGTCAACGAATCTTTCGGGTTGGATCAATAAGACCGGGGTCTATGCGCCCACCGAAGAACCCGATTTCGAGAGCGCCGAGGTCTATCGGTTGCTCCGCTGGCAACGCGGGCCTTCGGGTCAGCATATTGAACTGGGCATCTCTGAGATGAACCTGTTTATGCTGCTGGGCATGTTTGGGTTGAGTCACGAGTTGCTTGATGAACTGTTGCTTCCGATTGGCACCGTCTATGACCCATTTGTGTGTCGGGGGCTTGATGCCTTGATTTACGGGCTCTATGCGGGGGCAAAGTTTGTCGTGGCCGGCACGCCTTCGGGCATTACGCTGGCCCCGGAGGGTGGTGCGCACCAGTCAACCGTCACGCCCTCACTCGGCATCGAGTTGCCCAATTTGCACAGTTTTGAGCCTTGCTTTGCGGTCGAGTTGGTCTGGACGCTGCTAGAGGGGCTCACGCAGTGTTGTGATCGCGAGAAGGGTCGGGCGACCTATTTGCGTCTTTCGACGCGGCCGCTTGATCAGGGATTGCTTGAACCAGCGCTGCAACGGCTTGGGCGGGCCGCGTTGCGGCGTCAAGTGCTGGCCGGCGGTTATCGGTTGATTGACCGCCGTGATCATGCCGATCACCCCGCATCCCCGGTCTTGCAATTGGCGGCAGCCGGCGCGGTGATGCCCGAAGTGGTGGCTGCTGCTGACTACCTGCGTCGCGAGGGCGTTGCGGTCAATGTGCTCAACCTGACGAGTCCGCGGCGGCTCTATGAAGCCTGGCGTGCTGGTGATGACCTGACCTGGTTGATTCCGCCCGATGAAGCGACGGCACCTTTTGTGACCGTGCATGATGCTTCGTCACACGCACTGGCCTGGCTCGGCAGCATCTATGGTGCACCGGTGCTTGCGCTGGGCGTGGATGCCTTTGGTCAGTCGGGGACACGTGATGAACTCTATCGCGCTTTTGGGCTTGATGTCGAAAGCATTATCAAGGCGGGGTTTGCGGCCGTTGATCGTATGCTGGTGCCCACAGCAGGGTGGTAGCCATTTCTCAACACCCTGTAGAGCGCATGAAACCATTTTCTTGATCGTGGCTGTGACTGCCGGGTGTATACTACATAACATCCAGTGAAAGGCAGTGCGGCCATGAGCATTGATCACTATCCTAATCGCATCCAGGAACCATCGGGGCGTTTTCTTGAAATTGCCGAGCGTGAGGTAGGCCGGATCATTCTTGATATTCATGATGGCCCGGTGCAAAATATTTTTGCCGCGCTTTCGCAACTCTATGTTGTGCAACGCCGGATGGTGCAAAGCCCTGATCAAGCCCCGGATGAGCTCGAACGGATCAGGCGCAGTGTGACCCTCCTTGAACATGCCCTCAATGAGATCCGTACCTTTATGGGTGCGTTTCGTCCGCCTGAATTTGAACGCCGTGACCTGGTTGCCATCCTTGAAGGGCTGGTGATCCAGCACGAGGAATTGACGGGTAATCCAGTCTGCCTGGAGCTTGAGGGTGAACTTCCTGCGGTACCTTTGCCCGTGAAGATCAGTTTCTACCGTATCTTGCAAGAGGCACTCTCGAATGCGGTGCGCCATGGCGAAGCCGACCATCATACGGTGGGCCTACACTGTGAGGGTCACAATGTGATCATGGAAGTACGCGACAATGGCTGTGGCTTTGATGCTTCGTCGGTGTTGCAGCAGGCGCTTACTGGTCATTTTGGGCTACAAGGGATGCGTGAACGGGTGGGTCTGCTCGGGGGTACCTTTATGATCGAGAGTAGCCCTGGTCTTGGGACGTGTGTGCGGGTTATCGTGCCATGTGGTGACAATGATCAAAGTCTTTCTTGCGGATGACCATGCGCTTGTCCTTGAAGGTCTGCGTTCGCTGATCGAGGGTGAAGGCGACATGGAGGTTGTGGGGACGGCCAGTGATGGCGATCAGGTGCTCGAACGAGTTCGTGCGCTTGCGCCCGATGTGGTGGTGCTCGATCTTCAGATGCCGACCGTTGGTGGGATTGCGTGCCTGCAGAGTATTCGGGCGGCGAATGTGCCTGCGAAGGTGTTAATTCTCTCGGCCTTCTATGACGGCGATACGATGCAATCGGCGCTTGAGGCCGAAGCCGATGGCTTTGCGCTCAAAACCGAGGCTCCACAACAGACCCTGGCCTGTATTCGTCAGGTCTACCAGGGCCAGCTTGTCTTTCCGCAGGCAGCCAAGCGTTGGTTACGGCAACACCGCCAGCGCCCCAGCCCGGCCTCTGATCTCTCTGATCGCGAAGCCGAGGTCTTGACCCTGGTGGCGCAGGGGCTGACGAATACGCAGATCGCCCAGCGCCTGCAGGTCAGCGATAATACGGTCAAATTCCATCTGCAGAATATCTACCAGAAGCTGGGTGTGAGCAACCGCACCGAAGCAGCCGGTATTTTCTTCAAGTTGCGTCAGGAAGGTCGGCGGTGAGTGCGTATGTGCTCTTCTTTGGTGCTGCCGTGTTGCTCATCGGGCTGATTGGCCTCGTCTGGTATGCCTGGTTCACGTTTGTGCGCCGGAGTCCTGCTGAGCAAGAGCATGAGCGGGCGCTGGCGTCGCTCAACGATGCCCAGGCCAACCGGTTCAGTGATGAGCAACTGACGCAGGTTCCCGACACCGATACCGCCTGGCAGACAATGGTGCAACGAGGGAATGCACCACCACGTCGCACCAAACGACGTCGTTGAACTGATTCTTCGTGCCCCCCAAACCCGCGCAGCGGGTTTGGGGGGCACGAAAGAGTTTACACTAGGGCTGGTGCCTCATTGCCCACTTCTTCGATCGCACGGCGGACATTGACAAAGAAGAGCAGGACAATGCCGGCAATGAAGAAGACGATCAGCGAGATGAGGGCAATGCGGTAACTGCCCGTCATTTGAAAGGCGAGCCCAAACAAGAGCGGCGCAAGCCAACTCGTGCCCCGTTCGCTGATCTCGTAGATGCTGAAATACTCGGCTTCCTGCCCCTTCGGGATCATGAGCGAAAAGAGCGAACGACTGAGCGCCTGACTGCCCCCGAGAACGACGGCAATCGCTGCGGCAAGCAAGAAAAATTGGGCGGGCACCCCGGCGGGCATCACATAGCTATAGGTGACCACAACAGTCCAGATCACAAGACTGAGCATAATCGCCCTCTTGCTGCCGATGCGCTGCGCTAACCGGCCAAAGGCGAGCGCACCAAAAAAGGCGACAAACTGCACCATCAGGATCGCCTGAATGATCACGCCCTGGGGCATCCCGAGTTCTTCGGCTCCAAAGAGGGCGGCCAGCGCAATGACGGCCTGAATGCCATCGTTATAGAGCAGGTAGCCCAGCAAAAAGAGCAGAGTCTGGCGATAGTGCTGCATCTGGCTAAACGTATGAGCCAGTTGCTTGAAGCCAATCGTCACGTAGCGCTCGCCGGGGGGCAGGCGCTTGATGGTGCCACGGGTACGCAGGCGGATCAGCGGCATAATCGTGAAGATAGCCCACCAGAGACCGGCAGAGGTGATACAGATGCGGACGGCTGTGCCTTCGTCGAGCCCCAGAGCCTCGGCATTGGTAAAAAGGATCAGATTCAGGAACAAGAGCACGCCGCCACCAAGGTAGCCCATGGCCCAACCCCTTGACGAGGCCCGGTCGCGGTTATCGGGGCTGGCAATTTCGGGCAAGAAGGCATTGTAGAAGACAATGGAAGCGCCAAAAGCGAGATTGGCGATCAAAAAGAGCGAGCCGCCAAGGATATAGCGTTCGCCCTGAAGAAAAAACATGCCCATGGTGGCAAAGGCCCCGATATAGGCAAAGATACCGAGCAAGAGCTTTTTGGCACGCGAGTAGTCAGCAATGGCCCCGAGGATGGGCAGGAAGAAGACCTGGAGCAGCACTGAGAGCGAGACGATATAGGCGAAATAGGAACCTGCGGCGACTGGAATACCGAGCGGATAGATCATCCCATCAGCATCGGCTGCGGCACGGGCAATCGAAGTCAGATAGGGGCCAAGAAAGACGGTCACAACCGTGGTTGAAAAGGTCGAGTTGGCCCAGTCATAAAAATACCAGCCAACCAGTTCGCGTCGATCATCGATGGGATACTCTGTTGTGGCCGCTTGCTCGGCACTCATAGAGACTCTTTCTGCTCAGATGCATGAACCCCCAGCACGAGCGCAATCCTTGGGAGTCTGCGACCCCATCATGCTTCTGGCGCAAGATGTCAGCAAGGCTGGCATCTTGCGCCAGAAGTATCTTTCCTAGGGGCTGCAGGCCTCCAGAAAGCACCCCTACCCCATAACATTCACCGGGTTGAGCAACCCGGGGTGCTCACGGTTAGCGGTGGCGATCGCCTCGGCGGAACCAACGACGGCAATGATACCATGATCGCGCACGGTGTCGAGGATCTCGGCGAAGGCGCGGAAGTCAGCTTCGGTCGCATCGAGGATCTGTTCGCGCAGTGCTTGACGATAAGCGTCGGTAATGCCGTTGAGGTGGCGCATCATGGCGGTGTAGCCTTTGGCGTCGGGCAGTTGGTAGCCGTCAATGTCGCCAATGGTTCCGATGATGCTGCGTTCGATCGCCGTCGCATCCATTGCTACCGTGCGCAGATAGTCGCCGGCTCGGTCATAGACGGCAAGGGTTTTGAGCAGATGCGGGTCACGGTACGAGACAGCCCCGAAGATGCCCGTACTACGCTCAAAACTGGCTCCGACCCCATAGGCACCGCCTTGAACACGCACTTTTTCGAGGTAGTAGCCGATATTCAGGAAGCGGGTGATGGCACTTGCCGCCCCACTAACCTTGAGCCCCAACGGGTAGAGGCTTGCAGCTTTGGCGACATAATTGACTTTCGCGGGGACGATCAGGCCTTCACCGGGGCCTGGCTCGGTGATCGTCCACGGGGCCGGTTCGTAGGCAGTGGAGGGCAATGTGCCGAGGAAGGCTGTGAGGGCTGGTTCCACCTGGCGTTGATTGGCTTCGTCGAGCGTCAGATTCGCCACCATCGTGCTGCGATTGATCAGACTGGTGCGGATCAGTTCGAGATCGGCCAGCACACCCGGCCAGTCCTCGTCAATGCGTTGCACCAGTTGACGGACAAAGAAGAGGGCGCTGATGCCACCGAGTTGCTCGTCGGCCCATTCTGCCGGGGCAAGGCGGGCGAGGATGCGCTTGCGGGCGAAGGCATTGCCACTTGGCACAAGCGCTGATTCACGCATGGCCCGGCTGCGAGTGGCGATCTGGCGGAACCGCTCGCGGTCATTGAGGTTGACGGTCAACAGGATGTCGTGCATCAGGGCGAGCATCGCCTCGGTCTGGGCGACGGTCGCCTTGCCTCGGATCACGAAGTGCCCCAGTGGTTCGCCGGTCTGGAGATGGGTTGAGGTGCTTGTTGAGGCATAGATGCCACCGGTGTCGCGCCCGATGCGCTGCACAAGGCGCACAAAATCCTCGTTGGCGGTGCCCATCTCGGTCAGGGCGCGGGCGAAGAGCGGGACATAGCCGAGCAGGTGCGCTGGAACGGCCCGCAGATCAAAGACGAGATCGAGATAGACGATGCCGTTGGTAAAGAGATCGTGATAGAGCAGAGGTACTTCACCGCTGGTCAGTCGTGCCGTTGGGATCGTTTTGCCCTGACGATCCAGGTCGCCCAGGGTCAGCGTAGGAATCCGGGCGAGATCTTCGGGGCGATCCGGGGTCTCTTGCAAGATCTTCAAGGCCTGGGTATCGGCAATAATTTGTTCAAGATCCTGGTCGTTCAGGGTCGCCTGGACGGCGTCGAGCCGAGCGCGTTCTTCCGCCGCATCGCGGGTTGCCTGTTCGGGATCGGGGCGCAGCATCACTCGTACCCGGTGCGTATTTTCGAGCAGGGTGTGACGGATCAGATCTTCAAACATTCGTTCGCCGTTGGCAAGGGCGGCCTTGATCGTTGCCAGCGGGGCCTCGAAGCGCAGCGGGGCCAGCGGGTCGCCATCGTAGAGCCAGGTATCGAGCGCACGGAGCATGATGCTCAGCCCGCGAGGGAAGCCGCCGGTATTATTCTCGCGCAGCGAAAACTCGACCGTGTTGAGCGCAGAGGCCAACTGGTCGGCATCAAAGCCTTCGTCGGCCAGGCGTTGCAAGGTGGTCAGGACAAGTTCCTCGGTGGCCGGTGCAGCGGTCGGATCAATGCCTTTGAGTCCCACCGAAAAGGTGTGCTGTCGTAGCCCATCGTTATAGCCGCCACCGGTCAGGCTATCGCCGAGGCCCGAGTCAGTGAGCGCCTTGTAGAGCGGTGCGGCTGGCGTGCCGAGCAACAGATAGCTCAGCATTGCCATCGCGAGGACACGGGTTTCGTCGTCTTCTTCGCCGATCATCCAGTTGATCGTCACCATCCCCTTCTTGCTACTCTCTTCAGAGGGCGCCGTATAAGTCTCTTCGACGATGCGAGGCTCGGGGAAGCGGGGTTGCAGGGCTACCTCGGATGGAATAGGCAGGGCGTCGAACTGTGCCAGGTACTCGTCAAGCAGTTCAAGGCGACGCTCGGGATCGTCATCGCCATAAAAATAGATCCGAGCGTTGGAGGGATGATAGAGCGTCGTGTGGAAGTTTTGGAACGCCTCAAAAGTGAGATCGGGAATGTATTTTGGATCGCCTCCCGAGGCCATGCCATAGGTTGTTGCGGGGAAAAGCGCGGCCTGACTGGTGCGATAGAGCAGATAATCAGGTGACGAATACTGCCCCTTCATCTCGTTAAAAACCACCCCGTGGAAGGAGAGCGGCTCATCTTTGCGGGTCAATTCGTAGTGCCAACCCTCTTGTTTGAGCACTTCGGGCGTGATCCGCGGAAAAAAGACCGCATCAAGATAGACATCAACGAGATGATAAAAATCGGCAAGATTCGTTGATGCGACGGGATAAGTGGTCTTATCTGGGTAGGTCATCGCATTGAGGAAGGTCTTGACTGAACTCTTGACCAGTTCAAAAAAGGGCTTCTTGACGGGATACTTGCGTGAGCCACAGAGCACGGAATGTTCGAGGATATGGGCTATCCCGGTATGATCGGCTGGCGGCGTACGAAACGTGATACCAAAACATTTATTTTCATCAGCGCACTCGAGCGAGAGCAGATCGGCCCCGGTGTGCGTGTGGCGATACAGCCGGGCGCGGGTATTCAACTCGGTGATCTGCTCATCGCGAAGCAGTTCAAAACCGTGGTTACGGCTCATTGCAACCTCCATCTAGTAGTTTTCGAAAATGAAAACAGGTCGACGCCTGTGATGTGCGAGTAATAGTTTTTAAGTACATAATTCGCTTCATAAGATACGTTCAGGTTCAAGTGACGGGTGACGATGCCTGGAACGTAAGGGCTGGATAGAACCGGTTCATCAAGCCAGCCGTCTGCTGGAGCATGGTCGGGGTTTCGTGGGCAAGGCTGACCAGGCGTGCGTGCATAGGCGTGCCTTCGTCATATTTCGCATTGACCTTGGCCCATTTGGGCAAGACATCCTGCTCGATCCACTGCCAGCGGTCGGCGGCATTGGTGACACTGCGCGTTCCGGTGAGCACCGCGAGCGGCCCATAATAGAACGTGAACGAGGCTTGGCTTTCCAGAGTGGTGCCGCCTTCAAAGTCGAGCCACGAACCAAGTGAAGCAATGCGTCGCCCCAGATCCGACATCTTTTCCATATACCGGGGCAAGACGGTCATTTGCTCGTGGCGCAGCATCGTTACCGCTGCCTGGTTGATCAGGGTGAGGCCTGCCTGATACTCTTGCGGCTTGCAGAGCAAGTGGACAGCTGCGTCGAGCATCCGGAACGCCTCGCGCAACCCGGATTGATCGCTTGCCGTAAGATTCGCCTCCACGGTATCCAGGCCACCGTAGAGATAGGCCAGATGGGCCCAGCCAATATCGTTGAAGATGGCATCATTGGCCTGCTTGACGAGTTCGAGGTCAGCGAGCAGCAGGGGGCGCGTGGCGGCATCGTGGAGAGCCAGCGGAAGTGAGAGCATCAGCTTGAAGACCTGTGCTGCCATCTCGTTATTGGCTCCTGACTGGCCGTTTGCGAGCGCCTCTTCGACGCGCACGGCCTTGTGTGGGGCAAGGAGCAACTCGACCATCGCGAGGCCAACGCCTACCTGGAAGGAGGCAAACGCCGCCATACCGGCCCATTTGAAGAGCCATGGTTCTTGCAGATACCACCCCGCATAGCAGGCAGTAATGGCTCGATTCCGGGCAATATAGGTTGATTGAGGCGGAAGTTCGTGCTCGAGAATGGCATTCCACTCGTCGCGTGTAGGCATAGTACGGATCTCCAGATAGACATAACGTTGAGGTTTTCGGGCTGACAAGCTATGCCTGCGTTTTCAACACAGGCTACGCCAGTTGTTCCAGCGCAGATACAGAATGTTATAATTCATTATACGTCAGTTCAGATAGGCTTGGATATTATTTTGATGCAACAATTCCTGCGGCTGCAACAGCATATTACCCCTCTTCTCGAGTTGCTTGACGAGGGGTTGCGGCTCTACCGGCGTCATTTGACGCGGTTTCTCTTGCTGGTTGGCATGCTTGCTTTGCCCCTGGGGGCGGCGCTATTTGGCCTGTTCTTGTTAGCGGATCGCGTGAGTGAGTCGGTTGTCGTATTGCTGATTCTGGGCGGCCTTCTTCTCACTCTCCCGCTGAGCTTTTATATTATGGGAGCCCTGAGTCGTGCGGCGGTGATGGCAGTTGCAGGTGAGCCGGTACGTCTGCGCGCTGCGCTGACAATTAAGCCGCGCCATCTGGCCGGAATGGGCTGTTATGGCACGATCTTTCTGATGGTCGCGAGTGCGATGATGAGCATTGCAAGCCTGGCGTGCATCTTTCTTGCCTACCTCGTTGTCTTTGTTGGCATTATCGCGGCGACGGCTTTGCCGCTCGGCGGGGGGGCGCTTGAGCAGGCGACGGCTGGCTTGCTGGTGATGGTGGTTGTGCTCATCGTTATCGCCACTTATGTGGTGAGTCTCGTTGCGAACGGGGCGGTCTATAGCAGTACGATCTATGCCTTGCAGCCATTTGTGCAGGATCAGATCGGGGTACGTGCAGCGATGCAGCGCAGCCTTGATCTGGTGACCTATCGGTTGGGGCAGAACCTGTTGATGTTTTTCTGTGCGAGCCTAGTCTTTGGGGCGGCAGCATTGGCGACCACCCTGGCGATCGGGGTGTTGGTGCCCTTGCCGACTTTCTTTTTACTGGGGGAAGAGTCGGCGGTGGCCCAGGCGATCACGGCGGCGGCCTGGGTCACTGGCCTGGCGGCGGCGATGCCGTTGTTGCCGATCTGGATGGCCCTCTTTTACCAGCAGCGGCGCATTGCGCGACGTGGTGAAGACCTCGCCGCTCGGATTAACAGAGTCGCCTGAGTGATGGTACAATAGAACATCATACAGGCGTGCTCCAGTTGTTCCATGTGTTTAGCGTAGAGTTCTATGCCCATTGCTTATCAAGAGCCTGAAGCGTTTGTGTGCCCCGACTGTGGTGCCGATTTCGAGGCACCAGTCTGGCTCATTCTTGATGCCCAGGAAGTGCCAGAAGCGGTTGCGGCGTTGCTTGAGGGTACCCTCAATCTGGTGACCTGTCCCGCGTGCCAGCGGCGTGGTCCCGCCGGTGCGCCGTTACTTTTTCACGATGGCCTGGCGCGCCGCGTGATCTTTGCGCCTGCACCTGGCTTGCCCGAGCATGCCTGGGGTGAGCAGGCCCGTGATTTGCATGCGGTGCTGGTTGGCTCGATCCCTGAAGAAGCGCGCCGCCCCTATCTGGCGGATGTTGATATTGCCCAGGATCTGGCCGGCATTGCTCATCTGTTGCGCCGGATAAAGCGTCGTCCGGTTGCACAAGCGGAGTCAGGCGTGCCCGAGGCCCCTGTTGGGCCGCCTGTGCATGAACCTGTTGCGGCGGCGCAGGTTCGCCCGCCAGCCGACGAGCAAGATGCTCCTCCATTGTTGCTGGCGGTCGAGGCGTTGCTGGGGGCCAATAGCGCCGAAGAACTTGAGCAGGTTGTGGCGCAGTACCCGATCCTCTTTGCGCCGACCACTGATGCGGTGCTCAACGAACTCGTTGAGGTCGCCGCCAATCAGCGTGCCTTCGAGATTGCCGAGAGTCTCCGTGAGGCGCGGGCTTTGCTCGCCCGGATGAGTCAGCGCCTCAGCGTTGCTTTGCCGCCTGCTCTGGTTGCTGGTGAGCCTGTCCTCCCTGCTGCCCTCACCTACGTGCCTGACGAGGTGCTCCAGGCGTTATTGCAAGCCCAGAGTGCCGCAGAAGTGGCGCAGGTTGCGGCACAGCATCCGCTGCTGTTGCAGCCAGAGATAGATCAATTGCTGGCAGAGCGTATCGAGCAGGCCCTTGATGATGAGCACGAGCGCTTGGCGCAGGTGCTCGAAGATCGCCGTGAGGCGCTTGCCCAGGTGCGTGCGCAGGCTGCTGGTGATCCAGGTGAGCTTGATGAGGCGATTGAAGCACTCTTGCTGGCCGATGGAGTTGACAGTCTTTCGCAGGTGCTGGATCGTTACCCGATCTTATTGGAAGAAGTTGCCCTGCAGGCGCTCTGGCAATTTGCTGCTGAGGCGCGCGCCGTTGATGATCACGACCTGGCCCGCTATGCCATCGAGTGTCGTGAGATGTTGCTTCGTGTTCGTAAGGGACTGAATTCGTCGTAAGCAAGGAAAGATGCCATGCTCAAACGCACGCCGCTTTTTGTAACCCATGTTGGCATGGGTGCCCGCATGGTCGAGTTTGGCGGCTGGGAGATGCCGGTACAGTATAGCGGGATCATCAATGAACATATGGCGGTACGTCAGGGGGCGGGTCTCTTTGATATCAGTCATATGGGGCGTTTTATGGTGCGCGGGCCGCAGGCCGAGGCTTTTTTGCAGTATGTGGCGAGTTGCAATGTCGCCGCGATTACGCTGGGCCAGGCCAATTATGGCTTGCTCTGTCAGCCTGACGGTGGCATTGTGGATGATATTTTCATCTACCACTTGCTCGATGAATATCTGGTGGTGGTGAATGCGTCCAACCGCGACAAGGATTGGGCCTGGTTGACGCAGCATAGCGCCGGGTTTGATGTCGAGCTTGAAGATCGTTCCGAGCGCTGGGCGATGCTCGCGTTGCAGGGGCCTGCCGCCGAGCAGTTGCTTTGTCAGGCTGAAGACTCAACCACCCACGACCTGGCCCATCTGCCGTTTCACGGGGTGGCGCTGACGACGGTCTTTGGTCAGACGGCGCTGATTGCGCGGACGGGCTATACGGGCGAAGATGGCTTCGAGCTCTTTTTTGCGGCGGGTGCAGCGCCCGAGATGTGGCAACGCCTGCTGGCCCTTGGTGACGTCAAGCCGTGTGGCCTCGGGGCGCGTGATAGCTTGCGTTTTGAGCCGTGCCTTGCGCTCTATGGGCACGAGATTAGCGCGACGATCAACCCGTACGAGGCTCGTCTTGGCTGGGTGGTCAAGCTTGATAAGGGTGATTTTGTGGGGCGTGAGGCGCTCGCTGCGATCAAGCAAGCCGGGCCAACCCGCCGCCTGACCGGGTTTGAGCTTGTTGGCAAGGGCATTGCCCGTGGTGACTATGCCGTGCATTCGGTGGAAGGGGAACCTGTCGGTGTTGTGACCACTGGTATGCCTTCACCAACGCTCGGTAAGCCATTGGGGATTGCTCTGGTACCGACCGCGCTCAGCAGTGAAGGCAGTGCCTTTGATGTTATCATTCGCGACCGACCGGTTCGTGCGCGTGCCGTGAAAATGCCGTTCTATAAGCCACGCTATAAGAAATAAGAGGAGACCATGAGCATCAGTATCCCAGGCGATCTTCGCTACAGCACGTCTGACGAGTGGGTGCGCACCGAGGGTGAGGAAGTGGTGATCGGGATCACCGATTATGCCCAGGATGCGCTTGGCGATGTGGTCTATATCGAACTGCCTGCCGTAGGTACGGTATTGACCCCGGGGGAATCGTTTGGTGTGATCGAGTCGGTCAAAGCCAGTTCTGATCTCTATGCGCCGGTCGGCGGTGAGGTTGTGGCGGTGAATAGTGATCTCGAAGGCGATCAAGAGCCGATTAATCAGGATCCCTATGGTGCCGGATGGCTGTTGCGCATCCGCCCGTCAGGTGAAGAAGAGCAGTTGATGGATGCGACGGCCTATGCCGCCTATTGTGAAGAACGAGCCCACTAGGGGAGCAGAGCATGTCCCATTATATTTCGATTACCGCGACGGAACGCGCCGAGATGCTCAAGGCGATCGGGGTTGCGTCAACTGATGACATGTTTGTTGATGTGCCTGAAGGATGGCGCTTTCCGGCCCTGGATCTGCCCGCGCCAATGTCTGAACCAGAATTGGTACGCGCTTTGCTCGCGCGGAGCAATAAGAATGCGCATGTCCATACGCACAGCATCTTTCTGGGAGCCGGGGCGTACAACCATTTTGTGCCGACGGCGATTGACCAGATTCTGCGTCGTGGCGAATACTATACCTCGTATACCCCCTATCAACCCGAAATTAGCCAGGGGACGTTGCAGGCGATTTTTGAGTACCAGAGCATGATCTGCTCGCTGACCGGGATGGAGATTGCCAATGCGTCCCACTACGATGGTGCGACGGCGCTGGCCGAGGCGGCGATCATGGCGCTTAACGTGACCCGCAATCGGCGCAAGATCGTCGTGGCTCGTAGTGTCAATCCGCAGTACCGGGCGGTGTTGCGCACGTATCTGCAGGGGCTTGAGATTGAGGTTGTCGGTGACGAGACGCCGGGCAGCAGCATCGACGATGCGCTGGCCTTGGTGGATAAACAGACGGCCTTGTTGATTGTGCAGAGTCCTGATTTCTTCGGGCGGATGCATGATCTGCGTGGTCTGGCCGAAAAAGTGCAGGCTCAGGGTGCGCTGCTGTGTGTCCATTTCGACCCGCTTGCGCTGGGGCTCTTTCAGACGCCCGCCGAAGTCGGGGCCGATATCGCGACCGCTGAAGGGCAACCACTGGGTCTTGGGCTGAATTTTGGTGGGCCGTACCTCGGTGTTTTTACCACGCGCCAGAAGCATGTCCACAAGATTGCCGGACGCATTGTTGGTGTCACCAAAGATGTTGATGGTCAACTGGCCTATGTGTTGACCCTGCGCGCCCGTGAGCAGGATATTCGGCGTGAGCGGGCGACGAGCAATATCTGTACGAATCAGGGCCTGATGGCGCTGGCCGCGACGGTCTATATGAGCCTGATGGGCCGCCAGGGGATGCGCAACGTGGCCGAGCTTTGTTATCATCGGGCGCACTATGCCGCCGAGGCGCTTGCCCGCTTGCCTGGATATCAGGTTGAACCGGGGACGTTCTTCAAAGAGTTTGTGGTGCATTGCCCACGACCGGTGGCCGAGCTTAATGCGGCGTTGCGTGAGCATCAGATTGTTGGCGGCTATGATCTGGCTGAGGATGAACCGACGCTCGGTAATGCGATGTTGCTCGCGGTAACTGAGATGAATAGCAAAGCCGACATTGATCGCCTCGTTGAACTACTGGGTCAGTTTGGTTGATGCCGGCGAACGTTGGGCAGTTGGCTAGGACGTATGCTTGAGCAGAGCGGCCGAACTCAGGTCAATTGTTGCCCATACCTTGCCGGGGGCAGGGCTGCTGAGCACGCGGCCCTTTGGTGAGCGAACCCACTGCTGAGAGGTGAAGAGGTGAAGAGGTGATACGATGAGTACGCTCACGCGCTTGCTGACAGCGGAAACTTTTGCTCTTTTACCTGGTTCACGGCATCAGGAACTTGTAGCGGGAGAGGTTATTGATCATATGCCCCCCGGTGGTGTGCATGGGATTGTGGCTGCTATGCTTGCGGCGCTTTTGATCCAGTGGAACAAGCAAACCAACCAGGGCTTTATTGGCGTTGAGTCGGGGTTTGTGCTTGCGCACGATCCGGACACGGTGCGCAGCCCTGATGTCTATTACGTTCGTGCCGAGCGCCTGCCCAAGCATGGCCTTCCCGAGGGCTTTTGGCCTTTTGCGCCTGACCTTGCCGTCGAGATTGTATCACCTCATGATACAGCCGATGAAGTACAAGCCAAAGTGGGTGAATACCTGCGCGCTGGTACGCTTGCCGTCTGGATGGTCTATCCGACCACGCGCCTGCTGGTGGTACATACGCCAGATGGTCTGGCGCGTACCTATGGCCTTGAGGCAACGCTAGATTCCGTTGAGTTTTTGCCAGGTTTTGTGTTGCCGATCAAAGATTTGTTTTAACGGGGCACGTATCGAGGGCTTTGCGCCAACGATATGGGTGAAATAAGGAGAGCTACGTGGATACGTACGAACCGCATATTTATGAACTTTCGGCTCCGGGCAAGCATGGTACCAACCTGCCGCGCCTTGATGTTCCCGAAGCAGCGTTACCGACCGCATTGCTGCGGCAGGACGGGATGAATGACTTTCCCGAACTGACCGAGCCTGAGGTCATGCGGCACTACACGCGGATTAGCCAGCGCAATGCTTCGCCCGATACAATGATGTATCCACTGGGCTCGTGTACGATGAAAGCTACGCCCAAATTGCACGAGGAGGTGGCCCGTTATGCCGGGTTTGCGGCGGCGCACCCGTTGCAAGACGAGAGCCTGAGCCAGGGTGCGTTGCAATTGATGTACGAATTGCAAGACTACCTTGGTGAAATCTCGGGGTTTGAGGCCGTCTCGTTGCAACCGGCGGCGGGCGCGCAGGGCGAGTTCACGGGCATTCTGGCGTTCCGGGCGTATCACCTTGATCGCGGCGATCTTGATCGCACCGAAGTGCTGGTGCCCAACGCTGCGCACGGGACCAACCCTGCGACTGCCGCGATGGTCGGACTCAAGGTTGTCGAGTTGAAGAGCAACGCCCGGGGCAACGTGGATATGGACGATCTGCGGGCGAAACTTTCGCCACGTACGGCTGGCATGATGCTGACAAACCCCAATACGCTCGGGCTCTTTGAAGACCAGATTGTCGAGATCTGTCAGCTTGTCCACGAGGCGGGTGGCCTGATGTACGGAGATGGTGCTAATTTCAATGCAATTCTTGGTATTGCAAAACCAGGTAAGCTTGGTTTTGATTTTATGCACTATAACTTGCACAAGACCTTTACGACCCCGCACGGCGGTGGTGGCCCTGGTTCAGGGGCGGTCGGTTGCACGGCAGAACTTGCGCCCTTTTTGCCAGGGCCACGGGTACGTCAGACGGCGAGCGGCAACTACGAACTCTTTACCCCCGAGAAGAGCATCGGGCGCATGAAAGCCTTTCATGGCAACTTTGCCATGCTTGTGCGGGCGTGGACATACATTCGCACGCTGGGGGCGGCAGGGTTGCGCGAAGTGAGTGAAATCGCCGTTCTCAACGCCAACTATGTGCGCGTGAAACTAAAAGACATCTACCCGCAGGCGGTTGACCGGATCTGCATGCACGAGACCGTGCTCAAAGGGCAGATTGCCGGTGCGCAGGGCATCCGCACGCTCGACATCGCCAAGCGGTTGATTGACTATGGGTTCCATCCGCCAACGGTCTACTTCCCCCTGATCGTGCCCGAAGCACTGATGATTGAGCCAACCGAAACCGAAGGCAAGCGCACCCTGGACATCTTCATTCAGGCCATGCGCGACATTGCCCGCGAAGCCGTTGAGACCCCCGACGTCCTACATGACGCCCCGACGACCGCACCAGTGCGTCGGCTCGACGAAGTGCGGGCCGCTCGTCAGCCAATTTTGCGTTACAACGCCGAAGCCTTTGCGCAGATCCTCAACGAGCAGTAGTGAAGGTAGGTGCAAGTGTGCCTGGACACGGGGCAGAGCCCCGTGTCCAGGCACTTGCCTTTGTAGGCAAGGGTATGGGCGCAGCCCCCCAAACATCTCGCTTATGCTGGTGCAAACGGCTAGCTTCGATGGCCTTTGCACCAGCATAAGCATGCGTTTTAGGGCGATAGCCCGAACGCCCCCATACCCACTTTCTCAACTTAGCGGTATAATAACTCGAAGCGTATCTGGACGATGAGCTCATACCATATCATGCCAGAAACAAAGTTGAGAGCCAGGGATTAGCCGTGATTCACCTGAAAAACGGCGTGCGGAGCACGCGATGAGCCTCTATCGGAGCCGCCATGCTGCGGCGCGTTTTCTGCCCGGCATGTTTGTGCGCTTTGTGCAATTGTATGTGCGTCCGCGCATCAGTGGGCTTGAATATCTTCCTCGCGAGGGTGGGTTTGTCATTGCAGCCAACCACCAGAGTCACGCCGATACGGCCGTTGTTTTTGCAAGTCTTCCCCCCGATATTCGCGACCATTTTGTGGCGGCAGCGGCTCAAGATTATTTTTTTCAGGGTGGGCCGCAGCAATATTTTTCCCGCGTGCTGTTCAATGCAATTCCAATTGCTCGCGATCGCCGTGGTGGGCAAGATCCACTGCGCCATGCGGCGCGGGCGTTGCGTGAAGGGTATGCGCTCTTGCTCTTTCCCGAAGGCACGCGGAGCAAGGATGGCTCGTTGGGGCCGTTTCGGGCAGGCATTGGCAAGTTGCTGGCCGATTTTCCTCAGATCCCGGTGATCCCAACCTGGATTGGCGGGACAACCAGGGTCATGCCCAAGGGCAAGTTTGTGCCGCGCCCCGTGCAGGTGACGGTTCGTTTTGGTGAACCGCTGCACGTCGAGGCGCATCCGCGAATGCGGCGTTCGTGGCAAACTGCTGCTGACCAGATTCGCAATGCGATCCTTGCCATTGGTGATTATGCTCCCGAAACGCCTGATCAAACCGATGCTTTTGCCCAGGACGATGAATAACAAAGAGGAGTTTTGCGCATGGCTGATGCAAAGAGTCTTGTCGCCCTGTTTGAGGCGATGACCGAGAATCTTGAGCGCGATCGCCCCGATCTCAACCAGCTTGATCGCGATGATGGCGATAGCGGCGACAATATGGTCAATAATTTTCGCCTCGTCACGGGTGCCTTGCAGCAACAGATGAATACTGGCGCTGGCAGTGACCTCGGATCCGCACTGGCTCAGGCGGCCCAGGTGTTGCGTGACAATGGCAAAGGGGCGACCGCTCCGATCTATGCCCAGGGCCTTGATCAGGCGGCGACGAATCTGGCGGGCCGCTCGGATTTTAGCCTCAGTGATCTGCAACCAATGCTTGAAGGTTTGCTTGGTGGTGCGCAGCAGTCGAGTGGTGCGGCACCTGGCCAGGGAACCCTGATTGATGTTTTATTGCCTGCGATCGGTGCTTTTAGTCAGGCCAAGAAGAATGGTGATGACGATCTTGCTGCCATTCTTACGGCGCTGCTCGAAGCACGTCGGGCAGCGAATCATACGGCGCAATCACCTCAGGGGCACGGGCGTGGTTCGGGCCGCAATACCCAGGGTGAGATTGATCCGGGTGCGGCTGGGGCAGCCTCGCTGCTCGAAGGTCTCTTTGGAGCCTTACTCAAAGGTGCCCTGAATCAGGGCGGTACTGCGGCAGGCTCTAACGGGCCTGCGGCACAGCCCGCAGCGAGTGGCAACCCGATTTTTGAGATGATTGGCAGCCTCTTTCGCCCGAAGGGGTGATTTTGCGGCTGCGCCGCCATCCCCAACCGCTTGCCGTGAACAAAGCCAGCGCAGCTGGCTTTGTTCACGGCAAGAGAGGCTCACCCTGCATCCGCAACCCACGCCCGTAGTGCATCATCATTTCCTGGCAAGAGCGGTAGGGCGGCGATGCCACTGGGATAGTGCTCCGCTTTGCCTCGACCTGGGTAGAGCAGGGCGACCCCTTCGACGAGGCGTACGCCGTCACGGTTGCCAATGCTCCCTAGATAGCTGTATCCGTCGGCTAAGGCGTCGGCGGGCACGCCGCCACTGGTATCAAGTCGATATTTGGCGTCGAGCAGGCTGATCCGGGGCGGGCCGTCAGGCGGGGTCACTTCAAGGGCAAGATCGGGGATGCGTGTGTGCCGGTCGAGTGAGCGCACGTTGGTACCGTCGGGCGGGTAGCGGGGATGATAGCGCAAGGTCAAGATGCTCCCATCCTCGTGTGCCAGCACAACGAGCGCCGTTCCTTCCGTCAACGTTAGCCCCTGCTCGCCGGCATCGTCGTTCCACAACTCTTGGCTGATCAGCGTATATTCGGGCCTTTCAAGCAAGGTGAGCGCGACGCGCACAGCGCACCATCGCTCGTAGAGGCGGGGTAACTGGCTGATGGGCAAGGTCAGGGTCGCGGTATCCCAGGTGATCAGTGGATGTCGCCGGAGCCATTGCCAGACCCGGGCGACCATGCGGTAGTCGGTGTCGCGCTGCATACGCGATGTGATTCCGCGATAGGCTTGCAGCGGCGGCACCTCGGCAAGCAGGGGCAGTGACCGCAGTTCGCGCAGGCGCTGCCGGGTTGCTTCCAGTTCTGGCGTCGGGGTGGTCAGGCTCGCCAGTTGTCCAAGGCGATGCAGCAGTACCTCGATGAGCCGTCGCAACAGACGCGCCTCATAGCTGTCGTAGCTCGCCTCGGTTGCCTCTTCTGGTATGCTGCTCAACGAAGCCGGCGACAGCTTTCCCGGGTCTGTCGCCGACGTTGCTGATGTCTTGATCAACTCGCCCCTGTGAAGCGCCGGTCGCTGCGCCGTGCCTGGCTCGACCGAGATAGTGCGGGTTCGTAGGCGATCAGGTGGGCGTTGGGCGAGGCGTTCAACTGCTGCGGCAAGGCGCGGGATTTCGTCGCGACAGAGGGCGTGTAGCATCGCGGCGGCGTTCGCGCTCGGTGAAGTTGGATCAGGTTGCACCCCGTGCCGTCCACCAGTGAGCGCAAAGACCAAGCGGGGGGCCACTGCTTGCAAATCCTCAAGGAGCAGTGCATAGTGTTCAGCGTCAAGTTTACGTGGCACAACCACGATCTGCGTACGCACCTCCTCGGTGCGACCATCAGGCCAGCATGCGCACACCAGTACCTCGTGCCCACCTGTACTGGCCGGAGCAAGCCAGCGCCAGCGCCAGGCCGGGTCACCAGGGCGCAAAAATGGCTCTAGAGGTACCCCGTCGAGGGTCAGGCTAAGCGAAGAAGCCCCGGATGGTGGCACCGCGTGCAACTCAACCGACGCCCCCTCAACGACGGAAGAGGGTTCACGATATAACTGTCCATTAAGCAACAGATCGATCGGCATACGGCTTCAGGTGAGGGTAATCGATCGTGGTCTACCACGGTCAAACGTGCAGCCTTGCGCACCGGGATTACAGTTTCCGCATCCTCCGGCACATGCAGCCAGGCGGCTATCTTTCAGCTTGCCTTTCCGTACCCAAAAATCGATCATTCCCTCGAGTACCCCCACATCAAGCTCAAGTTGGCGACTCAACTCATCGAGCGACACCGGGCCTTGCGTCTCTTCGAGAGCCTGCAAGACTTTTTGCAACATGTGATGCTTTGCTTTCTTTTTGTTACCTGGAGCCAACGGTTTGTTTTGCTGGAAAAAAGCCAGCAATGCTGGCTTTTTTCCAGCGAAGGAAGCCAGGTTTGCGGGTCAGCGGCTAGCGAGAGCCTCGCTTGTGCTGGCACAAACGGCTAGCGAAGCTGGCCGTTTGTGCCAGCACAAGCATCAGTTTGTAGGGCCGCAGGCCCTACAAAAAGAAACGCCCCCCCTGGAAGACGATCAGTGCTGCGAGCCAGGCGATGACAAACTGGCCGATAATGCTGACCCACATCCAGCGCGAGCCAAACTCTTGGCGAGCAGCCGCAACCGCGACCATACAGGGCGTATAGAGCAACACAAAGACCAGGAAGGCGAGGGCCGCCAGCGCCCCGTGCCCGCCGCTACTGGCGTCAAAACCCTGGCGAATCGCCCCTGTGAGGCCGTCTGGAGCTTGCTCGTCCTCTTCTGCGGCGAGATTGATCCCGATGATCGAGGGGATTGCTTTGAGGGCGTCGCTGGTGGCGCTGACAAAACTGCCGCCGATTGCCAACAGGTCTTCACCAAAGGTGGTTGCAACGGCCTCTTCTTCTTCTTCCCCAGGCACATTGTAGACCTGGATCATCGTGCTCACCACGACTTCTTTGGCAACAAAGCCGGTCAACAGTGCCCCGCTCGTCTCCCAACTGCCAAAGCCAAGGGGGGCAAAGACGGGCGTCACCACCCCTGAAACGGCTGCGAAGGCACTCTGGTCAACGTCAGTCTCAGCAAAACCGCCTTCGCCGCTGACCGGAAGTGCGAGCAGCAGCCAGATGAGCATGCTGGTACCCAGAATAATTGTCCAGGCATGCTGGAGAAAAGCCGCAGTTCGTTCCCACATCTGTTGCCAGATATTGCGCAAGGTTGGCAGGCGGTAAGGCGGCAATTCGATCACAAACGGTGTCGGTAGTTCATTGCCAAAAAGAGTATGCTTGAGCAGGATCCCCAGGCCGATCGCCACCAGGATGCCCGTCAGATAGAGCCCGAAGATGACCAGTCCCGCCATCGTTGGGAAAAAGATCGCCGCAACGAGGACATACACCGGTAGGCGGGCACTGCAACTCATAAAGGGCACCAACAAGCCTGTCAGGATGCGGTCACGTTCATTTTCGAGCGTACGGGTGGCGTAAATCGCAGGCACCGAACAACCAAAACCCACAATCATCGGCAAGAAACTCTTGCCATGCAGCCCGAGGCGATGCATCAAGCGATCCATCACAAAGGCTGAGCGGGCCATATAGCCTGAGTCCTCAAGGATCGCCAACGCAAAATAGAGGGAAAAGAGCACAGGAATAAAGACGAGCACCCCACCCACACCGGCGATAACGCCATCAATGAGCAGAGACTCGAGCCAACCTCCGCTGAGCCCAGTGATTGACAACAAGCTGATGATCCAGTGGCTGACTGGCCCGGTCAAAACTGCATCAATCCAGTCAACAAAGGGTGCGGCAACATCAGTGGTCAGCTTGAAGACGACCCACATAAGCCCAAGAAAGATCGGAATGCCCAACCAGCGATTGGTGACAATGCGATCAACGCGGTCGGACATGGTCAGAGAGGGTGTCTTGGGGCGGGTCAGGGCCTGTGCGGCAAGATCGTGGACAAAGCGATAGCGCTGGTCAACCATGGCAACATCAAGATCTTCGCCATAGTGTGTTTCCAGGCGCATCCGACTCGCTGCGAGCGCTTCGCTTGCCACTGATCCCCCAAGGCGTTCAACCTCGGCCTGCAGCAACGCATCACCTTCAAGCAACTGGATCGCCAGCCAGCGCATCGGATAGCGCGCAACAAGGTCTGGGCAATGCCCGAGATCCTCACTCAACCTGGTCAGTTCAGCTTCAATCGGTGACGCATAGGTCATCCGCAGTGACGGCGTGAGCCCAATACTCGTCATTGCCTCGCCTCCTATGCACATACCGAGCTACCAACCATCGCCTCACGAGGGGTGCGTGCGAGGGTTGCCAGCAGTCTCTTTAGTTCACTTAAGCCTTGTCCGCGACTGGCGGCCATCGTAATGACTGGAATCCCGAGCCGTGTACTGAGCACTTCGGGATGGATCTGGAGGCCACGTGCCGTTGCCACATCGGTCATATTGAGGACAAGGATCATAGGAGCCCCGGTTTCAAGGATCTGGGCAGAGAGATAGAGATTGCGCTCAAGATTTGCCGCATCGAGCACATTGACCACTGCATCGGGCCGTCCACAGACAATGAAATTGCGGGCGATTTCTTCCTCAGGCGAATGCGCTGAAAGGCTGTAGGTTCCTGGTAGATCGATGATCGTCAGGTGCTTTCCCTCAATTATCAGCTTGCCCTCTTGTTTGGCGACCGTCTTGCCCGGCCAGTTCCCTACATGCTGATGCTTCCCCGTCAGGGCATTAAAGAGGGTACTCTTGCCCACATTGGGATTGCCGGCAAGGGCAATGGTTAGATCAGCCATTACTGCTTCCTCTCCAGGAACGTTACCAGTACCTTATGAGCCAAGCCACGCCCAAGAGCTAAGCGTGTATCCCCAATTCCGATGACCATTCCGCCGCCATGGGCGGTAATGATCGTCAGTTCTGTGCCAGGAATCAAACCAAGTTCTGCCAACCGATGAGCGCTACGCATCCCACCACTGAACCGAACGATACGGACATACGCACCGACCTCGACAAGCGAGAGTGGTAGCGTTGTTTCATCTGCGATGTGCATTGCTAGCCTTTGCCCTGGGCCTCTCTCTTGATGACACTGGTCGTTCCCGGAGGGTATAGTATGCATGGGACTCTTTCATTCTCCGATCTTTGGGTGTGCCTGTACACTAGAGGTATATCACTTTGGGTAAGGCTGAACAAGTAGTGGCAACACAACTGCCAGGAGAGAAAAAATCACTATCTACCCTCCAGAAAGTACGGTATACTACTTTTGTCTCACTTGATAGTATAGGTTGACCTTATTTTTCTTCTTCTGATGGAAGATGCCAGTAAAAGTGGCATCTTCCATCAGAAGAAGAGTGGATGTTGAAAGCCTTGCTGCCGAGATGTCGTATGGTATGCTCCAGGGTGGGAGTCGATAATGAGTGAAAGTATTGAGATGTACCTGGTGATGACGGCGCTGCTCCGCAGTGAGCCGCAACAGCCAGTACCAGTATCGTTATTGGCGAATAAACTCGGTGTCTCGCAGGTCTCGGCCAACGAGATGTGTCACAAGCTCGATGAGCGCGGCCTTCTTGCTTATCAGCCCTACAAAGGGGTGACCTTGACCGAACATGGCGAGACGCAGGCCCAGCAGATCCTTTCGCGTCGCCGTCTCTGGGTCATGTTTCTGGTCGAAAATCTGGGCATTGAACCGGAAGAGGCCGATGACCTCGCCTGTCAGCTTGAACATATTACGTCGGAACGGCTGGTGACAGCGCTCAAGGCGTTTCTCGAGCACGCACCTGGGTCGAGGCAGCGTGCGTTCGAGGCAGTGCCGACCCAGGAACTTGCCCATTGCACAGCGGGAACCCGTGGCATCGTGGCATCGGTCGCCACCGAGCCGATGGTGGCTGCATTTTTGCGTGCCCAGGGTGTCGTGCCTGGTACGATGGCCGAGGTGCTCGCGATCAGCGCCGAAGGTGCTGTGCTTGTCGGGCTTGGCGAACACCACGTTGCCCTTGCCCCTTCGATGGCAACGCAGATTATGCTCGCCCCGCCTTCAACTGATCAGAGCTCGCGTCATCGTGCCTGGGCGCGTTGCAGCGCCTACTGGTCGTGTCCACACAGCGACACATGTGATTGTGTCCGCGACTACCAGGTGCAGTGATAGATCTGGAGCGGGGTGGCAAACCGTGGATCGGGGAGGGCGGCGACTTCTTTACATGCTTCGGCCAGCGCCGGATCATACGTGATCAGTGGAAAAGCCGTTTCGTGGTTGACGACGTACGCTGGCCGGTAGTGCGCAAGGGCAGCGAGCGCCGCTTCGCGGTAGCCGCCTCCAGCGCGAAAGATCGCGTTCACTTCGGGCTGGATTAGGCCGGCGAAATCAATCATGTGGCGCTGGCTATAGTAGCCGATGACCCCGATTTCGAGGGTGCCAACACGGGCGTCGGGCTCGGTATTGGCTGCCAGCCACTCGCCCGCAGCGCGGTACGCGGGGATACGGAGATCCGGGTTGCGCGTCGCAAGGGTGACGATGCTGCCATAGCCAGCCAGGGCGAGCACGATCAAACCTGTTGCCACGCTCAGCCCTGCTCTTCGTCCTCCGATACGCTCCCCAAGCTCAGCCAGCAACTGGATGCCCAGCGCCCCCAAGATGGTCAAGCCGGTCATCACCGGGCCAAAGTACCAGAAATAGTCGGTTACACCCAGCAGACTATAGGCCAGCGCGTGCGCCAATGACCATCCCGCCACCAGGGCCAACGGGCCGCGTTTCCAGAGTGCCTGGACCCCACCGATGATGATCAGCACCGCAAAAGGCCGCCACGGCATCCAGTTCCAGAGGTTGCCCAGGCGCAGCACGAGCCCTGCCAGATAGTTGCGCCCACCTGGAATATCGGCCTGGCTCTGTTTGGCCCCCAGCGTCACCGGCAAAGGCGAGCCAAAATACCACCAGGCAGCCGCCACAAAAGGCAGGGCTGTTAGCGTCACGGCTACCCCAAAGTTCAACGCCGGACGCAGCCCATTGCGCTTGAGCAAGAGCAGACCGACCATCACCACAGCCAACCCCGCATCGGCGCGGGTCAGCGTGGCCGCCGCGAGCAGCACCCCGGCGAGCCATGGCCGTTCGCGCCAGGCCGCCTCGAAGCCCCAGAGCACCAGGGCCAGAAAGAGCATCGTTTCAGCACCGAGCGTATTGATCAGCAGGGGCGTCAACGGAAAGAGCAGCGCTGCCGCTGCACCGGCGACGGGCATCTCACCCATCCGGCCCATCCGCCAGAGCGCCACCGAACCTGCGCCGAGACTCAGCGTGCCGATCAGATTGCTCACGAGGGGCAGATCTGCCTCGATCGCTGCAAACGGCACTAGTAGCAACGCATAGAGCGGTGCCGTCGTACTGAGCACCCGTTCACCAGGATTATAGACAAACCCATTGCCGTGCGCGAGATTGACCGCGTAGCGATAGGTAATGAAAGGATCATCGAAGCCGGCATCACGGAAGACCACAAAAAGCACCGCAGCGCTCAGGATCGCCCAGGCGAGGATCAACCGATCAGCGAAGCCAGACTTCACGGTGCTCATAGCAACGCTTTCAGGCGCTGATAGATCAGCAAACCGATCACCAGCCACAGCCGGAACGAAGGCGGATAATGCCGTCCATAAAAAGAGCGCAGACTCGCATAATACGCGGCTTGCGCAGCCGGATTCTGTTGCAAACTCTGCCCACCGAGATGGGTAATCGCAACGGTAGGCACATAACAGATCTTCCAGCCATGATGCCTGATGCGCCGACAGAGATCAACATCCTCAAAATACATAAAAAACGCCTCATCGAAACCCTTGACTATGGCAAGGGCTTCGCGCCGGAGCATCAAACACGTTCCGGCGACCCACGCCACCTCAAGCACCTGTGCAACCCCCCAGTCATGGAGCGAGCGGTTGAAGAGCAAGCGCCACAGACCGCGACGCAGCAGATAGGCAGGCGTCGGATCATCACCAAACGCAAACGCCTGCGGCTGACCTGTAGCTGTCAACAGACGCGGACTGCAAGCCCCCACCGCTGGATGCGCATCCATAAAATGCAGCAACCCCTCGATCGCCCCGGGCGGCACGAGCGTATCAGTATTCAGCAACAGCAGATAGCGCCCCTGGGCAAGCGCGAGTGCCTGATTATTCGCACGAGCAAACCCCACATTCTGCACATTCTGGATCAGCGTCACCTGGGGGAAATCAGCGGCTACCATCGCCGCGCTCCCATCGGAGGAAGCATTATCAACGACGATAAGCTCAGCCTGAGCCTGTTGCAGATAGGGCGCAAGCGTAGTCAAAAGCGCGTGCAGCAGGGCGTGGGTATTCCAGTTGATGATAATGATGGAGAGATCAGGCATTGCATCAGGCACGATCGCAGACCTTCTGGTAGATCGCTTCTAACGCCGCAATTGTTGAGGGCCAATGATGCTGACGAAGTACACATGCTCGACCTGCGCGGGCTAAGTGCATCCACAGCGTATCATCTTGGAGCAACCGGACTACCGCATGACCAAAGGCAGTGGCATCATCAGCAAGAAGCACTTCCTGCTCGTCGCGTACAGCAAGGCCTTCCACCCCGATGCGGGTCGTAACGATAGGACATCCGGCCGCCAGTGCATCAATTGCCTTCTTGATAATACCACCCCCAACAAAAAGAGGGACGATAGCGAGCCGCGATGAAGCATAAAAGTCCTCGATCCGTTCAACTGCACCAGTCACAACAACCCCAGGATCTTTCGCCAGGCTTCTAATGGTATCCGGTGGATCGGCACCGACCACCACTAAACGGGCCGCTGGCACCTGCTGGCGCACATACGGAAAGACCTGGTGATAAAACCATAAAACAGCACTCACATTGAATGGTCGTTGCATATGGCCAACAAACACAATATCTTTGGATTCATGCAACTGGAGCGGCAATTGCAGAAGAGTCTCATCGACACCGGGCAGCAAGACACTTGCTTGCACCTGGCGTATATGGTTCATCAGATAGTCATGATCTTTCTGCGACAGGGTAATGATATGGTCGATCTGCGGATAGATTTTTTTCTCGTAGCGCTTGGCATCCTTGGCATACCAAGACAACCAGAGCTTACGCACAAAATCTTTCTCATTGGCCCAGTCCCGTTCAAGCGTCGTCGATAATACATCAATTGCACATAACACCGTTGCACTTTTTTGCTTGAGCAAGCCTACGTACTGGCCCAATTCACTCCAATTGAGCTGCACAACATCAAAGGTTTCCTGCGCCACCAGGTTCTGCAAGACCGCTGCCAGCTTCGGATGCCAGCCTGGAAAGGTTGCCGGAGCAAGCAGGTGGCGTGGCAGATACTGCACCGCATGGCGCCAGTGCGGATCGGTAGGGATGGTAACAACGCGGCTACAGATTGCTTTCATTGGTGCAAGATGGCGCGCTTCTTCCTCAGTAACGAGTGACAGTAGCGTCACCGCATGACCATGTTCGGCCAGCCCCTGGATCATGCGAAATGTATAAACGCCACCTGCATGGGCCACACTCGGATAGGGAAAATAGGGTGTAACAAAAAGAATCTTCACAGCAATGAGCTATTTTCTACCTACAATAATGATCTGACTTCCGATTGATGTGTAATGCAGCAAGCGAGCATACAACGCTCGCAAAGTACTTCCCAGCATAGGCATCTGTGTCATTGCTACGGCTATGCGATGCCCCCGATGCTGGGGTTGTCCGCGCATAATTGGCTTGACGGCAAGCTTGCGCAGACCAGCCTGCCGCAGCGCCCGCACATACTCAGACTCGAGATAGCTATGTTCATTCACCCCGAATGGGACGGCGGGATGACGTTGACGAAATTGTTCATCGCTACTCCACCATGGGCGACGATGATCGCCGTAGGCGTAAAAAATTCCGCCTGGTTTCAGCACACGGATCAAATTTTTCGTTAATTTTTGCAGATCAAAGGCATGATGCAATGCCTCACGACAATACACAATATCGAAACGATCAGCTTGTACGGCTATATATTCGCCATCAGCAACAATAGGCTGGATCTGCTGGCGATAGGACTGAAAAATAGCTGCACTTCGCATCATCCCAAGACCAGCATCCTGACTTGCATTGATGTCAATAGCTACGACCTTGCACCCGGCCTGCGCAAAGGCAAATGAAGCAAGCCCTCGTCCTGCGCCATAATCGAGTACCATCATCCCAGGCTCTGGTTTAAGCATCGCGATCGTCGTGTCCCATTCCTGGCTTTGGCCAAATTGCTCTACGGCGAGATCGATGTCTTCATAGAGAAAATTATCAGCAATGATCTCTTCGCCATTCGGCAAACTGCGCAAGGCAGCCAGCACATCCCCGTAACCTCTTACCTCATCCTGTTTAATTTTGGTTTCATCCGGTACCATTACTTCTATTTCCTTTTGCTTCACACGCCGCATTCAGGACCTCGGCAAGCTTGCCCGTGAGTTGTTTGCGGTCGTAGTGTGGATATACCCCCAATGCTCCTGCATGAGGCGGCTCTTGCTGAAACTGCTCGAACAACAGCATAATTGCCTGACGGATTGCCTCGACATCATCAGGATTCACCACGATCCCTGCACTCTCTTGCCGAATCAGTTGTGCGGCTTCACCCTCAGGTGGGACAAGCGCGAGCATCTTTTTGCCACATCCCAGATATTCAAAGAGCTTATTGCCATGCGAAAGCTCAATCCCTGGCACATCAGAGGGGTATTTCAAAAGAGCCACATCAGCCTGAAGGATTTCGCGTAAGGCTTCGTGATGCGTAACAGGTGGACGGAGCACAAGAAATTCATGGTCTTGCATCGCAGCAAGTTGGTGCTGTATCTCTGGTGGCACATGCCCGATAAATCTGAATTGCATGGCATGCGCAAGATCTGTATTGTGGTAAATTGCTTGCAAGGCCGTGATCAAGGGGTCTTCTTTTGATGAAGCATACCAGGTTCCCACATGCGTAACCGTGAATCTTGCATGCGGTTTGCGATCAGATTCAAGCTGAAGCTTGCTCAAGTCGTAGCCATTGGTAAGCGTTACGATCTTTGCTTCTTCAAGGTCTGGATGCTGATGCAACGTGAGCTGGCGAATACCCTCAGTCACAACAAGGACGCGATCAGCCTGTCGCATACACCGACGTTCTTGTTGTACGGCGGTCTGGTAGCCTGATGTTGCTTTCGTAAAGCGGTTTTCGCTCCACAAATCGCGTAGATCCATCACCCATGGTAGCTCGGGATAGCGCTTTTTGAGCATGTACCCTAATAACTGGGTTCGATGTGGTGGTGATGTCGTTAAAATGGCATCAACCGTGCCAGATTCGATGAGTGAACACGCCTGCTGATAGGCAAAAAACATCCATGAGCGCACATTGATCTCGGCTTGCACTACTTTTTGCATAATGCTTTTGAGCGAAGAAGGTGCTCGTTGCGTTGTGATCGCAGCCTGAACGGAACGAGCGCTGGCGGTGGGTTGCGCCATCCTCAGCTTGCGCAGCGCGGTAAAGACCCCAAAGCGCTGCAGTGTGGCAAAGAGATCATAAGTACGATAGATCGCTTGACCGTGTGGCAGATCCATGAACAGATCGCGATCATACTGTGAGACAAATGAGGTTGTCACAATAAGCGGCTTCCACCCATAGATTGGTAGATATGTGCAGAACTTGGCGATCCTGATTGTTCCCGACCCAGCCTGAGGAGGATAATAGTAGGTCAGCACGAGCACTTTTCGTACGTTTCGCATAGGAGGGTATCTCAGGATTGACCTCGAGTTGGGTGCGAGGCGACACGATCACGTACTTCCCTGGCAATAGCCCGAACAAAGCGATACGTTCGACTGAACACATTCGTGATCGGCATCCAGCGCTCGTTCGCCTGGCGTTCGTAGAGTGCAGGATCGGGCAGCACAAAATCATCGCGTAGCCGGGTCAGCGAAGCGCGGGGCCAGATCGCTAACGCATTGCCCATGTTCCGTTGATGCACAAGTTGCAGCCACATCGGGTCAGTGCGGAGGTTCTTGATTGGCCCGATCTCGCTGAGAAATGTATGATTGTGGCACAACACTGTGCGCGGGTTGTCCGCACGCTCAATCAGGCTGATAAACGAATTAGAGGTGTAGTTGCGTAGAAAGAGCCGACGGCCCTGCAAATCGAGGGTATAGCCATCAGCAAAATTGACAAACTCAAACGGTTGAAACGCAAATTGCCCCTGCAATTGTTCAACAAAACGTTTTGACAGAGCATCATCATTGTCAAGCCGGGTGGTAATCAAGTAGGGGGTTTGCACGTAGTTTTGGATCACGTCCAGCAGATTTTCGAGCGTGAAGTGTTGCATGTAGATGGGCTGAAAGTTTGGCCATGTGGCATACGTTGCAATCTTTGCCCGAAATGGTTCAGGGGTTCCAGCATCAAAGAGCACCAACCAGCGAAAATGCTGGCATGTCTGTGCCTCAAGCGAAGGCAGACAGAAGCGCTCAAAGAGCTCGAAACGATGCGTCAACCATGCCTCATCGGGAGGTTCTTGAATCCACTGCCCAATGCGCACATTGAAACGGGTCAGAATTAAGTGATCAAACAATGCTTCGGGCATACAACTGCTTTTTCAACTAAGGCAAGGTTTCAGGCTACTCTACCGTTCGGAGGCGTGAAGCGCGTCCTGATCTGCTCGGCTATTTCCTATTTTCTAGCTGCTACATCCTTCTCTAAGACAGTTATGCTTTGCAGCGCTGCTTGGCCATCACCAAACACTGATGGTGGCGCGGATGACGGCCATATGTGCTCCCGCAACGTCGTGGCAATGCGCTCCTTGCTGGCTCCCACCACCACATTCCACCCCGCCTCGACCGTCTCAACCCACTCTGTCTCTGGGCGCAGTGTAATACACGGCACGGCAAAGAAGTAAGCTTCCTTTTGCATCCCACCCGAATCGGTCAGGATCATCCGGGCGTTCTGCTCCAGCATCAACATATCCAGGTACCCCACCGGCTCAATGAGGCGCACATGGGGCGCGTCTTTGAGCATCGCCATCACGCCGGCGTCGGCTAGTCGCGCCCGTGTACGGGGATGCACCGGAAAAATCACGGTTTCACCGCATGCGACAAAGGCCGATATGATAGAGCGTAGATGCTCTGGGTTATCCGTGTTGTAGGGCCGATGCGCGGTCGCCAGCAGATACTGTTTGGGCGTCAGGCCAAGCGTCTCCAGGATGCGCGAGCGTTGGCGGGCAAGCTCGCCGAACTGCAAGACAGCGTCATACATCGTATCACCAACCAGATGAACCCCCTGGGTGATCCCTTCCCGCGCCAGATTATCCACGGCGGTCTGGGTGGGGCAGAAGAGCAGATCAGCGCAGTGGTCGGTCAGCACACGATTATGTTCTTCGGGCATCTCGCGGTTGAAGGAGCGCAACCCAGCCTCGACATGGGCGACGGGCACGTGCAATTTGACCGCAGCCAGGGCACCAGCCAGGGTCGAATTGGTGTCACCATAGATCAGCACCCAATCTGGTCGCTGCTCAAGGATCACCTCTTCCAAGCGCATCAGCATCGCGCCAGTCTGCTTGCCGTGCCCACCCGAACCAACCCCCAGGTTGACATCTGGTTGTGGAATGCCGAGTTCATCAAAGAAGATCTGCGACATCGCGTGGTCGTAGTGCTGACCGGTATGCACCAGATACTCGTGATGGCCGGCCTCACGCAGGGCCTTGCTGACCGGCGCGGCCTTGATGAATTGGGGGCGAGCGCCGAGGACGGTGAGGATGTGCATAATCATGGATTCACTGATTTCAGTCCGGCGATTTTAGCTAAGACAAGGTGTAATTGATGAACAATCTGGGCATCATATGCATTGAAAAGGAAAACTTCATACCAAGAATTTTTACTCACCTGTGCATACATCGAGACTTGAGTAACACAAGCGACAAGATATGCAATAGTCGTCGCAAGGGCGGCCCCTGTGATGCCCATGCGTGGTATCAAAACAATGTTTCCTATGATATTAATCACCACAACGATAGCCATATTGTACATATTTAATTCAGGGCGTCCACGTGATGCGAGGTCATTCGCTAAGATTCGCACGAGACTCCAACTTACAACGCCAGGTAGTAAAAAGAGAAGCGGTTTGAGCGTTTCTCTATAGGCTGGGCCAAATAAGATCATAATCAAAAATGGGGCGATAATGGCAAGAGCAATGGCTCCTGCGGTTGTGAAGATGAGCGTCCAACGCGCAATTAAGGGGGTTAGTTGCTTGCGAATCTCGTCATCATGATGCAGTTCTGCCAGGCGTGGGAGGAGGACAGTGCTGATCGACTGTGAAAGAAACCATAACTTTTCACTGAGCGATATTGCAATCACATAAATACCCGCCGTAGCTGGATTTAGGATTAAATTAACCATGAAAAGATCTGCGCGATAATTGATAAAAGTCAAAACCCCACTTCCGTGGGCTTTTATTCCATATCGTGCGGCTTGGATGGTATATTGTTTATGATTGATGGCTTGTTCTGTCTTCAGCAGTTCATTTACATCGGATTTCAGATGATGGCGAACTAACAAGTAATGGATGATCACGTTGACAACCTGAACAAGAACGAGAGCAGCAATAACGGAGGTAATCCCTCCCCCGATGACAAAGAGTAATGATACGACGCCAAACATCATGGCAGGTAAGGAAATGGTTGCGAGATTATAACGACGAAAATCTTGGACTGCTTGCAACAAACTGCCAAGATAAAATTGTAGTAGTCCTGATGGGAAGGAGAGGAGAGCTAACCAGAGAAGCAGGGTTGGCATGCCAGGAAAGAGCATATCACCATAGAATATGATTGATGCACCCCCAATAAACATACCAATACATGTAAGACCTATCCATATAGAGAGACTGGCTTTGAAAGCAGTATGCAGTCTTACGACTTGACCGCCTACATAATACACATTTGCTGCCCCAATGCCTAACTCTAACATGGTCAAGAGAAATGTTGGGAGGAGCAGGGCAATGGCATATTGCCCATTGCCTTCAGGGCCAAGTACCCGGGCTATAATGACAACGGTTCCAAGACCAAACAGAAAGCCAAGCAATTGACGCCCAAGAGTATGTCCAATATTTGTCGCTATTTTGCTCAGACCCAGTTGACGTGGTGGCTTGTCGTCCTTGGAACCCATGTTATTCTTTCCCCGCCACAGGTGTCATATCATCAATAACCTGTTGCACGAAGGAGGTGTAATTGCTCTCGGCGTTGAAGTGTTTGATGATCCATTGCCTTGCTGCCTGACGTGTCTGGTTATCTTTATAGTGATCATAGGCACACAGGGCGCAGGCTATTTCTTCTATCGAGGGCTGCGCTGATAATAACCATCCATGTTCCGGTCGTACAAGTTCTGGGATACCACCTACAGCCGGTGCAATGCTTGGAATGCCGTGCGCCATTGCTTCCATAATCGAAACAGGTATACCTTCAGACTCACTTGTATTGATCAGCACATCAATAGAATGTGTTTTGAGGTAGCGTAAGACTTCTTGATTTTTAAGATGACCCATAAATGTAAACTTAACTTTGCTGAGTTTTCCAAGTATCTTTTGGGCATACACGCTCAGTTCATCTTGAAGATCCCCGCCCCCAAGATGGATCCAATCTATTTCTACTTCTTGTCCGATCTGCGCTGATGCAAGCGCAAGCGCATCAATGATGCGATCAATTCGTTTGATAGGTGTGCAAAAGGCAATAGATGCAACCTCTATCTTGCCATCTGGTGATTGTGGTGTTACGTCCTGAGCGATGTTGACACCAAGCCGTGCAATGGCAAGGCGATCGTGAGGGATGGCATATTCTTTGTTTAGATAAGCATAACTTGCTTGTGAAATGGCAAAAATCTTATCAACTTTATCTCCGAATTGTCTTTTAAGAGGCATATAATGTTCTTTTTGACGCTCTTGATACACATCTGAACTATGTGCTCGTGTAATGACTTTGTGCAATAGATTTTTCTGTTTTAACAATGCAGATCCATACGTTGCAATGTCAAACCAGTAGCTATAACAAACGACGGACTCGGCTTCTGTTTTTTTGCGCTTATACTTTAAGCTTGTATATATGCGTAGAACTGTTGCGGTCATGCGCCAGGCAAGCAAGATACTATGGAGTGAGCAAGCTCTGTTTTGTTGTAACCAGATAACTTCACGCAGGAAAATTACTGAAAACAGTGCTTGAACAAGCGAAAAGATTTTTCTTATGACGTTGCTATTCGCTATGCATAGATCTACTGAGATGTCAGACGGGATCGGGCGCATCTTCTCCTTGGCAAGTATCGGAAGACAAGTGACTTTAACCCCATCTAATTGATGCCAATATGTAATTTCTGTCTCTAAGAATTGTTCGCCGGATCCATAAGGAAATGAACTCGTCAGAATCCAGATTTCTTTCATAGGTCGTTAAGCTTGTTTCGTTGCGATGATGAGCAGGCCATCCTGAAGTAAAGGATATTTTTTGAGGAGCAGGTTGCGGTATAATCTGAATTTTGATGGGTAATCGGTGAATTCGATCGCTTCGATCTGGTATTTTGCTTCTGTCACCACTTTTGCTAAGGTAAAAGGCGAAAACCAGTACCGATGATCGGTGTTGATAAGTTCTGCTTTGTATTGCTTTCGGTTTATTCTTCGATATGCGTTCGGCGTGGTAATGACCAGTCTGTCAAAGGTGTATCGTTTGAGATCTGTCAAGAAGAGATTGACATTTGGCACATGTTCAATGACATCGGCAGCAATGAGCAGGTCATAGTTTGCTTCTGGTGCCATTGAGGGATGGTAAATATTTGAAAACCCCAGCTTTTGCATCACTTCTATGCTTTCAGGATTTATGTCTATGCCTACCAGTTTGCTGCTGGTATGCTGTAATAACTCATGTAAGTACTTGCCCTTCTTGATTTTACTCTGAATTAAACCAGTGTGATCAGCGCACCCGATGTGAAGAACTGCTTTGTTTTGGGCAAGCTCCACTAGACGCTCGTTGCGTGAGACGATGCGCTGCTGCCTGGGTATCGTGAGCGACCATCCGTTTGAAAAATGCTCTCCACGAAGGTACGTGTATGCTTCTTCAGAAATCAACATGATTTTTAGATCCAGGTTTGAATAGTATCGACAATCCTGGCTTGCTGATCTTGCCCCAACTCTGGATACACCGGGATCGCCAGCGTCTCTTCTGCGGCGTCTTCGCTTGCCGGGAAACTGCCTACTTCGTAGCCAAGGCTGGCAAAACATTCTTGCAGGTGGATCGGTACCGGGTAGTAGATTTCACACCCGATCTGGTGTGCCTTTAGGTGGGCCATGAGGTCGTCGCGCCGCTCGCTCCGGATGACGAATTGGTTGTAGATGTGCCGCCCGTAGCCAGCATCTTGAGGCAATCCGATGTTTGCTCCAGCCGCGCTGAAGAGTTGATGGTAGCGTTCGGCGTTCTGCTGCCGCGCTGCCGTCCACTGGTCGAGATACGCGAGCTTGACCCGTAGGACGGCCGCTTGCAGCGCGTCGAGCCGGAAGTTGCCGCCGATGAGCCGGTGGTAGTATTTTGGGTGCGCACCATGGCCGCGTAGCAGTCTGATCCGTTCGGCAAGTTTGGGGTCATTCGTGGTGACCATGCCCCCGTCTCCAAAGCCGCCTAGGTTTTTCGAGGGGAAGAAGCTGAAACAACCCATGTGTCCAATCGATCCGGCCCGCCGACTTTTGTATTCCGCCCCGATTGCCTGTGCCGCATCTTCAATGACATACAGCCCGTGATACTCTGCGAGGCCCATGATCGGCTCCATGTCGGCCATCTGACCAAAGAGATGCACTGGCATGATCGCTCTGGTGCGCGGGGTGATCGCCGCCTCGATGCCGGCCGGGTCGATGTTGTAGGTCAGCGGATCAATGTCAACAAAGACCGGTTGCCCACCAAGACGCGCAATCGAACCAGCTGTTGCAAAGAAGGTGTACGGCGTGGTGATGACTTCGTCACCCGGCTGCAGGTCGATCGCCATCAGGGCAACTAGCAGTGCGTCGGTTCCCGAGGAGACGCCAATGCCATAGGCACACTGGCTGTACGCAGCTATTTCTTGCTCGAAGGCCTCAACTTCTGGCCCCAGGATGAACTGTTGACTCTCAATGATCCGCTCGATCGCAGCCGCGATCTCTTCACGCAGCGTTGCATACTGGGCCTTTAGGTCGAGCAGTGGGATTGGCTCTGGATTTGATCCTGTTGTCATGGGCTTGTTCCTGGTTTCTCAGCCGCAGGCGGCGGGTGGGGCGTGGGTGGACACCTGACTGTGATGCGCACACGCCTGGTTCTTTATCCCGTCAGGGCCTGGTCTTCGGGCCAGTCGAGGCAGCGCACGAGGCCTGGTTGCTCTTCACGATAACGCCAGCCGCTTATCTGGCACGTCATGATACCATTCTCGCCGGGCAGTGGCAAGCGTTGCCCATGGCGACTCATCCAGCCCCGTTGTTTGCCAGGGACGCCGACGATCAGGGCGTAGTCGGGGACGTTGCCACGTATGACCGCTCCTGCACCTATGAAGGCGTAGCGCCCGATGGTGGCCCCGCAGACGATGGTGGCGTTGGCCCCGATGGTCGCCCCGCGTCGGACGAGCGTTGGCTGGTACTCGCTCTGGCGGTTGATCTGTGAACGTGGGTTGACCACGTTGGTAAAGACGCACGATGGCCCGCAAAAGACGTCGTCTTCTAGTTCGACGCCGGTGTAGAGGCTGACGTTGTTCTGGATTTTGACGTTGTTACCAATCCGTACGTGTGAGGCAACCATGACATTTTGCCCCAGGGTGCAATGTGTGCCAATGCGTGCGTGGGGCATGATGTGGCAGAAATGCCAGATTTTTGTGCCTTCCCCTATCGTGCAAGGTTGATCAAGATAGGCACTTTCGTGGGCGAAATATGGGGTCATTTTTTCTTCTGGAGCCAGTGGCCCCAGCATACGTAGTCTGGAACAAAGGTTTGCTGATACTTCGCGCCCCTGCCCTGGGTACGCGGACGTCCCGCCCGCTTGTGCTCCCGAAGCGGGCGAGACGCCGCATACCCAGGAATGCCACAAACCGTAGGCTCCAGACTACTCATTAGGGCGTAACCTGCGTTTTCTGATCCACAGCCGACCACGAATGGGGCCACGAAGAAACGAATACCGCACCGCCCCTATTCGTTTCTTCGTGATCAGTATTCGTGGTCGGCGGCGCTACCGGAAAACTTCATTCACACACTACTTAGCATAACGACGGATGCCGCATCAAGGGTTCGTCGGCGACGATGGGGGCGTTACGCAGTTGATGCACCAGTTCAATCGATGGTCGTACTTCGTCAATGCCAAAGCCCCCGCCGGCCAGGATGTCTTCGTAGACACGGGTATGTAGATCGGTAAAACCTGCGGTGAATTCAACCTCTTGTTCGTCAATGGTGATCGAGCGATACGTGGTTTTGGTGCCAGCCTGGGCTGCAAAAGGCAGGTCGTGATGATCAACCGAGAGAAACCAGCGGACGCGGGCGCGTTCGAGTTCGAGGATGCCGCCCATCCGCTGCGGATCGCTGTGATGAACCCGCTGCTCGAGCACGTCGCCAAAGAGCCAGATCAGCAGGTCAAAGAAGTGGATGCCAATGTTGGTGGCGATGCCTCCTGATTTTTCGCTGATCCCTTTCCACGAAATGTGGTACCAGAAGCCGCGTGCGGTAATGTAGGTGAGTACCACCTCATGACGGTGGCCCCTCGGCGCTTGCTGTAGCTGTTCCCGCAAGGCGATGAGCCGTGGATGCAGGCGCAGTTGCAGGATCGTGTAGATCCGTTTGCCGCTCTCTTGCTCGAGTTCTTGCAGCGGGTCGAGGTTCCACGGGTTGATCACCAACGGTTTTTCGCAGATGGCGTCGGCCCCAATGCGTAGCGCCGCCCGACAGTGCGCGTCGTGCAGGTAGTTTGGTGCGCAGATGCTGAGATAGTGAACCCGTTGCTCTGCCGGGCCGCGCCGCAGTTTTTCGAGATGACGATCAAAACGCTCAAATTCAGTAAAGAATCTGACATCAAAAGCATATTGATCAAGAATGCCAACCGCATCATTCGGGTCGATCGCCGCCACCAGGCGGTTGCCCGTCTCTTTGATGGCCTTGAGGTGACGTGGGGCAATGTACCCCGCCACGCCGGTCATGGCGAAATTTTTAGGCATGGACACCTCCCTTCATCCGTTGTTCGGCCCAGAGCCCGAACATTAAGAGGGCCCAGAGCTTTTTGCCGTGGTTGGCCCGCCTTGCGCAGTGGTCTTCAAAGAGGGTCTGGACGGCCGCCGGTTGAAACCATTCGTCAAGTGCTGGATTGCCAAGCAGCCGTTCGCGGGCCCAGGTGCGGAGGTCGTTGCGTAGCCAGTGACTGATTGGCACGCCAAAACCCTGTTTGCCCCGGGCGACAATGGCCGGTGGTAGTGTAGCGCCAAAAGCCGCTTTGAGCAACCATTTGGTGGTGCCGCCACGGATTTTGTAGCGCCGCGGAAGTTGGGCCGTCCAGGTGACCCAGTCCACATCGAGAAAGGGTGCGCGTGCTTCGATCGAGTGCGCCATCGTCATGCGGTCAGTTTTGGGGAGAAGGTCGCCCGCGAGATAGGTGGCATGATCCGCGGCCAGGGTGCGGTCCAGTTGGCTGCGTGCCTGCGCTGCATCATACGCTGCGGCCAGCCACGTCGCGCTGTCGTGTGCCCCTGGCTCTTCGCGCCACCGTTCGTGGTACAAGGCCAGCTTTTCGGCATGGGTGAAGTATGAGCCCCAGCGTACCAACGAGGCTTTGTGAGTGACAGAAGCGAAATGACCCAGACGCTTCAAGCCTGTGATTGGGTTGCGATCTTCGGGGAGCCACGAGGGTTCTGGGATCATTGCGGCCATCCCAGGTATTGCCTGCTGGGTAATCCAGTTTGGAAGGGCGGCATAGGGCCGCAACCACTCGTCAAGCAGGTAGCGTCGGTACCCGGCAAGGGTCTCATCACCCCCATCGCCACTCAGGGCGACCGTGACATGCTGCCTGGTCTGACGGGCCAACTCGTAGAGTGGCAAGGCCGCCGGGTCAGCAAAAGGCTCGTCGGCGGCAGCGGCGACGCCTTCAATCACGCGCACGAGATCCTCGGGCCGAAAGATAAATTCGTAGTGCTGGGTGCCGTACCGTTCGGCCAGTTGGCGCGCATAGCCGACCTCGGAAAAGTGGCGTTCGACAAAGCCAATCGAGAAGGTGCGCACTGGCTCGCGGGTGCGTTCGGCCATCAGCGCGACAATGATCGATGAGTCGATTCCGCCACTGAGGAACGCCCCGAGCGGTACTTCGCTAATCAACTGACGCTCGACCGCCGCCGTCAACAAGGTCCGGGCTTGCTCAATCGCTTCGGCATCGCTTAGTTGCTCTTTTGGCTCAAACTGAAGTTGCCACCAGCGCTCGATACGCGGCGGTGCGCCAGCTTCCACCACCAGTTTGTGTGCCGCCGGCAACTGCATGATCCCCGCGTAGATGGTCAGGGGGTCAGGGGTATACTGCAAACTCAGATAGTGGTGCAGTGCCAGGGGTTCAATCTGCCGTTCCACCCAGGGCGCCGCCAGCACCGCCTTGGCCTCAGAACCCCAGACGAGACCGTGGTCGCTGTCGTGCCAGTAGAGCGGCTTTTCACCCATACGGTCACGCGCAAGCAGCAACCGGCGCCGTCGCCCATCCCAGAGTGCAAGCGCAAACATGCCCTTGAGTCGCAGCAGCATCGCGTCGCCCCACTCTTCATAGGCATGCACGATCACCTCGGTATCGCTGTCGCTCGCAAAATGATGCCCACAGGCGCGCAATGTTTCGCGTAACCCCTGAAAATTGTAGATCTCGCCGTTAAAGACCAGCGCAATCGTGCCATCCTCATTGAAGACCGGCTGCTGACCACCGCTCACATCAATGATCGCCAGGCGTCGCATTGCCATGCCCAGTGCCCCTTGCACCAGGAAACCAGCGCTATCAGGGCCACGATGGATCAGCGTCGCATTGAGTCGCTCGAGCAACGCAGGCTCGACACGGCGTTCAGGATCACGATAGAGCACGCCGCAAATTCCACACATTCGCTTCTCCGCCTTATGAGAGTCACAGTCCTCGCTCAAAGATCGCCAGATAGCGTTCCGCCGCATGTTCCCAGGTAAAAGCGCGGGCACGCATCCGGGCGGCGTCCCCCATCTGGCGGGCCAGGGTGCGGTCGTTCGCAAAACCGCGCAGGTACTCAGTCAGGGCCTCAAGATCTGCCCAGGCGAACCGGAAACCCGAAACGCCGTCGGCAATCAATTCGTCAGTCCCACTTGTCTTGGTTACCACGGCGGGCAAGCCAGCCGCCATCGACTCAAGCGTCGCAACGCTCATCCCCTCGTTGAATGAAGCAAGCACAAAAACATGGGCAGCAGCATAGCGCCCAGGGATCGCTTCACGCGGCACATAACCAGCAAATTGCACGCGCTGACTCACCCCGGCCTGATGAGCCTGTGCGCGCAAGGAGGCCTCGGCATCGCCGGTACCAACGAGTTCCAGGACAACATCGTACCCTTCGGCGACCAGGCGGCGCACCGCTTCAATGAGATGGTGCTGACCTTTCCGCTCAATAAGCCGCGCTACGCTCAGCAGGCGCAGCGGGCCATCATCGTGGATCGGGGCCTGGGGAAACTGGGTCAGATCAACTCCATTCGGGATCAGATCAATCGTCAGCCCTGGTGCAACCGCCAGCATCATTTCGGCCTCGCCCTGACATTTTGCCACCAGATGCGACGCCCCATACCAGATCGCCTTGATCACCGGCGTCAACACCGGATAGAGTGGCCCATACCGTCGTTCAAAACCAGGAATATCGGGGCCACAGACCCGCACAAGGTACGGCAAACCCGAGAGACGACGCAGGGCTAGCGCAACCCCCCCGGCAGGCACGGCACTCCACGCAAAGACCGCATCATAGGGATGCGTGCGCTGCAAACGCAACGCCATCGGCAGCGCACGCGCCGCATACGTCAGCAACTCGCGGTTACTGGAATGGTGCAAATTCCGGTTCCTCACCGGAACCTTATAGATCCGCACCTGCTCAGCAAACTGCTCATACTCAACCGCCCGCCCGAGCGCCGACGTCACCAGATCAATCCGCACACCTGGCACATCCGCCATGCGCGCCAGAATCGCCCGGTTCACCGTTCCCGTCCCCCCACCCAGCGGAGGGAACTCGTTATTGAGCATGAGAATATGCATAGTTTCGATATACTTGTCTGACAACGTACAAAGGCCGATGCTTCACTTCTTCAAAGATACGCCCGACGTATTCGCCAATAACCCCGATGGTGATGAGTTGGATGCCGGCAAAGAAGAAGACGGCGACGACAAGGGTTGCAAAGCCGGGTGGTGAGAGGCCAATGGTGAGGCGCTGGATGACGTAACCGATGGCGATGAGGATGGAGAGCAGTGAGACGATGAGGCCGGCGACTGAGATCATGCGCAATGGAATGTAGCTGAATGAGACGAGGCCATCGAGGGCGAGGTAGATCAGTTTGCTGATCGTATATTTGGGCTTGCCGGCATAACGAGCGTGCCGTTCATAGGCGAGTCCGGTTTGCCGAAAGCCAACCCAGCTCCGGATGCCGCGGACAAACCGGTTGCGTTCGGGCATCCCGTTGAGAATGTCAACGACCCGGCGATCCATCACGCAGAAATCACCCGCATCAAGGGGGATGTCAATTTGGGCAATGCGCTTCAGGATACGGTAAAAACTCAGGTACGCGAATTGTTTGAGCATACTCTCTTTGCGCTGCTCACGGATCGCGTAGACAACTTCGTAGCCTTCGCGCCATTTGGCGATAAACGCCGGCAGTATTTCGGGAGGATCTTGCAGATCAGCGTCCATAATGGCGACCGCCTGCCCATGACTATAATCCATCCCGGCACTGATGGCGACCTGATGCCCAAAGTTACGCGCCAGATCAACGACTAAAACACGTGCATCTTGACGGGCCAGATCTTGCAACAGCGTGAGTGTCTGGTCGTGGCTGCCATCGTTGACAAAGATGATCTCGTAGCTCAGGCCGAGCGGGTCAAGGGCGGCGATGATCCGCTGATAGAGCGTCGGCAGATTCTGTGCTTCATTGAAGGCCGGGATCACCAGCGAGAGTTCAACGGTTGGCGGTCGCCGCGGGGGCAATTGAGGGGCAAGAATGCTTGTTTGCGCCAGCCCTATGCTCGAGTTGTTGGCCCCGGTCAACGCCGCCAGGGTGCGGCAAAAGTGGAGGGCTGCTTCGGGATCATCAGTCGGAATAGGTGCAAAGGCGAGGGGGGCTTCCGGGCCTGGGGAGATTGGTCTACTCGTGGCAGTCTCGTTGACCGTTGATTCACTGCTCGCCATATCCCATCTCCTTGCAAGTCTGTCTTTTCTTTCGTTGCCTCATTCTATTATACGTATCTGGAAGAACCAGGGGTGTACCAGAAGAACCGGGGCTTTGCTCCATGCTTCCAGCGAGAAGGTCGGGTGTCACCCCCATGTCCACTCACGGAACGGTCTGGCTAACCGAGCCGATCCGCTGGATGCCCGCTTTCGCGGGCATGACATAGTGCGCGTGTAGATTGGGCGTGTAGCGCATCGGGATGAGGTCGGCATCGCGCTGATGCCCGAACAAGTCGCCCGGTACTCCAATAGATACGACCCTCCGTGTCGTTCCCGCGCAGGCGGGAACCTAGGCCGCACACGCGGCCACCAGCCCGCGTACCACGGGTCGTTCCCGCGCAGGCGGGAACCTAGGCCGCACACGCGGCCACCAGCCCGCGTACCACGGGTCGTTCCCGCGCAGGCGGGAACCCAGGGCTGGCATTTGCGTTGACCGCGCCGATGATGCAGTTACTGCCTTCAAACAAAGTTGTCTCGGATGGAACCCTATGGTATACTACACGCTTGTGAACTGCACTGGCAGCGTCTTATGCTGCTCTGCTTGCTTATTCTGTTGCCTCATCAGTCCCGCGTTGGTGCGGGCGCCTGGTAGAGGTTGATGCTGAAAGGAACGACATCGTCATGTCGCAGCAAACCCTGGATGATTTGGCTCAACGCTATCTCAAGCCTGCTCTTCCTGAGTTTCAGGTGGGTGATACCGTGCGCGTTGGGGTGAAGGTGGTTGAAGGAACTCGTGAGCGTGTGCAGGATTTTGAGGGTGTCGTGATTCGCCGCCGCAGTGGTGGTTTGAATGAGAATTTTACGGTGCGCCGCATTGCTTCGCACGGGATCGGTGTTGAGCGTACTTTTTTGGTGCATGCGCCTCGGGTTGATTCGATCAAGGTGATTCGGCGCGGTAAGGTGCGTCGGGCCAAGCTCTACTATCTGCGTGGGCGTTCGGGCAAAGCGGCTCGGATCAAAGAGCGTCGCGATACGGTGCGTCGCTAAACTGGTGTTGCTCTATCGCCGTGTGGTGCGGTGGGCTTTTCACGTGCTCTACCACGAGTTTGCGTGGAGTTATGACTTTGTAGCGGCGCTGGTGTCACGTGGGTACTGGCAGCGCTGGACAGCAGCAGCGCTGCCTGAGTTGCATGGTGTGACGCTTGAGCTTGGCGTGGGGCCGGGCCACATGCAAGTGGCCCTTGCGAACCGTGCGGCAACTTTTGGCTTGGATCGCTCGCCCACGATGCTGGCCCTTGCTGCCAGACGGGTGCGTCGGGCAGGGGCAACACCCCGTTTGATGCGTGCGGATGCCGCCGCGTTGCCTGTGCGCTCGGCGGCTTGTGCGACGCTTTTTGCTACCTTTCCCTCGGAATATATCGTCGATCCCGCAACGCAGGCTGAAATTCGCCGCGTGCTGGTGCCCGGCGGTCGGCTGGTGCTGGTGCCGTTTGCCGAACTGGATGCCGGTTGGTATCAACGGTTGATGGCGCTGGCGTACCGTCTGACGCTTCAGTTCCGCCCGCGTGTCGATCACCAATCTGACCAGGGGGCCTCCTTGCCTGGATCGCCCGCTGGGACGCCCGAGCGCCTCGAACTGGCCGGGATGATTCTCCACGGCCGCTGGGTGAGGGTCGGGGCGAGTCGCGTAATGGTGATGGTTGGTACTCACGGTCAGGAGGCATATGGCACCGACCTGTGAATACGAACGTGAGCTTGTAGCGCAGGGCTATCAGGTGATTGCTGGTCTTGACGAGGCCGGTCGTGGGTGCTGGGCCGGGCCAGTCGTCGCGGCTGCGGTCGTCTTTCCGCGTGATCTGTTGATGCGCTCGGAGACTTTGTACGGCATTGACGACTCCAAGCAACTCTCTGCCCTTGCGCGTGAGCAGGGCTATGCTCAGGTGAGGCGATGGGCAACAGGAATTGGTGTCGGTATTGTCCCGGCCTACCTGATTGATGCCTTTGGCATTATTGCCGCGACGAGGCTGGCAATGATGGTTGCGTTGCTGCAGTTGCCCTGTCAACCTCACGCACTCTTGCTTGATGCCCTGGTCTTGCCCACGCTACGCTTACCACAGCAGCCGTTGATCAAAGGTGACGCCCGCTCCCTCTCGATTGCTGCCGCCTCGCTGGTCGCCAAAGTGACCCGTGATCGCCTGATGCAGACGGCGGATCAGGCTTTTCCGGTGTACGGTTTTGCCGCACACAAAGGCTATGGCACGGCGCAACATAAACGCATGCTCGATCAACACGGCGCGTGTGGGTTGCATCGGCGTACTTTTGCCCCGCTGCTTGCCCTGCAAGCCGAGGGAGCCTGAGATGCGGTTTCGTACCCACCTGATCACTTCGTTACTTCTCGGCGCGGTCTGCTATCCCCGGCAGCCTGTCCAGTTTGCGTCTGTGGTGGTCGGGGGGACGTTGATTGATCTTGATCATCTGGTGCTTTATGCGATGCGTACCGGTGATTGGAGCATCGTTGGGGCGCTGCGGTATGATCGGTATCGTCACCTGCCGTTGCAGCCAGGTGATCATCGCCCGCGCTATGGTTTTTTGCGTTCGTGCTTGCATCGGCCTATGTTGAGTCTGCCGCTCTGCTGGGGGTTCGCCTGGCGGTATGCTGCCTTGCGCCCGGTGGCCCTGGGGGTGACATTGCATTTGATCCTTGATCGTCGCTGGAAGGGTTCTGTGGTACACTGAAGATCAAGCAATGAAGAAGGGAGGCCAGGATGGATGAATTTCTTGATCCGCTGGATTCCCAGCAGGAAGATCCCAGTGGTGAATTAGAGCGGCTTGCTCGTGAAGCACTGGAGGCACAAGCAGAGACGAATGATCCCATTGCGACCCGCCAACGTTGCCAACGTGTCATTGATCTCTATGCTGGTGGCTGGATTCAGAATGAACGTGATAATTTTTATGCCGCATGGGTGATGATCTGCGGTGAAAGCCAGGGCCATTTTAGCTTGGCGCAACTCTTTGCGCGTCGGTCGGCTGAACTTGGCGAAGATCGGGCCTGGACGTTGTGGGCGATGGCGTGGGATCGCTGGCTAGTAGCCGCAGGGAAACCACAACGCTTTGGTACCCAAATTATTAAACAGCACGGACGCTGGTCACTCGGTGTCGTTGATCCGGCGATTAGCGATCTCGAGCGTGCCCTTTTTGCTGTGCCCCCACTCTATGTGCAACTTCAGCGCGCTGAACAGTTGCAGCGCCAAGAGAATAACTGACCCGCCAAAACGCTGCGAGGACTTTTGTCCAGCAGCGTTTTGGCGGGTCATCAAGTCAGATGGCATCGCATCCTTGCTCGGTATCAGGATGCACTTCCTGAAGACCGGTGAAGAGTTGTTGCAAAAGATCACGCAATTCCTGAACCTGCGGCTGCGAGAGGGTTCGCATGCGTCGATGAACACCCGCATGATGGCGTGGACGGATCTGGCGGAGCTTTTCCGCCCCGGCTTCGGTGAGACAGATCAGGCTCACCCGACGATCCTGCGGGTCGGGACGACGTTCGACGAATCCTTTGCTGATCAAACGGTCGACGATGCCAGTCAAATTGCTGTTGTCACAGAGCATGCGACTGCTGATTTCGCTCAGCGGAACCCCCTGGGCGTTGGCGTAGGTCAAAATCATAAACTGAGGTACCGTCAGAGCCTCGCTACGTAAATCGTACCGATTGTAGGTCTCCATCATCGAACTAATCTGGCGGATCAGAGTGTACGCCTCAAGTTCAGGAGTGAGCAGTTCTGGTGAGGGTAGCTCAGAAGGCAGACTCATAACGTGACTTTCGTGTACTGTTTCGAGTGAGACAATTTGAGGATCACTCTTTTGATAGTTCAAACTATAACATGTTTTACCGCAGAATGTCAATAAGTCATACATGTTTTGCACAGCAAAACTGTGCAAAATGTTGGGCAAGCCTGAAACCCTTCCGGGGTGAGGAGGACGTGTATGCTCTCGGCGAGTTCACCAGTGCCGCGTTTTGATCGCATTGTTTCGCTGATCTTTGTGATCTTGATCGGCCTGGGGGTGATTTTTCTTGTTGATACCAACCCTGATACCCTGCGGATTGTGCCGGGGGGTGATCTGCCGACTATTACCCTGTCGTGGTTTCTGGTTGCGTTGCTGACCGTCATCACGAGTGTAGGCGCCGATCTGCTTGCCCGTGCGCATCCGCAGTTGCAGTCACGTACGTTGCCCGAGGTCAACCTTGGCTTTGTGCGGTTTGAGGTGGTGCCCAATTTCTGGGTGTTGCCCTCGCTGAGTGTGGTTGGTTCATTTGCCTTTTTCAGGCTCTTTAGCAATGCCTTCGAGGGCCTGGCCTTTGTGCTGGCCCTGGTTGCCGCTGGCAGTTCGCTCTTGATCGTGTTGCTTGCCCAGCATTATGTGCTTGATCGTACGCCCAGGGTCAGTCAGCTTGCGCAGGTGGTCTTGCAAGCGGTGGGCTATTTGCTGGCGTTTGGTATCTTTAGTGCGGTGAGTTATACGGGCTATCGTACGCTCTATTCAGCCTCGATGATTGGGCTGACTGGTGCGCTGCTTGCCTATGCGTTGCTGGCGTTTCATCCCCGTACCAGCACGGTGCTCTTAGCGCTGCTCGTTGGTCTTGTGCTTGCTGAGGCGACGTGGGCGCTGAATTACTGGGCCACCTCTTTTTTGATCGCCGGAACAGTGCTCCTGGTGCTCTTTTATGTGGTGGTCAGTCTGTTGCAACATCAGGCTGCCGGTCGCCTGCAGCGAAGGATGTTGCTGGAATATGGCGTGCTGGGCGGGGCTCTCTTTGTGACGATTGCCTATGTGGCGTTACTGATCTAGTAGTTCGTCGTACCGCTGGCGCCAATGGTTGGCCCGCTCGGGCGCGTCGGCACAGCGATCCAGGTTGGCAAAGATCTGCGCGGCAAGCGGTTCGAGGTCAGGCCCAATCAAGATGAGCCGGTTGAGCGGTTGCTGGTGCTGTCGCGGTCGTACGCTGGTCAGGCTGTGCCGTCCAAAGACGTGGTGGACTTCGTTGGGCCACGGGGCATCAGTGCAGTGAACAAGGCCCTTCGCTCGGTAAACCCGCTCGGGCAGGCTCGCCAGGGTTTGCTCGAAGGCACTGCGTATCAGGGGCGTGTCGTTGCTCCAACTGAGCGCACTGAACCCGTCTTGTGTGCGGTGCCCAGCGTACGCGGGTGGGTCTTCCCCTTCCATCCGAAGGCTAAAGAGCAGATCAGCAGGAACGAGGCCCTGAACCGTTGGGACAAGCGCGGCACGGGCATTGATGCGTTGCACCTCTTCACTGACCTGTTTGCATCTTTCTGTGGAAATAAGATCGGTTTTGTTGAGAATAATCAGATCGGCTGCCTGTAGTTGCCAGGTGGTGACTGGTGAGGCAGCGAGGGCTGCTGCGAAATTGGTGGCATCAACCACCGTCACAATCGCATCGAGGGGCAGTTCGGCAGCCCGGATGCGGCGCACCAGGCCGCCTGGTTCGGCGAGGCCGCTGGTTTCGACCAGGATTTGGTCGGGATGGTAGTCCAGCAACTCTTCGACGGCCAGCAGGAAATCCGAGCCTGCTTCGCAACAGACGCAGCCGCCGGCGAGTTCAACAATCGGGGCGTGACCGCTGCGAGCGAGCGTTGCGCCATCCAGGCCGATCTGGCCAAATTCGTTGACAATTACGCCCAGACGCCGACGCGTGCTTGCCTCTGCCACCAGTCTGCGCACGAGTGTTGTTTTGCCACTGCCCAGAAAGCCTGTCACGAGCGTCAAAGGTGTTTGCATAGCTTAACCTACCAGCGACAATCAACCGAACGGCAATCGTCGCCCGCATAGCCGGTCAATTCGACATAGCCGCGCCCGCTGAGGGGCTGCCCGCCCTGTGAACCCTGGACGTCTACCGCGCCTTCCCAGTAGATAATCGTGACGGGCAACTCCTGGTCACGTAACGCGGGTTGGATGGTGAGTTCGAGCGCAAGCTCGGGAATGGTGAGTTGCCAACCCGATGGGTAGACGGCCCCGCTACGCGGGCTGCGCCAGGTGTCGAGAACGTCGAGCGTCACTGGGGCTTGATCCAAGATGCGCATTGTGCCGTCTGCCTCGACGAGTGAGCCGAGGCGGTAGCTGATGGCATCGGCTGTCCGCACCTGTGCGTACATTATTTCGCGTCCATCATCAAGCTGAAGGCTGAACCAGTCCCACCCGACGGCCCCATCTTCAAGGGCACTGGTGCCCCACTCGTGATCCATCCAGCTGAGCCCGGTGACCGCATACTGTGCGTCGCCGATGCGCACGGTGCCGTTTGTCTCCATCCGGGTCAGCGAATAGTAGAACGAGGCATTGCCGGGAGTCAAACCCTTTTGGCTCAAGCCCTGGTCGCCCTGAAGCGCCGGAGCTTTGCGGCTCACGAGGGTCAGATCAAGGGCAACCTCCTCTTCGGCGGCGCGGAGGTGCATGGTCATCCCCTCGGGGCCACTCCCTTCGGCTGACCAGTCTTCGAGGAAGACCCGAAACGGCTCACCCGACGCCCCGGCGAGGCCGACCGCATCGCGGCTGAAGCGTTCAAAGGCATAAAAGCGGCCATTTGCCACATCACTGAGCGCCAGATGGGCCATATAGATCGCACTGGTTCCCCAGGGCGAAGCCCGTTCGGGCGGCTCAGGCGTCAGCGCACTGCGAAAAAAGGTCAACTGATAACCGAAACGGTGCTCACCGGCGTCAAGGTTGCCTGTATAGTACCACCACTCAATCGCATACTCAGGGTGTGGTCCGTGATCCTGTGGGAAGACAAAGGGCCGTGGCTCGAGCACACGGGCAAAACCACTGTCGCTTCCACGGTTGATGGCCTCAACCGCATCGAGGCGCGCCGTAATCGAGGGTGGCGGGGCGGTGCAGCCTGTGATCAAGAGGATACCAATCAAAATGAGCCAATAGGGCATATCTTTTACGCTCTTCTAGCGGTATATGGTGTATCGACTTATTCATTGTACCTGGATTTTGTTATGCTTGACGACCAACCTGAAGATCAGGCGCGTGTGCTTGTGGTCATTGTGCCACAGCCACGTGATCTGGCACTTGCTCGTGACGAGGGCTGGTATCGTGTGCCCCTGGCCCACACACCGGCGCAGTTTGCCGCAGACTACCTGGCCTTTTACCAGACGGCGGCCTTTGGCGACGAGCGCTGGTCAGTTCGCTTCTATGCCGAAGTCTTGCGCTACACGATCCAGACGCGACGCGAATTATTGCCCGACGAACCGGATCACCCGCGGGCCAACGAGCGCTACTATCGCGTCACCCTGGGGCCGTTGCGTGAGCTGCCGTTGCCTGTACCGTCGGCGCGGCTGCGTCGGGTCGTCTTTATTGCGACCACCTTTGGGCAACTACGTCGGGCAAGCGATCTGCGTGACCTCTATCACCCGGATGAAGACGACCTGCCTGATGACGATCTCTGGGGGGCTGGGTTGGCAGGACGCACCTTGCGTTAAAGAAGATGCAAGCGCCCTGTTTAATCCTGTAGGGCAATCGGATCACACGAAACCGGATAAAAAAAAGACGCTTTCTTTGGCAGCATGTGCATGCAACCAGCGGCGCAAACGTGCGAGCAGGGGGGGGCCTGGCGGGGGCTCCTATCAGGCCCGGCGGCACCCGCCAACAACGGGGCACCCGCAAGGGGTGCCCGTACCGCAAGGGGTGCGGGCGGGGTGTAGGGGCACCCCTTGCGGGTGCCCTGGCGGGGTGCCCTGGCGGGGTGCCCGTACCGCAAGGGGTGCCCGTACAGGGCCGGGGCGCGGGCGGGGTGTAGGGGCACCCCTTGCGGGTGCCCTGGCGGGGTGTGTACACGGAAGGTGCAACCGCCATGTTTAATCCTGTGCAAGTACTTGACAAATTCTGTGCAAGTGGTATTGTTAATAGCGGTGCTGTAATATAAAGAATGATTTGTGGCAGCGCATTTTAGCGACCCGACTGGCGCAAAGATCCTGAATGACTGAAGTAATTGCTGGCAATGGTTGCCAGGCTATCGTCGAGAAGATTGAAGAGGAAACAAACCTAATGGGTATGCATAACGGAAATGGACACAACGGGAACGGACACAATGGCAATGGGCAGCATCATCGGAGTGTCGGTGAGCTTGATGGACACGACTATGATTTGTTGATTGTCCCTGGTCGCGGCAAGCTTGAGGGTGTGACGTACACCTCTGATCCGCAGATCGAGGGGGCAGTGCGCGAGATCCTCGACGGGATCGGTGAGCAGCCGGATCGTGAGGGTCTGCTCAAGACGCCTTCGCGGGTCGCCAAGATGTATGCCGAGTTGACCGCTGGCTACCATGTCGATCCCGAGGCATTGATCAACGATGCGATCTTTACGGTTGGCTATGACGAGATGGTGGTGGTCAAGAATATTGATTTCTACAGCCTGTGTGAGCACCACATGCTGCCCTTTATGGGTCAGGTGCATGTTGCCTACATTCCCAATGGCAAAGTGGTTGGCCTGAGCAAGATTCCGCGCATTGTTGAGATGTTTGCCCGGCGCTTGCAGGTGCAAGAGCGGATGACGGTGCAGATCGCCGACTTCATCAATGAGCACCTCGAGCCGCAGGGTGTCGCTGTGGTCGCCGAAGGAGTGCATATGTGCTCGGTGATGCGTGGCGTCAAGAAGGCCAATGCCAGCATGGTCACCTCGGCGATGCGCGGCGTCTTCCGCGATGACTCCAAGACCCGCGGCGAATTCATGGCTCACGTTGGGCGTTCGCGTTCATTTGAAGCGTAAGGTTCTCTATCGGCCACGTTGTGGGTCGCCTCTAAAACCTGTGCTTAGCTTCGTGAAATTGATCTTCCTGGAACCTACGGTTCCAGGAAGGTCGCAACAAATCTCCTCATCAACCAAGATCAAATATGTTATTCTATGCACATGCCAGCGAAGCGTAGCCTGTGGCAGGGTTCGGTGGTTCGTTTTCGTTTAGTGTAAGGAGAATGACCTATGCGACGGTTGGCGATGGTGGCTCTTGTGAGCCTGTTGCTCGTGTTGGTTGCAGCGTGTGGTGGGCAACCCGCCGCAGCACCGACACCGACGAGTGCCCCAAGCACAGATTCCTCGACCCAGACGGAAGGTGGTTTGCCCGATCTTGGGGGCCGCAGTGTGACAATTGCAGTCGAAAATGCCTATCCTCCCTTCAACTATATCAATCCCCAGACGGGGCAGGGTGAAGGGTGGGATTACGATGCCTGGAATGAGATTTGCCGCCTTTTGAACTGCACGCCAGTCTATCAGGAGGCTTCGTGGGAGGGGATGATCCAGGCGGTCAGCAATGGACAGTTTGATGCGGCTGCCGATGGCATTACGATCACGGAAGAGCGTGCCCAGCAGGTCGATTTTTCTGATGGCTACATTCAGATCAGCCAGCGCCTGCTTGCCCTGGTTGGCGAGGATCGCTTTGCAAGCATGGACGATTTCATTGCTAATGAGAGCCTGTTGCTCGGGACGCAGACTGGCACGACCAACTATGAGACGGCGCGGAACCTGTTGCCCGAGAACCGCATCCAGGCCTTTGAGCAGTTCCCGTTTGCGGTTGCCGCGCTGCTCAATAGCGATGTTGACGCCGTCATTATGGACGAAACCGCCGGTCAGGGCTATGTTGGTACCAATGCCGAGCGTCTCGAGTTGATCGGCCCGGCGATCTCGAGTGATGAACTTGGTTTCATCTTCCCCAGGGGCAGCGATCTCGTTGAGCCGGTCAATCTGGCCCTCGCCGAGATGCGCAGCAGTGGCAAGCTTGATGAGTTGGCGGCGCGCTACTTTAGCGATGACTTCAAGTTGCCCGAGTAGGGTCTTTCTGGTGACGCGTAGCATGGAGTTGATGGCCGGTCAGCGTCGGGAACCCCTGCATGGTTTCCGGCGCTGACGATAGCCGCGACTGGCAAGACATGCTCTTGAGACAGAGGAAATGCTGTATGACGGTTGACCACGAGCGTCCCGAGATCCAGCCCCGTCCGCGTGACCTGCGTGCCCATTTGAATGAGTTTCCCTGGTGGTTGCTGATCATTTTGTCGGTCATTGGGTATATGGTGGTTCGGATTATTGTTGATCCGATCTATCGTAATATTTTCAATACGATCCTCCAGGGCCTCTCCACGACCCTCTACGTAACGGCTATCTCGTTTGTCTTTGCGCTTATTTTTGGCCTGTTCCTTGGGCTTGGGCGTGTCTCGACGAACGTGATTTTGCGCAACCTCTCGATTACCTATATTGAGTTCATTCGTGGCGTGCCAATGCTCGTGCTGATCTTTACGATCTCGTATGCGGTTGTGCCGCTCCTTGCACGTACCTTTGGTTTGTCCAATAATGCCATTTCGTTGACGTCGCGGGCGATTATTGCGCTGGTCTTGATCTATGGGGCCTATATTGCCGAGGTTTTTCGGGCCGGGATCGAGGCGATCGGGCGTGGGCAGATGGAGGCCGGTCGCTCGCTTGGTATGTCGCGCTGGCAGACGATGCGCTATGTCATGTTGCCCCAGGCGACGCGCAATATGCTGCCGGCACTGGGCAATGATCTGATTGCCTTGCTCAAAGATACGTCCCTGGTCTCGGTGCTTGGGGTGCGCGAAATTACCCAGGTCTCACGGCTGTCGGTCAGTACGTCGTTTCGCTATGAAGAGACCTATTTCATTCTGACGCTCTTTTATCTGAGCATGACGCTCGTCCTTTCGTTGCTGCTCCAATGGATCCAGCGTCGCGCCAAAATCAAAAGGTAGTGTGATGGTAGCAACTTCAGCCGACCCGATGATCAGGATCGAGAACGTCTCGAAGTTTTATGGTCATTTTCGGGCGCTTGACCAGGTCAGTCTTGATGTGCAGGCGGGTGAGGTGTTGATGATTGTTGGCCCGTCGGGGTCAGGTAAATCAACGCTGTTGCGCTGCATCAATCACCTCGAAGTTCCCGACGCTGGACGCATTGTTGTTGATGGCATTCTGCTCGATAACGATGAGAAGCATATCAATGCGGTGCGCGCCGAGGTGGGCATGGTCTTTCAGCGCTTCGAACTCTTTCCCCACCTCACGGTTAGCGACAATATTTGTCTGGCTCAGCAGAAGGTGCGCCGTCGCTCACGGGCCGAGAGTCAGACGATTGCGCGGGCCTTGCTCGAGAAGGTTGGCATTCCCGAACAGGCGCAGAAGTATCCCGAGCAACTCTCGGGTGGTCAACAGCAGCGCGTAGCAATTGCCAGGGCGCTGGCGATGCAGCCTAAGATTATGCTCTTTGATGAGCCGACGTCGGCCCTTGATCCCGAGATGATCAAAGAGGTACTTGACGTAATGCTTGCCCTCGCCCACGAGGGTATGACGATGGTTGTGGTCTCGCACGAGATGGGGTTTGCCCGCAATGCGGCACACCGGGTCGCTTTTATGGATCAGGGCCGGATTGTTGAACAGGGCCCCCCCGATAAGATCTTTGGCACGCCCCAACACGATCGCACCCAACTCTTTTTGTCACGTATTCTGCATTGAGCTCTGCTACCGCACTTCGATGATGAGTGGGTAGAGGGTTGTGTTGCGCCAGATGCCGAGGATTTCGACCGGGCCAAAGACGATGCGTCCGTCGTTGCTGGTGGTGAGTTGCTGCCGTACGGCTTCGTCGCGCAAGGGGTCGCTGAGCTTGATCTGGCGTGTGTTGTCGGCAGGAACGCCACCTGGTCCGAGCCGCTCGACTAGCAGGGCGCTTTGCGGTGAGGCGAGCAGTTCGCCACTGAGGCGTACTGGTTGCCCACTATAGAGCGCACTGTTGCGCAAGAGCAGATCGATAGTCAGATCGCGTGATGAACGTGAGATCAGGGTTGCTGAGGTCAGGCGGTACATATACGCCCCCCCTGGCCCGAATGCGCCCGGGCCTTCGAGGATGCCGCGAGCTTCAACGACCAGATAGCTGATTGCGCCAAGCACCACTGGCGCTGGTTCGGGGGGCAACGGCGGTACCTCTTCAAGCCAGATCAGTGCCGGGCCAATTGGCTGCGGCGTTGCCCCACTGATACTCAGCCCGTCGGTGAGTAGCGCCCCTCCTGCGCTCAGCACAAGCAAGCCAATGGTCTGGATCGCCCCTGGTTGTGGCTCGGCCAGGATTTCGCTAACGACGGGCACCGTTGGCGCTGGCAGCATCGTTGGGGCCGGTGTGGGCTCGCTGCTGCAGGCAGGTAGCAGAAGCAGTAGCCCACAGAACAAAAACACGAGTCGTGCAAGCATAGCTCAGAAAGATAGCGCGATCGCCATCTGGTAATCTACGGTGTTTCAGGGGGCCATCTGGTTACCCAAGGAGGGTGCGTGTGCGTGCTGCATCCTGGGCAATCTGACTCACCAGGGCCTCAATGCCACTGAATTTCTGCTCGCCGCGCAGATAGTGGCGAAATTCGAGGCGTAGCGTCTGCCCATAGAGATCCCCACTCCAGGCGAGCAGGTGGGCCTCGACGGTGCGCCGTACGCCATCAAAGGTTGGACGCAGCCCGATATTCGTTACGGCCGGCCACCGCATCTGCGCGGCGATCACGTAGCAGGCATAGACTCCATCGGCAGGCAGCAAGCGCCCTTCGGCAAGTTGCAGGTTGGCGGTAGGAAAACCGATCGTGCGGCCACGTTGATCACCCTGGATGACGGTACCCTGGAGGGCAAAGGGCCGCCCCAGCAATTGCCCAGCTATGCCTACCTCGCCCTGGTCAAGCAGTTCACGTACGCGTGAAGCACTGACCGGAGTTCCCTCGATCACGAGTTGACGAACAGTGCCCACGGCAAACCCCAGATTGGCCCCAATCTGCATCAGACTGGCTACGTCACCACTGCGCCCGCGGCCCATCGCAAAACCTTCACCCACCCAGAGTTCACGCAGTTGCACTGCTTCGGCAATGGTGCCCATGTATATCTCGGCACTGGTACGCCGGGTCGCTTCGGTAAAAGGGGCGATAATGAGCAGATCAGGCGCATATTGTTCAATCAGTGCGATCTTTTCATCAAGGGTGGTAAGCAAACGAACCGGCTGATCCGGGCGGAGCACCGTGTTCGGGTGGGGTTCCCAGGTCAACACGGCACTACAGAAATCGAGGGTTCTGGCTCGTTCGACCGTGGTTTTGATCAGTTGCTGGTGGCCCAGATGCAACCCATCAAACTTGCCCATCGTAAGAATTGTTGAACGCCTGGTGAGCCCAGGTTTGAGCGTACCGACAACTTCCACAGCGATGCTCCCGGCCAGGAACGACTTACAACCATCTTAGTGTACCATAACTGGTGCCCCGGCTTGATCAAGCATCGTCAGGAAGGTCTTGACGACCCACGGATCAAACATGCTGCCTGCCTGAGCCTCAATATACTCTCGGGCTGCCTGGTGGCTCAAGGCTGTGCGATAGGGTCGATCCGACGTGAGGGCATCCCAGACATCAACAATGGTAAAGATGCGTGCGGCCAGGGGGATCTCGTCACCCTTTAGTCCTCGTGGATAGCCGCTACCGTCCCAGTGTTCGTGATGGCAGTAGGGAATCGCGAGGGCGGGCCTCAGAAAAGCGATTGGTTGCAAGAGTTGATAGGCATATTCAGGGTGGCGGCGCATGATCCGCCATTCGTGGTCGGTCAGTGGCCCGGGTTTGTGCAGGATGGCATCGGGAATGCCAATCTTGCCAATATCGTGCAAGAGCGCCCCGCGTCGCACATGCTCCAATTCTTCTTCATTGAACCCGAGTGCCCGAGCAAGTTGGAGGGTCAACAGGGTCACGCGACTGCTATGGCCTTCGGTCTCGCGGTCACGGAGGTCGAGCGCCTGTGACCAGCCTGCCAGCGTGCTATCGTATGATGCGATCAAGGCATCGTGAGCGGTACGCAACGCTGCTTCTGCTTCTTTGCGTTCGGTAATATCCTGCTTGATCGCCACAAAATGGGTGATGCCATTGCCATGCATCTGGACTGGGGTAATGACCTGTTCTTCGGTATAGATCGTGCCGTCACGCCGCCGATTGATGGTTTCACCCTGCCAGACCTTGCCGGCTAGAACGGTTGCCCAGAGTTGGGCATAGAAGTGACGATCCTGATGGCCTGACGAGAAGATCCTGGGATTCTGGCCCAACACTTCTTCGGCGGGGTAGCCGGTCAGCGTTGTAAAAGCCGGGTTCACCCATTGGATGGTTCCCTTCGTATCGGTAATCACAATCGCGTTGGCGACCGCCGCCAGCACTTCGCCCTGAAGCCGGATCTGGGCTTCAGCGGCACGACGTTGACTTAGATCACGAATGACGCTGAGCAGCACTGATTCGCCTCCGTACCTCATGCTCGTGGAACTGACCTCGACGGGAAAGGTTGAACCATCAGCGCGCTGATGCTCGGTTTCAAAGATGAGCCCGCCTGAGGCGGCGGCGGCCAACTGGCCCCCAATAGTTGGACGCGTATTCGGCGCACGCAGGTCTTCGAGGGTGCATTGCAGCAACCTGGTGCGACTGTAGCCATACACTTCTTCAGCGGCAGCATTGGCCTCGATGATCCGTCGGTCGGCTTTGCGTACAAAGAGCACAATATCGTGCATGTTTTCCGAGAGCAACCGATAGCGCTCGAGAATCGCTTGGGCTTCGATGCGAGCGGTGATGTCGCGGGCGACGCCTTCAAGCGCCACGAAATGGCCTGCCTTATCGTAGATCCGTGTATGATGCTGTTCGATCCAGATGATTTCGCCATTTTTGCGCAACCAGCGCAAGGTCAGCGGGCCATCTGTGCGCGCCTGACTATTCAGCAGGGCTTCGAAGTGGGGGCGGTCGTCGGGATGCACAATGTCTAGGCAGAGGTTTGGGTCGTGATAATAGTCTTCCGGTGCATAGCCGGTGATGGTGGTGATGGCAGGGCTAATATATTCGGTGAAGGGGCGAGGATGCAGGCCAAGGCGATAGATGGCGTCAGGGGCATATTCGGCCAGGGTGCGGAAGCGTCGCTCACTCCTTTCCAGGGCTTCGACGGCATTGCGCCGCTCGCGCTCGCGGTAGGCTGACTCGATGGCAAAGGCTAGGTCATCGGCAAAGACCGTGAGTAGGCTTATTTCCTCGGGACTAAAGGTACGTGGCTGGTCGGCATAACAGCAGAAGGCCCCGACAATCTTCTCCTCGATCCATAACGGAAAGGCTGCTGATGACCGCAGGCCCTGGGCTTCGTACCGCGTTCGCCAGATCGCCATGTAGTCGGCTGCCTGGACATCAACACAGATGCGAGGTTCACCACTGCGTAACGCGGTTCCAAGCGGGCTTGTCATATGCGCATCATCGGTCGTGTCAAGGACGAGTTGATCGAGAAACGCTGTCCGCCCCCAGGCCGCGAGTGGGTAGATGCGGCTGGTTTCACTATCGATCAGCGCAACCCAGGCCAGTTGAAAGCCACCTCGTTCGGCGGCAATGCGACATGCTTGCTGCGCAATCGTGGTCGGATTGCGTTCGTAGATGATCGCCCGATTGACCGCAAAGAGTAGTTCGTAGAGGCGGGTAGTTTGTTTGATCGTTCGGAGAAGACGTAGGGCGAGGAAGGTGATCAGAAGGGTGGTGATGCTAATGAAGCCGATTCCTTTGATCATGCTGACCTGGATCAGGGTCTGTTCGTTCAGCAGCAACCTAAGCAGAATCCAGTCTGAGAGGATGATCCAGGAAAAGGAGACCAGAAAGTAGATGCCTCCTATCCAGAGGGCTTGATGCCAGAGTGGCGGCCCACGGTCTTGATCGAAGCGATGATGTTCATGTGCATCCTGGTTTGGCTTTTCTCTTCTACCCGCCATAGCTTTTATCCATATGTTCCGGTCTTATTCAACCGCAAAACGGTCTGGTTGCTCGCCTTGTGTGGTATGTTGACGGGCAAGGAAAGCGGCACCTTTGCCGAGGCGTGTATTGATGGGCTGGCCTGCTGCGCAGAGCGGGCATGCCTCAGCGTCAAAACTCTCAAGTGGTACGCTCGTCAGGCAAAAGAGGTCGGGTGCATCAATGGCGGCGGCGGTGATGCCCCCGCGATTGCAGAGTGCTCCGACGCCTACGACGGTGCCTCCGACGGCCCTGACTGCCTCGATCACCATGCGTACCGAGCCACCGGTCGTCAGGATATCTTCGACTACCAGTACCCGCTGAGCGTGAATGAGCTCAGCGTACCCCCGGCGAAAACTCCGTTGTTTGCTCCCTCCGCTCACTTCTTCTTCGGCATACACCGCCAGGATATCGCGGTTGCTCAGCCTGCTCAGATGATATGCCGTCCACTGAGCCATAATGACGCCACCCACGGTTGGCCCGGCCACCACATCAATCGCTGCGTTGGCAAAATGGTGCGCCAGCCGCTCACACACGGCGCTCGTGGCCCCCGTATGCGGATAGAGCGCATCTTTGTTGACATAACTGCTGCCGTGGCGACCCGAGGTGTAGACCAGGTGGTCATTGGTGATCAAGGCACCGACCTCGGCGAGGGTGACGAGAAGATCCTGTTGCATGAGCTAGCGTTTCTTTGTTCAACGGGCGAGTTCAGTGACGATACGGGCGGCAGCGGCGACAGGATCATCTGCTGCCGTGATTGGGCGCCCCACCACGAGATAGTCAACTCCGGCTGCAATAGCCTCGGCAGGCGTCATGATCCGACGCTGGTCATCGCGTGCAGCCCAGGTCGGGCGTACGCCTGGGGTCACAATCAGTAACTCCGGGCCACAGGCTGCACGAATGGCTGCGACTTCGTGTGGTGAGGCGACGACGCCATCGAGACCACACGCTTGCGCGAGGCGGGCGAGGTGGACAACATGGGCTTCGAGGTCGGCCCCAACGCCGAGTTCCTTGTGGAGTGCCTCTCCATCGACACTGGTCAGCACGGTAACGCCAAGCAAGAGCGGGCGTTGGGGCGCAGTGTGGGCCGCAGCGACGGCAGCTCGCAGCATAGCGGCCCCGCCCTGGCAGTGCAAGGTCAACATGCGCACGGCTGAGCCCAGTTCACAGACGGCGCGCACACTTGCTGCCACGGTGTTTGGAATATCGTGGAGTTTCAGATCAAGAAAGAGTGCGCCCCCCGCCTGTCCCACGGCTTCGACCACTTGCGGGGTTCCCATCGCAGTGCAGAGTTCGAGGCCCACTTTGAAGCCGCCAACATATGGTTGAAGGAGGCCAACCAGCTTGAGGGCCGCCTGGAGCGTCGCTACATCCAGCGCGACAAGGATGGGTTGTTCAATGCTACGCGCACTCATCGTACTCTCCTCGCGAGGGTCTGTTTGATCTGGCGGGGCAATCCTGGCCCCTGATAGACGAGCCCCGTATAAATCTGGACGAGGCTTGCTCCGGCCTCAAGCATGCGGAGGGCATCCTCGCCACATGCAATACCCCCTACCCCGATGATCGGCAGCGCGCCCCCGGTCTCTTGGGCAATAAAGCGAACGACCGCGAGTGCCTTTGCGGCGAGGGGGCGCCCACTCAGGCCACCGGTTTCACCTCGCAGCGAAGCGTCTTGCTCAGACAGGCCCTCGCGACTCAGGGTAGTATTTGTGGCAATGACGCCACTGATCGCGTGGGTTGCGCAGACGTCCAGCACTTCGCCCAGGGCCGACTCACTCAGATCTGGTGCGATCTTGACCAGAATTGGACGGGGTTGGCTTGCCCCATGTGCGGCCAGTTGGTGATTCTCGTGCGTGAGCGTGGCGAGCAACGCATCCAACTGGGCGCGATCCTGCAGGCTCCGTAGTCCGGGTGTATTAGGTGAACTGACGTTGACCGCAACATAGCTTGCATAGGGAAAGAGCGTCGTGAAAGAGGCAACATAATCTTCAATCGCGTGCTCAAGCGGGGTCTGTTTCGATTTGCCAATGCTGATGCCAAGTGGAATAGGAAGTGTTCCGAGTTGCTTGAGGCGTAGGGCGAGCGCATCGGCCCCGTGATTATTGAAGCCCATCCGATTGATAATGGCTTCATCTTTGATGAGACGGAAGAGACGCGGACGTGGATTACCGGGTTGGGCATGGTGGGTGACTGTTCCGACCTCAACAAAACCAAAACCGAGCGCGGCCCAGGCTGGCAACGCAACCCCATCTTTATCCATACCGGCGGCGAGGCCAACAGGGTTGGGAAAATGCACCCCGAAAAGCGTCCGTGCCAGTGATGAGGCTTGATCGGCATACAACCGCTGCATCAGGTACAAGAGCATCCGCCGACGCGCAACCATTGCCAGCAACGCAAGCGTCCGTTCGTGCGCACCTTCGGCATCGCCGCGGTGTAGGCGAAAGAGCGCCGGTCGTAACACATGCTGATACATAACGTCAGAAAGGCTCAACGCCAGCCTCTGAGAGACTATCAGCCAGGCGCTCGAGGTCGCCGATGGTTCGTACGCGCCCAATACGGTCAAGCAGACGTGAGCGCATCGCATCTTCCGCAATGACCGCCCGTTCGAGATACTGACGCAGATAGATCTGGATCAACTCAAGTTGCGCTGGTGCGAGTTTCTCACCGCGCATATAGACCTCAATGGCCGCTGCCAGTACCCCGGTTGTCTCCTCCATCCAGAAGCGAGGTGGCTGTTCCACCGCAAAAGGATAAGGATACTCAAGATTTTCCACAAAGACCAGCGGCCCAATCTGTTCTTCCATACGCTCAAAGACTCCACAACTCGTCTAGAGCGCAGAGCAGAAGCCCGTGCGACCAGGCTTCCCTCAGCGCAACCTCATTCCCATCGCATCATACAAACGATCAAAATCAAAACTCGCCTCCAACAGATCGGCAAACCGTTGCAGCTTGGCGGCCTGATGAAAGCGCACGCGCCCAAAGAGTCGTTCGGCCCGGTCGACCGTTGTCAGGGTATCATCAGGGACAAGCACAATGGGCACCTGACGCTCGTTGGCGCGGTCGAGCACCTGGGGACTGGGGCGGAAATTTCCTGTCAACACGAGGGCCGTCGTACTTGTCTCAAGTGCAGCGAGTTGCAGATCGCTGCGATCACCGCCGGTAATCACGGCCTTATTGGCGCGGCGGCGGAAAAACGAAATACTCGCATCCGCCCCCATTGCCCCGATCATCAACGCCTCGATCGTGCGGGTACACCATGCTGGTTGCCCAATCAACTGCCCCCCGAGATGTTCGAGCAGTTCATTGACCGTCACACCGCCGAGGGTTGAATCGCGTGGCATCAAGCCAAAGACAGGGATGCCACGTCGTTCGAGAAAGGGCATCACGCGACTCTGCACAAAGTCGAGATGCGGCTCTTCGATCTGATTGATCAATACACCGAGCAAGCGATCACCGACATACCGTTGCACCGACAGGATCGTATCAACATTGAGGGTCGAGCGATAGCGCGTCACCAGGAGTGTTGGGGCCTGCAACAGATCGGTTACCTGGTCGGAGGTCAAATCAACCAGGGCTCCTTCCGACCAGGTATTGGTACCTTCAAGCACCACGATATCTTTATCGCGCGCAATAGACAGATACGCATCACGGAGCGTTCGCGCATAGGTTGCCGACTGCCCACGCAAAATCGACTCGACCACACCAGGTGTAATCAAGACGGGTGCGATATGTTCCAGGGAGGCTTCCAGCCCGAGGGTACCGCGAATAAAGGCTGCATCCTCATCGATTGCTGCCTCGCGGGTATGCGCTACCGACACACTGACCGGCTTCATGTACCCAATTCTGAAGCCATCCTGCTGCATCCGGCGCAGTAACCCGATACAGACAGCGCTTTTGCCCACAAACGTCTCTGTTGAGGCGACATAGAGCGTTGCCATACAAACCTCCGCAGGAGAGAGCAAGATGTTGTTCCTCCTGCTATTATAGACCCTCTTTTCACTTTTCGGGAGTAGCAAAGAGGGCGCTTATTGAATCAAGATCCGTGCATCAAGCACCACGGCACCTTCGCCCTCGTGATGGATCACAAGCGGATTAATATCGAGTTCAACAATTTCGGTAAAATCGGTCACGAGCTGGCTAACCCTGAGCACACAATCTTCGACGGCGAGCACATCAACCGGTGCATTGCCACCGGCCCCGCGTAGCAGTGGATAGGCGCGCAGCGAACGGATCTGGTCGCGAACATCCTGTTCGCTAATCGGGGCGAGCCGATAGGCGACATCCTTCATCACTTCGACATACATCCCGCCGAGCCCAATGGCAACGAGGGGGCCAAACTGCGGATCGCGATGGACGGTGATCAAAAACTCTTGACCGGGTTTGATCATTTCTTGGACAAAGACCCCATGCACCCGTGCTTCAGGCCAGTATTTGTGGGTGCGATACTCGATCAACTCGAAGCTATCACGGGCGGCTTCTTCACCGGTAATGCCCAGTTTGACCCCACCGATCTCGGTCTTGAGCAGAATATCGGGGCTGGCGATCTTCATGACCACCGGAAACCCGAGCATGGCAGCTTGTTGGACAGCTTCTTCGGGTGACATTGCGAGGTGGCTCTCGGGGAGGCGTAGCCCATAGGCCGAGAGAACCGCACGGACTTCGCCTTCACTCAATTCAACGCGCCCAGAAGCGTGTGCATCGGCAAAAATCTGGCGCACCTGATCCTGGTCAGTCTCAAAGGTTCGATAGATCCGTTGGGGACGACGGCGGCGCTCATAATAGTGGTGCATGCCGGCAATGGATTGCACCGCTCGTTCGGGGAACGTATAGTTGGGAATATGGGCGCGACTCAGGGCCGCCAAGGCCGGCCCGAGGCTATAACCACCCATAAAACATGTCACAACTGGCTTCTTGTACCGTGCAGCCGTCTCACCAATCGTCTCGGCAATCTCAACGAGGGCACTCTGTGCCTGTGGAGTTAACATAATAATCAGACCATCAACCCCCGGATCTTCAAGCACGGCGGTAATGGCTGTCTGGTAGCGGTTGTTCCGCGCATCGCCGAGGATATCAACGGGATTATAGACACTTGCCGAAGGGGGCAGATCATGATTCAGTCGCTCGATCGTTGCCGGGGCAAAGAGGGCCATCGCCAGGCCACTGCGTTCAACGGCATCGGCGGCAATAATGCCCATTCCGCCTGAATTGGTCACCACGGCGACGCGATTACCCTGAATCAAGGGCTGATACGAAAAGATCAAAGCCAGATCAAAGAGCTCGCTCACCGTCCGGGCACGCAGAATACCACTCTGCGCAAAGGCTGCCTCGTAGGCGTGTTCCGAGCCTGCCAGGGAACCTGTATGTGATGATGCCGCTCGTGAACCTGCTGCCGTTGTGCCACTCTTAATCGCAATCACGGGAACCTGACGGGTCACTTCGCGTGCCGTTGCGATAAATGACGCACCATCGCTAATATCTTCGAGATAGGCCAGAATGACCTTGCTTTCGGGATCGCGACTCCACGCCCGCAGCAACGTGACCTCGTTAATATCGGTCTTATTGCCGAGTGACACAAAGCGTGAAAAGCCAATGCCGCGATTCTTGCTCCAGTCAAGAATCGCGGCGCAGATAGCCCCCGACTGCGACATCAGGGCAATATTGCCCTGGTTGGGCATGACTCCGGCAAACGAAGCATTAAGTTTGCTGAACGTGTCAATCACGCCGAGGCTATTTGGCCCGATCATATCCATGCCATAGCTACGCACTAGGGCCAATAATTTGCGTTCAAGCTCGTTGCCCTCACTGCCGGCCTCTTTGAAGCCAGCGGTGATGACAACCAGACCGCGCACGCCCTTCTGCCCGCATTGCTTAACCACAGGCAAGACCTGACTGATTGGGACAACAAGCACTGCCAGATCAATGAGATCAGGAACATCCAGCACGCTTGCATATGCTTGATACCCCAGAATCTCGGGGATATGTGGATTGATCGGGTAGACCGCGCCAGGATAGCCATTGTCCAGGATATTCTTGAGCACGGCATAGCCTACGCGATCAGGACTGGGCGACGCCCCGATCACTGCGACTGACTTTGGCGTAAAGATCGCCTCGAACATCCCTCCCTCCTTGCGCTGCGCCTTTCATCATACTCCAATGCGCCTGTATGCGCAAAAAGCGAAAGCTAGGCTAGCATAGCAAGCCCGGTTACAGCCGCTTGTGGTGAGGTGTGAGCGATCTGGTATCACCAGCTAATCAATGCTCGAGGCAACAGCCACTGTTCGTCGTGCGGGCAAGGCGAGCATCCAGTGCTCGATGGCACCGAGGGTCACCAGTGAGGCGAGCAAGGCGAGCCGTACTCCTGATGGGTCGAGGCGATGCGCCCATGTTGCGAGCCACAGCATGATGGCAAGCATGGTCGCAATCGAGACCGAGGGGATGAAGAAACCGCTTGGAACCCGGGGAGTCCAGTAGCTGCCCAGGTAACGCAGATGTTGCGGAAAGAGTTCGACATTCAACCGTGGTACCCCGAGCAAAACATTGAGTTTGGCGCTATGCTGCATTGCCCAGCTTAAAGCAAAGACCAAAAGCCCAAGGGTATTTGTTCCGCCACCTAGAAGCCAGACCATCAACACAACTTCGGCGAGGACGGCCAGTTCGTGATAAAGATGTGTTCCAAGTGCATAGCCAAAGCGTTTGACGCCTCGGGCCGCAGGTGGGCAGGGCTTGCGCCATGGCCCAGTTAAGACCCCGCTATAAAAAGCTAGCTCGTGCCATGCCCAGATAAACGTCCCCGCCACAAAGGCCCGGTAGGCTCCGCCAATGCTTGCATCGTAGGCCACGACCCAGAGTTCGTGGTGGGCCATTGCCAGCAATGGCAGCACCGCAACGAGCGCAACCCTGCCCGGCCATGGGCTGCGGCGGTTCAAACTGCCCACGATCACCGTCAAGCCAACCCAGAGTAGCATAGCTGCGAGCAGTGGGTAGAGCAAAACATCGGGCCAAGCGGGCAATGGGCTGAGCATGGTGCCTACTTTGTCAGCTTATCTGCGAGTGGATAAACCGATGACAATTTTTTGGGTGACATAGATGTCACGTTCTCATATATGCGATGGTAGCATACATGCTCTTGCCGAGTCAACTCTAGAGCGCACTCTTCAGGGCTGTTGCAACAGCCCTAGCCCTCTTGGTATGATGCCGCGAGCGGGCCAGTTTGGCTGGCCCGCTCGCGGCATCATACCTTCATTCATTGCGCAGGGCACGGATCGGGTCAAGCCGCGCCGCACGGATCGCTGGGAAGAGCCCGAAGAAGATCCCGATGCTTGCCGAGATGGAAGTCGCCAGGATGATCGAGAAGAGCGAGACACTGGCACGGATATTGGGATCTTGCGAAATCGCGTAGAGCACAAAGGTTCCCCCGAACGAGAGCAGATATCCCAGGCCGATCCCTATTGCGCCACCGGCGAGGCAGAGGACCAGCGCTTCGATCAAAAATTGGAGCAGGATATCACGTCGTTTGGCCCCGACCGCCTTGCGCAGGCCGATTTCGCGGGTACGCTGGGCGACACTGACGAGCATAATATTCATGATGCCAATGCCCCCAACCAGCAGCGAGATCCCCCCGATGGTGCCCAGAAAAGCACTGAAGCCGACGGTAATCGTTTGAAACTGCGCCGAGAGTTGCGCAGGATTGGTGATCCGAAAATCGTTGGCCTGGTAGGTCAGCCGATGCTCCTCGCGCAATACCTCGGTCACCTGCCGGATCGCCTCATCAATCTGTTCGACATCGCGTGCGCGTACGGTTAGGCTCGAGACATCAACTCGTGTCGTCACGTCGTTGCGGAAGAGCCGGTCACGGGCGGTGCGATACGGTAGATAGACTTGTTCACCTGGGTCACTGAACCGTCCGAACGCGCCGGCGATCTGGCTCTGTTGCGCGACCGAGACCCCGATGACCTCGAATTGTACCCCGTTGACGGTGATGCGTTGCCCGACCGCCCCTTCAATGCCCCCAAAGAGCGTTGTGGCGACATTTTGCCCAATGACGGCAACGCGTGCGCTCGCGAGATCTTCCTCGTCGGTAAAGTAACGCCCATCACCAAGTTCCTGGGCACCGATGGTAAAGAAATCGGGTGTCACCCCTTTGACCCCAAAGAGGAAGCGTTCGCCGCCCGCACTCACAACCCCGTTCCGGTTCAGTTCGATCACCACCAGATCGATCGCTGGCGCTCGCCCCGGTTCCATCAGCGCAGCAGCATTGGCGGCGGTCAATTGTGGTCGCAAGGTCTCGTCATCGGCGTCGCGGTCAACCGATGGATTGACATAAAAGGTGCCAACCCCAAGCGAATTGAACTCGGCATCAATGTAGCGTGCGTAGCCTTCGCCAATCGCGAGCATGCCGACTACCGCTCCGACACCGATAATGATGCCAAGCATTGTCAACAGCGAACGTAGTTTGTGGGTAAGCATTGCGCCCCAGGCAATGCGAAAGGATTCTAAAAGCGCCATAGTCTCTATTCGGTGCGAAGGGCTTCAATCGGGTTCAGGCGCGATGCCTGCAGGGCCGGAAAGAAGCCAAAGATAATGCCGATGATAGCTGCAATGCCGCTTGCCAGCATGATATTGCTCATATTGACCGTAGCTTCAGCGCCTTCGGCGTTGAACAGACTAACCAGGACAAAGGTTCCAACCAACGAGAACCCATAGCCTAATACTGTGCCCAGCGCTGCTCCGATCAGACAAAGCACCAATGCTTCGATCAAAAATTGCAGGAGGATATCACGCTGTTTCGCTCCAACAGCACGACGAAGGCCAATCTCACGGGTGCGTTCAGTTACACTGACGAGCATGATATTCATAATCCCAATGCCCCCAACGACGAGCGAAATACCGGCCACGAGTCCGAGAAAAGAGTTGAAGGCTCCGATCACACTATTAAGTTGGGCGGCGATCTGTTCAGGGTTGATGATCGAAAAATCATTATCCTGATAGGTCAGGCGATGTTGCTCACGCAGCACCGCCGTTACTTGACTGATCGCATCATCAATCTCGTTGACACTTCGGGCTTTGATCGTGATAATCGAAACGTCAATGCGATCATTGACCTGATTCCGATAGAGTCGGGCGACCCCGGTATGATAGGGAATGAAGATCGCTTCGGCAGGATCGGCCCCGATACTGAAGGTGCCTTCAGGGGTTGTCAAGACACCGATCACATCGAAGCCAACGCCATTGAGATCGAGCCGCTGACCGACGGCACTATTGATATCACCAAACATGCGTTCAGCCACAATGCTGCCAAGCACGGCGACCCGTGCGCGATCCTGGTTCTCGTCGCTCGTGAAGAGACGGCCCGGCCCGAGATCCTGAGGGGTCACGTCGAACCACTCGGGGTTGACCGCGCGTACGCTGTAGGTGCGCCGCTCTCCGCCGGCACTCACCTGGGCGTTGCCACTGAACTCGATTGAAACCTGGCTGACCGCCGGGGCGCGGCCTGGTTGCATGATGGCCTGCGCATCACTCGCCGTCAAACGTGCCGATGTGAGCACATCAATCTGGTTGCTATCGATAAAGGGGGCCACATAGAAGTTGCCCGCCCCAAGTTGCGCAAACTGACTATTCAGGAAACCCTGAAACCCGTTGCCCATCGCCAGCATGCCAATGACCGCTCCAACGCCAATAATGATGCCGAGCATCGTCAACAAGGCTCGGAGTTTGTTGCTGAGCAGAGCCTGCAGAGCGATGCGAAAGGACTCGATCAGATTCACGATGCGACCTCATCCATTGCTTCGGCCTCGGTTGCAACCGCAGCGACCGTGGCCCCCGCGACAATCCGGCCTTGTACGGGTTCGTCGCCGGCAATGATCCCGTCGCGCACGCTGATAATGCGTTCGGCGTGTTGGGCAACATCGTGTTCATGGGTAACGAGGATCACCGTAATGCCTTGTTCGCGGTTGAGTTTCTGAAAAATGCCCATGATCTCTTCGCCGGTGCGGGTGTCGAGGGCTCCTGTGGGTTCGTCGGCCATGATAATGCGCGGTTCGTTGACGAGGGCACGCGCAATCGCAACCCGCTGCTGTTGCCCACCCGAAAGCTCGTTGGGTTTGTGATGCATGCGTTCGTCCATGCCGACGGCGGCCAGGGCCGCCATAGCGCGTTCGTGGCGACTGCCCCCTTTGCCGCCATAGAGCATTGGCAGTTCAACGTTGCGCAGCGCGGTTGTGCGTTGCAGCAGCATATACTGCTGAAAGACAAAGCCGATCTTCTGGTTGCGGATCTCGGCTAGCTGGTTGTCGTTCAGATCTGCCACGCTAACCCCGTCGAGGTAGTATTCGCCATCGCTTGGTTGGTCAAGGCAGCCAATGATATTCATCAGGGTGCTTTTGCCACTGCCCGATGGCCCCATAATGGCGACCATCTCACCCTCACGAATGGTCAGCGCAACCCCGCGCAGGGCGCGAACCTCGACATCGCCCATGCGGTACACTTTGGTGAGGTTCTTGACGACAATCAAATCAGTCATGGCATTGCTTTGCTTCCTGTTGACCCTTGTTGCCAGTGACCACAAGAGCCAGGATAATTCGTAGGTTGTGAACGAAGGTTTTGGCCTTCCTGGGAGCGCGGGCGGCCCGCCCGCTTCGGGAGCGCGGGCGGCCCGCCCGCGCTCCCAGCGACTTAATTCGGCGGGCCAGCCGGATTGAAGGTACTCACAACATCCTGTACCAGGACGCGTTCTCCCGGGGCAATGCCCTCAACGATTTCGACAAACTCACTGCTGCTCAAGCCAATGGTCACTGGACGGCGATCCCCAGGCAACTCTGCCGTTTGTCCCGGAACGGTTGGTTGCGGCACAAACTCAGGATTGGGTACCAGGACAAAGCTCTGTCCGCCCTCGGCACGCACCGCACGTCGTGGCACAAGGACAACATCCTCTTTTTCCTCGGTAATGATTGCGACAACCGCCGTCATCCCTGACCGCACCCCTGGGCTCTCCTCGTCAAAGGTGACGGTGACCTCGTAGGTCGTGGTTCCCGTTTCGCTGCGTGTGGCGAGCGGGGCAATCGCCGTTACGACGCCGCCGAGCCGTGCGCCAGGCAGGGCATCGAGTTCGATCGTCGCCCGCTGCTCAAGCTCTACTTCGGCAATATCGAGTTCATCGACTGGCAAATCGACGTGAAAGCTGCTCAGATCGGCCAGGGCAATCACGGCTGATGCGTCGGCAGGTTCACCTACGCGCATATCAACGCGGGCAACCGTCGCGGCAAAGGGGGCCACCAGGGTGCCCTGTGCCAGGTCCCGCTGCGCACTCTTGAGCGTGACTTCGGCCCGGATCAATCCGGCTTCGCGGGCGGCGAGGGCGGCGCTGCTCGGCTCGGCAAGCAGACGATCGAGCGAAGCCTGGGCAATTTCGATGCCCGATTGTTGGGTCGCGAGCTCACTCTGGCGCTGTGCGCCGGTCAGTTGATCAAGTGTAGCACGAGCCCGTTGCACGGCGGCGCGAGCCTCGGCGATGGTCTCAGTTTCCGTACCTTGGAGCAGGCGATCACGCGCCGCGATGGCGCTGTTCAACTCGGCTTCGCGGGCGGCGAGACTGTTGATCTCTTCTTGCTGCGCCTGTTCGTAGGCCGTCTGGGCATTACGCAAAGCCGTTTCCGCATCAGTCACATTGCGTGCTGCCTGTTCTTCGCGATCGCGCCGCTCTTGCGGGAGATCCGTTGGCAAGCGCTCAAGCTCACGATTTTCCCAGTAGATCCGACTATACTCGTCCTGAACGTTGCGCAGGGCATTGGCGCGTGTTTCTAGATCGTTACGGGCGCGTTCTTTCGCCGCACTCAGATTTGTGCGTGCGTTTGCCAGATTCGTCTGGGCACTCTGCACCCGTTCGTTGGCACTTGCCAGTTCGTCGGTCGCGGGCCCTGCTTCAAGCCGGGCCAGCCGGGCCTGGGCACTCTCAAGCTCGGCACGGGCTGCGCTCACGTCAGCCGCACTGACACTTCCTGCCGCCTGGGCATACTGGCGCCGAGCCTGCTCGACGCGTGCGTTCGCCTCGGCAAGTTCTTCTTCCGTCGAACCTGTCAGGAGGGCTTCAAGATCGGCCTGGGCCTGCGTAAGATCGGCCTGGGCCTGTTGCACGCGCAACTCAAGCGTTGTTGTGTCAATGCGGGCGAGGGGTTGACCGGCTTCAATAACGTCACCAGGTTGCACCATGATTTCGGTGACGGTGCCACTGGTTTCAAACCGTACCTGCGCCTCGGCCTGTGGCTCGACATTCCCTGTGGCGCGTACCGACGATGTGATGCTTCCGCTGGTAACTTCGACTTCCTGCCACCCCGTAGGCAAGGTGCCGGGGGCGGCCCCTTGATTCAGGAAGGTCATGACCACGCCAGTTAGCGCAGCAATGCCCAGCACGATGACGACGAGTGCAATGATCCAGCGCCGTCCATTGCGGTTGCGTTTCCGAGGTGTGGCTGTTGCAGCCATCGCTGATAACTCCTTGCGTTGTAGGGCCTTGCCCTACCCACCCACATGAATCTTGTCGCGGTTGCTATGTGCAACCCTTTATCCATTATGCCTGATCTGACGTTCGTCTGCATCAGTCTGTTGCAGGATGTGCACTCGTACTTCAGTCGATGGTCGCATTGACACCCCCTTTCCTGTCAGGTATCCTTCGTTTGGTACACCTCGCGCGATGAGGAGAATGCGATGCGTATCGGGCTGGATTTTGGGACAACAAATTCGAGTGCGGCGATCTATGATGGTAGTCAGGTGCGGCTTTTGCCACTTGATCCGGTCAATGCCAATCCGGGCATTCTGCGGTCAACGCTCTTTATGACCCGCGAAGGGGCTGCCTATCTTGGTCGTGAGGCGATCAATCGCTTTACCGAGGGCAATGTTGGGCGCGAAGTTGAGTATGAATGGAAGTATATTGGCGATGCCGAGGTGACTTTCGCTGATTTTGGGACGATCCAACAGGCTCTGTATGTGAAAGTTGATGCGAATGCGCCAGGGAGGCTCTTTCAATCGCTCAAGACAGGGCTGCGTGACCGCAGTTTTTCGCGTACCAATGTGTTTGGTACCTTGTATACGCTCGAAGAATTGATCGCGATTGCCTTGCGCATGATCCTTGAACGGGCCGAGGCAGCGCTGGGGACCCAGGTGACCAGCATGGTGATTGGGCGCCCGGTCTTCTATAGCCTCGATCCGGCTAGCAATGAACTTGCGTTTCAACGTATGCAGGCTGCCTGCAAGCTCGCAGGTTTGCCCGAGGTGACCTTCCTCGAAGAACCGACGGCTGCGGCGCTTGCCTATGCCCAGACGGTGCGGCGTGCCGAGCACGTGCTTGTCTTTGACTTTGGTGGAGGGACGCTCGATGTCACCGTGATGCGTCTTGATGCGTTGGGGCGTCGGCAGATTCTGGCGATCGATGGGGTGCCCGTGGGCGGCGATCTGCTTGATCAGCGCCTGGTGATGGGCCGCCTCTTGCCCCATTTTGGCGAAGGTGCTACCCTAGGTTCCCGTCGCTTGCCCTTCCCGACCCATGTGCTCGATCATCTCTGCGAGTGGCAGCAAATCATCGATCTCACCCAACCCCACTATCTTGAGATTATTGATGAGGCCATTGCGATTGGCGACCGCCCCCGCGAATTGCGTGCGCTCCGCTCGCTTGTGCGCCAGAATTATGGTTTGCCCCTCTACGAGGCCGTCGAAGCCGCCAAGGTGCGGCTCAGTGAGGCCCCCGAGACGGTGCTTGGTATGCATATGGGCGAGATTGCTTTTGATGAAGTGATTCCACGTTGGGATTTTGACCGCCTGATTGGACCTGATGTGCGGGCCGTTGAACAGTGCATTGATCGGGCGCTTGCCGCCGCCGATCTCTTGCCCCACGATATTGATGTCGTCTTGCGTACCGGTGGTTCGTCACGCGTGCCGCGCTTTGTCAAAATGCTCACCAAAAAATTTGGCGCCGACCGCCTCCAGGAGATGGATGTCTTTACGGGTGTTGCCTCGGGGTTGGCGCTTGCTGCAGCCGATTTTGGTTCGCAAGCGCGTTAGGCGTTGAGTGCGCATCTAGACGCAATATCTTGCAAAGAGGCAGGGCAATTGCATCTTTCATTCATGCGCCCCGCCAGGGCACCCGCAAGGGGTGCCCGTACACCGGGTTCGGCCCCCGGACGGTAGGGGCACCCCTTGCGGGTGCCCTGATAGCGCGTCTTGTTGTATCCGGTGTTGCGCTCCCAGGAATGTCAGAAAACCTCGCTGACAGCCTCCTCAGGATGACGCATGCCAGGAACCTATGCTACAATGCCAAACGGTTTGCCGCCATATAGTATGGTTACTCTTGTGATGCATAGCTCTTTTACTGATCAATGCGATGAACTCGTTGCCGTGCTCCAGCGCCTTGCCGCGCAGTCAGCGGCGGTCGATGCGCTCGTTGATCGCATTGCCGAGGCGGTGCTGGCCGGGCAGACGCTTTTTACTTGTGGCAATGGCGGCAGTGCCGCTGATGCGATCCATCTTGCCGAGGAACTGGTCGGGCGCTATCGGAGCGATCGCCGCCCGCTCGCCGGGATCTGCCTCAATACCGATGTTGGTGCGTTGACCTGCATCGCCAATGATTTTGGCTACGAACAGGTCTTTGCCCGTCAGATCCAGGCGCTTGGCCGGCCCGGCGATCTGCTGGTTATCTTCAGTACCTCTGGTGGCTCGCCCAATCTTCTGGCCGCGCTACGTGCGGCCCGTGAGTCCGGACTCATCACGTTTGCCCTGCTTGGCAAAGATGGTGGTCTGGCACTGAACCTCGCCGATCATAGCCTCGTGGTGCCGAGTGCCAACAGCGCCCGCATCCAGGAAGTCCACGGTCTGCTCCTTCACGCGATCTGCGAAGAGCTTGAACAGCGCCTGCAACGTGCCCAGGGCTAGCCCTGGGCACGTTGCAGGCGTGGCCAGGGCATGAGCAAAGTTCCAGTAGGGTTAGATAGTGTTCGCAGATTACTCAGATGCGGAACCTATAATCTGCGTCATCTGCGGACGATAGATCTGGCTTTGCATCAGGCATGACGGCGTGGCACGCACCGTGCTTGAAACTCGCCCTGGTATGATAAAGCGTGGGCTGATTGGCGCATCGGCCTCTTTTGTGTTGGCTGATGTCTATAGCTGGAGAATGCTTTCATGGATCGGATTCTTGTCACAGAGAAGATTGCGGCTGAGGGCCTCGACGTTCTCAGGCGGGCGGGCGAGGTTGATGTTAAGCTCGATCTTGATAAGGCTGCACTGCTTGCGCAGGTTGCCGAGTATGACGCGCTGGTCGTGCGTTCGGCCACCAAAGTGACCGCCGAGGTCATTGCGGCAGGCAAGCAGTTGAAGGTGATCGGGCGTGCTGGAACCGGTGTCGATAACATTGATGTTGAGGCGGCTACCCGCAATGGCATTATTGTGGTCAATGCGCCTGCCTCTAATAATGTCGCCGTGGCCGAACTTGCGATAGGTTTGCTCATCAGCCTTGCCCGCTCGATTCCGCAGGCTCACGCTTCACTCCAGAGTGGCAAATGGGAGCGGACGAAGTTCGTCGGGTGGGAAGTTCGGGGCAAGACGCTTGGCCTCGTTGGCCTCGGGCGGATCGGTTCTGAAGTCGCCATCCGTGCCCGTGCCCTCGAGATGACGATCCTTGCCTATGATCCGGTGGTCTCGCTTGACCGCGCTGAGCAGATCGGGGTCGAGTTGGTTTCGATGGACGATCTGCTGGCCCGGAGTGATGTTGTTTCGTTGCATATTCCTCTCGTTGAGGGAACGCGCAATCTCTTTGATGCCAGCCGCATTGCGCGCATGAAGCGTGGGGCGTGTTTGATCAATGCCAGCCGTGGTGGCATTGTTGATGAGGCAGCTTTGATGGAAGCGCTTGATAGTGGTCAGTTGACCGCTGCTGCGCTTGATGTGTTTAGCCAAGAGCCGCCCGCGCCTGATGCGCTGGTGACCCATCATCCCAAGATTATTACGGTGCCCCATATTGGTGCGTCAACCGCCGAAGCCCAGATCTCTGCTGGAAGCGAGGTCGCCGAGGGTGTTGCGGCTGCGCTTGGCGGCGAAACGCCCCGCTACGCTGTCAATGCGCCGTTTGTGGCCCCTGAGTCGTGGGGTGTCTTGCAGCCCTATATGACCCTTGGTCGTCAACTCGGGCGCCTGATTTCCCAGATGATTGTTGATCCGGTGCGCAGCTATGACCTCGAATTTCGCGGTGAACTGGCTGAAGTTGATACCCACCCGGTGCGTCTCGCGGTGCTGCAAGGTCTGCTCGAAGCCAATAGCCCCATGCGCATTACGCCTGTTAATGCGCCGCTCATCGCTCGCGAACGTGGCGTGCGTCTCACCGAGCGCACCGATCCTGATGCGCAGAGCTATACCGGCCTGCTGGTTGTTAACGTCCAGACGGCAGATAATCTCCATTGTTTCAGTGGCAGTGTCTTACGTGGTGAATCACATATCATTCAGGCTGATGGCTATTTTGTTGATTTTGTGCCCCACGGTCCGCTGCTCTTTACCTATCACCGCGATCGCCCCGGTATGATCGGCCGCGTCGGTACCTTGCTTGGTACCAGTGACGTCAATATCTCGGGTATGTATGTTGGTCGTCTTGCGCCCCGCGAGCAGGCGATGATGGTGTTGACCCTCGATGAGCCGGCCTCAGTTGAGGTGTTGGCGAAGATCGAGGAGGAAGAAGATATTCAGCGGGCCATTGGCGTCGTGTTGTAAGGTTAATCATGGTTCCTTGGCTAGAAGGCCAGTTACGGTGGCCTTCTAGCCAAGGAACCTAGACTTACTCTGGCAAGCTCCAGATCGCAAAACGATCCAACCAGACTTCGACCTTGTCTTCATCGCTGTACGAGTTGGTTGAGACGCCAACTTTGCCGCCAGGGTAGGAGTTGTCCTTGATCCTGGCAAGCATGACGTTGTTCAGTTCAATTTGGATGAGGTTGCCTTCACGGATGACGCGTAACTGGTTGAGTTCCCCAGGTGCGTTGATCACCGATGACGGATCGCCTTCGGCCAGGATCCCTGGTTCACCATTGCTCTGAATGATAAAGAGCCGGTAGTAATCCTCGAACAGTTCGTATTTGTAAAACCCCAACTCACCCTGATGCCCAAAAACGAGGCTACAGCTTCCCTTGCGATCACCCTCGTGAATGCGACAGTCCAGTTCGGCAATGAAATTATTGAGCTCGCGCACTTCAAAGAGTTCGTACGATGCTCCTGAGGCTGTCCAGCCTATTTTGAAAAAGCCGTCCTCAATGGTATTCGTTTCAATCTCATTGAATACGCCAGTAAACCATGCGTTGCGATTATCAACAAAATCGTCACGAAAGACCTGTTGCGCAACCTCTTGCCGCTGCGCCGCAAGGGTGGTTGCCTCGATCCGGGCTTCTTCAGCCTGGGTGGTTGCCATCAGTTCACGTGCTGTTGGCGTTGGTGTCCCGATGGGGCTCGGTGTCATCATGATCATCGTTGGCGTTAGCGTTGCCTCGATGATCGCTAGGCCCGTGGTCTCTGGCTGATCCACTCGCTGGTTGCTGCATCCAGTGATCACTAGACTCATCAGCAGGATGACCATCAAGCGTGGCATCATCTCTTTACCTCACACAAAATCCCGTTGCAGATCTTGCATGCTATCACACCTCGCGTACGCCGGTTGCGTGTGCTCCCGATGACGTGCCGCCCGTCACTCGCATATGCAATCCCGACTCTTGGGCAACCTTCTCAACCAGGGTTTCTAGTGCAGCCTCGGCATCGCTATGGCCCAGCACGACCAGGCTTGCCCCCGATGCTGCTGCGGTTGCCCGTGCTCCATAGAGACCGAGGCCGCCCCCGTCGAGCGCAATGACTTCGACGAGCCGGTCGGCCCGCGGATCGCCCAAGCCTGCGGCACGCTGGCCGCCGTGTGAGCGCGCCAGCAATTCGCCAGCGAGATGCAGATCCTCGTCGCGTTGTGCCTTGCTTGCCGCCGCCCGTAGCAACGCCGCGATCATGCGTGCGCGCAGATGCTCTTCAACGGCGAGCGCTGCGGCCGCGCGCACTGGATAGAAGACGGCTGGATCGATGGATATGCCCGCAGGTACGTCTGCACGTTCCAGGAAAGCGGCTCCACTCAGACTCACCGGCAACGCAGCCCGTATCCGTGCTTCATAGCGCGCCGTTCCCAGGTTGCTCAGATACCCGCGCCAGTAGCTGTTCGCGTCGGTTGGCGCTGTCTCGGTCACCTCAGCGACGAGATGATACGCCATCGCCGTTGCCACCTGCAATTGATGCTGGGATTCCATCGGTGCTCCATCTTCGATCTCCACCGCCCACAATGCGGTGCCCGGTGGGAGATGCAATTCGCCCCAGAGCCAGGCTGGTTGTTGATGCACGAGCAGCAGCGACCCAGCGTGGCTACAAACACTGACGAGTGGCCCAAGCACGCCCGGATTCGCGCCACTGAGCCGATGCAGTGCCGTCTGAACCAGCAGACCCAGTTCACGCGGGGCAAGCTGTATCTGAAACGCCGCGACAAGGGCCTGAGCCATGGCCGCTCCGAGGCCGACCATTTCGCCAGGGCCGGTATGCGGCTGTACCAGCACCCGTACCCCGCCAGGAAAACGCACAAACTCTTCACGCATCAGGGCGAGCCAGATCCCACCGACGATCTGCACCATCGCCGGGAATTCGCTCAGCATCTTTCTCCCTTCACCATAACTGGATGGTGTACCATCGAGGGACGCCAATTGATGGCACAGCAGCCTGTATGACGCAACGTTGGCAAGAGGAGCGAGTTCCTTGTCTCTTCTGCGTGGTCGTGAGCGAGTGTGAACCTCCCCAGTTGCGTGCGGGTCAGGCAGGATACGTACCTCGATAACGGGTTCGCTCTGCGGTTGCACAGCCACAAATGTCCCGGTTCCAAGTGGCCAGCCTAGCGCGAGTGTGCCGCCATCAAAAGCCGCGCCGCCAACCAGATCAACCCAACCCGGCCCACGACTCGCATAGACAGAACCCTCGGCATGCCAAAAAAAATCTCGTTCCGCCTGCACAAGCTGCAGAAAACGCTCAAACTCATGTGGCACGTTCGGCACTCCCTGATTTCAACCGCTGGCGTAACTCAGCCAGGAGCACAGGCTCGATCTGACTCCGAATGGCTGCATTCGCATACCCAATCCAGCCCACGTCAGCATCAACCGTGAACGGGGCATCGAACGGGTTGCCATCCTCATCGGTGAGCAGCACCCCGGCTCGTTCGGCCAGCAGCGCCGTACAGAGATCGTACGGATGGCAACAGATCCCGAGGGCTTCGCCGCGTGCGGCCATATACTGGTCAAGCAGTGGGCGCAAGTCAGCGACAAATCGGTCGTGCCCGGCGATCAACTCGTAGAACTGGCCCGCTGAGCAGATATACTGATCCTCAAAGCAGCGGGCCTTGCCCCGCTCGGGTGGCCCAAGCACCGCCCGTACCATCGCTTCATCAATGGCCGCGAGCTCTTCCCGTGCCCCCGGAAAGAAACGACTGATCATTGCAAAGCCATGGGCTATCGTTGTGGCCCGCGACGGACGCAGCGTGATCGGCCATCGCTCACCAGTCAGCCGATTGAGGCGCTCAGCATGAAGCGGCCCGCCAGCCGTCGCCCAGAGTGTATCGCAGAGATGCTGCTTGACCAGGGGAATCTCGGTCTGCACAGCCAGCACAATGTCACGCAGGCGGGTTGCTGGGCCATAGTTGGGGGCCACCCCCGTCAGTACCCAGGCTGGGCGCTTCTGGTACATCAAGCCTCGGGTTCCATCAATCGGATCAACAAGCACACGGATCACGGCCTTGTCGGGGGGCAACCCTGTTGGCAGCGTGATACCCTCGGGCGGCAAGCCCTCGGCGAGCAAGACCAGCGGCCAGCGTGGGGCCACATGCTCGCCAAAAAAATCCACGAGCAGCGCCTCACTCACCCGGTCAATCGCATAGATCGTATCGCCGGCCTGCTCATCTTCGGCTACGCCAGCCAGTTCTTCCACCGCCGACTGCTCGCAGGCCGCCACCACTGCATCACGAATCTGCGTGTGCAGCAGACGCAGCAACGCCAACAAAGCTTCAGCATCATCAATTGGAATCTGCATAGGGATGATCGGGGTTGTCTCAAACAGCAACTACATTAACAGCGGCGACCCTCAATCCAGAAGTTTGGAAACGCCAGCATACCACACAACGCATACCCTCACAAGCGCTTGATCAGCGTATCCTTTGCCGCCTCTCGACGGTCTATCTTGTAGATGCAGTGTGCGCAGCCTCTCTTCGCTTTGGCCGCCTCATTGCCTCACTTTGGCCTGGTTCTTCCTTCAGGTTCGTCCAGGCGTTATACCACAGCGAGGTTGTTATGCGTGTTCTTGGATGGTTGGTTGTTGTGTTGACCTGTACGCTTGCTTTTGCGTATCCGTCAGTCGGTGCTCGTCCCAGTTCTGCCCCCAGTCAGGCCTTTCTCCCGTTGATCCGCAGTCCCTATCCGAATCCTGATCTTGCTGCGCTTGCCCAGGCCGCCGAAGGCTTGCTCTATCCCAGTGAAATTGATGCGCCCCTCGATCCTTTTGCCCCTCCTGCATACTTCGGTCTGGCCCCCTCGCAGGTTTGCCTCGCCCTTGCCGATGGTGCCCCGATGCGCCTGCTTGACGCCGATGCCTTCCTGGCGGCCCCGGCGCGTGCCGAGCCATGGATGTCGCCGGAGCAACTTGCCCAGGCGGCCCGCTTTGCGACGTTGCGCGAGGTCTTTCGGCAGCGTCTTGCCAATCCGGTCGCCTGTCGCATCGGTGGCTATCAGGCCGATGTTTTTCTCCTGGGAATCTCATCAACAGGCCATATTGTGGGCCTGCATACCGTTGTGGTCGAAACATGATCTGACGCACAAGCTATGCGAGTGCTGGGTATCGGGGGCTCCAAATCGCTTCGCTCGCAAGCATGGAAGCGAGGGCGTCTCGCCCTCGAACACATAGAACCCCCGCGCTCGCAGAAGCGTCATAACGAAAGCGGCCTGTGCTGGGGGACAGCACAGGCCGCTTTGACCATAGAGGAGGTGAGAGAGAGGTATCAGATGTGGCGGTTGCTCCGCCTGCACCACTATTCTAGCACCGGAATGATCATTTTTGAGAAAAGATTTGGTTGCGTAGTGAGGTAAAATAATAACGGAAGGACTGCACGAAAAACTACCCTCATCGCAAGGCTTGCTCTGCTGGCACGAGGTGCCAGCGCAACGAGCATCGCGTGCCACCAGAATGGAAGCCGTATGGTCTCTGCACGTGTACGTGAGTATCAAGAAGAACTTGAACGCCGGACGCTTTCGCCTTTGGCGGCTTTCAGCGCCGAGGCGGTGCGTGAACATCCTGAACCTCCATGCCCAATTCGTCCGGCGTTTCAACGTGATCGCGATCGTATCTTGCATTCGAAGCCGTTCCGCCGTTTGAAACATAAAACCCAGGTCTTCATTGCGCCCCTTGGTGACCACTATCGTACCCGCCTGACCCATACCCTCGAGGTGACGCAGGTCTCGCGGACGGTCGCACGGGCCTTGCATCTCAATGAGGATCTGACCGAGGCGATTGGTCTGGGTCACGATCTCGGCCATGCTCCATTTGGTCACGCCGGTGAGACGGCCCTGACCCGGATCTTCCCCGACCACTTCCGCCATAATGAACAGTCCCGTCGGATCATTGAGGTGCTCGAACGCGATGGCCGTGGCCTCAATCTCACCTATGATGTTCGCGAGGGTATTTATCTCCACTCCAAGGCGCGCCGTGATATCATGATGACAGCCTGGGGTACCGCCCATACCCTAGAGGGGCAGATCATTAAGATCTGTGATAGCGTCGCCTATATCAACCACGATATTGATGATGCCCTCCGCGCTGGTGTTTTACATAAAGAGGATTTGCCCGCCGATCTGCTCGAGATCCTTGGTCATACTCACGGCGAACGCCTCAATACGATGGTTGGTGACCTGATTGCCCATAACTGGTGGGCCACCGGTGAAGGAACGCCCCCCGATCCGCCCTTGATCGCGATGAGCGCTCCCATTCTCGAGGCCACCAACCGGCTGCGCGAGTTTATGTATCGCGAGGTCTATTTGAACCGCAAGGCGAAGGCTGATGATGAGAAAGTTCGCTTTGTGATCGAGACTCTCTATGCCTACTTTGTCAAATATCCAGAACAACTTCCCCCTGATTTGCTACGCATTAATCGGGAACGCGATGAACCGATCGAACGGGCCGTCGTGGATTATATCGCGGGCATGACTGATCGCTATGCCCTCGAAATCTTTAAGCGGATCTTTGTGCCGCGTACCTGGGGGGCTTGATGCCAAATATTTCATCGGAACCGCCGTCGCCCCGACGTCGCCGCTACGCCGTGCTTGCGCTGGTTCTCTTTGTGCTTCTGCTGCTCACGCTTGCTCGGTTTCCCGCTGGTGATGCTGCCCAGGCCCGCTTTGCTGAGCAGTCTGGTTCACATGCCGCCTATGTTGCCCCACAGCGCGATCCTGACGTTGTCAATCATCTCGTTGAATTGAGCAGAGCCGCCCAGGCGGAAGGCAGCGTGCAGGTTATCGTGACGCTTGCGGTGCCCACGGTTGCCGAGGGGGTCTTGCCCACATCGGCTGACGTCGCTGACCAGCGCCGCCGCATTGAACAGGCGCAGGATGCCGTCCAGTCGCGGCTTGCCGGGCACGTTGCCACTGTCCGCCATCGCTATACTCTGACCCCGGCTATGGCCCTCGACGTTGATGCTGCCGCACTCGAGGTGCTCGCTGCCTCCCCCGAGGTGGTGCGCCTCCAGCCTGATCTGATGCTGCAAGCTACCCTCTACGAGAGTACCGCACTGATCGGCGCAACGACGGCTTGGGCGCAAGGCTTTACTGGTGCTGGGCAAGTTGTCGCTGTGCTCGACACGGGTGTCCAGACAACGCATCCTTTTCTGGCGGGCCAGGTTGTGGCCGAAGCGTGTTTCTCTTCCACGAACTCCACAACGACGAGCCTCTGTCCGGGTGGGGTCAGTTCCTCAACGCAGCCTGGCTCAGGTCAGGCGTGCGATTCTTCCATTACGGGGTGTGGGCATGGTACGCACGTGGCTGGCATTGTTGCCGGTAAGCCGATCAGCCTCACGATCGGTGGCGTGCCCCAGACGGTCGCCGGGGTCGCCCCTGAGGCAGGTCTGATTGCCATTCAGGTCTTTTCCCGCGTTGCGTGTGACTCTTCATATTGTGTCACGGCCTGGTCAAGCGATCTTATGGCGGCGCTTGAACATGTCTATGGCCTACGGACAACCTATGCGCTGGCCGCTGTGAATATGAGTCTCGGTGGTGGTCGCTACGAGACGACGTGTGATAATGATCCGATGAAGCAAATTATCGACTCGTTGCGCAGTGCTGGCATTGCGACCGTCGTTGCTTCGGGCAATACAAGCTATAGTGACGCAATCTCATTTCCGGCCTGTATCTCGACGGCTATCAGCGTTGGTGCAACGACGACCAGTTCCTCGGGCCTGCCAGTTGATCAGGTGGCGAATTTCTCGAATAGTGCCTCGTTTCTGAGCTTGCTTGCTCCAGGCTATTTTACCCTCTCGTCCGTCCCAGATAGTTCCTATGCCTGGTATTCGGGCACCTCGATGGCGGCACCTCATGTCGCTGGGGCCTGGGCGGTCTTGAAGCAGGCCGCCCCCGCCGCAAGCGTTGCGTCGCTGTTGGATACGTTGCAAACTACCGGCAAACCAATTGTTGCTGAACGCTCTGGTTTTTCCACCATCATCAAGCCGCGCATTCAACTTGATGCGGCCCTTGCTGCTCTTACCTCCAATAATCCGACGGCTACCCCTGCTCCGCCGACCGCAACAGCCACTGCTACACCGTCACCTACAGCAACGCCGTCACCCACAGGTACCGGCACGGGGACGGCAACGCCCACCGGCACAGGGACGGCAACGCCCACCGGCACAGGGACGGCAACGCCCACCGGCACAGGGACGGCAACGCCCACCGGCACAGGGACGGCAACGCCCACCGGCACAGGGACGGCAACGCCCACCGGCACTGCTACCATAACGACTATGCCCAGTACGACACCGACCGCCACACCACTCACGCCCTTGTCGCGGGTCTACCTGCCCCTCATACGCCATTAAATCCTTATGCCACCTCCAAGCCCTCTCGCTTGCGCCAGCACAAGCGAGAGGGCTTGGAGGCCGTAGGCCTTCAAAGGGTTTCACTAGAGGGAGTAAACCCCCTGCTGCCTCGGATGGAGCCCGGTTTACGGGCCGCATCGTCGTGCCACATCCCGGTGGCGGAAGGCCTTTCAGAGAACTGCTAGGCGTGCGCCACAGGGATCCTGGGGGTACCGGAACGATCCTCCCGGCGCACACCCGGCAGGTCTGAGGTCGCCTGAAGTCGGCACGACCTGATGTAATGCTTAAAAACCATTACGACGACGGACGTTTCTCCCATCGCCCTACCCCGCAAACGGCGTACTTGAAAAGTATTGACACCCGACGTACAATCAAGGTAATTTAGATAAGGTTCCCAGTTACTCAACCGTACACCGACACACATTGCATCCTTGATGTTCTCATCCTACTCTCCCCTTTCCCTTTCCCTTTCCCTTTCCCTTTCCCTTTTCATCTTTCATCTTTCATCTTTCCCTTTTCCCTTTTCCCTTTTCCCTACGAGGCTTCTTATGCCTATTCCTTCAATTATTGCCGAGAAGTTGGTCTATCGTTATGGCTCGTTGCTCGCTGTTGACCAAATCAGTTTCCAGGTTGCTTCCGGAGAGATCTTTGGGTTCCTTGGCCCCAATGGTGCTGGCAAATCGACAACGGTGAAGATGCTCACTGGTCAACTGCTTCCCCAGTCAGGCCAGATGACGATCCTGGGCATCGATGTTGCCCGTCATCCCAAACGGGTGCAAGCGCGGATCGGGGTCTGTTTCGAGTTGACGAATCTCTACGAGACGATGAGCGGTGCCGAAAATCTGCATCTCTTTGCCCGCCTCTTCGGGGTACGCAGTTTTGATGCCGATGCGCTGTTGCGTCGGGTTGGCCTCGATGGCCGCGGCAAAGATAAGGTTGAAGGCTATTCCAAAGGGATGAAGCAGCGCCTGATGGTTGCACGAGCACTCGTCAATCAACCTGATGTGCTCTTTCTCGATGAACCAACCGAGGGTCTTGATCCAACGTCGGCGCAGGCGATTCGCAATGTGATCCGTGAGGAACAGGCCCGCGGGGCGACGGTTTTTCTGACCACCCACGATATGCACGAGGCCGACATGCTCTGTGATCGGGTTGCCTTCCTTGATCGCGGTACCATCGTCGCTCTCGATACGCCGCATACGCTCAAGCAGCAGTATGGCGAGCGTATGGTGTATGTCGAGGTGCTCGCCCCCGATGGTAGCCTGCAGCGCCGTGAGATTATGCTCGATCGCGCTGATACACCCGCCGAGGTTGCTGCCTTGCTCCAGGGTGAGCAGGTCGTCACCTTGCATAGCGCCGAGGCGACCCTCGAAGATATCTTCATTCGCATTACTGGCCGGGGGCTTGCGTCATGACAACGATGATGCTGACCGCGCTCATTGCCAAGGATTTCAAGGGCTATTTTGCCAATCGCTTCTTTGCCCTTGTGACCGTTTTGTCACTGGTGGCATTTACGGGCCTCTACTTTCTTCTCCCCAAAACGGTTGATGAGACGCTTGCGCTCGGCTTGGTGCTCGCCGAGGCTCCTCCTGCGCTTGAGGCTGAGTTGAGCAATGCTGATGAGGTGCGCATCGCTCGTTTTGCTACCTCAGAAGAGTTACAGGCTGCCATCCTTGCCGGTGATCTTCCCGTTGGCTTTGTTTTTCCTGATGATCTCGCTGCTCAGTTGCAGGCTGGTACGCAACCTCAGGTGACCCTCTTCCTTGCCCCCGATGTTCCACCCGAGTTTGTGTCTATCTACGAGGTGGCGGTGCAAGAGTTTGTCTTTCTCATTCTTGGGCAGGAATTGCCAATTGAGGTCACCGAGACGGTGCTTGGGCCTGATATGGCTGGGGCACAGATTGCCCCTCGCCAGCGCATGCTGCCGCTGCTGGTGGTGTTTGTCTTGATGGTTGAAAGCCTCGGTCTCGCCAGTCTGATTGCGAGTGAAGTTGAGGCTGGTACCATCCGGGCGTTGTTGGTGACCCCCTTGACGATGCGCGGGCTCTTTTTTGCGAAAGGCATCTTTGGGTCGCTCTTTGCTTTTGCGCAGGCTGCTCTGCTCTTGCTGCTTACCGGTGGCCTTGCGGCTCAGCCCCTGTTGAATTTGCTCGCGCTCCTCGCTGGGGCGGCCATGGTGACCGGGGTGGCGTTCTTGATCGCTTCGGTCGGGCGCGATTTGATGTCGGTGATGGGTTGGGGCATTCTCGCGATGCTCTTGCTCGCCTTGCCGACGCTGAGCCTTCTGATCCCCGGTCTTGCCTCAAACTGGATGCGGCTGATTCCGTCGCATTATCTGGTCGATACGCTCTTTCGTACCCTTAATTTTCAGGCCGGCTGGCGTGAGGTTGGTGTCAATCTGCTAGTCTTGCTGGCGTATGCGGCGGTCCTGATGACCCTTGGTACGATGACGCTGCAAAGGAGATTCCGATGAGTCTCTATCGTGTGGGCGTGCTGCTTTACCGTGAAATGGTGCAGGGCCCAAAGAATATCATTTTTATCTTTGCTGTGGTGGTTCCTCTTGTTCTCAGCCTCGTCCTTGCGCTGCTCTTTGGGACGCTCTTTAGTGGCAAGCCTCGCCTTGGTATCGTTGATGAGGGTTCCTCGCAGTTGAGCCAAGCGGCCGCTGCGATGACTTCCATCCGGTTGACAAGCTTTGCTACGCAGGTTGCACTCGAGGAGGCAACTCGTCGGGGGGCTGTTGACATGGGTGTGGTTATACCAGCAGCTTTTGATGCCCAACTTGCTGCTGGTCAACCAACGACGATGGTCGCCTATGTCTGGGGCGAGAGTCTGCTGAGGGATCGCGCCCTGCTCGGTACCGCTCTTGTCGCCTGGACGCGCCAGATCGCGGGCCAGGAACTGCCTGTCACCTTGACGACCACGATGCTTGGCGATACCGTCGCCCTGCCTTGGCAAGATCGCATCTTGCCCTTGCTCATCCTGATGAGCGTCGTCTTTGGGGCAATGATGCTCCCTGCTTCATCGCTGGTCAGCGAAAAACAGCACCGGACGCTGACGGCGTTGGCGATTACGCCTGCGACGACCGCTGATGTGTACCTTGCCAAGGGCTTGCTTGGCGTCGGTTTGAGTACCGTGATGGCACTGGTTGTGCTCGCGCTGAATGGAGCCCTCAACGAGCGCACTGGGCTTGTCGCGGGGGTCTTGCTCTTGGGGGCGATCTTCTCCGCTGAACTGGGGATCGTGATGGGGGCGCTTGTCAAGGATATCAATTCTCTCTTTGCCACGATCAAGGCCATCGGTTTGCTTTTGTATGCTCCTGCCTTGATTGCGCTCTTTCCCGACATTCCACAGTGGATCGCACGCATCTTCCCAACCTATTATCTTGTGCAACCGGTCATCGAGATCGTTCAGCACAATGCGCGTCTCGCTGATATTGCCGGTTTACTCGGTGTCCTGCTCGCTCTGATTGCCGTGACAGGCGCGATCCTTGCGTTGTTGGCCCGCCGCAACTATCGCCTCGGGACAGTTTAGGTGGCGTTTGACGGCACGAAAAAGGCCAGCGTCGCTGGCCTTTTTTCGTACCGCCATCGGTTTCCCGCTAATCCTCCAACAACTTCATGCCTGTCATCCGCTCCACGGCCCAGAAGCCAAGCGGTAGCACGCTGAAGAAGGCCATGATGAGGTTCGAGAAGGTCGCAGCATTCAGCCCGACCCCGCCTGCACCAGCCAGACGCCCAACATTGGCGAGCGCCGCAATGGTACCCAGGGCTGCGATACCCAACGCGATGAGCGTCATTAGCCTGGTGCGCGCTGGATTGCGTGCCAGCCACCCTAGAACGATCAGAACCAGCCCAAACAGGGCCGGAATAAAAGCGGTTGTGGCAGTGGTGGCAATGCCTCCCCCCACACCGAGGACAACCAGACCGACGCCCGCCCAGATGATAATGGTGATCATACGTGACTCCTGGTGGCTTGCAGGTATCTGCTCTCCTGCAAACTCGCAAACGTCTGCATGGAGAGGCAACCAATTCTGCCTCTCCATGACGTATGGTACACGCTTTTAGCACATTGCGTCAAATCAGCACTCGTTGCCCTTGATGCGCTGCACAACCGCGAGAATACGTTCGGCGCGTTTGCCATAGGTGTGTTCGGTCGCGATCACCCGGCGTGCCATCGCCCGCCTCCTATCCGGTGCCCGTGCCAGCGCGTCCGCCAGGGCCTTCGTCAGACCTGCTTGATCGCGTCGGGCAAAGGTGTGACTCAGGTGCAGCGGCACAATCTCTTGCAAGGCAGGCAAGATGGGCAGCACAAGCGGCTGCCCCAGGGCAAGATATTCAAAGAGTTTCAGTGGCGAGGCGGTAATGTCCGTTACGGTGTCTGGTATCGCCAGAACATCGGCTGCCTGCAGGTAGGTGACAATCTCGGCCTGGGGCCGTGGCGGGATGAGCAGGCAGACGCCCTGTCCTTGCTGTTGCCCACCATCACCAAAACCAAGATCATAGGCCTGCTTGCGCAAAGCCTCGCGTTCGTGATCGCGCCCGCCTGCCAGAATGAGCACGAGATCCGGGCATTGTTGCCGCAGTTCCGCGCACGCGGCCAGCAGACCCTCAAGCCACCGATGCGCGAACGTCATACCTGCATAAGCGATGATCGGTGCTTCGGCGGGGAACCCCAGGGTTTGCCGGGCTTCCTGCCGATTTCCTTGGGTAAAAACCTGCTCGTCATAGGCGTCGGGAACGACAAACACCTCGTCCAGGTTGCGCCAGCCAAGCGTTGCCAGCAACTGCCGAAAATCGTCGGTCAGCGACACAACCGCCGAAGATTTCGTCAGTGCTATACGATCAATCAGGTGCAAAAGTCCCTCGGCCCACGGTTCGCGTGCCCGCGACGGATTCTTCGTCTCCAGGTCGTGTGCCTCGTAGATGACTGGTATCCCCAGGCAAGGCCCCAGCACGCCTGCCCACCAGGCGGCACAGATCACCTGCCGCACATAGACCGCTTCAACCTCGTGCCGTCGTGGTGCGATCAGTGCCGCTGTCATGAACGCAAAGGCTGTGTGCTCAAGGTAGTAGAGCAACGTTGATTTGTAGAGGCGTGAGAGCTTGCCAATCGCCGGGCGTGGCAGATGCACGGCACCTACCTCCTCAAACCGACTCGCTTCGCGCCCCCAGCGCGGGATCAATGCCAGCGTGTCAGGTTGACGAACCCGAAGTTCACGCAGGGTGGTATACGTTTGCAACGCATTGGCCGACTGCAACGTCAGACTGGTGGGGTAAGCAATGTAGACGAGCATAGATGGACACCACCGCTCAACTTTCCGTGCTGGCATCGAGCACAGCCTGGGCGATCTGTTCACCACGACCTTGCGGTAGATAGACATAACGTCCACCCAGCCAGGCTGCCAGTTGTTGCGCTTCGCCTCGACTAACAAAGCTTCGTTGGGTGTCAATCACGACGGCACCGATCCCGGCTGCGTGCAAACGCGCACTTAGGGTCTGGACTTCCCGGCGCGCAACTTCCAGCCGGGTCTGCTTATCGTGGCTCGGGTCGGGGCGTAAGGGCACATTGGGCCGCCCATCGGTAATAATCACCATGGTGGTTCGATGAATGCCCCGTGCACGGGCCTGTTCAGCAACCTGATAGGCCGCGAGCAACGCCGCCGCCAGGGGTGTTCCGCCGCCTGTGGGCAGCACATCAAGGGCACGTTTCGCCAGTTCGACACTCTGCGACGGTGGCAAGAGCAATTCGGCCTCTTCCCCACGAAATGCCAGCAGCGCGACCTGATCACGATGCACATACGCCTGCTGCAACAGCGCATTAACAGCCCCTTTTGCCTGGCGCATCCGGTGCAGCGCCATCGATCCACTGGCATCAACCAGAAAGCAGAAGAGCGTCCCCGCTTTGCTGCGATATTTCTTGATATGGAGATCGTCGGCTTTGAGCCGAATATGGCGTTTGTGTACCTCGGCGCGTGGTCGTTGACTCGCTTCTTCGTGGCGCACGCGTTGCCATGGTGCCGCAGCGCGCAGCGTCGCCACAACATCCAGCCGCCCCTGTGAGGGAAGTCCGGGGATCGAGCGAATATGCCGCCCACGCAATCCCGAGGTTGTCCCGCGTGACCCACTACGCCCGTTGCGGCGCACCGTAAAGGGTGTCTCTAGCACATCAGGGGGGATTTCGCTATCGAGGGCCGCCAGGATCAGATCCTCCACCGTCAATTCTTCCGGTGGGGGAGGGGGCTTCTCTTCTTCATCTTCGTTATTCTCTTCGCTCTGCGAAGGTGGCGGGGGCTCTTCGGATGGCGGGGGCTCTTCAGGCGGCGGCGGTGGTGCCTCCATCTGAGGGGTACGGGTTGCACGTGGCAGCAGCACAAAACGCACAGCGCGCTCAAGATCCTCATCAGCGACCTTTTCACGTCCAGCAAGTGCTGCCGAGGCCAGCGCCACCCGGGTCGCAAAAATATCAGCCCGATGGCCTTCGACGCCGAGCGCCAGCGCGGCCTGAATCAGTTGCGTAACTTGCGCCTCTTCGATCGTGACTTCTTTCAGCGCTTCGCGTGCCGCCAGCACCATTGCCTGCAAGAGCGCATCTTCATCTTCGAAATCACCGCTCAGGCCTTCAGGGAGCACCGGAGTCTTCTTTGACCGTTTCAGCTTCACCAGGCGTTCGCGGTCAAGCGTGAGATTACGGCGCACGACCTCGGCGCGGGCGGGTGCAGGGGCCTTGGAGATCGGGGCGGCAATCAAGCCAATGCGATCCATCAGGTGACGCCGGGGCGGGCCTTCATCAGGATCATAAGTCGCAAGCAACGCAAATCGTGAAGGCTCAACCACACTCAAGCCTTCGCGTTCTACGCGCACCACTCCGCTATCGAGCGCAGCGAGCAGATGGTTAATCGTGCTATCGTCAAGCAGATTCACCCCATCGGCATAGAGCAGGCCACCGTGAGCACGGGCAAGCACCCCACTACGATGCACCCGTTCGCCCCGGGCAAGCGTTGCCTCGAGATCGAGGCCACCCAGCAAACGATCTTCCGTCACCCCGACGGGTAGTTCCACAAAAATCTGCTCATCAATCAACTGCGCAAAGGCACGTACCAGCGTGCTTTTGCCTGTGCCAACCCCGGCGGCAATCACCGCTCCACCAAGACCGGGATCGACTGCGAGGAGGAGCAGCGCCTGCCGTGCAGCATCAAGTCCGACGAGAGCCGAGAAGGGCATACCACACTGGGGAATCGTAACCAGAGGCATAGCGTTCACCTTACGCAAACCTGGAGCAGGCACAGACGACCGCTCAGGCCCATACTCAACAGGCAGCGCCTGAGCCGGCGCTGCCGATGGTCTGTCTGCTGCAAGCGTCAATTACGTCAGCACCTCTTCGACTGCACGTTCAATGCGAACCGCGTCGTCCTGGGTTTCGAGGGGGTCTTTGCGGAGGCGATGGCGCAGCGCAAGATTGGCAATGCGCCGGACATCCTCCATGCGCACTTCGTTATGACCCTCAAATGCCGCCAGTGAACTGGCAGCCCGGCTCAACGTCAACTCACCGCGATGCCCATCAATTTCGAGCTTCACACAGAGTTCAGCGATCTTGTAGAGTGTTGGGTCAGGCAACGTGACCTCAGGCAACCGTTTCTGGGCGCTTTTGATCTTGCGTTGCAACTTGGACGTTTCTTTCGCCCACTCGTCGACAAAGGTAAACGGATCGGTATCATAGGCGCGACGGCGCTTCACAATTTCGACGCGATCGTCGACACTCGTGATCGTTGTGATCCGGGCGTGCAAGCCAAAGCGATCAAGCAACTGCGGTCGCAGATCGCCTTCTTCAGGGTTGCCGCTACCTACCAGGACAAAACGTGCCGGGTGACGGATGCTGATGCCTTCACGCTCAACCACATTGGTACCACTGGCCGCTACATCGAGCAATACGTCAACCAAGTGATCCTCAAGCAGGTTCACTTCGTCAATGTAGAGGAAGCCACGATTGGCGCGGGCCAACAACCCTGGGGCAAACGCCTGCACACCCTGCGTCAGGGCGCGTTCAATATCAAGCGTACCACAGACGCGGTCTTCAGTCGCGCCCAATGGTAGATCGACCACTGGTACGGCAATGGTCACAGCTGACGGATGCCGCGCCGCCTTCTTTCCTCCAGGCTCATTATGCGTCGTACAGCGTTCACATAGCCCAGCCGTACGATCAGGCGAACATGAATATGGGCAACCAGGCACAGCCTTGATCGGTGGCAACATCGCCGCCAGGGCGCGCACGGCCGTCGACTTGGCGGTACCGCGATGGCCCATCACCATCACCCCGCCAATCGTTGGATTCACAACACAAAGCAGCAGAGCCAGTTTGAGCTCGGCCTGACCAACAATTGCAGCGAACGGGTACGGAGGAACAGGTGCAGAAGACGGGGGGACAGCACCATTAGACAGCGTCTGAGGAAGCTCAGGCTCAGTAGCCGTGGGCACAGTTTTCACCTCATTGAAATGCGAAGTGCAACATGTAGCGAGCACACCTTACACTTCGCGTCACACACGTTACCGAAACGACATTACCGTTCGGAGCGTTTCACCACCGAACCGGCAGTAGGAACACGCTGACCATTGCGCTCACGTCGCGCAAAGGCCGTGATATTGGTCCAGAAAAACGTCAAACCGAGTGCAAGCACCGTAATAATCAAACTTGCCCAGCACATGAGCGCCGGGGTGATCGGGCCAATCATTTGCGTGGCCTCACCAAGACCTGCTGGCATACCCCTACTCCTATCATTTGTCGCGTACGGTTTGACGCGAAGAATGGCACCATGGAACTGTAGCTGATGAGCTTCCGAAGGACGATCCTTCTTGTCTATTGTACCATATTGCTGCAAGTATGCTTCATCACCAGGGTGCCATATAACCCGTTACAATGAGCTATCTTACCGACGCCACAGTGGATTAGCTTGTTCTGGTGACGTTACTTGTTGCGCTTCAAAACTATTGCACCAACTCCAGAAGATCGCGCTTGCCCACCAGCGCACGCGCAAGTGCCAGGGTGCCAACACATACTCGGTCAGGGCTACTTTTGAAGGGGTTTCTAGCTTCATCGTGCCATCCTTCGTTTAACGATACAACGGGCTTGCCGGTCTTCTCAGGTCAACATAACGGTAGGGTTCCCCTGAGCGTTGCAAAGCGATCAGGATCGCCAGCTTGCTCTCAAGTTCATCCTCGTTGCCAAAGCAAATGGTTGTATTGCCATCAATCGTGAGGGTCATGCCCTTTTTCGGATCGTGATTGGCTTCGGTCACATACATGCCAAGGTCGGTGAGTAACCTGCCGACGACCCGGTGTGTCGCCGGATCAAGTTCAGGTTGATCGCCAACCGCTTGTTGCATCAAGCCCAGCTCGAAGGTCGGCATCACCCTAGCCTCACGCCCGCCCATCAGTTCCTCGACCCCCGCCCCTTCGGGCACCAGATCGGGCTCGATGGCCCCGAAGACCTTCAAAAACTCGGCATACTCAAGCGGATGTACATCTTCCATCGCGACTTCGGGGAGGCTTCGGGTCATAATCTGGCGTGCCAGGCGGTCAAAGATGACCTCAAAACGTGGTTCGGTGAGGGCCAGTTGGCATGCATCGGCGAGCTCGCGAACGCCACGGTCAAGTGGAATACTTGCCAGTACCGGCAGATTAATCCGCTCGGCAAAGCGTTCGGCGACACCACTCCCGTCATCCCGATTGACAATCAACCCGATCAGGCGCGTGCGCCCTCCCATCTGGGCAAAATAGCGGGCCGCACTCGCAATATTATTGGCCGCATAGAGGCTCTGGCGGTCATTGCCACAGAGGATGATCACCTCTTCGGCTAGCGACCGCGAGAGCGGTGTGGCAAAGCCTCCACAGACCACATCACCCAGGAAGTCCATCACAATATAATCAAGCGCCCACTGGCTCATCCCGAACTTTTCGAGCAGATCAAAGCCAAAGGTAATGCCACGCCCTCCACAACCGCGTCCGACCTCAGGGCCACCAATTTCGCAGCCATAGACAGTCGCCTGATCCATTACCCGTGTCTTAAAGATGACATCCTCGGCGCGCAACTGATCTTCCCGGCCAGCTTCTTTCAACTCACGCCAGACATCACCGAGCGTTGGCAGGCTGACCCCTCCAAAGAGGGCATTGCAACTGTCGTGCTTGGGATCGCAGCCGAGTTGCATCACCCGATTGCCAAGCAGGGCTAGTTTGCTCACCAGATTTGTCGTGAAAAAGGACTTGCCCATGCCACCTTTGCCATAGACGGCCAGCATCCGGGCATGGTTCGTTCCGTTTTGTCGCATTTTCGCAGGCATGAACGCCTCTCTTTGCACGTCTAACTTTGAGTCAGACCTCGCTCGTTGCTTCGTCCTGCGGCCATTCCACGACGACTTTGAGACAACTCGGATCTTCAAGGGCGAGCCGATAGGCGGCCTGAATGCGATCAAGCGGCACCCGGTGGGTCAGCAGGCCACTGACATGCAGATCGCCCGAGGCGATCATATCGCGCACGCGGGGCAGGTCACCATCGGCCCCAAATTGCCATTCGCGGGCCACCAGGATCTGTGCCTCACGCATAAAGACCGGGGCATACGGAATGTTGATATGATCATAATAGCCGAGCAGCAGAACGCGCCCATGGTTAGCGAGCAGCGGCAGGGCCCCGACAAGCGCAGGCATCGAGCCAGTTGCCTCAATGATGACATTGATATTGGCTTCGCCGAGTGCTTCGTCTAGTGACTCGCGGGTAATATCAATGACCTGATCCGCCTCGGCCACAGCCAGACGTACGCCCACCCGGTCGGCGACCGCCACATGCTGTGCCCCCTGAATACGAGCGAGGCGGGCGGCCAGTTGCCCAACGATCCCCTGACCAAGCACCAGTACGCGGTCAGTCTTACGGATCTGGGCGACATTGAGTCCATGCAGTGCAGTCGCGGCAAGGGCGAGCACCACCCCGGTCGCCGGGTCAATCGAACCCAGCGGCACGACGCGGTCGGCCTCGGCACTGATATACTCGCTTTGCCCACCCCAGGCCGGGTTGACGCCACGGAAACAGCGGGCACCACCAACATATACCCATTGCCCTAGCAATTCCTGAGGGGCTTTGGCCCCCACCTTCACGACCTGGCCTACCGTTTCATAGCCGGGGACTACCGGAAAGAGCAGCGCGGGATGCGGCATCCGGCCATCAAGCAGCATTCGCTCGGTTCCAGCGCTAATCGAGGTAAAGGCAGTGCGGAGTAGCACATCACCCGCCTGTGGTTCAAGGACTTGAACCGTGCGCAATTCAATGGTATTGCGGCGAGGGATGACTACGGCGCGAGATTTGATCGGCATGTGGGCCATCGCTTTCTAGCGAATGTCGAAAAAAGGTATCTGCAACTGGTGCAGATCATCAGGCCTCTAGGCACCCTACATTTGTGAGGCTGCCTGGCGGAGCGAACGGCGTTGGCGAGCTGAATTTACCCCTCGTATGATAAATTGAACCGCGTTAAAGAGGTAGGTGATATAGGCAAAGACCATTACCCACATCACGGTGCGCGAGTCGGCTCCCACCCATTGCGCCACAAAGTAGAGGTTATGCGTGATAATCGCAATCAGATTGCCGACATCTTCCCAGAAAAACTCTTTTGCCATGAAATAGTGATCAAACATATCATATTCCCAGAGCATTCCGGTAATCGTGAGCGCCCAGATCAGCGCAATTTTGATCCAGATACTGATCGTTGCAATCAAGTATCCTTCGCCAGTGGCAAGATACCGTAGTACTAGGGCAAAGCTGATCAAAAAGACCACAAACTGGATCGGGGCCAGAATGATTTGTACTTTTGTCCAGCGTGAGCGTTCACGACGGCGTAATTGATCCTCAGTATACATCATAACAATCACCAGGTTAGCTATGCATCACTTCCGGTTCAGTGGTGCCAATGCGCGTAACATTCAATATAAACCGTTGTTCTACCATTTCGGGTTCGGTCAGATCTGACCACGTTGCTTCAGCCCAGGCATGCACGCGCTCCATAACGGCAGCGAGCATTGTATCGCTGAGCACCCATGTCTCGGCATCAAAGCGTGCCGCCATCCCAGCCAGGACGTCGGCTGGGCTGATGGAACTTACCCACGTGGCTGCTACCAAAGGTTCGCTCGTCGTACCGCCAGCGCGAGCCAGCGCTGACGTAAGCGCCGCCCCTGCGCCCGGTGGGCGGCTTCCAGGCATGAACTCAATGGCGGCCAGTCGCAGTTGCGTCCGCAGGCGTCCGACACACGAATCAGGGTCTCGCCAATCGCTGCCTTGCACAAAGAGCCCACCTGGTTTGAGGACACGCACGATCTCACTCAGGGCTGAACGCCAATCGGGCAAGAGGTGCAACACATGCACCGCAAGCACGGCCTCAAAGCTCTGATCCGGGAATGGCAAGTGCTGGGCGTCACCACAAATCAGTGCAAGTTCTACCTCGGCAGCTTTGGCTCGTTGGGCTGCCAGAGCCAACATCTCGGCTGAAATATCCAACCCAGCCACCAACCCACCGGCCTGAGCCGTCGGCAGCGCAATGCGCCCCGTGCCTACTCCCAGTTCGAGCAGCGACGCACACGAACCGGTCAGGCCCACAATCGCCTGACCGATCTGTGCCGCTACTTCGGGCGGATGGGCTCGTTGCGCATCATAGACCGAAGCTATATTCTCAAAACTAAACGCAAGCGCCATAACAATCTTCTCCGCAGCGAGCGTATAGTTGCTCGCTGCGGCATTCCCTTTAGCTCAACGGACTAGCTCGCGGTATCCATCGCCAGCACCGTTCCGATATCCTGCTTGGTCAGGCCCTTGAACTCTTGCACACTGACACTGCGCAGGATGCCAATGGCGACGACCATCACGATGGCCTCGAAGCCAAAGATGAGGGTGTACCCAAGGGTTGGGCTGAACAAGCCCGTGCCAATCATCGCCGTGACGAGACCGCCACTAAAGACGTTGGCAAACCCATTGCCCAGACCCTGAGCCATACCCCAGATCCCCATATAGAGGCCCGTCTGCCCTTCGATCGTCATTTCCATCATCATCGAGAGCGCACCGACGTTGAAGAAGCCGATCCCAACCCCCATGACCAGCAGCGCCGGATAGACCAGGCCAGGCTGATAGGTAATCGAAGACATCGCAATCGTTGCCAACGCGGCGGCAATGCCGAGCCCCCCCAGGCTGGCGATCAGTTTTTTGGAGATGGGGAAGATCGAGGAGAGCACGCCAATCGAAAACATGCCGAGCAGTGCTCCGGCCCCCCATGCCTGCTGGTAGGCAGCCGTCTCGGCCTGAGTTTTGCCGAAGACCTGCGCGCCAAATGGTTCAAGGATCGCATCCTGGAGGAAGATGCCCATAATCGCCAGCAGGACAAAGAAGAAGAAGGCCCGTACGTGGGGATTGGTGCCCATCAGTTGACGCGCCACGCGGAAGGTGCCCAGGGGCGAAGTGCTCTCTTGCGGCTGTGCAGCCAGCAGGGCCGCGTGCTCTTCTTTGGTGATGCGGCGCTCCATCCCGACCACCCCGAGCAGAATGGTCACGACGGCAATGATTGGCGTCAGGTTGTAGAGCTGTCGCATAGCTTCAGGTGAGTATTCGGGCATAATCACCCGCGAAACACCTGCCGAGACAATGCCGCTGATGATGATCGCTGCCCAGATCACGGCCACGACGCCGCCACGCTCTTTCGGGGTGGTGACTTCGGCAACCAGCGAGTTTGACGCGCTTCCATTCATGGCCATAAAGACACCGAATATAGCCATCAACAGGAATGCTTCAACGGTTGCAACCAGTTCCCGTGCCCCAAGACCCACCGCAATATAGGGCAGAAACAGAAAAATCAGTGAAGCTCCAACACCGCTAATGAAGATATAGGGAGTGCGGCGATAGCCGAAAATGGGATAACGATCAGCAAAGCGCCCCCAGTAGACCTGGAAGAACGAGATGAAGTGGTGCATCCCGATCAGCGAGGTGACAATGACCGCGATGGCCCCGAGATCGGCAATCGCAACTCGGTTGAAGTTAAACGTTACGAGCGCAAACATCCAACCAATGCCCAGGCGCATTGTCGCCAGGCGAAGTGTTTTAATGACGAGACGCAGGAAACCCATGCGACTTGCCCCTTTCCGTATCTAGAACAGCGAATACTGTAAGAAGTACTACAGACTTAGAACTACATTATTAGGTGGGGATGCAGGATACGATAGAAACCTCTACATCGTGGGTTAGTGAAGAGGCGCGATCCCGCTGATATGCTTGATTGTAGCTACTCTCCTAATCCAGTTCAGCTAGATCAGTTGTAGAAAGGACGGGGCCAAAAGACGACTAGAGGGCATATCCTTAATGAGCGAAAGTATAGCATATGCTCAAAAAGGTTGCAATATGTGCAAAATTATGGCAAAACCTAGACATTTTGTTTATTACATTTATTCAAAAATTTGACTTGTTGTGCTATACTAGAACAACAACAAATTATTTGAGGTTACACATATGTATGTCCGCTGGGTGGTCAGGCGCCACAAAAACGCCACGATCGCGGATACCAGCTTTTATGATGCGTATCTCGTTGCCAGTTATCGTGACGAGCGGGGTGTTCCGCGTCAGCGCACCATTTGCTATCTGGGCAACATTCGTCAGATCGCTGACGAGTTTCCTATGATTGAGCGCGAGCTGTTTCTCCTCCGTGCCGAACGCATCCTTCTCTCGATTGAGGAATTGGGTGAAGTTGACCGTGAAGAAGCTCTCGATGCGCTTCGTCAGAAGGTGCCTCCGCTGACCCGTGAGGAAGTGATGACGGCCTTTGTCGAGAATTTACGCTGGTATCGGCGCTGGTGGGAGCAGAATGGTGGTGGCCCGACCGATGATGAGTTGATCAAGATTGTCCAGTTAGCCCGCGGGCGTCTCGGGCCTGTCTGATAGCGCGGTAGCGTTGTTTCACCCTTTACAGGTTCGGCCCATATCTGCTATGATCAGAGAGCTATGGGAAACGAGACAATTCTTGCTATTGACGATAATCCACAGATGTTGAGCATTCTGGCGGATCTCTTGCAGCCGCTCGGCTATACGGTCGTGTGTGCTGCCAATGGGCCTGATGCGCTGGCTCTGGCGACGGCCAACCCGCCCGATCTGGTGTTGCTTGATGTGATGATGCCCGGGATGGACGGCTTTGAGGTCTGTCGTCATATGCGCGCTCATCCGGCGCTTGCTCATGTGCCCGTTGTGCTCGTGACCGCGCTTGATGATCGCGAGTCACGGGTTGAAGGCTTTGAGGCTGGTGCTGATGAGTTTGTGACCAAGCCGTTTGACTATGTCGAGTTGCGGGCTCGCGTCACGACGATCCTACGCCTGAATCGCTATCGAACGCTTGTTGAACAGCAACGCCGTACGGCAACGGAACGAGCACGGTTTGTTTGGGCCGTGGAACATAGTGATGACGGTATTTTGCTTCTTGATGAGGCTGATCAGGTTCACTATGCTAATCCCCGCGCTCGCACGATCCTTGGGCTTGCCCCCGCTGTTTCCCTCGATCATGCCTTTTTGCCCCTCGCTACCCAACAGTATCGCCTGACACCCCCTGAAGCATGGGACGCCTGGCCCCAGGTGCCCGCTCACGATGATCAACCTCGCTTCCTGGTTAGCCCTGAACGCGCGAGCAGTGTCGAACGCTGGCTCCGCGTTGATTTGTTGCCCCCCGCCGAGAATGATCCGACCCGCGTCTTGCGGCTGCGCGATGTGACCGAACAGATGATTACCCAACGCGAGATGTGGACGTTTCATACCATGCTGGCGCACAAGCTCCGTACGCCGCTGGTAGGCATTCTCGGTGGGTTGAATATTTTGAGCGGTGGCGGCGCGACGATGGATCGCGAGAGCATCGTCCGTATTGCTGAGGTGGCGCTTGCCGGGGCACGACGTTTGCGCTCGGAAATCGAGGATATTCTGCATTACCTCCGCTCACCATCTGATGTCTATGGGCTCGATAGCATTATTGTCTCGGAAGTTTCGCTGTTGCTCGATCAGGTTGCCCGTGACCTTGACCTCAAACATGTGACGATCGAAGCTCCTTTGCCCGAGTCAGCTAATCATCGCATTGCGCTGACGCAGCATAGCCTTGAAGTGTTGCTGCGTGAAGTGCTGGAAAATTGTGTCAAATTCCATCCTCATCGTGACCCCGAGATTCAGATCAAGCTCTCACTGCTGGAACCTAAGATGCTGCGGCTGGAGATTATTGATGATGGCCCTGGGATGAGTAATGAACAACGTCAGCGGGCGTGGTACCCGTACTATCAGGGTGAACGCAATTTTACTGGTCAGGTGGAGGGTATGGGGCTTGGGTTGGCGCTGGTTGCCCGCATTGTCCATGCGGTCGGTGGGCGCTGTGCGCTTGCCAATCGCACTGATAGCCATGGGACAATCGTGACGCTTACGCTTCCTCTTGCGAGTTGACGTTGCTAGCGGCTTCTGCTACCATCCACCCGGGGTGAAGATTGCTGCGTACGCACGGGAAGGCTTGCATGAAGGTAGCAATTACTGGGGCACGTGGGCAACTCGGCAGTGAGTTGTGTGCGGTGCTGAGTGATGAACATACGATTATCCCGCTCGACCATACCAACCTCGAACTTGGCTCGCCCGAGGCTGTCGCGCAGATTGTCGCTACGGGGGCCGATCTGGTGCTGCATCCAGCGGCTTTTACCAATGTTGATGCCTGTGCCCGTGATCCCGAACTGGCCTATCGGATCAATGGCCTAGGCACGCGCTTTGTTGCGCTTGCCTGCCGCAAGCTCAAGGTGCCACTCGTCTATATCAGTACCAACGAGGTCTTTGCCGGTGATGCGTTGACCCCGTACTACGAGTACGATCAGCCTCGCCCGGTCAATGCCTATGGTCGCTCGAAGCTGGCCGGGGAACTGGCGGTGCGTGAGTTGCTTGATGCGTTCTATATTGTGCGGGTGGCTTGGCTCTTTGGTGGGACACGCAATTTTGTCCGTACGGTTCTTCGTCTGGCTGAGCAGCCACCAGAAGGCGGCTTGCGGATGGTTGATGATGAGTTTGGTAGCCCAACCTATACCTTTGATGTGGCTCTCGCGCTGCGTGAGCTTATCACGAGTGAGCAGTATGGGACATACCACGTGGTCAATGGCGGGGTTGCTTCACGCTATAGCTTTGCGACGACGATCCTGCGTCTTGCCGGTTACGAAAATGTGGCGGTGACGTCGATCAAACTGGCTGATTTTGTGCGTGATAGTACCCCGCCCCCTTATACGCCACTTGCTAATCTGGCCGGTACCGCGTTGGGCTTGTCCTTGCGCCCCTGGGAAGATGCCGTGGCCGCTTTTTTGCAACGCTAGACGATGATTGATATTATTATTCCCAATTATAATGGTGCTGATCTGTTGCCGACGTGCCTTGATGCGCTGCGTGCCCAGACCCGCCGTGATTGGCTTGTGACGGTTGTTGATGATGGCAGTACCGATCATTCGCTGGCCTTGCTGACCACAGCCTACCCCGAGGTGCGCGTTGTTGCCCTTGAACGTAATCGTGGCCTCGCTGCCGCCGTCAATGCCGGGCTCGCTGCAACCAGCGCTCCGTATGTGGTGCTGTTGAATAATGATACCGAGGCCACGCCGCACTGGCTTGCCGAGTTGATTGGAGCGCTTGAACGCTATCCGGCCTATGGTTTTGCCGCGAGCAAGTTGCGCCTCTTTGATCGTCGCGAGATGCTCCATTCGGCTGGTGATTATTATCAGTTTGATGGTGAACCAGGGAGCCGTGGTGTCTGGGAACGTGATCGGGGGCAGTATGATGCCCTCACCGAAGTCTTTGGCCCTTGCGCTGGTGCTGCGGCCTATCGTCGTGCGATCCTTGAAACGCTGGCGCAGTCAGGCCGGGTCTTTGATGAAGATCTTGTGATGTATTGCGAAGATGTTGACCTGAATTTACGCGCCAGACATCATGGTGTCCGCACACTCTTTGTGCCTACCGCTATTGTCTACCATCGGCTCAGTGCCACCGGTGGTGGTGTCCTCGCAAGTTATTACTGTGGGCGTAATTTTTTGCTTGTCTGGATCAAAAATATGCCGCTGCCTCTGGTTCGCCGTCATTGGGGCGCTCTGTGTGTTTCTCAGTTGCGCTTTGCCTTCGCTAGTGTGCGGCATCTCCGCGAGCCTGCTGCCCGCGCCCGCCTCAGGGGGCAGTGGGCGGCTCTCTGTGCCTTGCCTCTTTTTGTTGGTAAACGTCGGCAGCAGTCACATTTGAGTGATACAACGCTCGCTGGCTTTGCTGCCGCATTGAACCTCGGGCTTACCGCGAAAGCGAGGATGTAGTCGTGTCCGATACGATGCCCTGGCTTTCGATTGTGATTCCGGCCTATAATGAGGCAGGACGTTTGCCGCAAACCTTGACCATGATCCAGCGCTATCTGGCGACCCAGTCGTTTACGAGTGAAGTGCTGGTTGTTGACGATGGAAGCTCTGATGCAACGGCCGATCTTGCTGCCGCGATGCCGGGTGTAGCGGTCTTACGGCTCGATCATCGTGGCAAGGGGTTTGCTGTACGTGCCGGTGCGCTTGCTGCACGCGGTCACTATATTCTCGTGTCTGATGCCGATCTCGCGGTGCCGGTTGAAGAGTGGGCGCGCCTCGAACAGATGCTGCAGCATGGCTATGAAGTTGTCATTGGCTCACGTGAGGGTATCGGCGCGACGCGTGATGGTGAACCCTGGTATCGCCATGTGATGGGGCGTGTCTTCAATGGCTTGATTGCCTTGATCGCCCTGCGTGGGATTAATGACACGCAGTGTGGCTTCAAAGCCATGCCTCGTCACGTGGCCCATGATCTGTTCCGGCGGGTGCGTATTTATGGCGATGGTGCGCCGGTGCTTCAGGGGGCCGCTGTGACTGCGTATGATGTTGAATTGCTCTTTCTCGCCCGGAAAATGGGCTATCGCATCGCCGAAGTTCCCGTGCGCTGGCACTATGGCACCGAGACAAAAGTCAATCCTCTCCGTGATTCGTGGCGTAATTTGCGTGATGTGGTGACGGTTCGGCTTAATGATCTGCGTGGGCGCTATCGTGCTGCCCCAACGACGCTTGACTCTTCCGAAGAGGGTTGGCGTGATACGGTTCCTCCAAAAAACTCATGACACAACTGACAAATGCCCAACGCGCCTTTCTGCGCAAAATGGCACATCCACTCAAGCCCACGGTGATGCTTGGCAAGCAAGGGTTGACGGAACAACTGCTCGCCAAGCTTGACCAGGAGTTGAATGCGCACGAGTTGATCAAGGTGCGTTTGATCGATGGCAAAGACCAAAAACAAGAACTTGCCGAGACGATAGTGGCCGCAAGCGAAGCTACTCTGATCAGCATGGTTGGCTATGTGCTGGTGCTCTATCGTGAGCAGGTTGACCCCGAGCGGCGTACGCTTATCTTGCCCGCAGGAGGAGACGGGTGAGCCTTGATGCGCTTGTGATGCGCTGCTGGTTCTTCTGCTGGGGGATGGTGGCGCTTGTGCTGGCCCGCAAGAGTCTGGTGCCTGCACGTATTATCGGGGTTGACTGTGCGTACCTGTGCGGCGGTAACCCTTCGCTCGTGCATGTTCGCTGGATCTATAGCGAAGGCTTGCGCCCGCGTAGTGTCATCGTTGACCTGGTATACCCCGGAGATCGTGTCAGTGCCACGGTGGGCTATGGCATATGCGCGGCGGTGCTTCCGGTGGCTACCCCGCTTGAAGGCACCTGCGAGGTATCTTTGAGCGCGACCTATCGCAGCGTTGGGCCTGCGTATACCCTGATAACCCGTGTCAGCATGATTTGACGCAAAGCCGCAGAGGCGCAAAGCTGCGTATGCAGATCCATCAAACCTTGGGGCCTCTGCGGCTTTGCGTCAAATACCCCGACGTATGTGCAAGGTGTTGTGCCTAAGCGGAGGACGCCTGGTGGAGCGCAGCGATCTGAGCACGAACTTGCCGCGCAAGCCGTTCGAGTTCCCGGTTGACGACATATTGCCATTCTTCGGCCTCTTTGTCATCGAGGGCACCCCCGCCGTAACGTAACTCCATCGCCAGAGGCCAGCCTTTGCGGGCGGCAAATTGCTCAAGTTCTTGCTGGCGACTCGGCAACCAGCGGCGTTTGATAAATGCACGAAATGCACGCTCCATACGGTGTGAGCCATCGGGGTTGAGTGATGGCAGGGCGAAAAACGGTTCGGCATCACGTGGATCGGGATCGGTCGCCTTGCTAAAATAGAGGGCTTGATGGGGAATAGAGTAGCGCCATTCGCCATCACCGTCATAGTGGGACGGATTATTCGCAATGGCACCAGTGAGCATACGGTCAGTAATTGTCATAGTAGCCATCCTCAACAATACGACAATGCCTCTACGGGGTGCATGATCGCGCTGCTTCTGCCAGGATAGCATGCTCTGGCGTTGCTGGCAATGTCGGCTTACTGGCGTTTGGGCGAGCTTTATGCTACATTGTACGTGCATGTCTGGCCTTGCGGGAAAGGAGCGGAAAGGAATGGCTGAACAGGAAGATCACACCCGTATTACTCCCGCAGTGGAAGACTATCTGAAGGCTATTTATCATCTGCAACAGCATCAGCCAGTGGTTACGACGTCGTTGCTTGGTGAAGAGCGTGGCTCTCGCCCCGGTTCGGTGACGGGCATGATCAAGAAACTGGCCGAGATGAACCTGGTGCAGCATACTCCTTATCAGGGGGTGCAGTTGACCCCGGCTGGTGAGCGGATTGCGCTTGAGGTGATTCGACATCACCGTCTGCTTGAACTCTATCTGGTGGAAGCCCTGGGCTATAGCTGGGACGAGGTACATGAAGAGGCTGAAAAGCTTGAGCATCACATCAGCGAGAAGCTTGAGGCGCGGATTGCTGCTCACCTTGGTCATCCCACCTTCGATCCACACGGTGATCCCATTCCAAGCCTCGAAGGCACGTTGCCGACGAGTCTCGATCTTCGTCTCGCTGATATGAAGGTTGAGGAGTGCGCCCGCGTGATCCGTATGCGCGATCAGAGCGCCGAGCGCCTGCGTTATCTTGCCGACCTGGGCTTGATGCCCGGTGCATTGGTTGAGATTACCGCAAGTGCCCCCTTCGACGGACCAATTACGGTACGCCTCGGGGAGGTGGTCTATGCTCTTGATCGCCGTATGGCTCGTACAATCGAAGTTGAACGTGTCGAATGATCAGGCCCTCAGTCCAAGCCAGTCGCGGTAGGCTTGCTGTTGCTCAGCACTTTGCGCTTTTATTGGCACGAGTTCGAGCCCGTCGGGTGGGGCCTCGGCCAGGGTGAGCGGTATGTCGATGAGTTGCTCACCACGGAAAAGGGTGAACCGGACGACCTGACCTGGCTGATGTTCGGCGAGCCGGGCGTTTAGTTTTGTTTCGTTGATCCGCCAACCGTTGATCGCTAGTAGTTCATCGTCGGGGTAGATCCCGGCTGCATACCCTGGGCCATCGCTGTGTACGGTTGCCACGATCGTGCGTTGTCCTTCAGACCGTAGCGCTAAGCCTGTCCAGGCGCGTAAGCCATGACGCTTCCACACTAGCATTAGGCCGACCACCGCTAGCGCCGCATGATAGTCGAGCTCGGTTGTGCCAGCAATAGCGTTGGCAAAAAATTCGCGGAAGCGCCCATCGCATCCTCCCGCCACCTCTTCGACCGCAGCAAGGATCGCTCCATCCTCGGGCATCCCCGTCCCATTGAGGGGATATCGAGCAAAGAGCAGCCGCATAACATCATCAAATGAAGCCTGTCCGTGGGTTACCTCACGGATCGCAAGATCGAGCAAGAGGCAGATGAGGCTCCCCTTCAGGTAGTACGAAATACCAGAATTGGCGCTGTTTTCGTCAGGCCGGTAGAGCTTGATCCAGGCATCGAAGCTACTTGCTTCGAGGCTCTGCACATGGCGCCCCGGCTGGCTCTGGAGACTGAGGATGGCTTCGCTGAGGCGCGCAAGGTAGCGTTCAGGTTTCATCAGGCCAGCACGAACTAGCAGCAGGAGGTCATAGTAGCTTGTTGCGCCTTCAACAAACCAGAGCAGGCGCGTATAATTTTCGATCTGATAATCAAATGGGCCGAGTGCGGCAGGGCGCAGGCGCTTCGCATTCCAGACGTGAAACAACTCGTGGCTGGTCAGCGCAAGGTAGCGCTCGTAGCTGCGTTCTGGTTGAAACGTCCATCGATCAACCTGATTGCTCACACTATTGCGGTGTTCGAGTCCACCCCCGCGCCCGTCGGTCAGGTGAAGGATAAACGTATAGCTGCTGTAGGGCAGTTGCCCAAAAAAATCACGCTGAATTTCGACAATACGGCGGGTATCTGCGATCAGGCGGGCCTCTTGTTCGTTGCCCTGACCCCAGAGTGCAATCTGATGCGGAATGCCGTCTACGTCAAACGTCAAGAGACGGTGGGTGCCACACTCAATGGGACAATCAATTAATTCGTCGTAGTCGTTTGCCGTATAGAGATTGATTTTGGGGCGAGGATCAGGCATCAGGGCGTCACCAACTAGGGGGCGTAGCCCTGTCGTGACGAGCCAACCACTAGGGACATCAATTAATACCCGCACATGTTCGCTGGTGCGCTCGGGGACATACATAAAGACGGTCGCCCCATTGATGTACCCGTGGCTCGTATCGAGATGACTGGTGCGCACGGTGAGCTCATGCGCATATACCTGATAGCGGGCAATGACTTTTGAGGAAGCTTCGGTCGCAATGCGCCAGGTTGATTTGGTTACTTTCTGCCAGGTGAGAGGCTGACCATGATCAGTAGACGCCGAAAAAGACTGGACATGGCGGGCATACTCACGGATCATATATGACCCGGGTGTCCAGACTGGTAATTTCAGATCTACATAATCATCGGTTAGATTGTCGACTTCGACTGATATATGAAACAGATGCGTATGAGGCGCGGGCATCGCAATGGTATAGGTCAACATAGGCATCACTCCGGGAGCGCCTGTGCCAGCATCCGCAGCCAGTTATCACCCATGATCAACTGAATATCGGCATCGGCAAAACCCGCACGATTGAGGGCTTCGGCGACACGTGGGAGATCAGCGATGGTGTCAATTTCACGGGGGATCTGCTGACGGCCCAGTCCTCCATCGAGATCGGTTCCAAGGCCTGTATGGCGGGCATTGCCGGCGAGTTGACACACATGGTCAATATGGCGCACGACGAGATCAAGCCCATAGTTTTCTTTCGGCGCACCGCGCTGGTAGTCACGGGCAAGAAAGCCATTGAAAAAGACCGTCCCAATCACGGCACCGTGGGTGATCAACTCTTTGATCATCGCATCGCTGAGGTGACGGTCGGCGTTGAACTGAGGGGCGAGCGAGCGACAGTTGCTGTGTGATGCGATGACCGGGCCATCCCAGCGATCCATTGCCTGCCAGAAACTCTCCTCGGCCATATGGCTCACATCCAGCACCATCTGGTTGCGGGCGAGTTCAGGCAAGAGCGCCCGTCCGAGGGGGGTAAGCGGGCCTGGCTGCTTTGTCCCACCGCAATAGCGCGTGGCCTGCCAAGCCGGACCGACGAGACGCACACCCTGTTCTGCCCACCAGACACTCTCGGCGGGTTCAGTGATCGGATCGGCATTCTCCATCAACAGCACCAACCCCAGTGGACTGGAGGCCTGCTTCCAGGTGGCTTGATGGTGGGCGAGATCGGCCCTCGTACGTATAATACGCACCAGGTCACGTGCTTCGAGTTCTTGATAATACGTGAGTTGGGCCCGGGCAAGCGCGTGGGCCTCGGCAGGTGTCGCATAACTTGCTTCTTGGGCGAGGTCAGTCGCAAGCGCTGAGGCAGGCAGCGTAAAGAGCGTGGCAAAGACCAGCCCGACCCCACCTGTCCGTAATTCTGGCAACGCAACCGTTGCCTCCCCCTGAGTTTGTGAAGGCGGCTGTTCGTGGGTACGGATCGCCGCAACACCCGCCAGAAGATCACGCTCAAAAGATAGCGCGTTATAGGCGAGATCGAGATGACCATCAACCAGCATATTGTTCACTCGATATAAGGAAAAAAGAGCTTGGTAACCAGCACTTCGCTTCCTGGCGAGTCATCTGGAATGCGTTCATAGAGGGCAATGACCTTTGCCGCCTGGTCACGTCGTCGCCAGAGTGCCTCAGCGAAACGGGTATCAAAGATGACGCCGCGTTCTTTGAGAAAGGCATACAATTGCTTGATCGCGGTGCAAAGCTCACGTACCTGTCGTTCTGAGGTATGCGCACTCGATTGAGGATAGTAGAAAAAGAGATACTCATCCAGGGTGGCATAATCGCCTTCGGCGAGCGTACGTCCATAGAAAGTAGCCAGAAACTCGGCATATACATAGAGCGCCCGGCTGCGCACGCGCGCTGTGGTATCGCGCTTGCCCATCTCTCGCAGGTAGTCATAGAATTGGCCAATCAGATCGCCGCTCTGATCGAGGGCCGCAAGCGTTGTCTGATCTTCAAACTCATCATCTGGATCGTCATAGAGATCCGATTCTTCGTCATCGGCTTCATCATCATCCCAGGCCTCATGCCAATCCTCATCATCATCAAACGCGGTAACGGCGTGATCGACATAATCTACGGGTGTGATGTGATCGATGCGCGGAAAGAGCTCGGGTGCTTGTACGAGCAGCCTATTGAGGTGGCTTGCCACAATAACCTCGGCCTCTTCTGGGCGTGCCTCGCGGAGTCGTTCAACGTCACGCGGTGGGAGGATGGCAAAGAGCCGTTCCTGGATTTCTTCGAAAGTATAGGTGTGCGTATCGACCAGGCGGGCTGGATCTGGCTCATACTCTTCGCCCAGCCAGGGATCGTCCAGTTCCCACATGCCGTCATACAGCACATCTTCGAACCCCCCAAGGAGGCCATGTTGCCCTGGTTCGGTGTGTTCGAAACGTCCGAAATGGGCCGAAGCGCGCTGGATTTGCCCACTCCAAAGTCCCGCTTCAGCATCGTGTTGACGTGCGTAGCGTAATTCTTTCTGAAGTGCGTCAATTTCGGCGAGTAAGGCGGCATCAAATGCGTGCAGTGCCTGTTCGCTTTGGGGAGGGGCTTCAAAGACCTCATCATGCCCAAAGAGCGACAATACGGGCAAATGCTGAGTTGTTAGAAAGATATCATCGACCAGTTGGAGGCGTCTGTCATTCAGCACAAGATACTGCCACGGCGTACCAGGATACGTTGTACGCCACGAGGCCGTCGCAAAAATGGGTAGTACGATCTCATCACAAGGTACGAGCGCCACCTGTGAGCGTCGTACGCGTTCAACGATGGCATCAATTAATTCAGCATCCTGGGCCTTCACTGCGTCATTGCGCAAGGCTGTATAGGGTTCATGCTCAAGGCTCAGGGTAACTGGTTGCGCCTTGACCACAGTGACAATGATGCTATCACCAGGGCCGAAACCGGTTCGCTCATACCACGCACGGAGATCAACGGCAGGCAAAGAGGGATGGCGAAATTCCTCTTGTTCAATCCCAAGCAATGGAAGCAACTTGCCATCCGCATCTTGAACCAGGCAATCATACGTCCGCAGACCGGCAAATGGTTGCAGATGCACAACTGGCAGTAATCCATCGATTAGATCACAGTCGCGAGGTTGACAACGAAACGTCAGATCCTGTAAGGCAATACGGAGCGGGATCAACTGGGTACGGCTAAGCCGTACCCATCCCAACGTCAAGCCATCCCAGCGCAGGCGATCACGAATGGTTGCATATGGATTCTTGGCACTACTCGGACGTCGAGCTAGTACTTGATCAAGCAGGGTGCGTTCGTCCACAGAACCCTGGTGCTCTTCAGCGAGGAGACGTAGAATGCTCGCAATTGTAGGCTCGTGGTAGGTCATAAACCGACTCCATACGTGTGATCACCCCCACGGTTACAGGGTAGCATCAGGTGGTGGGGGTGTCAAGCCGTTTTACTGTAACACCAGCACCTTCAGAAAATTGGTTGGCCCAAAGCGGTAGATTGGATGGCCGCCGGTCAAAATCAAAACATCACCGCGTTGCACCATTCCGCGCTCGTAGAGTTCTTGCTGGATCCGTTGTTCCAGTTCATCGAGGCGATCCGCCGCCTGAATAAACAGGGGCGTGACGCCCCAGTAGAGGGCTGTCCGCCGTGCGGTCTCATCACCAGGGCAAATCGCGATAATTGGCACGTGCGGGCGATAGTGTGAGACTAGGCGTGCGCTGGAGCCTGTCTGGGTCAGGACGGCAATACCGCGCACAGGCTGATCGCGCGCAATCGTGCATGCGGCATCGGCAATGGCGCGTGGGATCGAAGGCGCCTGCGCAATGGCCCAGCGTGGAATGGCAATGTCACTTCCCTGATAGGCGTCGCTCCCCTCGATCGAGTCGGCGATCAGCGCCATCATCTGAACAGCTTCGATTGGATAGGCCCCTGCCGCGGTTTCACCACTGAGCATCACTGCATCCGAGCCGTCAAGAATCGCATTCGCAATATCGCTGGCCTCGGCGCGGGTGGGACGTGGATTGGTAATCATTGACTCAAGCATCTGGGTCGCCGTAATGACGGGAATCAAGGCCCGATTGGCTGCATCAATGATCTGTTTCTGCACCAGGGGAACCCGTTCAGGTGGCATCTCAACACCAAGGTCGCCCCGTGCAACCATCACGCCATCGGCGACGCTCAAGATAGCTGGTAGGACATCGAGGGCTTCAGGACGCTCGATTTTCGCAATGACGGGCGTGGTTTTGCCTGCCTGCTGAATGATCTCTTTGATCTTGACTATATCAGCAGCGTGACGTACAAAAGAGAGGGCGACATAATCAACTCCGTGAGCAAGCCCAAACTGGAGGTCGTCCAGATCCTTGGCGGTTGCGGTAGGCGCACTGACTCGAACATTGGGCAGATTGATGCCCTGTTTCTCTTTGAGGCGTCCACCATGCACAACTCGTGTAATGACCTCGGTGGTACTGTGATCGACGACAATCAGTTCGATCAAGCCATCTGAGAGCAAGATGCGATCCCGTGGACGAACATCCTGAGGCATGAGTTCATACGTGGTTGATACACGTGCCGCATTGCCTTCAATGAACTCGGTGGTAAGGGTGAAGGACTGACCTGCAACAAGTTCCACGGGGCGACCGCCTTCAAGCTTGCCGGTACGGATCTTGGGCCCCTGAAGATCTTGCAAAATCGCGATATGCTTCCCGGTTTGGGCTGCGGCCTGACGTACCATCGCAATGTGGGCGGCGTGTTCTTCGTGGGTTCCGTGTGAGAAGTTGAGCCGTGCAACATTCATCCCGGCGCGGATAAGCCCCGTAATTCGTTCGGGGGTACTGCTTGATGGCCCCAGTGTCGCGACAATTTTTGTCCGCCGCATTGACTCTCCTAATCCTCAATTAGCGTCCCACTGTGACGAGTGGTTCAAGTTGCCCAAAGAGTTTGTCGCCAATCCCAGGCACATCACGCAGTTGTTCAACGGCGGTATATGGTCCCTGCTCTGTTCGGCGTCCTACGATACGTTGAGCCAGAACGGGTCCAACGCCAGACAACGTTTCGAGTTCGGCAGATGTGGCTTGATTCAGGTCAATCAGTTGTGTTCCTCCTGCCGTATGCATTGTCTCACCTGGATCTGCACGCGAAGCCTGCCCATCCTGTTGATAGGGCACGTGAATATGCTCTGCATCGAGGATGGGTTGGGCCAGATTGATCGCTTCGGTAGCCGCATCGGGTGTAAAGCCACCAGCGGCCATCACCACATCTTTGATCCGTGCCTCGGCAGGAAGGCGGTAAACATCAGGCCTGAGCACGGCTCCTGAAATATAGATCACGAGTTCGGCAGGCTCAGTTGTTTCCAATGCTTCAATCGGTGCATCAAGCGGGACAACATCAGCGAAGAGATCGGATGGTTCACCCAAGCCAGATGTGAACCCTACCGGTTGTGGTTGTGACCAGTGACTGATAAAGCCTACTCCTGCCACAATGATTCCCAGCGCAAAGCAGACTACTGCTGCAATCAGGCGTGGTTGACGTAACCAAAATTCACGATCCATACGGTATTCTTCCAGTTTCAGTCGTCATTCTTTCAACGAGTCAACCTTGTGTCTGAGTTCAGGCGTGGGTTAGACTCACCTATCTATACCGTTTGTGACTGGAAAATGGTGCGTGCGTGGCTTTATTATACCAAACCACTCGGTGGTTGTTGTTCGGGATCCTGCAACCCATGCACATTACGTTGAGGGCCTCCGCTCTAAAAACCCATGGTGCTTCTGGGAGCCGTATCGCCAAACCTCGCTGCTGCACTCGGCAAACTGCCAGCTACCCTGGCAGTTTGCCGAGTGCAGCAAGGATCCGTGGGGCCGCAGGCCCTTGTCAGAAATGGTACAATGAGTATAGTGCTAGTAGCTACCACAGATTATGGAACAATCATGCATAAACCAGACCAACCAGATCCTGATATGCAGCCATCAGACCAACCAGATCCCACGCATGGGTCTGAGTTACCGACTCATCAGATCGATCTTGATGCCAGCCTGATTGGGGAGATGCTTGCCTCGTATAATCTCCTTGGGGTTGCCTATGGCGATGCTGATGCTCAGACCATCGCTGAAGATCGTTTTGCCGGTTATAACTTCCGGGTTGATCTTATGCACGAGCCGCCACAGTGGTTGTTGGTGGTCAAAGTTCAGCCGCTCCTTGACGCAGGGGTTTTGCTTCGCTTGCCTGATCGGATGCTGCGGGGTATGTTTGACCATGAGGGTGTCATCGTCTTTCGCGATCTACCCGTTGAGGGCTTGAAAGAGCACGTTGAACTTACGGTTGAGTTCGAGGCGGGCTACAACTAGTCTGGGTCTGGACGAAAGACTTTGAGCGGTTGCCATACGTTGTGCTCAGCTTCCTGCCGCTTCAGCAGGGCCAACAAGCTCTGATCAGAGCAATGAGCACGTAGATAGATGCCAGTCACGGGCGGCAAGGTGACTGGCATGCCATGAGCGATCCGTTGGGCCTGTTCATCTTCTACGATGATGACTGTCCAGTCGGCAATCGCTGTCTCTGGGGGCAGCAAGGCATCGGTCAGCAGAGCGGGGTTGTCGCGCAACTTGCTCAGCGGCAGGGCGTTGGCCAGGGTGAAATGACCGACAAACGTTCGCTCGAGGTTTGCGAGATGTGCGCCACACCCAAGGGTCGCCCCAAGATCGCGGGCAAGCGCACGAATATAGGTGCCCTTGCCGCATGTCACCTCCAGACTGAGGGTGTCTTCACGCGAGCGATGCCAGGCCAGGTGATGAATCATCACTGGACGTGGCGGCAAGGTTACCGTTTCACCCGCTCGTGCCAGATCATAGAGGCGCCGTCCCTGATGATGAAGCGCCGAATAGTGTGGCGGTACTTGCATAATCGCCCCGCGAAGGGGAGCGACTGCGGCCTCGATTTGTGCATCGGTGAGAGGTGGCACGGGTTGCTGGCTAAGTATTTCGCCCTCAGCATCGTCGGTGGTTGTCGTTATCCCCAGACGCACCAGCCCGCGATAGCCCTTGCGTGCGTCACTCAGGTACTCGATCAGCCGAGTTGCCTGCCCGAGGGCGATCGGCAATACACCTGTTGCTGCTGGATCGAGCGTACCTGCGTGGCCCACCTTGATGCCTCGGCCAACCATCCGGCGGACGCTAGCGACAACATCATGGGAGGTCATGCCTGCTGGCTTATTCAGATTCAAAAAGCCATGCATTGGAATGTTCACTCTGCATGCTCAAGGGTTGCCCGTAGCAGGGGTAACACTGTGGCCTGAGCCTCTTCAAGCTTCATTGGCAAGGTGGCCCCGGCAGCCTGTTTGTGTCCACCTCCACCCCAGATACGGGCAATGGCGGCTACATCAATGCCTGGTATCGAACGAAGACTGAGCTTGACTGTGCCATCAAAGCGTTCTTTGAAGAGGGCCGCAATCTGCATGCCCTCGACGCGTTGCAACTGCCTAATCGCATCGTCAGGGGCCTCGTCACCTGCCCGCGTGCTTGCCATCTGCTGTTGCGTCACCGTTGTCCAGATCAACCCGCCTTCACGTTGCATGGCACTGAGCGTCAGGGCACTGAGGCGCACGACACTTTCGGGGACGCTAAAGTAGATCGCCGAGATGACGGTGCGTTGATCGGCACCTGCTTCGAGCATATCTGCCGCAATGCGCAGTGAACGCGGTGACGTACTACTCGTCTGGAAACTCTGCGTATCAGTGGTCAGGCCGAGCAGCATACTGGTGGCAGCGGCTGGTCGGATGGGCAATTCCATCGCCTGGAGCAACTGGAAGAGCAATTCGGCAGTTGAAGCTGCGGAAGGATCGATCAAATTCACGACCCCGCCGCCGTCATTGGTGACATGGTGATCGGTGATGATCAATGGTCGTGCAGAAAGGGCAGTTTCGTGTTCGTCAAACACCGCCCCAACCCGACTCAGCGCTGCGGTATCGAGCATCCAGATCAAATCGACTTCGGGAAAGGCGCTGCCCCGCTGATAGATCTTCACCTCATCGATCCCTGCGAGGCACCTGGTATAGCCGGGGATCGCCGATGACGCCAGGGCCGTCACCTGTTTACCGACATCGCGCAGCGCGTGAAAAGCACCGAGCATCGAACCAATCGCATCGCCATCGGGATTGACGTGCGTGAGCAAGAGAATATGCTGCGCCTGATCGATCTGGGCGCGAAAAGCTGGCGCGGCATGGGTAGGGTCAGAATAGATCATTATCGTGATAGTGAAGGATAGATGCGATAAACAGTATAACCAGAGCGCTTTTTCATCTCTTTCAGTCGCAACTGATGGCGTGGTCCTAGCCGAGGGATCAGGTGATTCAAGCCGCTCACCACCACAAACCAGTAGACACCAGTGGGAGCAAGGAGGGTCAGCGGTTTGAGGACAAACTCTTCTTCAATGGCCGCATCGCCGATCTTCGCGGGAATGTTCGAGACGATCAGATCGTAGGGGCCAGGTGGCACCTGTTCGAGCCCAACACTTCCGATCGCGGTCGCATTGGTCACGGCATTGAGGGTCAGATTATGACGGGCATAGCGCACCGCGAGCAGATCCTTATCGGCCATCACCACCTCGGCATCGGGGAAGCGCCGGGCCAGGGCAATCCCGATCACCCCACAACCACAGCCCAGATCGAGCATCCGAGTTGGCGAGTTAGGCAGATCAATCGTACGCAGCAGCAAATCGGTGCCATCGTCAACCTGAAACGACGAAAAGAGCGTATGGCCCACATCAAACGCAAAAGGCTGATTGTGGAGGGTATAGGTAATGCGCTTTTTATAATAAGCGTCAGGCCCGTCCATGATCCTCGGGTTCATCATCAAGTTTTGGCGGATTAGCCTTGCGTTCAGCTTCTACTTCATGGAGGACTTCTTCGATGCGCATGCTATAGGCAAGCGATGTATCGTGTACCAGACGTAATTCAGGCACAAAGCGCATATGGCTCATCTCTTCGGCGACGCGCTTGCGCAGAAAGCCACGTGCACGTTGCAAGCCTTCCATGGTTGCGGCTTGCTCATCGGGCTCGCCCATCACCGAGACACGCACAGTGGCGCGCTGCAGATCGGCGCTTACCTCGACACCCGTAACCGTGACAAAACCGACGCGTGGGTCTTTCAACTCGTACTGGATCACCTCACCGAGGATCTGTTGCATCGTATCGGCGACCTGTTGTAAGCGTTGTTTGGACATACATGTTCCGACTTGTCGTGCAGTCTGGAGTGGTTTTTACCACTCCAGACCTCATCACGAACGGATCTAGAGCGTTGCCTCGACCCGTTCCTCGCGATAGAACTCCATATTATCGCCGACCTGAACATCGCCGAAGCCATCAACAATCAAGCCGCACTCATAGCCTGAGGTCACCTCACGGACATCGTCCTTAAAGCGCTTGAGGCTACTAATGCGCCCATCGTGGATGACCGCGCCATTGCGTAGGACGCGCACCTTCTGGCCTGTACGCGTAATCTTGCCATCAGTCACATAGAGGCCAGCGACGACCTCACGCGAGGGCAAGCGGAAGGTATTGCGCACATCAGCGAAGCCTTCGACAACCTCCTTAAAGGTTGGCGCAAGCATACCCACCATCGCCTTTTTGATATCATCGGTCAATTGATAGATGATATTGTAGAACCGAATATCAATGCCTTGATGTTCGGCTGCCCGGCGGGCAGCGGGGTCAGGGCGGACATTAAAACCAATAATGATTGCCTGCGACGCCATCGCGAGATTCACATCGCCCTCACTGATGGCACCGGTAGCGCGATGGATTACCCTGATCTGCACCTCATCTTGCGACTCACTGAGTTGCTTGAACTGGTGCTCGATCGCCCCGAGCGAGCCTTGCACATCAGCTTTCAAGATCACATTCAGATCTTTGACCTGTCCCTGTTGCACTTTGCTGAAGAGATCCTCGAGAGTCGTACCTCGTGTTGATGCAATAGCCTCCATCCGGGTCTGGCGGGTGCGTTGGAGGGCCACCTCGCGGGCGATGCTGAGGTCATCAATGACCTGGAGAATATCGCCGGCCTGGGGTACGCCTTCAAGTCCAAGGATTTCCACAGGGGTGGAAGGCTCAGCGTGACGAAGGCGTTTGCCACTATCACTAAACATCGACTTGATCTTGCCCGAGACCCCGCCGACGAGCACATTATCTTCGGGGCGGAGCGTGCCATTCTGGATCAAGACCGTTGCGACTGATCCTCGATTCTTGTCGAGTTCGGCTTCAATAATTGTCCCGACAGCAGGTGCATCAGGATTCGCTTTAAACTCTTCGATATCGGCCACGAGCAAAATCATCTCGAGGAGACCCTCGAGATTCAAGCGAGCCTTAGCTGAGACTTCTACCGAGGGCACCTCACCGCCATAGGCCTCAACCACCACATCGTGAGCAGCGAGTTGTTGTTTGATACGATCGACATTTGCGGTTGGCAGATCAATCTTATTAATCGCGACAATCATCGGCACGCCGGCTGCTTTCACGTGACTAATAGCTTCAAGCGTCTGGGGCATCACACCATCATCGGCTGCGACGACCAGGACAACAATATCGGTGGCTTGGGCTCCACGTGCGCGCATAGCGGTAAAGGCTTCGTGGCCGGGCGTATCGAGAAACGTGATCTTGCGATGATTGACCTCGATCTGATACGCACCGATATGCTGGGTGATGCCGCCGGCTTCACCTTCGGCAACGCGGGCGGAGCGGATCGCATCAAGCAATTTTGTCTTGCCGTGATCGACGTGGCCCATAATGGTTACCACTGGTGGCCGTGGACGAAGTTCGCCTGGGGCCTGGGCATTGAGCACATCTTTGACATTATCCACAATGCCAATTAGTTGTTCAGGCACTTTCTCGGTGGTTTCGATGGCGAAGTCTGCCGCGATCAACGCAGCGGTCTCATAATCAATTTGCTGATTAATGGTTGCCAGCACCCCACCCTTCATCAACGCCTTCAGGATTTCAGATGCTCCGATCCCGGTGGCCTCAGAAAGCTCACGTACTGTCATCACACTGGGCAATTCAACGGGGCCGCGCGGGCGCACTGGCACGGCAGGTCCCGGACGTCCCCCAGACCCGGGGCGTCCAGACGGGCGGCCACGACCACCGCCGAAACTACCCTCACGGTCATCACTGCCAGGGCGATTGCCACCCGGTCGACCACTGCGGCTCCCGCCACTGCCGCTTCCTGGGCGACTATTGCGATTTGCATTTCCCCCGGGGCCACGATTACTGCCGCCGCCGGGGCCGCCGGGGCCACCGGGGCCACGATTACTGCCGCCGCCGGGGCCGCCGGGGCCGCGATTACTGCCGCCGCTGGGGCCGCCGGGGCCGCGGCTACTACCACCACCGGGGCCGCCGGGGCCGCGATTACTGCCGCCGCCGGGGCCGCCAGGGCCGCGGCTACTACCACCACCGGGGCCGCCAGGACCGCGGCTACTGCCGCCACCGGGGCCACGCCCCCCAGAGCCACCAGGCCCCCCAGAGCCACCAGGCCCCCCAGAGCCACGGTTACTCGGGCCACCGGAACCACGTCCACCGGAGTCACCGGGGCCACGCCCTCCGCCACTACCAGATCCGCGGTTGCCACCACCTGATCCACCCGAGTCACGACTGCCAGTAGCAGAAAGATCGGCATCACGGGAAGAGACGCCTGTAGTAGTTTTCATTTCTTGTTATCCTTTCACTTCCCTGAGCCGTTGAGGTGGCCGAATACCACCCTGACCGACCAATGGAGTTAATCTTTGTCTGTACTTACATTATCAGCGATTCATATCTTCGTTGTTTCTAGATCGCGCACATATGCCAGTAACAGAGCACTCACGTCAGGTTCAATACTTGCCACGCGCAGGGCTCGTTCGAGGTGATGCCGCTTGAGGGCAACCTCCCAGCAGGTTATCTCAGGGCAGAGATAGGCCCCACGTCCATTGAGGCGACCCGTCGGATCAACCACTACCCGGCCCTCAGCATTACGCACCACGCGAATAAGACCTTGTTTTGCGTCGGTACGCCGACATGCAACGCAGGTACGTTGAGGGACGGGCCTAGTTTTACGTAATCCTGACGGATGTGCCATCTTCACCTCACGAGCAAGCTATTCTTCTTCTTCGTTGTCACCCTCACCTTCAATCAGGATATAGGATGCGATCAAGCGATCACGGTCATAGATATACAACTTCTGTGATGTTGCGCGAAGTTGTATCGTCTCACCGACCAGTTCATTGCCGAGCGGGCCATAGCGATGGTTTTGATACATCACGGTACCATCAGGCCTCACCTTGCGATGTTCAACCCGAGCGTGTGAAAGTTCAGCCTCAGTTTGCATCTGTTCAGCCTCGGCAAAGCCGCGCGCTTCTGAGGATGCCCGTTCTTCTTCCAAGAGGGCGGTTGCGCTCTTGATATCAATGCGCCAGCCGGTTAATTTTGCGGCGAGGCGAACATTTTGGCCCTCTTTGCCAATTGCCAGGGAGAGTTGCTTATCGGGGACGATCACGAGGGCTGCGTGTTCATCTTCATTCAGATGAACCTCAACCACCTGAGCTGGTGAAAGGGCATTAGCGATGAAATCTTTGGGATCAACTGACCATTGCACCACATCAATTTTTTCGCCGTTCAGCTCATTGACAATATTCTGAATACGGATACCCCGCATTCCAACGCACGAGCCTACGGGATCAATCCCCTCTTGACGGGCGGCCACGGCCACCTTGGTGCGTAAACCTGGCTCACGGGCGATTGACTTAATCTCCACCGTGCCATTATAAATCTCAGGCACTTCCATCTCAAAGAGGCGCATGATCAACTGTTTGTGCGTACGTGAAGCAATCAGACGAGGGCCACGATCCTCACGTCGGATCTCCATCAAATAGACTTTCAGGCGTTGACCGTGATAATAGCGGTCGTTATCCACCTGCTCTTTGGGTGGGAGGATGGCCTCGGCTTTGCCCATTTCGAGGATCACATTGCCTTTGGCCATACGTTGAACTGTCGCAGTGATCAGTTCACCCTCACGATCCATATATTCGCCATAAATATACTCACGCTCAACCTCTTTGATCCCCTGGAGCACAACCTGTTTTGCCGTTTGTGCGGCGATGCGCCCGAAGTCATGCGGCGTACTCTCAACCATAATCGTTTCGCCGAGTTGTGCATCCGCCTTGACTTTCTGGGCATCGGCGATATCTATTTCAAAGCGCTCATCGAGCACATCATCAACAACCTGTTTTTCGGCATAGACCACTGCCGCCCCGGATTGTGGGTCAAGGCGAACAGTGACCTCCATAGGGGGTAGATTTGTTCCCAGGGTGCGCTTATAGGCGGTGATGAGGGCTTTTTCCATCACGTCTAAAATTGCCTCTTTGGGAATGCCCCGCTCTGCCGCAATCTGTGAAATCGCTGTATAAAAGTCGCTCTTCATTGGTTTACTTCTCGCCTACAATTAAGAAAAGTGGGGGCTACCCACTTTTCCACAACCTCACAACTCAGGCCGCAATGCTAATAGATTGGTAGGCGCAACCAGTTCTGGTTGGGCGATACCTTTGCCTGGACGCAAACTCAGCGATACTTCATCGCAGTGTTCCTGAACGGGCTAATGCGGCGTGACCGAACGGTTTTCGCAAAATAATATGCACAGCAAGGCAGCAAGATGCTGCGCACACAACCGTGTCGCGGTGACAGTATAACATCTCTAGATCGCTTTGGCAAACCTGAGGTCTGGCAAAATTGTGAGTAAAAACTCACAATTTTGGTATGGACGTGGTGCCTAATCTTAGGTATACTTAGAATATAGACAACCACGTCGCCTGGCGACGATGGTAGTGTCATAGTCGAAAGGATTGCTGCTATGGCTCTTTTCTTCATGCTGGTTGTGATGGCCGCCGTCCTGGCGCTGGTCTTCGTTGCCTCCTTCGTGTCTTTGCAGCGTGAGCCTGTGCTGCTTCCGATTGAGCGTTCATCTCGTCATGTACGACGTCGCGATATGTAGGTCGATCCTGGCAAGGTACGATGAGGTTTGACGAATACCGTCAACCTTTGAGCGTGCCTTGCCAGTTTCTTTCTTCAGGCCACCTTCGGCTGGTTGCCCCGTCTGCCTTTGCGACTGTTTGCCTCGTTTGCATGTGATTCTCTGCGTTGTAGCGCTTGCTATCACGCTTTTTTCAGTTTGCTCCTGGCTGTTCAGTATTATACTGTGGGCGGTAGTGGTTCTAAGGTCACTCCCGCCTTGTTGCGTTGGCACCGGTAGATTTGCTTGTCTGAAGGCACGCATCTATGAAGTCGCGCTCACTGCACTGGTTGCCTGTGCTGCTCGCATTGGTGGTGCTCATTGCACCGATGCCAGCGCTTGGTGCTGCTCAAGCCGAGATGTTGTCGTTGCACGCCAGGCCGTTGTTTGGCGATGTCTTTCGCACGGCGACGTGGTTCCCTGTGGTTGTTGAGGTCGAAAATCGTGGTGCCGATCGCACGGTGCAAGTGCAGGTTGGTACGCGTGACGGGGCACAGTATGCAGCATTGCTTGAGTTGCCTCGTGATGCACGCAAAGCGGTGACGCTCTATGCATATATGACTCCTTCGTCACGGCGTCTTTTTGTGCGCGTGCTGGAAGACGGGCGCGAACTGGCAACCCAGCCCCTGCAGTTGATGCCAGCGAATGCACGGGCACATGTGATCGGTGTTGTTTCTGATCGTGATCGTTCGCTGCGCTTGCCCGAGCACTTACCTGATGGTCAACCTCTGCTGGTTATGCCGGTCATATCTGCCGATCTCCCTTCCCATCCCCTTGGCCTAACGATGTTTCATACGCTCCTCCTCGATGAGATCACGGCTACCGAGTTGCGCGACGACCAGCAGATGGCTTTGCATGAATGGGTGATGCGGGGTGGACGTCTGATGATTGGTGGAGGCGATCAGCTTCCGGGTTTGCTTGCCAGCCTCTCCGCTTCGCTTCGTGCAGCGCACGTCGTTGAGGTGCGGCCGCTGTCGGCGGTGACACTGGTGGGTGCTTCAGGGGTTGCCGTTGCGGATGTGCCGTTTGCGCGGCTTGAGCCGGTTGCCGATCAAGCGGGTCGCTTGTCCTATCGCTTGCCACTCACATTGCCAGGCATTGATGATCCCATTGCTCTAGAACAGACGCTGGGGCAGGGTTTGCTCACTGTCCTTGCCGTGCCGCCCGGCCACCCGACCTTGCTCGCCTGGGATGGGTGGAGCTTCTTCTGGGGTGAGTTGTTGCGCTCGGCAAGTCCACTTCCTCCGGGTTTTGTACCGGAACAGACGAGCATGGATAGTTTTCTCGAGAGCAATATGGCGGCGAGTCTGACCAGCTTGCCTGCCCTCGAGTTTCCTCCGCTTGGTTTGTTGATGGTGCTGGTTGCGACTTATATTCTGCTGGTTGGGCCGGGTACCTTTCTGCTACTGCGCCACCTCGACCGTCAAGCGCTCGGCTGGATCGTGGTGCCGCTGCTTACCCTGGTCTTTGCAGGCTTGACCTATGGCGTTGGGTTCTCGCAGCGGGGCAATGCGGTACTTTTCAATCAAGTGACCCTGATTGAACCTGTCGCAGGGAGTGGGGGTGTTGCGCGCGCCCGTTCGTTTCTGGGGATTTTTTCGCCCCGGCGTGAGCAGTACACCCTCCCTGTCCAGACAGTTGTCTCGTCGCGTTTCCGACCGTTGATGCGCCCGATTTCGATCCAGGGTCCCTGGGATCTGGCCGTGCCGGGCGGCGGGATCTACTATCAAGATGATCGTTTTAGCGCCGTACGGGATCTGGCGATTGCGCAGTGGTCGATGCGCGCCTTGATGACCGATACGTCGATTCCGCTGGAAGGGTTGCAGTCACGGGTGATGTTGCATGGTGAGCGTCTTGAAGGCGAAGTGACGAATAATACCCCGCTGATCCTGCGCGAGGTGCATCTGATGCAGGGCAATCAGGTCTTGCGCCTTGGCGATCTGGCTCCTGGTGCGACAGCGAGCGGCGTCTTGCAGGTGGTGCAACAGGATCAGATGTTTGGCGCGGGGTTTGTGCCGGTTAGCTATCTTATCTATGGGGAGGAATTGGAGCAGCAGGGCCTCCCCGGTGGTCAACCACTTAGCCCCGATCTCCAACAGCGGGTACGGATTCTTGATGCACGGTTTAGTTATGGGCCAGGACAGCATCAGAGCGAGCCGCTGCTGGTGGCCTGGGCTGATACGGCTGCGGTGCGTTTTGGTGACGAGCAATTGCGCGTGGATCGCCAGGAACTGGCCTTGATTACGGTAGTTCCGCGCTTAGAAGTCAGTGTCACCGAGGTAAACCTGAGCGAGCAATGGATGCAGGTTCAGTTTGAGCCGAGTGCGACGAATTTTTGCTATGGCGGCCAGGGCAATGGCCTCGCGCTAATGCCGCAGCCGCAAGTCTTGCAGCTGCGGCTGCCGCGTGATCTGTATGGGTTGCGTGCAACGGTGTTGACGTTGTTGACCAGCAGTGATGGGGGTTGGCCTGACGGCACCAACGTAGCCCTCTATGATTGGGTGACGGGCAATTGGGTTGCCCAGCCGGTTGGTTCGAGTATGCGTGATCGCTCTTTTGGTGTGGCCCAACCTGAGCGCTTTTTAAGCAGCAATGGGATGGTACGTGTGCAGGTGAGCAATGAATTGCCCCAGGTCGCTTTTAGTTGTGTTTACCTTGGAGTCAGTGTCAGAGGAGCCTTGCCGTGAACCCTGCGATTGAGACGATCAATTTGAGCCGCCGTTATGGGCGTATGATCGCGCTTGACCAGCTCAATTTACGGGTCGAGCGTGGCAGTATTTATGGCTTTATCGGGCCGAATGGGGCGGGTAAAACGACGACCTTGCGCTTGCTTGCCGGTCTTCTTGAGCCGTCGAGTGGAGAAATCCGGCTTTCAGGACAACGGTTAGTACCAGGAAGTGGTCAGCGTCTCGTCGGGTATATGCCTGATTTTTTTGGCGTCTATGATGATCTGCGTGTCTGGGAGTATCTCGATTTTTTTGCCCGTTGTTATGGTATTCCCTCGGATCGTCGTAGCCGTACGGTTGATGAGTTGTTGAGTCTGGTTGATCTCAGCAGCAAACGCACGGCGTATGTGCAGACGCTCTCGCGGGGGATGCAGCAGCGGCTGTGCCTGGCGCATGCGCTGGTGCATAATCCACCGGTTCTGTTGCTTGATGAGCCAGCCAGTGGCCTTGATCCGCGGGCACGCGTCGAACTGCGTGAGTTGTTGCGTACCTTGCGTGAAATGGACAAAACCGTGGTGCTGAGTTCGCATATTCTCAGCGAACTGGCCGAAATCTGTACCGAAATTGGCATCATCGAAAGTGGCAAAATGGTGATCAGTGGGCCTGTTGACGAAGTTCGTCGCCAGTTGCAAGGTGGTGCGCAGTTGCGGATCCGCGTGCTGCACAGTGTTGAACAGGCCGAAATTGTTTTGCGCGGACTCGTCGGCACGGCAAGTGAAACGTTGCCACATGTGCGGAATGTGCGGCTTGCGCCAACCGAGGAACGAACCCTGATCATCGAACTTGACGAAGCTGATGAGACGTTGCAGACGCGCCTGCTGCACTATTTGATTGGTCAGGGCCTGGCGATCAGTGAATTCCGTGCTCAGGCCGAGAATCTGGAAGAACTCTTTTTACGTCTGACTGCGGGTGAGTAGCTGGTGCATGCCATGTTCTGATGATTTAACGCAAAGACATGGTTTCAGGGTGTTGTACCGTTTACGTTCATCGGAGTGCCGACATCAGTCGGCTTCCATTTCAGCCGACTGATGGTTTTTCAGTACATAATCCGGTATGCGTGACACGGGCGAACCCTCACAGGTCTCGCAGACCTGTGAGGGCTGGTCGAGCGGATTCATTTCTGGAAGACCATACGTCGGCACTTCGAGGCGAGGGTAAAGAGGTGAGGCGCGGATGCGAGCATGGCATGTTCAACTGAACCCGATCATTGTCAAAGAGGTGCGCACCCGGATGCGGGGCATGCGTCCGTATCTGATCTTGACGGGATTTCTGGTGTTGCTGGCGCTGACCGGGTTGGGCATCTATCAACTGATGTTGCAGCAAGCGCGTTTTGGGGGGACAGTGCTGAGTGCGCAGGTTGGACAAGCGCTCTTCCGTGGGCTCAGTTTTGTGGAATTGCTCTTGATTATTATGTTGGCTCCGGCCTTGACGAGCGCGACGATCAGCAGTGAGCGGGAGCAACTTACCTACGATATGCTCATGGCTACCCCGCTGCGCCCGGGGCAACTCCTCTGGGGCAAGTTGCTTGCCGCCTTGAGTTACCTCTTTTTGCTCATTTTTGCTTCGCTTCCAGTCTTTAGCATTGTACTCGTCTTTGGCGGGGTGGAACCGCGGGCGTTGGTCAAGACGGTGGCGCTTTTGCTGGTAACGACGGTTACCTTTGGCGCGATCGGGCTCTTTTGTTCGAGCCTTTTTCGGCGTACGGCCCGGGCAACGACGGTTGCCTATCTGCTGGTCGTGCTCTTGATTGGTATTCCGCTGCTCATCGGTGCCGTGTGGGGCCAGTTCAGTAACCCACCGGGGCAACCACCGCCCCCAATGCTCTACTATCTAAACCCACTCAGTGCGCTCTTTGCGGTGACAACGATTGAGCCGGGGGTGATCGAAGGTGGCTTTGATCCAGGGATGATGCCGTTTATTGCTTTTGACTTTTCGACCGGGGGCTTGCCCTTTTTGCACCTCTTGAGCTCGGGGGTAATCTTTTACGGCCCGGCTGGCGTGGTCGTCATACCGATCTATCGGGCGACCCTGATTGGCTATAGCCTGATGACGGTGTTGCTCTGCTGGATGAGTGCGCACCTCGTCTTGCCGCATCGCCGCTGGCAACTGCGCTGGACTGATCTTGGTTTTGCTTTGCTGCTGATAGGGCTTGTGGTGATTGCGTATCTTACCTATGGATGGTGGTATCTTGTGCCGCCACCGTTGGTAATGGGGCCAGCGGGATGAAGAGGGATTTGAGGGAGGAAAGAAGGCCAGCTAAACTGGCCTTCCTTCCTCTCTCAAGCCGCTGTGGTCTATTCGACGCTACGGATCACACCGACCACGCGCCCCTGAATATGCAGATTATCAGGCGTCGTAAAGATCGGCTCCATCGTCACATTGGCTGGTTGCAAGCGGATACGTTCACCCTCGTGGTAGAACTTCTTGAGGGTGACCGCATTTTCGTCGACAAGGCGAGCGACGACGGTCTGCCCATTATCGGCGGTCTCTTGATAGCGCAAGAGCACGATATCGCCGTCGCCGATCAGCGCATCAACCATTGAATACCCACGTACCTTGAGGGCATAGACATCACGCAATTTGTCGGCTGAACCCAGTTCAGCGGGAACCTCGATTTGTTCAGCATCTTCGACATTGATCGCTTCAGGGTCGGGCAAGGGTGAACCGGCGGTAATCATCCCGAGCATTGGTACCGTAAAGCTGTGTGACGTTAGTGCAGTCTGATTAAGAACCATGCCTGGAATGCTGATGCCGCGGGAAATTTTGCCATCGCGGGAAATTTTGCCTTTCTCTTCCAGGATGCGCAGATTGTAGGCGACAACTGACGTTGAACTGATCCCGAGGTCATTCTGAATGTCACGAATTGCCGGCGGATAGTTGTTCTTTCTGACAAAGTCCTTGATGTAGTTCAGGATTTTCTCCTGGCGTACGGAAAGCCCATTTGAAGACCGCATATGCCCTGTCCTTTCTTCAGACCGCAGCCCAGACAGGGGGCCAACGGCAGTATGGATGCATTGTTCAATCGTCGACCTTAACACGATAGAACGTATGTAGGATGTATTATAGCAAGCAAACACTTGTGCTGTCAAGTGTTTTCTCCACAGAGAGTCAATCAGCGTGCTATAATCGAAGGTATGGACTACGTAATTGCAGTTGATATTGGGGGAACCCAACTCCGTGCTGCGCTTGTGACGCTCACGGGTGAGATTGTTGCGTCTGAGCGTACCGCGACGCTGGTGCATGAAGGTGCCGAGGCAGTTCTGGGGCGTGTCCTGAAGCTGATTGAACTGGTGCGGGCCGTGGTTCTGCCCAATGATCGGTTGTTGGGTCTGGGCATTGGTGCACCGGGCCCGCTTGATCCTGTCACCGGGATGATCTATTCGCCGCCGAACATGCCGGGGTGGGATGCCTTCCCGTTGCGTGATCGGGTTGCCGCAGCGACGGGCTTGTCTGTCACCCTTGGCAATGATGCCAATGTGGCTGCCCTGGGCGAGTGGCGGTTTGGACGTGGCCGAGGGCTACGCCACCTGGTTTATCTGACGGTGAGTACAGGGATAGGTGGCGGCATTATCGTTGATGGTCAATTGTTGCTTGGGCGCCTAGGGGCTGCTGGGGAACCAGGTTTTTTGATTGTGGATCAGGCGACCGGGGCGATCTGGGAAGATCTCGCTTCGGGGACAGCCCTTGGCCGTGAGGCGGCCCTGCAGATGCCCCACTATCCCGATAGTGCCCTGCACAAACTGGCGACACCGGCGACGGTCACGGCCGCCGAGGTCTCTCTGGCGGCGCAGCAAGGCGATCAGTTGGCCCGGCAGTTAATGCAGCGTGAAGCTCATCTGCTGGGCATGGGTTTTGCCTCGATGCTGCATCTCTTCAGTCCTGAAATTCTTTTGGTAGGGGGAAGCGTCATTCTGCACAATCCAGCCTTGCTGGAGACCGCTCGGGAAGTGGCGTATGCCAATGTACGGGTTCCACTCTATCGTGAGGTGCCCATTCTTGCGGCTTCCTTAGGCGATCAAGTCGGGTTGCTTGGTGCCGCTGCCCTTGCGTTGCAGTGCATAGAGTAGATAAACATTATGCAAACAGCTGATTCAGGTCTTGCCTTACGCCAGGCTGCTCAACAGCGGACGCTGAGCATTGCCTGGGCAAGCCTGCTCTTCTTTTTTGCCCTTTTTGTCGGATTGCTGACATGGGCAGGGTTGACCATACGGAATGTGTATCAAGAGGCAACGCTCACCGGTGAAGCGACGCTGATTGTGCGTGGTCCGGCTGAGTCGTTGAGTTGGCGCCCGGCGCAGCGTACGATCTATCAGGGTGCGCCTGATGGGTTGATGTTGGCTGAGGGCGACAGTGTGCGTACGACGGCGACGGCCGGTTATGGTCAGGTAGCGACGATCAAGCTTTTTGATGCGAGCCAGTTTGATCTGTGGACGGGAACTGAACTGACCCTTGAGACGATGGAGTTTAGTCGGTGGAGCCAGGATCATTTTCGCGTGGTGATGCGGCAGAATAGTGGCTACATCCGCTACGATCTGGCCGAAGCTCAGCCGTATGACCATGTCCAGTTCCAGGTTCATGTTGGCGATGCGGTGATCGAGTTGACGCCGGGGGGCAGTTACAGTGTCGAGTTGCGGCCCCCGGCACGCTCGGTGTTGCGGGTTGATCCCGGTCTTGCGCAGGAAGTTGACGTTGCGGTGCGCAGTGGTTCGGCCATGGTGATCGGGGTGGATGGCGAAGCGGTAAGCCTCGGTACTCGTGAACGAGTGACGATCGATGCGGCTGGTTACCCGGGGCTTGTGGTTCCGGCACGCTGGGATCTGGTACGGGACGGTGGTTTTAGCCAGTTTACCGAGGTGGAATACAATAATACCACGGTGACTGATCCAACACGACCACGTTCCGAGTACTGGCACGTCTATTCAGGGCCAGATCTGCCGCGTGAGAACCAGGGCTTCTTTCGGCTTGCGCAGACCTGTCGGCCCCCGATTGTCAATAACTTTTGTGCCCCCAACGAGCGACGGGTTGCCGCATGGTTTTATCGTGCGGGTGGGCAGACAAGTAGTTTCACCACCGGCATCAAGCAGGAACTGGGGACGCAGGGGCTGGGTGTGGACATCTCGGAGTTTCCCAGTTTGCGCCTATCGCTCTGGGTGCGGGTGCTCTATCAATCCTTGCCCGACACGGGTGATCGCGGCGTCGAATGCCCGGTGATGGTGCGGCTCATCGCGAAGCGGACGACCCCGGCTGATCCCGAAGAGCAGCGTGACTATTGTGTCTTTGTTGATGAAGATGCGGTTGCGCCGATGGTGCGTGAGCCAGGGGTGACGTATTATCCTGTGCCATTAGCCGAGTGGGCTTTGATCAGTTTTGATCTGCGTGAGCAAGATAAACTGCCCGATTTTCGTTATTTGCGGAGCATCCAGATCTTTGCGCAGGGCCATGACTATGATTCACGAGTTACCGAGGTTTCACTTGTTGGTGAGCAATAGTTCATGATTTATCATGGCATTGATCTCGTAGAAGTCGGGCGTGTACGTGAAGCGGTTGAACAGTGGGGCGAGCGTTTCACGCAGCGGGTCTTTACCCCAGGCGAACTCGAAGACTGTGGCCTCGCGACGCGAGCGCCACGCTTTGATTCGCTGGCGGCTCGCTGGGCGGCCAAAGAAGCTACGGTGAAAGCGCTTGGGCGTGGCTTTAGCGGCCTCGGGGCTGCCGAGGCGACGGTGCCGCTGTTGCATCTGCACGAGATCGAGGTTCGACGGGCTGATGATGGTCGGCCCCAGCTCGTGTTGCATGGCGCGGCCGCAGAGGCTGCGGCGGCTCTTGGTCTGGCCGAGTTGTCACTGAGCCTGACACATACGCGGGAGTATGCGATGGCGAGTGTGGTTGGATTGGCAGGCTTGCCGTGAAAATTGTTGCTACAGCAGAAATGCGGCGGCTGGAACAGGCTGCGGTTGAGGCCGGCGGTACGTGGCAAGGCTTGATGGAGCATGCCGGCCTTGGGGTGGCCCGTGAAGCCTTGCGTTACCTTGGCGACCCCGCTGGCCGCCGGGTACTGGTGCTGGTTGGTCCTGGCAATAATGGTGGCGATGGCTTGGTGGTCGCCCGTCATTTGCACGATGCAGGTGCTGTCGTCGCGCTCTATCTCTGGCGGCGCCAGCGAGTTGAGGATGATGCCAACTGGCAGCAGTGCCGTCAAAGGGGGCTCATTGAGCACGAGGCTGCGCACGATCCTGAGTTGCATTGGCTCACGGTCGCCCTGGATGGTACCGAGATGGTGGTTGATGCGCTGCTTGGCATGGGTGCTTCGCGGCACCTCGATCCGAGTCTGGCAGCGATTGTTACGCGAGTCAATGCCGTACGCCGTCAGGCCAGTGTGACGGCTGGCCCGCATCCACTGGTTGTTGCGGTTGATCTTCCCACGGGCGTGCAAGCGGAGAGTGGTGCTATCCTCGGAACGGCACTCTATGCCGATCTCACGGTGGCGACCGGCTTGCCCAAACCAGGGCTTTTTGCTTATCCCGGACGAATGTATCGAGGGCACCTTGCCCTGGCCGAGCTTGAAATTCCTACGCATGATTTGGAGGCGCTTATGAGCGATCTGCTGACCGCAGCCTATGCTCGATCGTTGTTACCGGAACGCCCACTCGACGCACACAAGGGAACCTTTGGCAATGTGATGGTGGTGGCTGGTTCACTTCGGTATCCTGGGGCGGCTTTTCTCGCCTGTGCTGGAGCGGCGCGTGCGGGGGCAGGGTTGGTGACCCTTGCCGGTGCTCGTACGGTGCTGGGAATGGCGGCGCGGCTCCCTGAGGTGACGGTGTTGCCGCTGGCTGAGGGTGATTGGGGGGCGTTGGGCCCTGCTGCGCTCGAAGAGTTTGGCAAAGAGGTAACTGGCTATAAGGCTCTGGTACTTGGCCCTGGACTTGGTCAGGCTGACTCGACCCGGGCTTTTGTGGAACGGGCCTTTGGCCTGGATACACCAAAAACAAAACCACGTGTTGGTTTTCTCGCCAGTAGTGCGGAAGAACAGCCTTCGACCGCAGTTCCTTCCCCGTCCTTACCTCTGACAGTGCTTGATGCCGATGGTCTTAATCTGCTGGCGACGATTGACGACTGGAGTGAGCGGTTGCCGAAAGAGCGTTTTGTTTTTACCCCGCACCCCGGAGAATTGCGTCGTTTGTTGAAGATAGAGAGCTTGCCCGAAGATCGGTTGGTTATCGTGCGTGAGGCTGCCGAGCATTGGGGGCAGGTCGTGGTGCTCAAGGGGGCAACCACGCTGATTGCAGCCCCGGATGGACGGGTACTTGTGCATGACGGGGCCAACCCGGCTCTCGCAACGGCGGGCACGGGCGATGTGTTGGCGGGGGTGATTGGTGGCCTGCTCGCGCAGGGGTTGGGTCTGTATGATGCCGCTGCGCTGGGTGTCTATCTGCACGGGGCCGCTGGCGCACGGGTGCGCGACGAATTGGGTGAGATGGGCACGTTGGCTGGCGATCTGTTGCCCGAGTTGCCACGGACGATCAAGGATCTACGTTATGCGCATGGTTGATCTGATTGCCAGGAAGCGCGATGGCCTGGCCCTGACCCGTGAAGAGATCGACTGGCTGATCGCTGGCTACAGTGATGGAACCATCCCTGATTACCAGATGAGCGCATGGGCGATGGCTGTATTGCTGCGGGGCATGGATGATCGCGAGACAGCCGATCTTACGCTGGCAATGGCGCAGAGTGGCGATATGCTCGATCTCCACGATCTGGCCCCAATCACGGTGGACAAGCATTCGACCGGCGGTATTGGCGACAAGACGACCCTGGTACTTGGGCCAATGGTGGCGGCCCTCGGCTTACCTGTTGCCAAGATGAGTGGACGTGGACTTGGGTTTAGTGGTGGCACGATTGACAAGCTCGAAAGCATTCCCGGTTTTCAGGCAACCCTTGATGGTGCTACCTTTCGCCGCCTGGTACGCGAGGTTGGCCTGGCGGTCGTCGCCCAAAGTGGCGACCTGGCTCCTGCCGATAAACGGCTCTATGCCTTACGCGATGTGACGGCAACCGTTGAGTCGATGCCCTTGATCGCCGCGAGTGTGATGAGCAAGAAACTGGCTGCTGGCGCAGATTGCATCGTGCTTGATGTAAAATACGGGAGCGGTGCGTTTATGCGTACCCTCGGCGAGGCCCGGCACCTGGCGCAGATCATGGTCAAAATTGGGCAACTTGCGGGTCGTCGGGTTGCCGCAGTGCTCAGTTCGATGCAACAACCGCTTGGCCAAGCAGTTGGCAATGCGTTGGAGGTACGTGAAGCGCTTGCTGTGTTGCGCGGAGGTGGGCCGTCTGATCTTGTTGAGCTTTGCCTGGTGCTGGGAAACGAACTTGTGTTGTTGGCAGGGTTGACGCATGAGCCTGATGAGGCGCGGGCCATGCTGCAAGCGACGTTAACCAACGGTTCAGCCTGGGCGAAGTTTCATGCGATGGTCAGCCATCAGGGTGGCGACGTGCGCGTGATAGAGCAACCGGATTTGTTACCGGTGGCCCCGGTGCAGCAGCCGCTCGTTGCGTCAGGTACAGGTTATATTGCCGCAATTGATGGTATGGCGCTCGGGTTGGCGGTGAATGCCCTTGGGGGCGGTCGCGCACGGAAAGAGGATCTGATTGATCCGGCGGTCGGGTTGATGATCCAGGCCCGTGTGGGGGATCTGGTTGAGGCCGGAGGCTCCTTACTGACGATCCATGCGGCCGACGAGTCCGCTGCTGCTCGGGTTGCGCCCGCTTTGTTGGCTGCCTACCGCTTCAGTGACCAGCCGGTTGCGCCTCCTGCGCTTGTTGAAGCCATCTTACGTTAAACTTCAGAAAGGGAGATACGGCTACCTATGCCAATTTACGAATATCTCTGTCCAACGTGCAACGGTACCTTTCAGAAGCTGGTACGAGGTTTTCAAGATCCCGAAGGCCTGAATTGCCCCCGTTGCGGCAATAGCGAGGTACAGCGCGCGGTTTCGCGGTTTGCTACCTTGAAATCAGAAGAGGCACGGATGGAAGCCCTGGCCGACCCTTCGACCCTCGCTGGACTCGACGAGAGCGATCCGCGCTCGATTGCACGCTGGGCCAAACGTCTCGGCAAAGAATTGGGTGAGGAGGCTGGCGAAGATTGGGACGAGATGGTTGAGCAGATGCTTGATGAAGAGCTTGCAGGTGAGGGCAACACGGGTGAAGAAGGCGAGGGTGAAGGAAAACCCGCCCCTGCGCGGGCCAAACCACACGATCTTGGGTGGGGCGATTAAGTGGCCTGGTGTGCGGAAGAGCGCTATGCGCCGATGGTCATATGGTATGCTTGCAGCGATAAAGGAGTGAAAAGATGAGTACGTCACAAACAGTTGATTTGAGTGAGCGACCTGCCGAGCTACCGGGGCCAAAGGCGCGTCATTTTGTTGAGCGTGATCAGCGGGTTATGGCCCCGATGGGTCGTGTTTATCCGCTGGTCATTGATCATGCGTTGGGGTGCGAGGTCTGGGATGTTGATGGGCATCGTTACCTCGATATGACGTCGGGCATTGCGGTGCTTGCCGCAGGGCATTGCCACCCACGGTTAGTCAAGACAGTTCAGGAGCAGGTGACGCGCTTTACACATATGGCGGGGACGGATTTTTACAATGAGCCGATGATCAAGGCTGCCGAAAAACTTGTGTCATTGATGCCAGGAGGCGCAGGCTGGCAAGTTTTTTATACCAATAGCGGTACCGAGGCGATTGAGGCAAGCATCAAGTTGGCGCGATATGCCACGGGTCGTCAAAATATTATTGGTTTTTATGGTGCTTTTCATGGTCGTTCATATGGAAGCCTCTCGGTGACGGCCTCGAAGCCCCGTCAACGTGAGGGATTCTTTCCGCTCTTGCCGGGCACCTTTCACACGTATTATCCCAACTGTTACCGTTGCCCGATCAATCTCACGCATCCTGCGTGTGGCATTGCCTGCCTCGATCTCATTGAAAAGACACTCTTTCGGACAACAACGCCCCCTTCGGAGGTGGCCGCGATTGTCGTTGAGCCGATCCAGGGCGAAGGAGGCTATCTGGTGCCACCAGAAGGGTCGTTGGTCAAACTGCGTGAGCTCTGTGATCGTCATGGTATTCTCTTGATCTGTGATGAAGTCCAGAGTGGGATTGGGCGCACGGGCAAGATGTGGGCGTTTGAGCATGAAGGCATTGTGCCTGATATCGTCGCGTCGGCCAAAGGGCTTGGTGGTGGCTTGCCGATCGGGGCCATGATCGCCCGCGAAGACCTGGCGCAGCGCTGGCTTCCCGGGGCGCATGGCAATACCTATGGCGGCAACGGTCTGACCTGTGCCGTGATGCACGACGTGCTGAGCCTGGTCGAAGAGGAGTTGATGGCTAATGCGGCGACGGTTGGCGCGCATCTGCTGGCTGGGCTTCAAGCCTTGCAGGCTGAATTTCCACAGATCGGAGTCGTGCGGGGCCGTGGCTTGATGATCGGGGTTGAGTTTATCGAACCCACCTCTGGGGCGCCTGACCACGATCTGGCCGAGGCGATTATGCAGGAAGCCTTTCTCAACAACCTGCTGGTATTAACCTGTGGAGCCTCAACCATCCGTTTCTGCCCGCCACTCGTGTTGACCCATGCCGAGGCTGACGAAGCGCTTGAACGCTTTCGCCAGGTGCTCATGATCTGTCTGGGGAGCTAACAGCGACGATGAGTGCGTTTGTCGAACAGTACTATGCGCTTGCCCCGCTGCACCTGCCATCGTATCGAACCTTGCGGTACGATGGCAGCGATATGAGTGTCGAACTGGCGGCGTTTCCCCCTGCCGATCAGCGGTTGCTAGGGCGTCTCTATCAGGCCTTAACCGATATCTTTGAACTGTTGCGCGTCCATCGCCATAACTCGGTCGTGGCTTTGCCCCACCTGCGCACGCTCTATCATCAGGGCGATTGGGCGGCCCTCGTGTATGACATTCGGGCCTTGGGTGACACGTTACCGGTTGAAACGACCTCGCAACGGGTTTATCAGGTGATTCACGACCTGCGAGGCGGGGCGTTCCAGGCGCTGGCGATGCATTTGCAACTGCTCACCCTTGAGATGGAAGGGCTTGCCAACCTGCACCGCATGTTTTTTCTGGCACGCGATCAACTCAAAATGATGCGCAATGCCCTGCCCGCGATTGATCCTGTCGGGTTGGCCCGGGATCAGAACGGATCCGTGCATGCGGTTGAACTACTGGTTGAGAAGTGGCAAGCGAGTAGCCAGTATTATGGGGGGCACGAAGCCGTGATCACGGTTGAGGCGCACTATACTGGTGCCATTGCCGAGCGTTGTTTGGAATTCTCGGCGCTTGATCGGGTGATTTACAATCTTATTAACAATGCGGTCAGGCACAGTGCGACCCAGGCGATCACGTTGACCATCCTGCCCCTCGGAGCGGAACCGGCAGACCTGCGTTTTGTGGTGACCAATCCGCTGACCGTACCGCAGCAGCGCATCCTCGAAGAACGGTTCCCTGAGGGGGTTGGCACGCTCTTTTATGGGGGCTTTACGACTGATGGGAGTGGCCTGGGGTTACGGATCTGTGCCGATTTTATCTGCAATGCCTATGGGCTGAAGGATGTTGCTCAGGGTCTGGCCGAAGGACATTTTGGCATTGTGCTTGCGCACAACCACTTTGTCGCCTGGTTTCACTGGCCGGTCGCGGCTGACTGAGTGGGTTGCTGCTTCAAGCCAGAACCGCAGGAGCATACCCTGCCTGGTTGAGCGCATCAAGAATGCGGGCCAGGCTGGCCTGTTGGTCGCGCTCAAAGCGAAGCGTACGGTCGGCAAGATTTGCGATAGGGTGATGGATGCCTGGTTGCTCGGCAACGAGGCTGAGGATCACCCGACGGTCGCGTTCGGTGCGCATCTGCTCGATCCGCAGGATTTCGAGAATCATGGCTGGGCCTTTGTTTGTGTGAGCATGGGTTCAATTCAGTGTAGCGTAGGTTGCTCTATGGGGCAAATGCGTGCGCAATGATCTGGGCTACGCTCGAGACCTGAGAAAAGCCAGCGTAGCTGGCTTTCCAGGGAAGCCATAAGGCCATAAGGCATCCTAGGGGCTGTTGCCTCCAAACCCCCTGCCGGAGGCAGGGGGTTTGACGCTCCTTCTCTTTGCTGGTATGATCCGCAGAGAGCATATTACATGCCTTGTTCGTAGCAATAAGGAGTGGGTGATGCCTGATTCAGGCCAGACCGAAGGGCGGAAGGTTGACCATATCAGGATTGTGCTTGGCGAAGATGTTGCCGCCAAAGGTATTGCGACCGGGTTTGCGGCGTATCGCTTGCCTCATGCAGCTCTGCCTGAGCTCGATCTGGCCCAGATTGATACACGGACAACGTTTCTTGGCAAAACGATTCAAGCGCCTTTGCTGATCAGTTCGATGACGGGCGGGGCGAATGTGGCTGAACGGCTCAATCTGGCGCTTGCCGAGGCTGCCGAGCATCTCGGGTTGCCGATGGGTGTTGGTTCGCAACGGGCGGCTGTGCTTGATGCACGCCTTGCCTCGACCTATCAGGTGCGCCGGGTTGCCCCGCGGATTCCCCTACTGGCGAACCTGGGTGCCGTGCAGTTGAATTATGGCTTTGGGATTGACCATTGCCAGCGAGCCGTTGATATGATTGAGGCTGATGCGCTTATTCTGCATCTCAATCCGTTGCAAGAGGCAGTGCAACCTGAGGGTGACACCAATTTTGCCGGGTTACTGGGCAAGATCGAGCAGGTTTGTCGTGCGCTTGAGGTGCCAGTTGTGGTCAAAGAGGTTGGGAATGGCATCGGGGCCCACGATGCGCGCCGCCTCGCTGAGTGTGGTGTCCAGGTGATTGATGTGGCTGGTGCCGGTGGTACGAGTTGGAGTGAAGTCGAACGGTTTCGTCAGCCAACTGAGCAGGGCCGCCGGGTGGCCGGGGCGTTTGCCGATTGGGGGCTTGCCACGACCGAATGTATTCGCCAGGTGCGTGCTGCGCTGCCCGAGGTTGGTCTGATTGCTTCAGGGGGCATCCGGAGTGGGGTTGATGTCGCCAAGGCGCTTGCACTGGGCGCTGACCTCGCTGGGACGGCTCGGCCTGCGCTGGTTCAGGCCGTTGATGAACGCGGTGCCGAGGCTGTCGTGGAGGGTCTCACCTCGTTCATGCGTGAATTGCGGGTGGCGATGTTCTGTGCGGGGTGTGGTGATCTCAAGGCGTTGCGCTCGGTGACGCTTACCGAGTTGCGTGGCTGATGAAGCATGGAAGTTACCCGGCTGAGCCTGCGCGATTTCCGCAATTACCAACACCTCGATCTCCCGTTATCTCCTGAGATTACGTTGCTCTATGGGCCGAATGCCGCTGGCAAAACCAGTGTGCTCGAGGCCCTTTTTTATCTTGCGACGACGCGGTCGCCCAGGGTTGGCGCTGACCGCGAACTTGTGCGTTGGGAGGCCGAAGCTGAGGCGGGCGTGCCACCGTTTGCGCGGGTGCTTGCTGAGATCCACCGGCTGACCGGGCGTATGCGGCTTGAAGTGATTGTGCAGCGGCGTACCGATGAAGAGGGTCAGTTGACGAATACGGCGAGCAAGCTCGTCCGCATTGATCGCCGCCCGGCGCGTGCGCTTGACCTCGTTGGTCAGTTGCGCGTGGTTCTTTTTACGCCCGCCGATCTTGTGCTAGTTGATGGCCCTCCTGCTGAGCGACGACGCTACCTTGATATTACGCTTTCACAGCTTGACCCTCATTATGTGCGGACGCTCGCGCATTATCAGAAGATCGTGCAGCAACGGAATAGCCTTTTGCGGGCCTGGCGTGAGCGACGCCGTTCACCAAGGGCGGTTGACGATGAACTTGGCTATTGGGATCAAGAGATGACAGCGGCGGCGGGCTATTTGCTGGCTGAACGCCTGCGGGCTGTCGGTGAACTGAACGCGCTCGTTGGCCCGCTCTTTCAGGCGATCAGTGGTGGTACAATCCCGCTGAGCATTGACTATCTGCCGAGTTTGCGGTTGCACGAGGCGCGTGATGCGGGCAGCCTTGCCCATCGGTTGCTGCAGGAATTGCGCAACAATCGTCGTGATGAACTGGCGCGCGGCCAGACGTTGCTGGGGCCGCATCGTGATGATCTGAGTTTTACAGTAGGGCCGGTCAACCTGGGGCGCTATGGTTCGCGTGGGCAGCAACGCAGTGTGGCGCTGACGCTCAAACTTGGGGAGGCTGCGCTGATGCGTCAGCGCGCCGGTGATGCGCCAGTGCTGTTGCTCGACGATATGCTGAGCGAACTCGATGCCCAGCATCGGGCGCATCTGCTGGAAGCTGTTAGTGTGCCTGGGCAACAAACGCTGCTCACGGCGACTGATCTCGCCGACTTTCGGCCTGAATTTCTGGCCAAGATCACCCGCCTGCGGGTCGAAGAGGGACGTATTTATTAGGTTCGGTGCGGGGCATCGCCCCGCACCGAACCGTCGGGCCGGCTTTAAGCGCAATACTTTGCAAATAAGGCGGTTGGTTTGACGCAAAGACGCAAAGGCGCAAAGGTTTTCGCGTAGGTGAGCGAACCCTTCGCGCCTTTGCGTGAGCTTATTTGCAAAGTATTGGCGTTAAGCTGTGGCAGCAAGATCGACGGGATCGTAGATCAGTTCATCTTCTGTCGCGGTATCGTCGGCTGGTTCGTCGGCTTCGAGTTGCGGCGGCAGACGTCCATACATCTCGGTAAAGAAATGGAGGCCGTGGGCCAGGCCAGCGTTGAGCACACCGTCACGGAAACGCCAGCCCCAGTTGCCCCCAAGGCGTCCAGGTGTATTGATCCGCGCCCTGGCATCGAGGCGAAGCACATCTTGCAAGGGCACGACCGCCATATCAGCGACCGACATCATCGCCAGGCGCAAGAAATCCCAGGCGATATCGTTGCCACTACGGCCAAGATAGCCACGAATAACTTCGCGCTCTTCTTCGGTCAAATCTTCAAACCATCCAACCGTGGTATTGTTATCATGGGTGCCGCTATAGATCACGCAGTTTGGCACATGATGATGGGGCAGATACACATTTGACGAACCGCCGCCGAAGGCAAACTGCAGCACCTTCATTCCGGGTAGATCAAACTGATCACGCAACTCAATCACATCAGGTGTAATGAGACCAAGATCTTCGGCGATAATCGGCAATGCACCGAACTCCTCTTCAAGGCGTTTGAAGAGAGCGGCCCCTGGCCCTTTTACCCAGCGCCCCTTGATCGCGGTCTCTTCGCCAGCCGGTACTTCCCAGTAAGCGGCAAAGCCACGGAAATGGTCGAGGCGCAGGATATCCATCTGGGTAAAAGCCGCCCGCAAGCGCTTGATCCACCAGGCATAACCATCCTCGGCCATGCGTTGCCAATGATAGAGCGGGTTGCCCCAGAGCTGCCCCGTTGCGCTGAAGTAATCGGGCGGAACGCCAGCAACCACGGTTGGCTTGCCTTCGGCATCGAGGAAAAAGAGCTCGGGATTGGCCCAGACATCAGCGCTATCATAGGCCACGAAGATCGGGGCATCGCCAATAATACGGATCTGATGCTCGTTGGCATAGGCCTTAAGGGGCAGCCACTGCTGGAAAAAGAGGAACTGGAAAAACTGTTGCAGCGTGAACGCCTCGGCATACTGGGTCCGCGCCTCGGCCAGCGCTTTGGGATCACGCGTACGCAACTCGGGTTCCCACTCGTGCCATGAACGACCGTCGTGAGCCTCTTTCAGGGTCATAAAGAGGGCGTAGTCATCAAGCCAAGCGCGCTGGTCACGACAAAACTGCGTAAAAGCCGCTGCCATGTCTGGTGCCCCGCCCTCATGGAGGCGCTCGTAACAATGGCGTAGCAGGGGCAACTTGAAGGCCAGCACCTCACCATAATGAACCTGGTCAGCATTCAAATCATAGCGACGTGAAGCCTCAACTACCTCGTCATAGCTGAGCAACCCGCGCTGGATCAATTGATCGAGGCTAATCAAGACGGGATTGCCTGCAAAGGCCGAAAAGCACTGATACGGCGAGTCACCATAGCCGGTCGGACCGAGGGGCAGAATCTGCCAGAGACTCTGCCCGGCGGCGGCAAGGAAATCAACAAACTGATAGGCGGTTGGCCCAAGATCACCAACACCCCATGGACTCGGCAAAGCCGTTGGATGAAGTAAAAGACCACTACTTCGTGGAAAATGCATGAAAAACCTCACGGGTACGTTTGGATACCGGGCGCTATTGTATCATGAAAAACGCACCTTCCGCCTCAGATTCATCAATCCTACGCACACAACAAAGAGACCAGCGAAGCTGGTCTCTTTTGTCTGAGCCAAACAAATTATCCTTTGACGGATCCAGCGAGCAGACCGCGCACAAAGTAGCGTTGCAGCGAGAAGAAGACGATGAGCGGGATCAGCATCGAAATGAAGGCCCCTGCCGTGAGCACGTGCCAATCCTGGCCTCGTGAACCGACCATGTCGGCCAGACGCATCGTGAGCACCTGGACATTCGGCTGGCTACCGATAAAGACCAGGGCAATCAGGTAGTCATTCCAGACCCAGAGGAACTGGAAGATGGCGAATGAGGCGAGGGCGGGCACCGAAAGGGGCAGAATGAGACGCGTAAAGATCGTAAAATGTGAGGCCCCGTCAATGAAGGCTGACTCAAGGATATCGCGGGGCAACTGACTGATATAGTTATAGAGCAGGTAGGTTGCGAGCGGCAGCCCAAAGCCTGTGTGGGCCAACCAGACCGCCATATAGGTGCCATTGAGATCAAGGCTCACAAAATCGCGCAAAATCGGGATCAGCGCCACCTGGAGCGGTACGACCAGGAGGGCGACGACAATCGTAAAGAGCAGAAAACGGCCTGGAAAACGCATCCAGGCAAACCCATAGGCAGCGAAGGCGGCAATGAGGATTGGGATGACCGTTGCCGGAACAACGACCGCAATATTATTGATCAAGACACCCCAGAGATCTTCACCCGATTCAACGACTTCATTGCCATTTGCATCGACATACGTAAACTCACGCCCACCAGTCACGGCACGATAGTTATCCATCGTAAAGTTGGCATTCATTGTCCAACTCTGTTCCTGGATCGCCAGGGTTCGGGCGCGTCGATTTTCCCAGGTGACAAACTCCCCACCGGGAACGACCACCCCTGCATTGAGTTGTTCAGATGTATAGGTTCCTCCACCTAATTCGGCAGGCAAGGTAATCGGTGCCCGCAGATCGGTATCAGGAGGCAACTGCATCGTCGCAACCGTCTCGAAGGCCCGGTGGGGCAGAACTGTCCACCAGCCCGTTGTACGGATATCGTCACGGGGGCGGAACGAGGAGATGAATAACCCGACGGTTGGAATTGTCCAGAGCAAACAGATCAGGCCAAGGATGGTATTGACAATAATCTTGCCGATCAATTGCTGGCGCTTCTGGCTCACGGCGCGGCGTGAGACCGTGACAGGTTTTGCAGTAACAGCAGTCATTTAGAAGACCTCCTGCTTTCTGATCTGGCGCAGATTGTAGACCATCACTGGAATGACCGCGATGAGCAAGACAATGGCAACAGCTGAGCCGTAGCCAAAATTACGGTTCGAGAAATACTGTCGATAAAACTCAACCGCAATCACATTGGTACCGTACTGTCCACCCGTCATCACGATGACAATATCAAAAATCTTGAGGGTGACAATCAGAATCGTCGTGGTCACCGTAACAATCGTACCCTGGATCGCCGGGAGCATGATGCTCCAGAAGATCTGGATCTCGTTGGCCCCATCAACGCGTGCGGCTTCAAGTACATCGTCGGGGATACCCTTGATCGCCGCCGAGAAGATCACCATCGCGAACCCGGTCTGCATCCAGACAAGAATGATCACCAGGAAAAAGTTATTTTGAGGTTGTAAGAGCGTTGTCCAGGCTTGTGGTGGAAAGCCCATATCGGTGACAAGCGCGTTGAGCAAGCCGATCTGCGGTTGGCCAGGAGGTGAGTAGTAGTAAATAAAACGCCAGATCACGCCGGCACCGACAAATGAAATTGCCATGGGCATAAAGATCAGCGATTTGGCCAGGGTCTCGAAACTACTGCGATCGGCGAGTACCGCGATAATCAAGCCTGCGACCACACAACCAGCGGTGCCAAAGATCATCCAGAAGAAGATATTGTTCCGAAAGGCCGTCTGCATTGAGCGTTCGGTAAAGACCGCAAGATAGTTGTCGATACCGACAAAGTTGGTTGAACTGGCGTCCAGGAAACTCAGATAGAAGGTACGGATGGTGGGAAAGAAGAGTGCCCACCCAAGAAACAGGACAGCCGGGCCAACAAAAACATAGGGGAGCAAGGTTCGTCGCACATTGCCGGGCATCTGTTCGACGATCATGTTCAGTGTGTAAAAGGTACCGGCGGCGCCACCAACACCCCAGATGATGGCGATTGCTGCGGTCAGTAGTTTTGGCAGCGTGTCACCGCGCTGTGCATCGCGCAGAAAGACAAAGCCTCCCCAGATGAAGAGGACGAGCAGGGCGAACAGGACGAGCGCGATCACAAGCCGCCCAGGATTGAAATCCTCGCTGGACGGTGACGTGGCGCGTCCCGGTGTCATCTCAGTTGTACCTTGCATGAGCGACGCTCCATTGCGTTACATGGGAAGGGCTGTCGCCCTCCAATCTCCTGCCGAGAGGCTGTGAACCTCACCGTGGATGGCAGGGTGGTACCTGCCATCCACGCCAACCTCTTAACGCGGCCAGGCCGCGTCGATTTCGCGCATGGCGGTGTCGAGATCAACGGTGCCAGCAACGAAGTCGGTCATGCCGGTCCAGAACGAGCCAGCCCCAACCTGACCAGGCATCAGGTCAGAGGCATCGAAGCGCAGGCTGGTCGCGTTGAGGATGATTTCACCCACACCACGCTCGATGTCGTTGGCGTACCAGCTCAGGTCTGAGTCATTGTGGGGCGAAATTGCGCCACCGCTCTGGAGCCAGTTCTGCAGCGAGGCCCCACTCGAGAAGTAGGACATCACAGCGCGAACTTCGGGGCGGTCGGTGAACATCGCCATCAGGTCACCAGCTACCAGCACTGGCTCGCCATAGGCTGGGTCAATGCCGGGCAGGTAGAAGAAGTCGAAGTCAACGCCAGCCTCAGCCGTGCTCGGGAAGAAACTGGTGATGAAGTTGCCCTGCTTGTGCAGCCAGCATCCCGGAGGATTCTGGAACATGGGCAGCGGGGCATCACCGAAGCCGGTGGTGACAATCGAAGCGCGGCCACCATAGACATACTCGTCGTTGAACCAGATCTCGCCCATCTTCTCGGCGGCAGCCTTGACCTCAGGCGAATCAAAGAGCAGATCACCACTAACCCAACGATCATAGTTTTCCAGCGAGGTGGTGCGGAGCATGATCTCTTCCATCCAGTCGGTGGCGGGCCAGCCGGTTGCTGTCCCCGACTCAATGCCAACACACCAGGCCGGATCGCCATCAGCCGCGATCTCGTCGGTCAGCGCCAGCAACTCGTCCCACGTCGTTGGAACCGTGTACCCGGCAGCCTCAAATTGGGCTTTTGGATACCAGACTAGGCTCTTGCCATTCACACGCTGCCAGATTCCAGCGGTAATCGGCCCGCTGGGGCTCTCCATGGTTGCCATATCAAGCCAGCTCTGGTTGTAGTTCTGGCTCAACCAGTCAGCACTGACAAACTGACCAACGTCAATGACCTTGCCGTCACGCACAAAGTTGGCGAGCAAGCCGGGCTGCGGGAAGTCGGCGATGTCAGGTGGGTTGCCACCGTCAACGCGGATCGAGATGCTGGTCTCGAACTCTTTCGAGCCTTCGTACTGAATATCAATCCCGGTCAGTTCCTCAAACTCGCTAATCGCATTGTTGAAGTTGACTGCGTCCTGATCGGTGAAGGGGCCGGTCATGGTGACCGATGTTCCACTGTATTCACCAGCAAATGCAGCAGCGAGTTCTTCGCTGATGCCAGCGGCGCGCTCGGCGAGCGCGGCGGTCGCCGATTCACTCGTAGCGGGCGCTTCAGTTGCGGCGGGCGCTTCAGTTGCGGCGGGCGCAGCCGTGGCCGCTTCAGTTGGCGCTGGTTGCGCTACTTCTTCGGTCGGAGCGGGTTCGGCCGGTGGGACAGTTGGCGTAACAGCCTGTCCACCGCCACAGGCGGCGATCATTGCCGTGAACAGTGCGATGAGCACAAAAAGCGAGAATTTGCGAAGCATAGATTCCTTCCTTCATTGGTACGGATGGCCCACATTGCCATGACAGAGCATGCGTGATCGGTGCATCTGGTGATCGAAACCACCTCCTTTCTGAAACATTGCACATCGTGTGCGTCGCTTGTTCATCGTTTGTCCATTACTCAGGGTGAGCTATAGCACTCCTATCTGGGTTATCAACAGGAGTGCCGGTTTTAGCCGGCTAAAGCCGGTACTCCTCAGTTACACATCGTCAAGGAGGGCTATATGTCTGGCTTGCTAATGCATCATACGAACAGCATTTCGTTGTTGCACGACGTCTTCATCTGGCGATGCGTCGTGTGGTACCACGGGCAATTAATTCAATGGGCAGATACTCGCGTTCAAGCTTGGCCGACGGGTTCGCCATCCGTTTCAGCAATAACTCGACGCCGCGCTCGCCACTTTCGAAGAGCAACTGACGAATTGTCGTCAACCCCAGATACTCGGCTACATCAATGTCATCAAAGCCGATGACGGAAAGCTGGTCAGGTACCGCAAGATCGAGATCCCGCGCTGCTTCGAGCACCCCCATAGCCTGGGTATCACTGGCAGCAAAAAGAGCAGTGGGTGGTTCAGAGAGTTCCAGCAAGTCACGGGCAAGCACGCGCGCCTCGTAGCGTCCGTGCAGGCCGTGGCGTTGATAGTCGTCACGAGGTGGAATCCCTGCCGATACCAAGGCTTGCTGATAGCCCTCCAGCCGATGACGGCTACTGGTAAAGTTAAAACTCATTGCATCAGCAATCAGATCACCGATAAAACCAATGCGTCGATGGCCCAGGGCAATCAGGTACTCGGTAGCCAGCGTTCCCCCCGCCACATCATCAATGGTTACCCCTGGCAAACTATCGGCATAGGCGTCGATCAAGACTACTGGGAGGCCCGTTTCTTGGAGGGCAAGAACCTCTTCGGGTTGGGGGGCCAGCGAGATAATCAACAACCCATCGGCGCGTTGGCTGCGTGGTACATCACGTAGGCAGTTATCACGGCGCGCTGGCGTCTCGACATTGAACACAACCAGGGCGTAGCCACCGCTTGCCAGGGCTGCCTCGATGCCACGTAAACGCTCGACCACCGAAGGGCGTGTAAAAAATGGAGCAATGGTCGCAACCGTCAGGGTTTTGCCAAGTGCGAAGCTACGCGCAATCTGGCTGGGGTTATAGCGCAGTTCAGCAATGACATCAAGCACACGCTGGCGGGTTGCATGGCTTACGAGTGGGCTATTGTTGATCACCCGTGAAACCGTACCAAGCCCAACCCCAGCAACGCGTGCAACATCGCGAATAGTGGCAGCCATGACACCCCCGGCCAATCGTGTCATCAATGACAGAATGAACCAGTTCCATAATTGGAACTGGTTCCAGTATAACACGCTTCTTGTGGCTGTCAAGCGTTGTTACCGTGCTTGCTTGTGCTCGCGCGCAGGTTCATTTTGGGAAATATAGCGCAGACAATACAATGATCATTGAGATGATCAGGAGGCTTCGCACCAGAGCTACGCTGCGTCTTGAAGCTCCTTGCTGATCAAGACCTTGTCGATCCGCAAGCCATCCATGTCAACCACTTCGAAGCGCCATTCGTCCCACGTGACATAATTGCCAGTCTTTGGCAACTGACCGAGCAGGGCGATCACAAGGCCCGCCAGTGTATCGTAGCGAAACGTCGCTTCGCCAGGCAGTTCTTCGACATCGAGCAAGGTCTTGACTTCATCAATCACCAGACCGCCATCAACCAGCCACGAGCCATCTTCACGGCGGACGATCGGTTCCTCCGAAGCTTCATCGAATTCATCATCGATTTCACCAACGATCTCTTCGAGTACATCTTCGAGGGTTACGACGCCTTCAATGCCGCCCAGTTCACTCACAACGACAGCCATATGGCGGCGATTTTTGCGAAAGGTTGCGAGCAAGACCGTGGCCAGACTATTTTCGGAGACATAGAGCGGTGGGGCGATGACTTCACGTACCTGTGATGCTTCACCCTTTCGACGATAGAGCATCAGCAGGTCACGGACATGCACGAGACCAACGACCTGATCAGGTGTTTCTTCATACACGGGAAAGCGTGAGTAGCCACTTTCCAGCAACTCATCCAGGACGTCACCGAGCAACGCATCGGCCTCGACCATTTCGACATCGCGTCGCGGGGTCATAATATGGCGTACTTCGCAGTCACTAAACTTGAAGATGCTCTCGATAAAGAGTTGCTCTTGCAAGGCAACTTCACCATCCTCAGCGCCTTCACGCACCAACGCTTTGATATCTTCCTCGGTGACACGTTCTTCGGGGGCATTGCGAAGTCCAAAAATCATGAGGATAATGCGTGCGATCAGGTTGATGCCACCCACGACAGGTGTACTGACCCGCGCAAAGAAAGTAATCGGGCGTGCCATCAACAGCGCGTAGCGCTCGGTCTTGATCTCGGCGAGCCGCTGCGGGATCAACTCCCCAAAAATGAGCGTCAAGAGCAGCGCACTTGCGACGACAAGCCCAGTCGCTACCAACGGGATGGTTGTTTCATCAAGTGGTGACCAGGGGTAGACCAGGGGTAGCGCGAGGGTTGCGATCGTGGTGGCACTGAACGCACCGATGAGGATCCCCACGGTTGCGATGCCCACCCGTACAGCCGGAAGAAACCGTTCGGGTTCATCTTGCAACTTCAAGACAAGGTTGGCTGCCTCATCGCCATCTTCGTCGAGTTCCTCAAGGCGAACCCGACTTGCCGAGAGAATCGCCCATTCTGCACCGACCAGGAGCCCGCGAGCAAGAATGAAACCAACTAGCAATGCGACCTCAACGGTCATACCACCTTGCCCTCCGGGGGAACGTTTGGAGAGACACCTGTCTCTCCAAACACAGTCGGGTACGGTTCACGCACCCGGTTCAGGGCGCTACTGATACTTCACAATTCGCAGAAAACTGCTGGCGGTCAAGGCAGCCCCACCAACGAGGGCTCCATCAATATCAGCCTGGGACATCAACACATCAATATTATCAGGCTTGACGCTTCCGCCGTACTGAATCCGTACGCCACTGGCCGTTTCACCGCCAAATTGATCCGCGAGCATCGCCCGAATCGCAGCATGCATGGCCTGGGCATCCTCGGGGGTTGCGGTATCACCGGTGCCAATCGCCCAGACGGGCTCATAGGCGACGATGCATTTTGCCATTTCAGTTGGCGTGAGCCCCGCCAGGCTGCCCTGAATCTGACTCCCGACCACAGTTTCGGCTTGCCCGGCGTCACGTTCGGTTTTGGTCTCACCGACACACACAATGGGCGTCAACCCGGCGGTCAGTGCAGCGCGCAGTTTGCGACTCACACTCGCATCAGTTTCGCCAAAATACTGACGGCGCTCGCTGTGCCCCAGGATGACATACTGACACCCCACGTCAACCAGCATACCAGGTGCAATTTCGCCGGTGTAGGCTCCCTGCGTTTCATGATAGACATTTTGTGCGCCAAGGCCGAGGCGGGTACCCACCAGCAGCGGACGCAGCGCATAGAGTGCCGTAAAGGGCGGACAGATCACCACCTCACGACCCTCTAGGCTACTTACCTCGGCCAGCAGAGCTTTGACCAGTTCTACGGCCTCGCCCACCGTCTTGAACATCTTCCAGTTACCAGCAATGATCGGAGTACGCATACCAATCCTTTGTCCACTTGCTGACGACAGCCCAGTGCTGTCGCTCGTTAGACCCGAATCCCGAAGGTTAAGAGCAGGGCTATCCCGACGGTTACTGCAAAGACGCGCCAATCCCAGGCGAGTACTTTGGCCCCATCAAAGGGGCCAGCAGGAATCATATTGAAGAGGCCGAGCCAGGCATTGATGCCATAGCCAATGCGAGCGAGATCGAGCAGGCGCACGCCAAAAATGGCATCACCTGGGGTAGCAACCATGCTCATCAGCAAAAAACCAACGGCAAGCACGAGGTTGGTCACCGGCCCGGCGAGGGCAATCAAACCGCCCTGTCGCGGGGTCAAATAGCCGCGATGCCAGACAGCCCCCGGTGCTGCAATGAAAATGCCGAGAAAGGCCACGCCTATCGAGATCAAGAGCCATCCATTATGCGCCACAAAATGGGCCTGGGCCCCAAAATTGCGTGCCACCACGCGATGGGCGAGTTCGTGTAGCAAAAAGCCAATGCCACAGGTGAGGGCGGCAATTGTCAGGACATAAAAAAACTGACTATTAAAAACCTGCCCCCGCATGATATAAATCGCAAAAGCCAGCGAGGTGCCAGCCCAAGCTTTGAGCAGTTCAAGGTTGTCATTGCGCCCGTGCATACTCATCTCATCGGGCGGCCCGGCAAAAATATCACGCACACATCACTCCTACATTGCTAAGAACGTGCTTGCATTGTAGCATATTGTGTGTAGGATGTGCTTCTTCCGACGCCAAAACGCCAGCATTGCTGGCGTTTTGGCGTCGGAAGGCAGAACGTCTCGTGAGGTTATTGCGCCCAGAGCGGCCAGCGATTCTGCGCCCCATTCGCGGTGAGGCGTGCCAGGTTCTGGCCATCAACCCCGATGGTGTAGATCTCATAGTTGCCGGTGCGGTCACTTGCAAAGGCGAGGGTACGACTATCGGCCGACCAGGTTGGTGCTTCGTTGTTCCCTGGCTCGGCAAAGATGCGCGTGCGCCCAAACACAAGATCATAGAGCGCCAGTTGCCAGCGTCCCTCTTGTTTGATCGAGTAGGCCAGGGTACGACCATCAGGTGAGAGCCGGACGTACCGATTGTCAGTACGATTGTCGGTGAGCCGTCGGGCATTCACGAGGTTGGCAAAGACGTAATCCTGCCCATCGTTTATATAATTGAGTTCGGCTTGATAGAGGTCAAAGGTGCCGGCGCAGTTGGCCGTCCAGTAGATCCGCCGTCCATCAGGTGACCACGAAGGTGTTTCGTTGACACATCCATCACCGGTCAGTTGCACCGGATTATTGCCACTGATTGGTGCGAGCATCAACTCTTGGCTGCCGTTGCCCATCCGATCCGAGACAAAGACCAGCTTGGTTCCATCGGGTGACGCTGCAGCGTTGTAGTCATTCGCTGTATTGTTGGGCAGATACCCTGGGAAGGGGCCGGGCATAGGCCAGCCTTGGCCGTCGCTGTAGCTGAGCCGTCTGACCCGAGCATTCCAGGCGTTGTCGCCATCATAGACGGTCACGATATCGAATTCATAGAGTTGACGGAACCCGGTGCCTGCACGTCGCGAGTCGCCAAGCAGGCTTTGCTGGCCGGGATCCCAGCTGCGGCGCCACGAGAAGGCCACCGTTTCGTGGTCGTTAAAAGTGATCCGCTGGCTTTGCCCATTGCCATCGTAACGATAGACTTCCCAGTGGCTACCGGTGTCAACATTCGACGCATAGACCAGGATCTCGCGTGGTTCTGGCGAGACCCAGGGCGTACCAAGGTCGGGATAGCGCCACTGGAAGTAGTGCTGGCCAACGTTGCCCATTTCGACTTTGTACCCAGCCGGGTTGGTGGGCACATAGGTCAGCACACGCCGCTCGAAGAGTTGCACCAGGACATTTTGTTCAACGGCGCCGATCTGGGCGCGTGTCCAGTAGGCATCCGTAATCGGCAAGCCCATCGCAAAGAGCCAGTCAACCACGGGGCCGCGTACGATGCGCCCATCAATGACGATCGGACCTTGCTGGCCCATAAAATCCCAGAAGATCCGGGGAATATTGTGACCGGTGACGCTGTTGTACTGCACGATCTCGGTTTCGGGAAGGGCCAGGTCGGGGCGTTGGCCCAGGTTGCCCGCCCGGTCAATGGTCAGGCTGATCCGGTCACCAATGCGCTGTGGGTCACGATAGCCATTGTCAATCGTCGCGACACCAGCAAACGAGCCATAGCCTGGCGAGGTCGGGTTGGCGTTGCGCGGATTGCCCGCAACGGGCACATCACTTGGCCCACGCATATCAACATCATACGGGTCATCGCCACGCTGCAACCGACCACTGACCAGTTCTTTGACCAGCAGGCCATTGGTGACACCCTGGGCAGGGCCGCCAAAATCACTGGGGTTGTTCAGTTCCATTCGGGCTTTGTCAAAATACTGCACGGTTCTGAGCCCGTTCGCGCCCTGGCGATAAAATTCGGCATAGTCGAACCATGGCTCTGGCCCCCAATACCATGTTCGCCCTGAACGTACCGCTTCGCTGTCCGTTCGTGTCCAAACCTGCTCGAACCGCGGATCGGCGAAGCGTGTCCTCCCGCCATCAAACGGCGCTGCCCCGATCGGCACAGCGGCGAAGAGCAACCCAACGATCAAAGGAGCCGTCAGCAGGGCCATCATACGTTGCGTCAATCGTCTCGTATTCATGGTCTCCTCCTTGTAGCTACATGCGCACAAGCTGCGCTTGCGATCTTGCGATGGGGATACCCATCGCATCCTCACCCGAAAAGCTTCTTGTGTGTCATGCACAAGATCAGGGTTTGGGGCCTGTGTCTCCTCCGCGTATCCCCGCAGGTGCTTATCCAGGCGTCTTGTTTGTAGTATAGGGCTTGACCTGTGCAAACTGAATGAAGGTTGGTTTTACAAGGGCTTGTACAGACCTGAACATGCGCTGAAGAAGGTATCAGGTTCTAGCCAGCCATGGGAGCAATGGTATAATACCCATGAACTTCGTTTTCTATTGGCGTAAACTGCATAAGCGCATAGCTCAAGGATCACGGTATGGCCTTCAAACTGGATCTACGTGCCTGGTTTGCCATTGTCGCGTTGGGGCCAACCATTTATGTCGCAATTCAGATTCTTCCCATTTTGCGGAATCTGCTGACCCTTACGATTGTTGCGGCGCTGCTGACGCTCTTGATCAATCCTGTTGCTGATCGGCTTGAGCGTCGCGGCTTCTCACGAGGGTTTACGGCGGGGGCGACCCTTGGTGGGGTGATTGCCATCCTTGCGGCCCTGGTGCTGATGTTGCTGCCGATCCTGTTTGAGAGTCTGCGCCTTCTTTCAGGGGCGTTGACGCGGCTGGCCAATGATCTGCCAGCCCAACTGGAAGCCACTTTTGGTCTCTCTGAGTTTGGGGCCTTTGGTGAACGCCTGATTGGTGATGCGGCGGCGGCGATTCAGTGGGGGCTTGGGCAAATTGGGGGAACAGTGGGGCAGGTGGGCGCGTTGGGCTTTGCCGCTTTTGTGCTCTTTGTCGTTGTTTTTACGCTGGTCAGTAGCAAAACCAGTGCCGTCTGGGTCATGCGGCTCTTTCTACCAGTACGCTATCACCAGCGGACGACCCAGTTGACGCATGCAGTCAGTCACGGGCTATCACGCTGGTTTCTGGCCCAATTGGCGATTTGTGGCTACTACACGATTGCCTATACGATTACGAATCTGATTCTTGGGGTACCTTATGGGGTGCAGATCGCAGTAGTGAGCGGGTTGCTCGAGTTTATTCCCTATCTGGGTGGCATTGTTGGGATGATCCTCGGTGCACTCGCGGCGGCAACGGTCAGTCCAACGCTCGCGGTGCTAACCTTGATCGTGAATGTGATCATCGGAGCGATCGCGGTCTATGTGGTGGCCCCCTATGCCTTCTCGAAAGCGGTGGAAGTTCCGGTCGCTTTGATTTTGCTAGGCCTCTTTATTGGCGGTCAAATCGGTGGTTTCTTTGCGGCCTTGCTGACCGTGCCAATCATTACGGCAGGTATGGTCATTTTGCGTGAATTGCGCCCCGATCTTCGCCCGAAATCTTCCCCAACTGAGCCATCGTCCGATGTCACCGTTGTGCCGGTTGGCCAACCGCGTGATCTACCAGGTAATTAATACCAGTTTAACTTGCAGATTGCTGCGCATGGCTTTCCAATGCGTTTTGGCGGTACTGCCTGTGCGGATTGCTCAAATCCAATTGGTATAAAACGTGGCTAGCGCAGATCGCCCTGGATTTCACGGTAGCTGTCGGTATACCACCGGATCACGGTACGATAACGATCTTCGGTGCCGAAGAGTTGGCGACTGACGGCGCTATCAGGGTCGTCAAGCCCTGAGCCGCCTAACTGAGTCTCAGTGGTAAAACGATAGAGGGGTTGATAGAGCGTGATGGCCGGCACCAGTTCGATCCAGCGTTGCTGAAACGTGACATAATCAGCAATACGGGCGGCTAGCTCTTGCTCGGTGCGTGCCCGCCGCAGGAGGATATCAATCTCGCGGTTTTCGAGCCCGGTCACATTCAGTTCACTGCTCGAATGCCAGAGCAGATAAGGATCGGGATCAGGTCCAAGCCGTGCCCAGCTATGGAGCGCAAGCGTGAAATCGCCTGCGCGCAGTTGCCGTTGGAGGGTTGCGCTCTCTAGCTCAACCACTTCAATCGTCAATCCCAATTCGGCCCATTGACGCGCCACTTCATTGGCGGCCATAATGCGGCGCGGTTCGCTGTCAACTAGCAGACTCGCCGTCACAGGAACATTATTATCCGTCAGCAGGCCCTGGTCATTGAGTGCATACCCGAGTTCACGGAGCATTGTTGCCGCACGTGCAGGATCGGCGTCGTACCAGGTGAGTTCGGGCGCGGCCGCCCATGATCCGTTCAAGATGGGTGTATCGAGTCGCACAACACTGCTGTTGAGGGCCTCTTCAATCAGGAGATCTTTGTCGAGGCCATGGGCAAGCGCTTGCCGAAAGCCGATATCATTAAAGGGGTAGGTACGAAGATTAAAGCTGAGTACCGTATAATCATCGAGCGGAACGACATTGCTGCGGAGGTTGCTTGCCGACATAACGCCTGGTTGCTCAGGGTCGATCCGCTCGCCGTATGCAGTCACCGTACCGCGCGACAGCGCTGCCTGGGCTGCGGCAGGGGCGGCAAGAAAGCGCAGTTCAATCCGGTCGAGGTAGGGGCGCCCGGTAGCATAAGCCTCATTTGCCTCGAGCAAAGCGTGCTCTTCATTGAGTTCGATCAGCCGATACGGCCCGCTGCCGACGAGTTGTTCAGCAAAAGCCGAACTTGCCCACTGGTCAGGGGGTAGGCCAAAGAGCAAGTGGGCTGGGAGGATCGGCACGCGGGCAAAACTCAAAAACGAGGCGAGCGGTTCAACAAGGGTAACTCGCACCGTATAATCGTCAAGGCGATCAACCAGCAATGAACGCCACACCTCGGCCACCCCTGGTTCACCTGGCTCTTCGAGGATCTGCAGGGTACGCAGAGTAAAGACCACATCATCAGCGGTGACTGGCTGCCCATCGTGCCAGGTGGCATTGCGTTGGAGCCTGAAGAGATAGGTTGTTCCCGTGGGATCAAGCTCATAGGACGCGAGGCCTGGTTCGAGCAGACCATCGGCCCCAATCCGTACCAGACTATCAAAAATCAGCGCAATGAGGTCACGGCCTACGGGATCAGTCAGTGGATTGTTGAGCAGCGGAATGGGCAGTTGGGGGCTGCCTACTACTGCCTCGATATGCGCCCCTCCCTCGAGGGGACTTGCCACCGAGGTGGTCGTGAGGGCAAGCCGCCCGAGGAGGCCCGTCACAAGCAGAATGCTCAGGGTCGCAATAACGAGTTGCCAGCGAATGCGACGCGCCATAGCTTTAGAAGATCGGTAGGCTGGTGATCAGCGCGAGCATCAAAAAGACGACACTCAACACAATCGTAGCCTGATGCATGGTCTTCTCTAGCCCGCGACGGGTGCGATAGATCGAACTCGTATCGCGATTGGCCATCCCAAGCGAGCGTGCCTGCAACACAACCAGCGTAATAAGCACGGCGCTGACGATAATCATGGAAAAATAGAGCGCAAGCTCCACGTTTCTTTTCTCCATACTAGACGACGAAGCAAACTTTTCTTAGTATACCACATGCACCGTGTATAATATTTCAGCGGGTGAGTCCTGCATATGTGTCCTGGGAAAGGCGGGGTGTGACACCATGGCAAGAGGTGCGCAGGTTGTAATCATTGGTGCCGGGGTGATCGGGTCGAGCATTGCCTATCATCTGGCAATACGGGGCTGTACTGATGTGTTGATCCTGGAGAAAGAGGAAGCGGAAATTAGTGGCAGTACTGCCCGTTCGGCGGCGGGGGTGCGGCATCAGTTTTCGAATACGACCAATATTTTGCTCTCGCGCCATAGTATTGAGAAGTTACGCGTTTTTGATGAAGAGGTGGGCGGCCATGCCGAGTTGCATCAGGTTGGGTATCTCTTCCTCGTCAATGATCCGGTTACCTGGCAAGAGTATCAACGCAATGTTGCCCTGCAGCGTGAGCTTGGTGTCCGCGTTGAGCTTCTGACCCCTGATGAGGCAGCCCGGTTTGTGCCACGGATGCGTACTGACGATCTGCTCGGGGCGACGTTTGGCCTTGATGATGGCTATTGCGATCCATACGGGATTGCTCTCGGCTACTTGCGGGCGGCCCAGCGCCTGGGGGTACGGTTGCAACGTGCGACTCAGGTGACGGGTTTTGACTGCGTCGCCGGGCGCGTTGCTGCGGTACAGACGAATCAAGGCCCGGTTGCCTGTGATACTGTCGTCAATGCGGCTGGTCCCTGGGCCGGTGAGGTAGCGGCACGCGCTGGCCTCGATGTACCGGTGCGCCCCTATCGACGCAATATCTATATGACGACGCCCTTCCCGCAGATTCCTGGGCCTATTCCGCTGACCATTGACGTTGGCTCTGGTTTCTATATGCGCCACGAGGGTGCCGGGATCTTGATGGGCAAATCGAATCTCGATGAGCCGAGTAGCTTTAATCAGACCGTTGACTGGGACTGGCTTGATCATGTGCTCGAAGTCGGTCTGGCTCGCTTCCCCCTTCTTGAAGAGGCTGGCCTGGCTGAAAGCCAGTGCTGGGCGGGCCTCTATGAAATTACCCCTGATCATAATCCGATCCTCGGCTATCATCCCGATCTGCAAGGCTATCTTGATGCCAGTGGCTTTAGCGGGCATGGCATTATGCATGCGCCGGCTACCGGGATGCTGATTGCTGAGGAGATTCTTGATGGACGAGCACAGACGATCAACATTGATGAGTTGCGGATTAATCGTTTTCGCGATGGTGCAGCACAGATTGAACGCAATGTGATTTGACGTTGTTATCAGGCTGTATGGGGGCACTGCCCCCATACAGCCTGAATGTTAGGGTGCCAGCATACGTGCAATTCCTGGTGGCCGCAGGCCCCCAAACCCCCAGCCAGAGGCGTACGTTCGGTTGGCGAGGAGTAGCCTGGATGCGCGTGGTCTATACTATTACGATTTTTGTTAGCGCGTTGCTGCTGTTTCTGCTTCAGCCGATGTTCGCCCGGATGATTTTGCCTCTGCTTGGCGGTACGCCAGCCGTCTGGAATACCGCGATGGTCTTTTATCAGAGCATGTTGCTTGTCGGCTATGCCTATGCGCATGTGACGATCCGTTGGCTCGGGGCACGCCGTCAGGCAATGGTGCATTTGGTGGTGATGTTGTTGCCTCTGGTGACACTGCCGATTACCGTTCCTGCCGGTTGGTTGCCGCCCACCGAGGCAAATCCAGCGTTCTGGGTGCTGGCGCTGCTGACGGTTGCGGTTGGCTTGCCCTATTTTGTTGTGTCGACGAGCAGCCCCCTTGTGCAGGCCTGGTTTGCCGCCGCTGGCCCTCGGGTGGGCAATCCTTATACCCTCTATGCTGCCAGCAACCTCGGCAGTATGCTGGCTTTGCTCGGTTACCCCGTGCTGCTTGAGCCATATGTCCGCCTCGATCAACAGAGTTTGCTCTGGTCGCTTGGGTATGGCCTGCTCGTCTTGCTTGCCCTCGCCTGTGCTCTGGTGCTCTGGCGGTTACCGATTGTTGCGCCCTTGTCGGGTGATCTTGCCACGCCCCCGGTTGAGCAGGCGCCAACCTGGCGGCAACGTGGACGCTGGGTCTTGCTTGCAACTGTGCCTTCGAGTCTGCTCTTGAGTCTGACGACCTATGTGACGACCGATCTGGCGGCGATCCCGTTGCTTTGGGTCTGGCCGTTAGCGCTCTATCTCTTGACCTTTACCCTGGTGTTTGCCGCTCGCCCACCTCTTCCGCACTGGCTGATGGTGCGGGCGATGCCAATTCTTGTCGTGCCCCTTTTTGTGACGATTATTGCGCAGGCGACGCAGCCTTTTGGTCTCTTGCTGGCGCTGCACCTCGGGGTCTTTTTTGTGGTTGCGATGGTCTGCCATGGCGAACTAGCCGCAGATCGCCCGGCCCCGCGTTACCTGACTGAATTTTATCTTCTGATGTCGGTTGGTGGGGCGCTTGGGGGCATCTTCAATGCACTCATCGCACCGACGATTTTTGTGACCATTCTAGAGTACCCGCTGGCGCTGATCCTGGCGGCCCTGTTGTTGCCGGTGATCACGGGTGAGACTACGGCGATGATTCCGCGCCAGCAACGTCTCAACGATGTAGCGATACCGCTTGGCCTTGGGCTGCTTACGGCTATCTTGATCATCGCTGGTCAGCGGGTTGGCATCGTTGGTTCAACCGGATTGATGGTAATGCTTGGTCTTCCCGCGTTGATTGGTTTCAGTTTCTCGCGGCGTCCCCTCCGCTTTGGGCTTGGGTTGCTTGCCCTGCTTGTGGCAGGCGCTCTCTTCAATCCTGGCAACGGCGACCAGATCTATGCCCAGCGTACCTTCTTTGGGGTTCACCGGGTGCTGTTAGAGCCAGGGGGGGGCTACCGTGTGCTGGTGCATGGCAATACCAAACATGGGTTGCAAAGTCTCGATCCAGCACGTCAGACCGAGCCATTGAGCTACTATACAACGAGTGGCCCGCTTGGGCAGATTTTTGCGGAACGGCAGGATCGGTCTGATCTGCGGGTTGGCGGGGTAGGCATGGGAACCGCCTCGATGGCCTGTTATGCGCGGCCCGGGCAGACCTGGACTTTTTACGAGATCGATCCAGAAGTGATTGCCATTGCCCGTGACACCGATCTTTTCACCTTTCTCAGCAGATGTTTGCCCGATGCTCTGATTGTCCCTGGTGACGCTCGGCTCTCGCTCCAGCAGACCGACCGCATCTATGATCTGCTGGTACTTGATGCCTATTCATCTGATGCGATTCCGATCCATTTGATCACCCGTGAAGCCCTGCAACTCTACCGTGACCGGCTTGCGGACGGTGGCTTGCTGGCGTTTCACATCTCGAATCGCTTCTTTGATCTCGAACCGGTGCTCGCCAGGCTTGCCGATGATGCCGGGATGATTGCCATGATACGCCACGATCTAGCGGTGACGCCCGAGCAGGATGCAGCGGGATACTGGACATCGAGTTGGGCCGTGCTAGCCGACTCCGAGGCTGACCTTGGTCACCTGCGCGATGATCCGCGTTGGCGGCGTGCGGTTTTCTCGCCGCAGACCCCTCTTTGGACCGACGATTTTGCCAGTGTGCTCAGTGTGCTGAAGTAGCCTTCAAGGTTGATACGGCAGCAGAACAGTAAAACAACTGCCCTGATTAACTACACTCTCAACTGTAACGGTGCCGCCATGCAATTCAGCCAGACGGCGCACGAGGGTGAGCCCGAGGCCGGTGCCATCGTATTGCCGCGTCAGTCCGCCATCGAGTTGGGTAAATGGTTGGAAGAGCCGTGCCATATCTTCAGACTGGATGCCTATGCCGGTATCGCGTACGGCAAAATAGAAGCTGGTCTGGTCTGCGGAGACACCCGCTTCGAGGGTGACCAGGCCACCGCTGGGCGTGAATTTCACTGCATTCGAGAGCAGGTTGACGAGAACCTGTTTGAGGCGCTTGGGATCAGCGGCCAATTGAACTTTGCCGTCCTCTTCACGTATCTCAATATGCAACGTCAGTTCCTTCTTGCGGGCCATCTCTTTGACAAACTGCATGCTCGCCTGGCACAATTCGATGACCGGGAAAGGGCTGATCTGCAAATCGAGTCGCCCGGCCTCAACCTTCGACAGATCGAGGATATCATTGATCAACGTGAGCAGATGCTTGCCACTGGCTTCAATATGGTGGATCGCCTCTTGTTGGCGGTCATTGAGCGACCCTCGTAGTCCTTCGAGCATGCTTTCACTCAGGGCCAGGATGGCGTTCAACGGCGTGCGCAATTCGTGACTCATGGTGGCGAGAAACTCATCTTTGGTACGCAGCGCGCGCGCCATTTCGGCGTTGGCAAGCAACTGAATTTTCTCGGCCTTCTTGCGATCAGTATTATCGAAAATCGTTGTCCGGCTCATCACAAAATAACCGGCCTCGTCTCGAATCGCAATGGCACTAATAAGTACGGGAAAAGTGGTTCCATTTTTACGAAGGAAATCAAGTTCGATATCTTTAATCCATCCCTGGGCTATAAAGATCGGAAACGCCTGTTGGAAGGTAGGTAAGCTGTGTGGGGCAATAATTTTGCTCACATGTTGCCCAAGCAGTTCTTCGTGGGTATAGCCGAGCCAGGCCAGTTCCGTCTGATTGATCATCAGAATGTTACCCTCGGCATCAAGGGAATGGTAGCCATTCGGGGCGCGATCATACAGATCTTGCACCTCGGCAGTGCGTTTTCGTACCAGCGCTTCGAGATTTTGATTCAGATTGCGAAGCTCTTCCTCGCTTGCGCGCAGGGCGAACTCAGCCACTTTGCGTTCGGTAATATCCTCAAAGGTCGCATAGACCTGGTAGAGGGTGTTTTGCCCAGGTTTGAAGAGTGGGATGGCATTGATCCTGATCCAGTTGGTTTTGTCAATGAGTGGATTATAGACGCCCATTACAGTATTGTAGACGGGTTGGCCGGTACGGAGGGCCATGCTCACTGGATGAGCCTCGCCCGGAAAGGTTGTCCCGTCTTCATAGATCGCCTTCCAGCGAGGATCACGCGAGGTGCGACCACGCATCTGGTCGAGGGTCAGGCCAAGGATGCGCTGCGCGGCTGGATTAGCGTCAATAATGTAGCCATCGAGATCGAGGTAGATCACCCCTTGTACCATGGTCGCAAAGAGCAAGCGATAGCGTTCTTCACTCTCACGTAACGAGAGTTCTGACTGCTTCCGTGCCGTAAGGTCAACTAGTTGTAAAACCAGGAAGCGCTCATGCTTCAAGACCAGGTACTCGCCAGAGATCAGGGCATGACACTGTCCGCCTCCTTTTTGGCGTAGCGTTGCCTCAAAACCATCAATTCTTCCGCGTGCATCGAGGTGATCCAACAAGCGCTGGCGATCGTGTGGTTCTTCCCAAAGGCCGAGTTCCATGGCAGTTCGCCCAAGCGCCTCTTCGCGGGTATACCCAATGAGTTTCATCCAGGCAGCATTCACTTCGACAATCACACTATCCTGGATGCGAGTCATGACAATGCCAATTGGGCTATGATAAAATATAGCTGCAAAGCGGGTCTCGGCATCAGCGTCAGCGTTTTGTTGCTCATTCATAGGCTCTGCTCTTCTCTTCTTTGCCTGGAAAGTTGCTTAATGATAACACTACCTTAATGCTTCTTATCACCGAAATGGCCGATACCGGTCTACGATATTCAGTAGACCTAGAGTGATCATGAAGATATGCGAACAAGAGGCGGAGACTTCGCGTTTGATTCTGTTCGGACGGTGATATCTGTAGCGTTGTGCCCGCTGCCAGAAAGGAACGAGACCATGTTGGTCCGCGATCGTATGAGTGCCCATCCCGTTACGATTGAGCCCGAGTCGAGCGCATTGTCAGCGCTTGGCATTTTGCAGTACCATCACCTTCGCCATTTGCCTGTTGTCGACGCGACCGGACGTCTGGTTGGCATCCTGGCCGAGCGTGACCTGCTGCTTGCGGCATCACGCCATCTGCACGCCGGAATGGAAGTCTCAGAAGTGATGTCACGCGATGTTGTTGTTGTTCATCCCGAGACACCGCTGGCCGAGGCTGCTTTGTTGATGGCCAATCATCACTTTGGGAGTTTGCCCGTCACAGATGCTGAGCATACCATTGTCGGTATTTTAACCGAGAGTGACATTTTCCGGGCCTTTGCTGATCTTGATGCTCGCGTTAAAGCATAACTTTGTTGGGAAACAATAAGATGGGGTAAGCGGGTAGGTGCGAGTGCCAATTCGTTTGGTGCTTCGCAGTATCTTGCTTGCCCTATCTTCTTGTGCTGCGGTGCGAGAAACGCCTTGCCCTTCCCCGCTGGTGGTAGAGATTGTGGTATGCTATGACTCTCCTGGCGATGATAATCGTCAACAGCAGATCGCAGCGAGGTTCGGATGGAGCAGCAAGATCGACTCGTTAGCCCCAGGTCTGAGGGGGACGATCAGCAGGTTGAAAAGAGTCTGCGCCCGCGTAGCCTGACCGAATTTATTGGTCAGGAGAAGGTTGTGGCGCAACTGCGGATTGCGATTGCTGCGGCGCGTGCGCGTGGCGAGCCCCTGGATCACACCCTCTTTTATGGGCCTCCTGGCCTTGGCAAGACGTCGCTCTCGAATGTGATTGCGCACGAGATGGGCGTCAAGATCAAGGTGACGAGTGGCCCGGCGATCGAACGGGCCGGTGATCTCGCCGCGTTGCTCACCAATCTCCAGAAAAATGACATCCTCTTCATTGATGAGGTACACCGCCTCAATCGGGTGGTTGAAGAGGTGCTCTATCCGGCGATGGAAGATTTTGCCCTCGATCTGATCGTCGGTAAAGGGCCGAGTGCGCGTAGTTTGCGGCTCAAGTTGCCTCGTTTCACCGTTATTGGGGCTACAACGCGCCTCGCTTTGCTGACTTCGCCGCTCCGCGATCGTTTTGTTGCGCCCCATCGCCTTGAGTTTTATGCCGATGCGGCGATGTGCGAGATCGTCGTTCGTTCGGCGCACATTCTTGAGGTTCCGATCACGGCTGAGGCTGCGCTGGAAGTGGGCCGTCGAGCACGTGGCACGCCCCGTATTGCCAATCGCCTGTTGCGTCGCCTACGCGACTATGCCCAGGTTGTCGCCGAGGGGCAGATCGATCTCGAGGTTGCGCGAGCGGCTCTTGCTCAGCTTGAAGTCGATGATCTTGGCCTTGATGAAAATGATCGCCGCTTGCTGCGGGCGATTATTGAACTCTTCAACGGTGGTCCTGTCGGGCTCTCGACGCTCGCTGCTGCCCTTGCCGAAGAAATTGATGCCATTGAGGATGTCTACGAGCCTTTTTTGCTTCAGCTTGGTTTCCTCCAGCGCACGCCCCGTGGCCGCATTGCGACGCGCCGTGCCTTTGAACACCTCGGTTTGCCGTTCTCCGAAAAGACACCTTCGTCGCCTGATGACAATGATTTGCAGCCCCGCCTCTGGTGAAAGCCCCCTGAGGGGGTGCCGGTGAGCTTTGCCTGAGGTTTCTAATCAGAGGCCAGCAGCGATGAGGATGAGACGATGCGATCGGGCTTTGTACGTCATTGGATGGTTGATCTCTTGGCTCTGGCGGTATTGTGTGGGTATGGAGCGTTGGTCTGGCTCGTGGCTGGGGGCACGCAGGGAACTGCGTCGGTTGCGCTTGACCCTGTCATGGCGGCAGCCCGTGAACGTGGGACGCTCCGCATTGCGGTAGATATCGGGGTGTTACCCTTTGCCGATCAGCAGGGCGAGCGTCTGGTTGGCTATGATATTGAACTCGTCGAGATCGTCGCTGCGCGGATGGGGCTTGCCGCCGAGTTTGTGCCGACGGGCTTTGATGGCCTCTATGATGCGCTGACGAGTGGTCGCGCCGATCTGATTGCCTCGGCGCTTGTCTATGCGCCTGAACAGGGTTTTCGGGCACGCTTTTCCACCTTCTATTTTGACGCTGGGCAGATGCTCCTTGTCCCCGAGGCGGCGCCGGTGAGCAAGCGACGCGATCTTGCCGGGCGCACGGTGGGGGTTGCGCTGGGGAGCGATGCCGATGCCCTCGCTCGGCGTCTTGTGCGTGATGGGCTGCCGATGCACCTTGTTTCGGCGTATGACGAGCCAGCCGATGCGGTCGCAGCGTTGCAGGCAGGCCATCTTGATGCCGTGATGGTTGATCATATGACAGCGCTTGCGGCCATCCACGCGTATCCTGATCTTCGCCTTGCCGAAGCATTGAGTTTTGAGCCACTGGTGTTGGCGATGCCGCGTTCGGCGTTTCAGCTTGAAGCCGACATCAACCGCATCCTCGCCGATCTTCGCCGGGAAGGTGTTTTGACGACTCTTGAGCAACGTTGGTTTGGGTCGGCTCGTCCGTAGGGACGGGTGCTTTGCCCCTACGTTGCTGCTCTGTGCTACAATAGAAAAAGGGGATCTATAGGCATAGTGTAGATGCATGGATAGCAATTCGCAATCAGGTGGTCGACATGGTGGGGGCGATCTTGTTACCGCCCTGCAACAGATTGCCCGCCAACGCACGCGCAACGAATCCCCGTTGCTTACGGTGCAAACCTTTGCGAAACGTGCAGGGGTGCGCATTTCCCACTTGCCTATTCACCAGCATCTGGAACAGGCATGGATTCGTGTTGTTGGTGAACCGTTTCATCAGCATCAGGCGCTGGCGCTCGCGTCTCTACGTCGTGGTGAACCGCTGGCTCTTATGGGCGGTGCTTCTGCCCAGCAAACGCTCTCGCTGCTGCTGGCAGAGTATGTGCGCGACTCTGCTCCTTCGACTGCGCTGGTGCTGGTTCCCGATGATCTGAGTGCAACTCATTACGCTGCCGATCTCGTCCGATTGACCGCAGCGCTACCCGAGCCATTGCGTGTGGGTATCGCTGCGGGATCTGGTGTGCGCACCGCTATGGCGGCTCAGGTGATCGTGGCGACTCCTGCCATGCTGCATCAGCGCCTCTTGCGTCACCATGATCGCGCCTGGACGGCCTTCTGGTTGCGGTTACGCACGGTGGTGTTACTCAGCGCTCATGCCTATACCGGTGTTGCTGCCGCTCACCTTGAGGCTCTGTTGCTCCGTGTGCGCCGTTTGAGCCCCGCACGTGCCAGCCTTCAGTATATGGCAACGATCGCTCCTGTTACCGGGGCAGAAGAGGCGCTTGCTACGATGAGTCGGGTCGCCTGGCGTGTTATTTCCGCCCACGATACCCTCTCCCCAGAGGTGACGCTCGCGGTCTGGCGCACGGGTGCCGAACGGATTCGCGATCTCGTGGCGCTCACCCTTGGTCTCGCGCGTACTGCAACCTCGCTTCATGTGACGTGCCCTCCGTTTGAATTGGCGCTGGTGCAGTCTGTTGTCGGTCAGGATGAACCAGCGGTGAGTATCGGCTTGCATGCTGTCCCTGCCGAGGTGCAGATCTTTCCTAGTCTGAGTGGTGTTGCGGCCTCACTCCGAGCAGCGCTGGATCGTACGCGGTTGATTGTTTTGATGCTCGGTGATGATCCTGTGGAACATATGCTCGTACGTATGGCAATGCAGGATCAGTTTCCTTTGCTTGATGGTCAGCCTCCTGTATGGATTGTTGCCCCTGGCAATAGCTATGTCGAGGCCCAGCATCTGTTGTGTGCCGCCAGCGAACAGCCGTTGCAAGCCGCTGAAGTGGCGGAAGAGTGGCAGTCAATGCCGATGGTGCAGCATTTGCAACAGCAGGGTCGGCTCCGTGTATTGCCAGGCTCTGCTCAGATGTGGCAACCTGCTGCTGGGCCGCAAGATCCCTATGCTGCCTTCACTGTGCAGAGCGTTGAGGGTGAAGTCGCTCGTCTTGTGAGCCCCCAGGGTGCGGATCTCGGTTCGGTCACGATGGCGCTGTTTGATCGCTGGGGTGCGGTCAATGCGGTCTTGCCCCCCTTTGGCCGTGGCTATCGTGTGCTCGAGCGCGATGAAGTGAAGCTTGTGCTGACGCTGAGTACGGCCTATGAGTCGCGCCGTACGATGCCGCTGCGCCGGTGTAGTGTGCATGTGCGCGAGCGCCGTGAACAGCGTGCGATCCGTGGCCTCGACGTTGCCTGGGGGCGGGTGACTTTTGATGAGGAGATCTATGCCCTGCGCGAAGTCAATGCCAGCAATGTGATCACGCAGGTGCCGCTGGACGAGCCAATCATGGGGAAGTGGACCGCCCCGGCGCTCTGGATTGATCTGGTAAACGGGATCAAGGCCGAGGGCCAGGTGATGGGTTGGTCGCTCGTGATGGCGCTGCCGCTTGCTACCCTTGCCTCGATCTACGATCTTGTGCCTGCGTATGATGAAGAAGCCCGCAGGCTCTATTTTGTTGATACCGAAGCAGGTGGCAATGGGGTCGCCTACTGGCTCTATCAGGCGCTTGAAACACTCTTGCCGCTTGCCTATGATATTGTGAATCAACGCGGCCTTGATCCGCTCTTCGAGACGGTGGCGCGTGCGGATAAGGATTGGTTGCTTGCCCTGCTTGCCGGCGGCCAGACAGTTGCGCCGCCCCAGCCACGTTCCGGCGTGCGTCCTCAGCCGGTGCCACCTCCTCAGTCTTCGCCTCCTGCTCGTTTGTCGCAGCGACCGACAGCGATCCCTCCGACCGATGCGCGGCGCACTGCCGCTTCATCCGTGCCTCCCTCGGGTGGAGCGGCGTCGGGGCGCGGGGCGTCCGGCGAACCGCCCGCGCCGGTGCGCCAGGAGTTGACTGGCCCGCCGGGTGGGGGGGCGTTCGGCGAACCGCCCGCGCCGGTGCGTGAGCCGGTGACGGGCTCGCCGGGTGGAGCGGCGTCGGGGTGCGGGGCGTCCGGCGAGCCGCCCGCGCCGGTGCGCCAGGAGCTGACTGGCCCGCCGGGTGGGGGGGCGTCCGGCGAACCGCCCGCGCCGGTGCGTGAGCCGGTGACGGGCTCGCCGGGTGGAGCGGCGTCGGGGTGCGGGGCGTCCGGCGAGCCGCCCGCGCCGGTGCGCCAGGAGTTGACTGGCCCGCCGGGTGGGGGGGCGTCCGGCGAACCGCCCGCGCCGGTGCGCCAGGAGTTGACTGGGCCGCCGGGTGGGGGGGCGTCCGGCGAACCACCCGTGCCAGTGCGTGAGGAAGTGACAGGTGCGCCGGGTGGCGTGGCGTCGGGGCGCGGGGCGTCCGAGGTGCCACCCGTGCCAGTGCGTGAGGAAGTGACAGGTGCGCCGGGTGGCGTACGTGGGTCGGGTAGCGAAACGCCGGTTCTCATCTCACCGCAAACACCTGCTGACGAACCGGATCAGGAACGTGAAGCGCCTCCGCCTCCCCGTACACGTTCATCAGGCAAAGCCCGGACGCCTTCGTCTTCATCATCATCGTCTGCACGCAAGCCGCCAAAGTCAGATGCGAATGCGGCTACGCCAGACGAAAAAGGCACAACTCCGAGTATGCCACGTAGTCGCCGTGCCGATCAAGCTTCGCGTCCACCTGCGCAGGCTGGAGCGCCTTCCAAAGCTGCTCCTCCAACGAGCCCGCCTCCGCGGTCTGCGCCACCCCAAGAACCGCCTGCGCCACCACTGCCCGAACCACCGCCCGTTATGCCTGACGCCGCCGCGATGGTGGAACGGTTACGGCGCATGCGTCAGCAGCAGGAAGCCCAGAAGCAGCACCAGACGACACCATCGCGGCCAGTTTCGTCGAGGTTCGAGCCGATTGAACCGCGTTTTCTCCCTGGCGACCAGGTGCTCTGCAATCCTTATGGGGAAGGCGAGGTTCTTGCCAGCCGGATCGAGGATAACCGTGAAATCCTTATTGTCGCCTTTCCCATCTATGGACATCTCACGATTGACGCCATTGTAAGTGCGGTACGTCTTGTTCAGGCACGCAGCTAGTGGGTCATAGCTTGTGATCGCTGACAATGACCCCATCGGCATCAGCATAGAGATACACACCTGGCTTGAGGGTAAGACCGGCGAGGTGCAGTGTTCCACCGCGGGTGCCCTGCCCTCGTTTGATGCTGCGTCGTGGATGTGGAGCGAGGGCCAGGATGCCCAGGGGCAAGTGTGCAAGGTCTTCGGTATCACGGACACAACCGTGAATCACCACACCGGCCCAGCCATTTTGTATGCCCAGGGCCGCTAACTGGTCACCGAGCAACGCACAACGTAGTGACCCGCCGCCATCAACAACGAGCACATGCCCTTCGCCGGGTTCTTCGAGGATCGTCCGTACCAGCGCATTATCTTCAAAGACCTGCAGGGTTGCGATTGGTCCGCTAAAGACGGTTACGCCACCAAAATGACGCCACATTGGTTCACCGACCTGCACCTCGGGATTGGCGTCGGAAAGATCAGTCGTCTTGAACGTCATTGACTCCTCCTTCTTGCATATCTATTTCTCTCTCCCCGCCTCTGCGCCTCTGCGCCTCTGCGTTAAAACCGTCTCTCTCGTCAATCCGCAACCGTTCCATCCAGGCTATCGCATAATCAACGAGGGGCCGCTGTGGTACCAGGATCGCCGTCCCTACGCCCACGGTACCGCGTCGTTCGAGGCCAGTCGCCTCGGCAAAATCAGCCCCGATCTGGGCAAAATCGCGGTCATTCCAATCAAGATCAGTCCATGTCACCCATTGTCGTTGCCCATCCAGCATCACCGGCGCTCCCGTCATAATCGTTTGTTTCTGCGGAAAATTGGCGCGGTACTCGGCCAGGTGGAGCGACGTATTGTTGGCGTGGCCGACACCGAGCAGCAACACAAAACCAGCGCGATCATAGAGGCGAGCGAGTGGCGAGCCTTCGCCGAGATTGACGTGATACGTATGATCGGCCACAATCCACTCGGCGTGGTACCCCCATGCAGCAAATGAGACCTGCGGATGCTGACTTCGCACGACCCCTGGTTGCCGGCGAAAGGTTTCGGCGATGATCCCCATCCGGCGTGACGGAGTGAGTGCCGGATCATAGGCGGGCATATGGTCACGGATCACAGGCCACCAGGGTTCGGGGACGGGTGGAGCGACCCAGGCCGCAGGATCGGAAAGGTCGGCGCTATGAGTTGGCATCACCAGGGTGCCAGCGCTTCCCAGAACCTCTTCGAGGGCCAGGATGACCGCAACCGGCCCCCCACAGACCCACCCCAAGCGACTCAAACTCGCATGCACCAGCACAGTCATACCTGCTTGCAGGCCGAGTCTACGGAGATCATCACACAGCGTGGCAACCGTAACAGGCATACCAACTGATTGGCGTATTGCTTCTTCCTCATTCATCATGTGTGCGCTATCCTATGTTGAGGGTTATTAGTCTGTCAACAAAGTTTTCCGATGGTTTGTCACCCTGAGCGCAGCGAAGGGTCTCAGGCATTCAGATGGCAGAGATGCTTCGCTGCGTTCAGCCTGACACGGCTGCAGGAATACCAGGAAGCTTTGCTTACAAACTAGTTAGGCCAATTCCTGTGCAAAGAAGGCCTCGAAGAGACCTCACAGGTCTTGATGATGGCGTCCCAATGCAGATGAGCAGACCTGTGAGGTCTTCTTTGCAAGGTATTGGGCTTAGACCATAGTTGGCTGCTGACGATAGTAGCCTGTTGCCTGTTCGAACGCATACCCGAGCCGTAGCACGAGGCGTTCATCGCGGGGACGCCCAACAATTTGCAGGCCTACAGGCAAGCCGGTGGAAGTAAAGCCACCGGGGATTGCCAGGGCGGGTTGCCCGGTCACGCTGATCCAGTAGCACGAGCGCATCCACTCGATATAGTTTTGCATTGGCACCCCATTGATCTCAGTCACATAGGGTTGTTCGATCGGAAATGGCGGCACCTGGCTCACCGGCAAGACCATCGCATCATAGCGGTTGAAGAAAGCCCGCATGTGGGCGAGCAGTTGACTATGCTTGCGCAGGGCTTGCCCGATCGCGGGACCCCGCAGCTGCTGACCAGCCTCGATATTCCAGATCACCGTGTCTTTCATCTGGGCACGATGCTCTTCAAGCAAATTACCCAGGCTCAACTCAAAGTGCATGGCACGGAGCGTGAGAAAGATCTCATCGGCATCGCTCAGGTCAGGATGCGCATCTTCAACCAAGCATCCGAGGCTTTCGAAGATCGGTCGCTGGGCTGCAAAGATCGTGGCGACCTCGGGCTCCACCGGCAACCCACCGAGATCCGGTGCCCATGCGATGCGCAGACCGTGAAGATCGCTTGCCAGCGGTTCGCGGAAGGATGCGCCGGGTTCATCGAGCGACAGCGGTGCCCGTGGATCTGGCCCTGCGATCGCCGAGAGCATCAGGGCGACATCGCTGACGGTGCGTGCCATCGGCCCAACCACCGACAGGGGCATATATGGAGCTAGGTCAGGCCACACGGGGACTCGTCCTGGGGTTGTACGAAACCCGACAATATTGCAAAAACTCGCCGGATTGCGCAGGCTTCCCCCCATATCTGAGCCATCGGCCAGGGGTAACATTCTGCAAGCTAAAGCGACGGCAGAACCCCCACTGCTCCCGCCACATGTTTTATCCAGATCATAAGGGTTACGCGTGGCACCAAAGACGGCATTGAACGTCTGGGAACCAGCCCCAAACTCGGGGGTATTGGTTTTGCCAACCGTGATCGCACCGGCCCGCTTGAGGCGTTCAACAATCAAGGCATCAAAAGCCGGGACATAATCGGCAAAGATGGGGGAACCGTAGGTTGTGCGTAGTCCTCGCGTTTCTGTCAGATCCTTGTGCGCCACAGGAAGGCCGTACAAGGGTGCCTCTTGTGACGAGGGCGCTGTCTCGTGAGCGAGGGCTTCATCGTACGAGCGGGCAATGCTCAACGCACGTTCAGGGATACATGTCACGAGCGCATTGACCTGGGCATTCAGCCGCTCAATGCGTTCGATGTGCGCTTGCATGACTTCAGTGCAACTCAGACGTCGTGCGCGTATATGCGTTGCGAGTTCGGTTGCCGTCATCAAGCAGAGTTCTTCTGACATAGAGTCTTCCTACAGTGTTATACTACCCAGGTTATAGTATACAATCTGTAGAGACAGACGAAACACGATAGAACCTATGCGCAAGCCAGAACAAAACATTCCTTCTCCACCTCATACCCTTGAACCAGTTGCCACACCAGAGCTATCAGAGCCAGAACTTACCCCCGAGCAAATTGAAGCAGCGGCTGCCATGGCCCGCCTAGAAGATCGGAGCGGTGCCTTTACCTCGGTGACGCTCGCCGCTGATCTGCTCGAGTTACGTGATATTTATCATGGAACCTTCGAGCGTACGCGTGACGAGGATTGGCTGCGGCGGTTGGGACGAAACGCAGAGGGTTGGACACGTCGTGAAGCCCTGGCATATGTCGAGGCGATGACGCATACGTATCATCTGGCGATCCTTGCGACCCTTGGTGGCGCCCCGTTGATTATCCCAGGCCTCAACGACATTGACGAATTGTCAACATTTGCCCGCCAACAGATCGAGGCGCGGGCTGAGGCTACCGAAGCCGAACTGATCGCTTCACTTGAGACAGCCTTCAGCGAGATCGCACGGATTGTTGGTCAACTTGGCCCTGAAGAGCTAGGACGTACGCAAGCTGTTCCATGGATGACGTCAGTTCCGACGGTAGCCGAACTCGCTGGGGCTGTGCTGGCGAACGCGGGAGTATTATATGGGTTGCATCTGGCGCTGGCCCGCTCACGCCCAACCTGGCTCTATTTTTCACCTGGCATGATGCGCCGGCAGATGACGCGTCTGATCCATCTGATAGGACTGAGTTACCGCAGCAATCAGGGGGGCGAGTTATATGCCACGATTGGGCTCAATATTGCTGGTCAGGGTGGTGGAAGCTGGTTCGTCCGTATCAGTCCAGAAGGTGGTATGGGCAAAATTGGGCTTGCACGTACGACCGATGTGACACTCGAGATCGCGAGTGCGGATCTCTTTTGCCGTCTCGTGCTGGGTCAGGCTTCGTCGTGGCAGCATTGGTTGCGCCGCACGTTGCGGATAAAAGGCAACCTGCGCCTGGCCCGCAGGTTGCCTGCTTTGCTTATCCCTGGATGAGTCATGTCTGAGTGCTAACGGCCTCCTTGCTGCTGGAGCAGGTGTTGCCGCTCTTCAGCAGTGAGTAGCGTGAAGCTTTGTTCACGGTTGACATAGACCATCTCTTCATTCTTGATCCGTACAATCAAATCATTGACACCGTCACCATTGATATCGGCCAGGCGCATGGTGACTGGTGTCAGGTCTTCGCCTGCTCCGAACAGGTATGGCCCAGGCATGGTGCGTACCTGGTTGACGTCTCCACCAGGAATCTCGATAATCATCACTTGCCGATCAAGATTCAGGGCGATCAGGTGCGTGGGTGCCCCGGTCTCCTCGGGTCGTCCAACATGTGCTGTCAGATGATAGGTGCGTGGACGCCCATACTGGACGTCGTCTATGGCAATGCGTACCCGGCTGACGATGCTGCTCAGCAAGACATAGCTTGCAAGCAGAACGAGAATGCCTGTAATTAGATAGGCAAGATTGCCCGCATACCCGCTAGGCATGCTGAGCGGCCAGCGCCGCTCAGGGCGTAATTCACGACTCTGGACAGCCATCGTAGACCCCCTCCAGGAATTGACACGGCACGATAACGGTCGTGTTTGGCTTTTGCGCTCTTCTGTGCTAAAGTATAGCAGAGGAAGGGGATTGCGTCAAGAACGGATTTTCTGATTTTATGAACTTATTGAGGACGAAAGGTGCAGGTTTTACGATCAACCGGGGTCTTCAACCCTTTGAGAAAGCCCTGCGCAAAGGCGATAGCGCGATTGAAGACCGGGGGCCGTTGGAAACGCCTGAGTGAACTCAGGGTTGGCCCGATGATGACGCGCCACAGTTCACATCCGCAGACGAGCAGCATCGCGGGGTGCCCACATTTTAGCAGCTTGGCATAGATCGCGGCCATGCCAAAGATGTAGCGCTTCATCAGAGTGCGACCATCGGTATGACTACGAAAGCCGTAATGCTCAACTGAGATATCCTTTGTGCGATAGATGGTGAAGCCACGCAGAAGTGAGCGCAGCGCTGCATCGGTCTCCCACGCACTTCGAAACATCGAGCCTGATCCGAGATGTTCATCAATGCCGCCGATCGCAAGCATCATCGAACGTCGCATGGCGACACCCGCTCCAATCCCGGTATTGCCGCCTCCTGCTGCGCACCAATCACGAATGCTTTTGATTGTGCGGTTGCGGTCAGCAAGGCTGACGGTAATCCAGCCAAGCGCACTATCGTGGGGGGCAGCGACAACATCGCAAAAGACCATGGCGGACTCGGGATGGGCCTCAAGTGCTTGCACCATGTCGTTGACCCAGGTGGGCGAGACGACACAGTCGTCATCGGTCATCACGAGGTACTCGGCTTGTGCTGCATTAATGCCAATGTTGCGCGCTAGGCCAACCCCTACCCCTGCGGTGCGAACATAACGCAGCCGTGAGTCGTGACTCAGGGGTTGCATGATGTGTTCCGATGCATCGCTGTCACTCTGATCAATGACCAGGAGTTCGAAGTTGGTGTGGGTGCTGGCTAGAACCGACTCGGTTGCACGGAGTAGATCTGATGCCCGGTTCCGTGTACAGATAACGACTGAGACCTGGGTCACTGCATCGGTTGATGACGTGGATGCGGAAGAGGAAGATAGGGTGAGCATGGCATGGTTCCAGTCTCGTGCCACACCATTGTGGTGAGTCACGTCATAAGGGAAGTGGGGCTATGTCCCGGCTTCCGTGTGCCGTTAGCTCAATTATACGGTATCGTGCAACCATGATGTTACTGTTTAGGTATGATCATGTAGGGCGATTGCATCTTCCTGCCGTGGCCTGATCCAGCCGGCGCAGGCCGGCTTTGCCATCCGTAGCCGAGCCGTTCACGGCGGCGGTGGGGGCGGATGGGAGCGATCCGCGAGCCTGGTGGCACGCACCACCGAACATGCCATCGCCCTGTATGATCATGGTTGCCTATGCCGTCGCTGGGCAAAATGTCGTCGTACTGCCGATCCACTCGATCCACGTACGAGCGAACGTGCCAGCGCAATCGCATGAATCTGCTCTGCTCCGGCGGCCAGCAAGGCTTCGGCGCATGCCGAGAGGGTGGCCCCGGTGGTGACAACATCATCAATCAGGATGACGCGGGCCGGCGGACGTCCCGGGCCATGCCAGAAGAAGGCCCCGGCAACATTGCCCTGGCGTGCTTCGCGATTCAGTCGGGCCTGATGCCCTGTGTCACGTTCGCGTTCGAGCCCCCGGCTACAGACTGGTATGCCCCAGCATAGGCCGAGGCTGTTGGCGAGTTCTTCGGCTTGGTTGAAGCCACGCTCGCTCAGGCGGTCAGGGTGCAGCGGAACCGGGATCAGGGCGTCAGCCTCGGGAGGCGTAAGCGTGGTCGCTAAGGCCGCGGCCAGTACGCCTCCCATCCGCCGTCGTCCGCGGTATTTCAGGCAGTGAATTGCCCGCCGTGCGGGTTCGTCGTAGATCCAGCCGACCTGGATGCTCACGAGATCGGTTGGTGCCGCCATCGTTGGGTATGCCTGCAATGTCGCCCGGCAGTTGCCACATAGCAAGGTGCCCCTCTGTCGGCACACCGCACAATGATCAGGAAAAAAAAGGGCGAAAAGATGTTGAGAGATCTGGTTGAGCCACTGTTGCATACTCTTTGTACCGCTAGGCTCGCAAAAAAGATGCGCGACTCAGCCACCTGCCGATGGGACGTGTTACAATAAGAAAAAGCATCTTGGCCTGGCTATAGTCTGGAGGATCGACGCATGGTTGAGGAAAAAGAAGCAGTGCATGCAGCACAGGCGCGCTGGGAACAAGCGACGCTCTGGCCGACGCTTGAGCGTACGCCCGAGCGGGATGTGCGGTTTATGACGACGAGTAGTGCGCCTATCGAGCGCCTCTATACGCCACTCGATCTGCAAGACAACGAGTATCTGCGTGATATTGGTCATCCTGGCGCGTACCCTTATACCCGTGGGGTGCATCCCACCAGTTATCGTGGCAAGGTCTGGACAATGCGCATGTTCGCCGGCTTTGGTACGGCCGAAGAGACGAATGCACGTTTCAAATATCTGCTTAGTCAGGGCCAGACCGGGTTGTCGATCGCGTTTGATATGCCGACCCTCTATGGCCGCGATACCGATCATCCGCTGGTTGAGGGTGAGTTTGGCAAGTGTGGGGTGGCGATTTCGTCACTCGCCGATATGGAACTCCTGCTGGATGGCTTGCCCCTTGATCAGGTCTCGACGTCGATGACGATCAACTCGCCTGCCGCAATGATCTGGGCCATGTATCTTGTCGTGGCCGAACAGCGTGGTATTCCCTGGTCGAGTCTCCGTGGCACGACCCAGAATGATATCCTCAAAGAGTATATCGCTCAGAATGAGTATATCTTTCCGCCTGAACCTAGTATGCGGCTGGTCGTGGATACCATTGAGTTTGGGAGCACGTATGTCCCGCAGTGGAATCCGGTCAGTGTGAGTGGCTATCACATCCGTGAGGCCGGCAGTACGTCGGTGCAAGAACTTGCTTTTACGCTGGCTGATGGACGAGCCTATGTCGAGGCTTGTCTTGAGCGGGGGCTCGATATTGATGATTTTGCGCCTCGGATTTCTTTCTTCTTCAATGCGCATAATGACTTCTTTGAAGAGATCGCCAAGTATCGCGCTGCCCGCCGGATCTGGGCGCGGTTGATGCGTGAGACCTATGGGGCCAAAAAAGAACGCTCTTGGTGGCTCCGTTTCCATACGCAGACCGCCGGTTGCTCATTGACGGCGCAGCAGCCTGAGGTCAATATTGTCCGCACGGCGATCCAGGCCCTTGCGGCTGTTCTCGGTGGTACCCAGAGTCTCCATACCAATTCGATGGACGAAGCCCTGGCGTTGCCCAGCGAGAAGGCCGTGACGATTGCTTTGCGTACCCAGCAGGTCATTGCCGCCGAGAGTGGCGTTACCAATACGGTTGATCCGCTCGGGGGAAGCTATTTTGTGGAGGCGCTGACCGACCGGATGGAACGCGAGACGAATGAGTATTTCAAGGCGATCTATGAGCAGGGTGGCGTGATTGCCGCGATTCGCAATGGCTATTTCCAGCAGGCCATTGCTGATGCGGCCTATCGCTATCAGCAAGAAATAGACGATGGTGAGCGTGAGGTGATCGCGGTCAATGCGCATACCGTCAAAGCACCGATCGAGGTTCCGATCCTCCAAATGGATCCCGAAGGCGAGCGCAAGCACCTTGAACGCCTCAATCGGGTGCGCCATGAGCGTGATCAGGCGCTGGTTGTCCAACGCCTTGCCGAGCTACGCGCTGCGGCCGAGGGCACCGACAATACCATGCCGGCCATCCTTAACTGTGTGCGTGCCTACTGCACTGTCGGTGAGATGTGCGATGTGCTCCGCGAGACCTTCGGCGTCTACCAAGAGACGCTCGTTGTTTAGGTTTTGCTCCGCTGGTTGCCCAGGCTCGTTAGGCTGGCCTGGGCAACTGCGTAGTAGAGATTCATAAGAACTCTGCCCCACACCCCCCAAGCCAAGAGCCTCTGTGCTACAATAGAAATGCCCGCTCCTAAAAAGAAGATAATAGATGGGGAAAATCCTATGCGATTAGAGCGCTTCACCGAAAAGGCGCAAGATGCATTTCAGACTGCTCAGGAAATTATGCAAGAGCAGCACCATACTCAGCTAGATGTCGAACACGTCTTCCTGGCGATGTTGCGCCAGAAGGATGGCCTCGCTCAACGTACCATGGTGCGTTTGCAGGTTGAGCCTGAGGTCATCTCACAGCGCGTTGAGCGTGAACTTGAGAAATCCCCCAAGGTGTATGGTCAATATGGTTTTGATAATCGCGTCTATGTTACCCCGCGAACCCAGCGTCTGGTCAAGCGCGCTGAAGAAGAGGCCGCTCGCCTCGGTGATAAGTATGTCGGCATTGATCATTTGCTGATTGCACTCAGTGGTGAACGTGAAGGTGCGTCGGCGCGGATTCTGAATAGTTTTAATATCGATCAGGAACGGATCTATCAGGCGCTGATGGAGATCCGAGGTTCCCAGCGTTCCGATGATCCTACCGCCGAGAGTCGCTATGAGGTGCTGGAGAAGTATAGTACCGACCTCACCCAGATGGCGCGGGAAGGTAAACTCGATCCGGTCATTGGCCGTGAGTCAGAGATTATCCGCGTGATCCGCATTCTTTCGCGGCGCACCAAGAATAATCCTGTGCTGGTCGGCGAAACTGGGGTTGGCAAGACGGCCATTGCCGAGGGCCTGGCGCAGCGCCTTGTCAGTGGCGATGTTCCGCCGACCCTCCGCGATCGCAAGCTGCTCGCGCTCGATCTCGCCGGGATGGTGGCTGGCTCAAAGTTTCGTGGTGAGTTCGAAGAGCGCCTCAAGGCGGTGATGGAAGAGGTGCGGAGTGCTCAGGGCAAAGTGCTGCTCTTTATTGATGAATTGCATACGGTTGTTGGAGCCGGCGCAGCCGCTGGCAGCATTGATGCCAGCAATATGCTCAAGCCAGCCCTGAGCCGCGGTGAGATCCAGGTTGTCGGAGCGACGACAATTGATGAGTATCGCAAGCATATCGAAAAAGAAGCTGCTCTCGAGCGCCGCTTCAGTCCCGTTTTTGTTGAAGAACCGGATCTCGAAACGACCTTGTTGATGTTACGTGGTTTGCGCAAACGCTATGAAGATCATCATCAGTTGACGATTAGCGATGATGCGCTCAATGCGGCCGTGCAGCTCTCTAGTCGCTATATCAATGATCGCTTTTTGCCCGATAAGGCGATTGATTTGATTGATGAAGCCAGTGCCAAGTTGCGCATTGATATCTTTGCGATGCCGACTCCGCTGAAGGAGAAAGAAGCTGAGTTGCACCGCTTGCAACAGGAAGAGGAGGAGTCTGGCGCACGGCGTGAATATGAAAAGGCTGCGTTGCTGCGTGCGGAATTCCTTGCCTTGCAGAATGAGTTTGATCAAGAGCGCGATGCTTGGCTCAAGTCGGCGAACCTCGATGAAGTTGTTGATGATGAGGATGTTGCGCAGATTGTTTCGAGTTGGACAGGGGTGCCCGTCAGTCGGATGCTCGAAACCGAGCGCGAAAAGCTTGTCCATATGGAGGAACGCCTCCACGAGCGCGTGATTGGTCAGCACGAAGCAATTGTTGCCCTCTCTGATGCGATTCGCCGCGCCCGCAGTGGCCTGCGTGATCATCGTCGCCCGATCGGTAGTTTTATCTTCGTTGGCCCCACTGGCGTCGGCAAGACTGAGCTTGCCAAGGCCCTCGCTGAGTTTCTGTTTGATAGCGATGATGCCCTGACGCGGGTTGATATGAGTGAGTTCCAAGAGCGCCACACGGTCAGTCGGTTGATCGGTGCCCCTCCTGGTTATGTTGGCTATGATGAGGGTGGGCAGTTGACCGAGAGCATCAGGCGGCGCCCGTATCAGGTGGTGCTCTTTGATGAGATCGAGAAGGCGCATCCCGATGTCTTTAATGCGTTGCTCCAGGTGCTTGATGATGGCCGTCTTACCGATGGGCAGGGACGTACGGTTGACTTCCGCAATACCGTCATCATTATGACGAGCAATGCCGGCACCGAGCATCTGCAGGGTGGGAGCATCGGTTTTTCGGCAGGGAGTCGGTCGGCGAAAACAGTTGATCTCAACGAAGCCCGCAAGAAGGTCTTTGATGCCATGCGCCAGACCTTCCGGCCCGAGTTTCTCAATCGCATTGATGACACGATTCTCTTCCATCCATTGACGATGGAGGATCTGACCTGTATCGTTGATCTCCAGATTGCCGAACTCGTTGAGCGTCTCCGCGAGCAGAAGATTGCTTTGAGCCTCACCAATGCTGCCAAGGAGTTTCTGGTCGTCGAGGGCTTTAATCCGGTCTATGGTGCTCGTCCGTTGCGCCGAACGATTCAGCGCCTCGTTGAGACACCGATCTCGCGTGAGTTGCTGCGTGGCATCTTCAAGGAAGGTGACGCGATTGAGGTTGATCTTGAACATGGGCAACTCGTCTTCCATCGCGGCGATGTGCTCACGATCGCGACAACACGTTCGACGGAACCGATGGGTGCGTGATGCGTGAGGGTGGGTACGTAGAAACGGCCAGCTTAGCTGGCCGTTTCTACGTACCCACCCTCACGCTTTTTTATGGATTACAAGTCTGTCATAAGACAACAAGGCCTTTTTGCGGTACAATTATTTTTATAAATCACTTGACGTATATCTTCTACGTTTTGCTATGGCAATGAAGCCCCAGTGAGGTGTATGTGCATACGGTTCCTACTACCAAGCCTATGTCAAAGCGCAAGAGTCGTACGATCCGTCTGCATCAAGCCCTCGAAGGCTATGGGCTTTTCCTCGCCGCAGCCCGTGATCTTGATCCTCTGCCCAGACTTCGCGATCTCGCATGCGATTGGATGTATGCGGAAGAAGTTGTGATTCATATCCCCGCTGGCTTGACTTCCCTCCACTGTAACGATAGCAATAAAATATGTGGTTCGATTCAGATTGGAAGACAGGTTGTTGGTGCAATTGAAGTCTATCGTTCACATCCGTTTGACGAGGATGATCGCGCCTTGCTTGCCACGCTCGGCAAGATGATTGGCGCTGCGCTTGAACACCATTCATTGCAGAGTCAAATCGCATCGCACGCGCTTGAAGCTCGGGCTTATAGTGATACGCTTGATCGTTTGCTCGATTTTGGCCGTCAGGTTGTTCATGGGGCGGCAACTCCTCTTGCGTTGACAAGCCTTATTGTGTCCCAGATCCCTGTCATGGTCAGTGGCGAACGTGCTTCCCTCTTGTTGTTACCTGATGAAACGGGTGATGAACCTGTGCTGGTGCTGAGTGACGGTACCATGACGACGACTGAACGTGCAATTCAGGTGAGTGAGCAGGGGCTCGTCGCGATGGTGCTCGATGATCGCTTGCCGATCATTATTGATGAGACTGATACTGACCGTCGCTGGCTCAGCCTGCCTATGCATCAGACCGATACGCCGACCCGTTGTGCGATGGCGGTTCCGTTGCTCTGGGGGAGTCACGTCGTCGGTGTGCTGACGGTGACAACTTCGCAGAGTCGCCTCTTTAGTCCGACCCACCTTAATCTCCTCGAACTCGTGGCTTGTCATGTCTCGCTCGCGGTTCACGCGGCGCTCCTCGATGCTCGCATCGCCGCGAACGCAGCAATGATGGGGGCCATGGCAACCTATCTCGAAACGGCTCTGCATGCTATTCAGGCTGGTGATGCGACTGCTCTGGCAACGGTTGCGGTCGTCGCCGAACGGTTGCGGGACGAGCAGCAGAGTTTGCTCGGCAAGGCTTCGTGACCCAATGCTTTGTCGCTGTGTTGTAACTTCTGTTCCCCAGGTGATACTTGCAGAACGGTGTCCATTGTCATATCATGACAATGATCTGCTTCGCTGCGGTCATGTTGATGAAGGGACGTTGGACACCGATGCAAAGCGCGCTCGCCGGACAGCCGTTTCTCCTTGGCCTTGCCTTTGTTGTAATCATTCTTGTAGTGGTTGCCGTCGTTTTTGTTGTCCTGCGCTTGCGTAGACCATCAGTTGAAGCTATTGATCCTACGACCCTTGATGTGAGCACGACGCTTGATGATACGCTCGATTTTGCCTCACTGGTTGCTCAGGATCAGCCTGATTTTGAGGCGAATGGCTACCCTTCCCTCTCTTTTGATGCTGACGGTGATGAGTATCCTTCGATTGCGCCCGAGGAAGAACCAGAGGGTTGGCGTGAGCGTTTCGCACGCTTGCCGCTCACGTCCAGGCTGCTCTTGATTCTGGCCCCCCTCTTGATGTTGCTCGGGCTCTTTGGACTGTTGCTTCTGTTGCCGACGGCTGACGAACCCGAGATTATTCTTGTCGAGCCTACCCCCATTCCGGTGACGTTGCTCGTGCAGAGTGCCTCGGTTGCGCGGGCCGATCCCCTGACGGTGACGATTGCTGGCGCAAGTACTGGTTTGCCTGATGGTACGGTTGTCCGCGCCGAGATGTTTGAAGATGACTTCCCTTTTCCCTGGTTTGACGCTGAGTTGGCGACGGCACGGGTGAGGAATAATCGCCTCGAGTTTCAGATTCCACGGGCCGCTGATGCACCTCAGCCGGTTGAAACGCGCCAGTATACGGTCAGGCTCTTTGGCCCTGATGATGAGGTGGCGAGTGTTCCAGCTGAACTGATTGTCCCGTCAATTGGCGGGATTGCCGATAGCTTCTTTAATCGTCCGGTGGCGCAGGTTCCGACGCCAACACCAACCCCGACGCCAACAGCGACGCTGTTCCCTGAACCCGAGTCGGGGGTGCCTACTGATGATCCGGCGCTTGAAGGTTCGGCAACGGCTACGCCTACGGTTGCTGGGCCGATTGGCGAAGGTACTCCGCCGCCAATGCCAACGCTGGCCCTGACGACGGTACCGCCTACAGCGGTTCCTCCGCCAATTCAGCCAACCCTGGTGCAACCAACCGCACTTCCTCTGCCAACGGCGTTGCCGCAACCAACGCCAACCGATGATCCAGTGGTGGTTGCGCCAACCACGCCTCCGCTCACGCCGATTGATCCGGCACCACCACCGACGGCGACACCCGAGCCACAACCAACTCTGCCGCCGCCACCGACGGTGCCACCGCCGCCGCCCGCCGATGTGCTCAGTGGCGATATCCGCTGGTCCCGCGAGCAGGGGCCACTCCGCATTGAACGTAATGTCCAAATTGCTCCCGGTAGCGAGTTGATCATCGAGCCTGGGGTGGAGGTGCAGCTTGCGCCTGGGGTTGCGATCTTTGTGGATGGCGGTCGGTTGCTTGTCCTTGGGCAGCCTGATCAGCCTGTCCGTTTCATTAGCGCAACTGGTGAGCGCTGGAACGGGATTTTTGTGCGCCCCAATAGCTTTGTGGTGCTGGAACATGCCGAGGTGCGCGGCGCGGGGCTTGGTGGCACCCTCCTGGCGAGTGAGCGTAGCGAGTTGATCGTGCGTTCGACCCGCTTTACCGATAATGGTGGGGCGATTTTGCTCAACGATACACGCCTCGAGATGCGCGATAGCGAAGTGACCGGCAATGATATGCCGTTTGGCCCCGCGTTGGAGGCGACGTATGGGCGTGGCAATTTCATCACGCTCACCAATAACCGCTTTGGTGGCAATCGGTTGAGTGAGGGTGCGCCGCAGGTGCGTATCAGCAACCGCAGCACCTTTGAGACCCTGAATCTGACCGTTGAAGGCAATTTGATCCGTGGGGGCGCACCTAATCTGCAACTCACGACGAATGGGCCGTTGCAGGGAACAGTCGGTTGCAATGCGCTGGTTGGCGATGCGCAGGGCTTTGGTCTTCGTACGCAGACCCCTCAGGTCAACCCCAATGGGGTGCCGCCGATGGCCTTGCGCATCGAAAACAACCTGATTGACGAGCATCTCCCGCCAATTATTCCGGTCTATCTGCGGTATGGTCTGGGACGTGGTGCGACGAGCGAGATTCTGCTTGACATGCGCAACAACTGGTGGGGTGAAGCCTCTGGTCCCTATGAACCCGAGACCAATCCACTTGGCCGAGGCGACTCGGTGGGCAACAATATCATCTATGCCCCGTGGCTCACGGCCCCACCCTCTTGCCTACCGCCGCAATGAATGGGGGTGTGGAGGTTTGTGCGCACGAAAACGGTCAGCGTAGCTGACCGTTTTTGTGCGCACACTTGACATTCTTGTTGGCGCTACTTGCAGACAGCGGTGATCGACTCGCCAATAATCGCCACCATGCGATCAATTGTTTCAACGGGCGTTACCAGGGGTGGTGCAATGCAGATCGTATCACCAACGACACGGGTAAAGAGCCCGCGGCTCGTCATCTCTTTCTGCACACGACCGCCAACGTTCTCGGCTGGGGGGAAGGCGGCTTTGGTTGCCTTATCAGCGACCAGTTCAACGGCTGCCATCATGCCCTTGCCGCGCACATTGCCGACACCTGCGAGCGTGCCGAGTTCGTTGAGGGCGTTGTTCATATGCGCTCCGACCTCGGCGGCGCGGGCAACCAGCCCTTCGCGTTCAATCAGGTCGATGTTGGCCAGGGCAACCGCACACGACGTCGGGTGGCCCGAATAGGTAAAGGCGTGCATCCAGCGCTTCTCACCCGGCACCGTCTCGATCACATCGCGGATCGTATCATTGACCCCGATGCCGCCGAGGGGGACGTAGCCCGAGGTAATGCCTTTGGCAAACTGGATAATATCCGGCTCGATGCCGTAGTCTTCCAGGCCAAACCAGCGTCCCGTGCGGCCAAAGCCAGTAATGACCTCATCGGCGATCAGCAGCACTTCATAGGTATCGCAGATCTCACGGATCCGTCGGAAATAGTCGTCTTGAGGCACAATGACGCCACCGGCACCCTGAATCGGCTCGGCAATGAAACCGGCGACCGTCTCGGGGCCTTCGCGCAGAAGCGCCGCTTCGAGCAGATTCGCCGCAGCGATACCGTCACTCACCTCGGGGGTTGGATTGACAAACCGATAGGGATAGGGCGAGTCGATATGAACAAACCCGGGAACACGCGGCTCGAACATCGGCCAGTAGGCCGGTAACCCGGTGGCGCTCATAGCGGCCATCGTGACGCCGTGGTAGCCCTTGATCCGTGAAATGAACTTGACTTTGTCGGGCTTGCCGACGGCCTTCCAATAGAAACGGGCCGTCTTGAAGCTACTCTCGGTGCTCTCGGCCCCGCCACTCGTAAAGAAGAAGGTGTTGATCGAGGGGTACATCAACTCAGCCAACTTCTCGCCCAGTTTGATCGTCGGCAGATTGGAACTGCCAACATACGACGAGTAGTAGGCGAGTTGCTGCATCTGCTCGTACGCAGCGCGGGCCAATTCCTCACGCCCATGGCCCACATTGACGTTCCACAAGCCACTGAGCCCATCAATAAATTCCTGGCCGTGCATATCCGTGACGATGGCCCCCTGGCCGCGTACCCAGAGTTTCATTGCCTGGTGCGCACTGGGATGGTAGAGCGAGTGCAAGACGTGGGCGTGATCACTCTCAATCAGGTCATGATCGATCAACACAACTCCTCCTTGCCAACAATAAGCGATTCCGCCTGACCGACGAAACCGCTGCGCTGCGTGTATTCTGACAGATGTGGGTTTGATTCTACTCGATATCACGGTGCTCTGCAAGGTGAACGCCTGTGGTTGCAAGGCTTGAGGAACCTCGTCCGCTGGTGCGTGGATGCGCCGAGGCGAAGCACCCCAGGCTTTGCTATGGCGTGATGGGTGGTGGCTTCGCCACCACCCATCACGCCATAGCAAAGTGGTAATAACCCCGTTCGATGCGTTTGATATAATTAAGATAAGCACACAACCAAGATTGCATTCTGTTACCGGAGCTCAGGAGATGTCGATGCGGCTTTCATCTTCACAATCAGGCCAATCACTCGTTGAAATAGGGGCGCTGCTTGCGCTTGTCTCGCTGACCGCTATCCTTGGCCTCAGCATGATTGGCGTGAATCTCGACAATGTCTTTTGCCAAGTTGCCTCGGCGCTGGGTGGTGACGACGTTTGCGAAGTCGGCCCGCTCTTTCAGGAACCCTTTGATAACCTCAGTGCCTGGTACAAACAGTCTGGCAATTGGCAACTCAAGGATGGACAACTCTGCATCAAGGATGGGGGGCAGATCTTTCGTCCTGTTGAACCCAGTGATTATCGGATCCGCGTGGATCAAACAATGCTTTTCAGCGGAAATGGTCACGGTGTCTTCTTTCGGGCGACGAATTTTGTTTCGCCTGCGAAAGTCAATGGTTATACATTTCAGTATGACAAAGGTTTGAATCAATTTGTGATGCGCAAGTGGACGGATGGAAGTGAAGCGAGTCCTTTTGCTCGTGTTGATGTGCCGGCGAATTATGATTGGTATAACACGAACCGCCGGATTGAACTCGAGGTGAAAGGCAATACCTTCACGGCCTATATTGATGGAGTTCAAAAGCTAACGGGAACTGATACTAGTGCAACGCCATATACGACTGGTGGTGTTGGCTTGCGTACCTGGTATGGTAGCGACGCCTGTTTCGATAATCTGAGCGTTACCGCGCTTCCATAGGCTATGAAAAAAAGAGACAAAGCTATGACGTTCCAGGATTCATTCAAGGATCTTGTGCCAGGATCCACCCCACCACCACCACCGCCACGCTGGCAAAAGCCCGTGCGGATCGCACTGATTGTGTTAAGCATCACCACCGGATTGCTGCTCGTCATCCGTCTCGTGCAGATGATGGATATTGTGCCGTCGGTTGCCGGTACAGGCAGTGGCACGGTGGCCGGCCAAGTGGTTGATCAGGCCGGACGGCCTCAACCTGCCGAAGTGATTATTCAGACGACCGATCTGATTGTGCAGACGGCCCCCGACGGGCGCTTTCAGATCGCTGGCGTCCCGGCTGGTGCCCAGGTACTGGTCGTTGCCCGTGACGGCGTTGCGGTTGAGTATCCGATCACCGTACGCAATGGTCAGACGATCAATGTTGGGACGGTCAAGTCGGAAACAACGACACAACCTGTGCGTTAGCTTTGGTCAAGGGAGACCAACGATGCATACACGAACTTACTAGAAGACCTGTGCGGTCTGCCGGGCACGCACTATGACGTCCTTCACCATTGGAGCATTCCTATGCGTCAGCAGCCTCTCCATCGCCGTTCAGGCCAATCGCTCGTGGAAATTGGCGCGCTTCTGGCCCTGGTTTCGCTTACCGCGATCCTCGGGTTGGGCCTGATCGGCACGAACCTCAACGCCGCCATGTGCCAGATTGTCATTGGTCTGGGTGGGAAGTGCGAGGATCTGCTCTTTCGTGATCCTTTTGATAACCTCAATGGATGGACGACGAAATATGGCAACTGGAACCTCGAAAACGGCAAACTCTGTGGAGGCCCTCGTGCCGGAAGCATTTACCGACCAATCGAAGCCGACAATTACCGGATCAAGGTTGATCAGAGTACCCTAATATCGGGTTATGGCTATGGGGTCTTTTTCCGCGCAAGCAACTTTGACTCATCTGGCTCATCTGCACCCGTCGGCAAAGTGAACGGCTACTCATTTCAGTATGATCCGGGATTTTATCCAGGTCAATTCATTATTCGCAAATGGACGAATGGAACTGAAGCGGCCCCCTTTGCGCGAGTTAATGCCCCGTCAGGGTTTGTCTGGAGTGGCGTCGATCGCCAGATTGAGCTTGAAGTGGTCGGGAATACCTTTGCTGTTTCGCTTGATGGCGAAGAGATCTTACGGGCCACGGATAATCAAAACCCCTATATGAGTGGCGATATGGGCTTTCGTACTTGGAATGCCGACTCAAAAGCATGTTTTGATGATCTGAGTGTGGAAGCCTTGCCATAACGTGGTGAGCCAGGCACCACGCCCGACAACGATCACGCTGTCAGGATCGTCATGACCCCAGCAAGGAAGGCGAGGCTCATGGCGAGATAGCGGAACCGTGCTGCTGGCAACTTGCCACCCAACTGGGTGCCCAGGTGGTTGGCGACCAGGGCGACACTGAGCCACAGCAGACCCAGTGGCAGCACACTTACGCCTGGCAACCTCCCCTGTGTCGCCAAAAGGATCAAGGTTGCCGTATTCGTCAGCACAAAAAAGAGTGCCAGTTCGCCCTGAAAACGGCGCGGCGCCGTCTGTTCGCGGGCGAGCAGCAGCACTGCGGGGATGCCATTCAACGATGTCGTTGCGCCCAAGAAGCCCCCGAGTGCCCCGGCAAGGGCTGGTGCGCCCGGCACAAGGCGTGCTGGTGGCCGCCGCGACGCACGCCAGATCAGCGCCGTGGCGATGATCACCACAACCCCTGTGACCAGTTTGATCGTTGATGAAGCAATTAACCCCAGGGTCACCAGACCAAGCCCGATCCCCGGCACACTCGCCCCAGCCATGATCAGCACCCGTTGATAGCGAATATGCTCGCGCAGATGATACGCGACTGCGATCCGCGTCAGCAGCGCGATGCTCAAATTGAGGGGTACCAGCAAGGCCAGGGGAAAGCCCAGCACGAGCAAGAACGGCATACTGACCAGGGCAAACCCAAACCCACTGATCCCCCCCAGAAGGGCCGCCCCAAAGACCACGATCAAAGCGAGCAGTGAAACGCCAACCTCAACCACACATTTACCCTTCTCACTGGGTTCCCGCGTGCGCGGCAACGACACAGAGGTTCGTCCCCATGTCATGCCCGTGGAAGCGGGCATCCAGCGGATGGTCACGGACGGACACAGCCAGCACCAACTGCGTGCGTAGGGAACCCTCGTTGTCTGAACAGGGCAAAAAAGCCGGCGGCGCCGACTTTTTTGCCCTGTTCAGACCAGAGCTAATGCGTGTTATTGGCTTCAGCTTCTTTCTTATGGGCCGCAATCACGGTCTCAACGAGATGCGCTGGCACTTCTTCATAGGCGGCAAATGCGATCGCAAAGCGCCCACGCGCCTGGGTCATTGCCCGCAGATCCGTCGCATAGCGTTGAATCTCGGCCAGCGGTGCCTGCGCCGAAATCGCCGTCTTACCGGTACCGGTTGGCAACATCCCCATCACCCGCCCGCGTCGCGTACTCATATCGCTCATAATGTCACCGGCGAACTGATCAGGAACCACAATCTCCATCGTGTAGATCGGCTCCATAATCACCACGCCAGCCTTCTGCGCGGCGAGCTTGAAGGCCTCTTTACCGGCTGACTTGAACGCAATTTCCTTTGAGTCAACCGGATGCTCTTTGCCATCAAAGACCTCAACGCGCACATCACTGATCGGGCTGCCCGAGAGCAAGCCTTCGGCCATGGCTTCACGGACACCCTTCTCGATGGCGGGCATAAAGCCACGCGAGATCACGCCCCCGACGACCGCATTGATAAACTCGAGGCCATCTTCACGGTTAGGATCTGGCTCGAGTGGTTCAACCCTGAGGGTGACATCGGCAAACTGCCCGGCGCCGCCGGTCTGCTTCTTGTGGCGATACTGGGCTTCCGCTTTACCCCGGATCGCTTCGCGGTAAGGAATGCGGGGCAAATCAACATCAATACTGACATCGAACTTGCGTTTCATCCGCTCGCCCACAAACTGGAGGTGGCTCTCACTGAGGCCAGCGAGCAACGTTTCGCCCGTCTGCATATCGCGTGACGTCTGAAGGCTCGGGTCTTCCTCGATCATCCGTCCGAGGGCGGTGCCCAGCTTATCGAGATCCGAGCGGCTATGGGGTTTGACGGTCGCAATGAAGGCCGGGGCCGGAAAATTGATTGGATCGAGTTGCACCGGACTAGCGGCTGCACAGAGCGTATCATTGGTCATAGTCTCGGCGAGCTTGGTCAGCACCCCGATATCACCTGCGCCGACACGTTCGATATCACGTTGCTCTTTGCCAAAGACACTATAGACGTGATTGATCCGTTCTTCTTTGCGGGTGCGGCTATTCAGCAGGCTACTATTGGCATGCACCTCACCCGAAAAGACGCGGAAGAGACTCACCTTGCCATAGGTATCCGAGACGGTTTTAAAGACCAGCGCACTGGCCTGCTCATCATTAGCGGCCCGCAGGGTAAGTGGCTCACCGCTATGCAGATCGGTCGCACTGACCGACTTGCGTGCAGCCGAGGGGATCGAATCGACAATTGCATTGAGCAGTTGTTGAATTCCGGCAACTTCGAGGGCCGAACCACAGAAGACCGGCACAATCGAGCCATCGGCAATGCCAGCCCGCAGACCAACCAGCAACTCATCACGGGTCAGCGCATCTTCGCCGCCCTCCAGATAGCGCTCGATCAGATCGTCATTCGTGGCGGCAATCTTATCAATCAACGCCGTCCGCCACTCGTGCATCACCTCATTGAGTTCGGCAGGGACATCATTCTCGATGAATCCGCCATCGTGGTCAGGTGAGACAAGCCAGGCGCGCTGCTGACGAAGGGAAATAATGCCGTTAAAATCTTTGCCCGACCCAATTGGGATCTGCATAGGGATCACCGCCGCATCAAGCACCTCGCGGGCGTGCTCAACGGTGCGATAGAAATTCGCATTCTCGCGATCGAGTTTATTGACAAAGAGGATCCGTGGCACCTTATGCTGAACGGCCATTTCCCAGATAAGTTCCGTGCCAACCTCAACGCCGGCCGAGGCATCCAGCACAATCACGGCACCATCAAGGATGCGCATTGCCGCTGCCACATCAGCCACAAAATCGGCAGAACCGGGCGTATCAATCAGATTAATCTTATCATCGTGCCATTCAAGGGGAAGAACAGAGAGGGAAACAGACATCCCGCGGCGGTGCTCATCGGGGTCGTAGTCGCTCACCGTCGACCCGTCCTCGACGCGCCCCATTCGCGGGATCGTGTGGGCGGTCAGAAGCATTGCCTCGGCCAGCGTTGTCTTGCCGCTGCCGAGGTGACCAAATATGCCGATGTTGTGAATCCTTTCGGGGCCATACGCTCGCATCGCAGTCCTCCTTGACCTATCCGACGTGCCGCCCGAGGGGTTGGGCGGTGAAAAAAGAAGAGGTTCATTAAGCACATATTATAGAATGTTAAAGGGCCGCGTCAAGGAATGACTTCGTAACACAGCTTTTGCGTCATAAATGCACACACGATTCAGGGCGTATGCACAAACAGCCTGCCAGCAAAACTGGCAGGCTGGGGGCGCACACGCTGGTTGAAGGTCAGGGTCGCTATGGCTGTACGGTGACTTTGACTATCTTGTCACCCTGGCGGATCGTATCAACGACCTCTAGCCCGGCGGTGACTTTCCCAAAGACCGTATGCTTGCCATTGAGGTGAGGCTGGGGCGCGTGCGTAATAAAAAACTGGCTCCCGTTTGTATTGGGGCCGGCATTGGCCATCGAGATGACCCCGCGCTCGTGTTTGAGCGGATTGCCATAGAGCTCATCTTTGAAGCGATAGCCGGGCCCACCGGTACCGGTACCGGTAGGATCGCCGCCCTGGATCATAAAATTGGCAATGACGCGGTGAAAGATCACCCCATCATAAAAACCCTCAGAGGCCAAAAACACAAAGTTGTTGACCGTGGCCGGGGCATGCTGCGGATACAACTCTAACTCAATGGTGCCCGCTGTCGTCTCTATCGTCACGGCATAGTTCTTGGTCGGATCGATCTGCATCGTGGGCGGATTGCTCCACTTCTTGACACTCACATGCATTCCTTTCATCTGGATCTTCCCTGGGCTTCAAGCTCGCTTGAAGCTTACCAAGGGATTATAGCATAGAGCTTTCTGGGTGCCTACGGCACCCAGGCGACCGTTACGACTTGGGGACTACTTCTGCCAGCCCCTCTGGGGGCCAGCCGAGCAACTGCCCCCGACAGAGCTGG
>NZ_RYFF01000019.1 GCF_004138165.1 Candidatus Chloroploca sp. Khr17
GATCGCCACCTTTGGTGATGAGGGCGGCGGCGAGTCGCGTGGCGGGGATGATTGAGCCGCCAGCGCGGTGGGCAAGCTTCCTGGTCTGAGCTTACGCCGCGCCTAGAGAAGATTGCCACAAAGATCGCGTGATCCCATGCCACTCCTGTCGCCATTGGCGCATCTGGGCGATCTCAGATTCTTGCGCCGTGATGATCGCCTGGGCGAGATCCTTCATCTCCTGGCGTTCCGCCTTCTGCAGGGCGTCGCGGGCCATCAAGATGGCACCTTCGTGGTGTGGGATCATCGCCTCGATAAACCGCTGCTCGAAAGGTGTATTCCCCTCAGCGATGCTCATTGGCCCCATGTCCATCTGCATTCCCTTGGTTGGGGCAAGATCCGGGTACCAGGCGGATCGCCACGCACGCATCTGCGCAATCTCCGTCTGCTGCGCACGAATGATGGCCTCGGCTAGTTGGCGAATCTCTGTGCGTTCGGCCGCGTCAAGCGCCTGTTGCGCCATCGCAAGCGCGCCCTCGTGATGAACGATCATGCTATCGATGAACAGCGCATCGTAGGGGGTAGCGCTAGTATCCGACATCGTCGAGTGCTCCATTCCAGCCATATCCGGCGCGGTGGTGGCAGAAGGTGCGTTGGTCGCTGGGATCACGCCGCACGCGATGAGCAACGCGGCAACGGCAACGAGCATCCCTGAGACCAGAAGTGATGTGAGGCGCATCGAAGAGTATCCTTTGCTTAAAATAAGGTAGTATTAGAGCAACATACACAAGCTCAAGATAAGGTACCATCTATGCGCCACGCAGTCACTCGTTTTCGTCCACTCTTGTTGGTGCTCATCCTGGCCCTGACCCTCGCCGCTTGCGCTGATGAGCCAGAGCTCGGCTCGGTCACACCCGCCACCGCTCCCGCTGTGTCCACAAATAGCCCCGCCGCACCTTCAGTGCCTGCCGCCCCTGAGCCACCCGCTGAAGACCTGGTTGACTATGCAGCCTACCTTGAAGAGACCGACTGTACGGAACTCCTGGGGCTACTTGACCTCGAGTTCGATCTCGACGAACTTGGTGTGTCCTGTGGCTACCTGATTGCCCCGGAAGAGCGCAGTGACCCAGAAAGTGCCGAGGTGTCCCTCGCGCTGGCGGTTATCCCCAGTCGCAGTGCAACGCCCCGGCCTGACCCCATCATCTATCTTGATGGTGGCCCCGGCGGCAGCGCCCTCTTCGGCATCGCCGACTGGATCGATAGCCCCTTGCGCGACGAGTACGAACTGATCCTTTTCGATCAACGCGGTACCGGCCTTTCGTGGCCGAGCCTCAACTGCCTTGAAATGGAAGAAGCTGAGGATGACGAGGCAAACTTTGTGGCCGCTCAAGCCTGCCGCGACCGCCTCATCGACGAGGGCGTGAACCTCAACGCCTACAATAGTAGGGCCAATGCCGCCGATGTGGCAGACTTGATCGCGCAACTTGGTTACGACGAAGTCAACCTGCTCGGCATCTCCTATGGGACACGCCTCGCCATGACTGTGCTGCGCGACAATGCCGCTGGCGTGCGTAGCGTCATTCTCGACTCGTCCTATCCGCCTAACGTCAATGCCTACAACGAGCAGGCGCTCAATGCCGGGCTCGCCATCCTGGCCATGCTACGTGGCTGTGCGGACGATCCTGATTGTGCCGATGCCTTCCCTGACCTGGAGCAGCGCTTCTATAGCTTGATCGATCTGCTTGACGAGGAGCCGATCCTGTTTGAGGTGGAGGACGAGGAGGGTGAACTGGTCGACGTGGAAGTCAGCGGTGCTGACCTGGTCAGCCACATCTCTGACTGGCTCTACATCACCGACCTGATCAGCTATATCCCGCTGATGATTGACGAACTTGACCGCAGCGAGACTGCCACGTTGCAATTTCTCTACGAGGAGAGCGGCGCAGGCTTTGGCCGTCAAGACGCTGCTGAGGGTGACCTGAGTGATAGCGAAGCCATGTTCTACGCAGTCGAGTGCCGTGAAGAGGCCCCCTTCAGCACGCTAAACCAGGCCCGTGCCCAGGCCGCCGATCTGCCGACCCAATTAGACGAAGCGCTGCTTGGGAGCGTCGAGAACTTCTTCGAGCTCTGCCCAATCTGGGACGTAGCATCGGCCACAGCCCGCGAACGTGCGCCAGTAGCGAGCGCGATACCCACCTTGATTCTGGCCGGTGAGTATGACCCGGTCACGCCACCGCATTGGGGCCTGCTTGCGGCTCAAGGCTTATCGAACAGCTACTTCTATGTGCTGCCCGGCGGAGGCCACGCCGTCATTGATGCCAGCGACTGCATGATGACGATCACCAAGGCCTTCCTGGACAACCCCACACGCGAACCTGATGCACGTTGCCTGAACGAACTGACACCTTTTTTTGCGTACGAATTGCCGTGAGGAGAGATGTGGCTAACGATCATTAATCGTTCCCGAAACAGGATACCGTGGTCTCACCCCCCAGACTTCGCAGGGCGAGAAGGGAATTGCGATAAACGATAGCTTGCCATAAATGCCGAACGTCCGCATTCACCGCCACCGCTGGCAGCATTGTAAACCAAGACGACCGTCGAGCGATACCGGCACGAGCAAACTGCGCGGGCTCGCCATGAATTGCTGGGTCTGGGTGCCGGCAAGTGTTCATCGTCTATGAGGCCATCGCGATGCTTGTTGCGCTCGCACTGTATGGGCGTCTGGCCCTGACCCGGCGCCTGCCCGGTGCCTGGCTGATGGTCGGTGGGATCGTGCTCACCATTGTCGCGGCGGTTGTCCAGGCCACGCAACTGGTCAGCTTTACCTTGATCTGGCCGTTCGACCACAACGGCGTGTTCCATCTGATCCAGATCGTGGCCCTGCCCGTGCTCGCCGTCGGACTGCGGGCCGGCCTGTTCCCGCGTGACACCGCAGCGCCACTGCGAAGCTCATCATCCCAGGCAGGGGGGCGCATGTAACCTGCCTTATACCAAGAGGTCTGGTTGAGCGGATTCTTTTCTTAAAAACCATCAGCCCAGCGGGCCGCGCCACGGTGCAAGAACATACGCCGCACCCCACGACGATCAGTATATTGCCCGTCGACATTTGCTATGGCATACTCACCACACGCAAGGGCGAAGCGAGAAGCGGAGAAAGCGTTAGCGTAGAGTCAAATTCACATGAACAGTTCGCGCAGCGATATCCTGATAGTCAGCAATACGACCGTGCCGTAGCGGCGCTCAATATGCTGCTTGATACTGTGGGAACGGATGAGGAGCATCCGCTTTATGATCTCCTCGATACGCTTGGTACGCTTATAGTGGAACAAATCAACTGAGGCCCGCATGACTCGTCGCCCAGCGGCCGCAAGCAGCGGGGCAAGCTCATCATTGTAGACGGCCACTGGGCTGCCTTCATCGCTGTCCGACCAAGGTGGATCTACTTTTCTAAATCCGCGCTGGCTACCACGAGCCGCCGTCGCTGCTCGAGCTGCTCGAGGTGCTCGAGCCGTAGTCGGTCTGGTAGTCGCTGGAGCTGGAGCTGCCTGCGCTAGAGGCGAGGTAGCCAGCGCTCGACGCATCGGACGTGTACCCGCTGTTCTGTCGCGCCTGGCTTGCGGCTGCGCGTTGCTTCTGTCTGAGGTAGCCGGCGTGGGCCTTCGGGAAGGCAGACGCCCAGAGTGCGAGCAGCGCGGTCTCGAGACTCGCGTATCCATCGATAAGTATGTTGAGCTGCGTCCCGAGCGCCGTATCGGTCAGCGCTTGCCCTAATGCGGCCCGCCGCTGGTCAAGCGCATCAAGCGTAGCGCTCAGATCAGTGAACTGGCGATACGCGACGGGGTCGCCCACCATCGCCCCAGGCTTCGGCGCGAAGCTCTTCCCGACCCGCCGCACCAACTCGGCGGCCTGCGCCGCCACCGCCGCGCTGCGACGGTGAGCAGAGGCCCTGTCAGCCGCCAGCCGCTGGGCGTCGCGCACCAGCAGTTCGTAGCTCTGCGGCAGCGCCCGCAGCGCCGTGAGCAGAGCGGGGTCGTCGGATGGCGCATGGGCCGCACTGGCGCGGCTGGTCAGGTCGGCCCGTTGTGCCTCCAATGCCGCCCGTCGACGTTCCAAAGCCTCGTCGGCGATGGCGACGTGGGCGTACCGCTCCAGTGCGCGTTCTGCGCTGGTGGCGAGAACCTCTCGCACCATCGTAAGCTCCTGGCGGTAGCGCCAGCGCATCTGCCGACGACCGATCGGCGTCGTCGCCCAGAGCCGACCGGGGGGCGAGGTGGGCCAGGCGCGCTGCATGCGCCTCCACAGCCGCTCGACTGGCCCTGCCAACAGCAGCACGACGGGCACCGCAAAGCCGATAGCCAGCACGGCCCAGCCGATCAGGCGCTGGCGGGGGAGCGTGCGAGCAATCTCGGCCTCAAGGGCGGCGAGGGTCGCCGCTACGCCGTCGTCGGGATCCTCGACGCGCAGGGCGGGGTTGAGCCGCCCTTCCCGGATCGTTCGCAGCGTCACCGACGGCAGCAGGCCATTCCACTTGGAGCCGGCGCGCAGTTCGCTATAGCGCGGGCTATAGCTGATGTACACCACCAGCAGGGGCGGCGGGATATCGCCGTCCACGATCAGCCCCTCCGCAGCAAGTCGGCGGCTCAGATCCTCACCCCTGTCGTCGCCTTGCTCGGGGACGAACACGGCCACGCTGGCACCACGGGCAAGCAGCGGTGCCGCAGCGTCGGCGACGCGCTGCGGGTCGAGCAGTTGCCGCTCGTCGCGCACAATCAACGCAGGCGCGACGGGCTGACCACACGCGGCGAGGAGCAGGGCGGCGAGCACGAGCGCCCAGAGCAGGGCGAGTCCGCCAGGCAAGGATTGCTTCAAGCGTGCCAGGAGCAACATACGCCTCGATCCTCAAAACGGTACGCGCAGCACGGCACAGATCTAGCAGACCTGTGCGGTCTCACCGGTGCCACGAAAGCGCCGGGCCGGGGGGCGGGTGCGCTACTCGTCCGCGGTAAGGCGGCGGCGCTCCAGGCGTTCGGTGCCGGTGCGCAGACGCTCGACGGTGCGCTGCAGATCGTCCAGGTAGCGGCCGCCGTCACGGATGAAGAGCAACGAGCGGCGCAGACCATTGCGCTCGATCACTGCTGGCAGGCCGGTGGGCAGGGCGACGACCTGCTCGGAGACACGGTTCAGCAGGCGGGTGCCGAGGCCGAGCAGGTTGCTGACCGGGTCGGTGCCGCGGGGCGGGCTGATCACTGCCAGAGCCATGCGGCGCATCGTCTCGGCGAAGCTCTCGACGCGAATCTCACCCGTGCCACGGATGACTGTCTGGCAGGCCAGGCGCGTGCCGTCATCGAGTTGGGCCGGGGTGAGCCAGGCCAGTTCGATCTCGCTGGGCGGGTTGAGTTGATCGGCACCGGCGAGCACTTGGCAGCGGCAGGTCTGGCAAAGGCCGTTGTTGTCGCAGACAAAGCCGATGTGCGCGGCATTGCGTCGGGCGACATTCAGCACCCGCTCACCGACCTTGGCCTCCATCGGGACATCGTTGATGATCACGGTGGTCATGGGGCGCCCCCTTTCACGTCTCTGCGATTTGCGATCATCTTACGCCCGCCGGCGGCGCATGTCAAGCGAGGGCCGGATCGTCGCATGGCGATGGCATCTTCTTGCCGTTTACGGCAACGAACGGAAGAAGATGCCATCGCCCTAGGCAACCACGCATGCCAAGTTGACGCAGAGGTTATCCGGTGCTATAGTAGCACGGCGTTGCATATGCTTCACAAACGAGGTGCGACGCGGGACATTTTCCAATTGTATATTCCAGTCAGATAGCGGTTCCTCTGGTTTTATGATCAGGGTGAAAGCCGAAGCCGGTGTGAGTCCGGCACTGTCGCGCAACTGTAATGCCTCCCTCAAGGGAGGCAGAGTCAGGTCGAGCGCCGCTATCTTTGCTGACCTTTCCTTCGCGTAATCTGAGGAAGGCGGACGAGTATGACTGACCCGTAGGAGAACCCACCGGTCCCGCGATCGTGGCCCTGCCGGTACATGCACAGCGACCGCCCGACACTTTTGTCGTGCGGTCGCTGTTTGTTTGCAGTGTGAGGAGTGTAGGCAATGCATCAGGTTCGTTTGTTCGTGCTGGCGTGTGGGTTGGCATGTTGTACGTTGCTTGGTTTTGTTGGTATTGCAGCAGCACGCGTTCCTTCTGTTGGGCCGGTGGCTGCACCGGCGGCTTTTGCGGTACCCCGGACGAGTTATCCCATTCTTGATACGACCCCGATTACCCGTGCGCTCGCCTATCTGGATGGTTCCCAGCGCAACGATGGCGGTTTTGTTGGCTTTACCCCCGGCCAGAGCGATGATTTTACGAGTGTCAGGGTGGCCTTTGCGCTTGGGGCAGCCCGCCTGCCTGGTGATTATCTGCTCAGTGACGAGGGCAAGAGCGTCCACGATTATTTGACCACTCGCGCCTATAGCTATACGCACGATCTCCAGGGGCGCCCGCTGCCCGGTCGCCTTGGCATGCTGATTGTCGCGGCGGTGGCGGGTGAAGCCAATCCGATGGCCTACGGGACTGATCCTGCCGCGCAGCCGCTTGATCTGGTAGCCGCGCTGACAGCAACCTACCAGCCGGCGACGGGCGCGTATAGCAGCACCGCATCACTCGGTTTTTCGAGTGGTGCCGCCGGTCCGCTCAATCAGGCGTATGCGCTGCTCGGTCTGGCGGCAACACAGCAAGCTTTGCCTTCTGAACAAGCGCTGACCTATCTCATTGATCTGCAAGACGCTGATGGTAGCTGGGGCTTTGGGTTTGGGGGCGATGTTGATACGACTGCTTTGATTGTCCAGGCGCTGCTTGCCAATGGCGTTGCCCCGACCGCGCCGGTGATCCAGGATGCGCTCGGCTTTCTCGTCGCGAGCCAGATCGATGACGGGAGCTGGGGCTTCGATGGGTCGCCGAATGCTGACTCGACGGCAGCCGTGATCCAGGCCGCCGCCGCTGCCGGTTTCTTCCCGGTGACCTTGAGTTGGCAAGCTGCCAATGGCACTCCACAGACGGCGCTGCTGGCCCTGCAACAAGTCGATGGTGGTTTTGGTAATGCCCTTGGCACGGCCAATGCGATCCCTGGGCTGGCCGAAGCGCCGTTGCCCATCTTTGGCAGCCGCCAGCGGGCCGAACGTGCGTTGGCCTGGTTGCAGACAACGCAGACGAGCAGTGGCGGTTGGGCGGCCTTTGGCACAACGCCCGACGTAGGGGCAACGCTCGATGTCATGCTAGCGTTTAGCGCGACAGGCTTTGCCCCCGACAGTGTGAGCCAGCCCGGTGGGGCGTCGGCGCTCGCCTTCTTGCGCAATCAGGTCTTGACCTATACCCGTGTGATCACCACCGCCGGCGATGTTAGCACCAATCTCTTCCCGGCTGCGACGGGCAAAGCGCTGCTTGGCATTGTTGCGGCGGGCGAAGATCCAACCGCCTTCGTCGCCAGCCCCGGCGTCACGCTCAATCTCGTCACCGATCTTCAGGCAACCCTCCAACCGACTGGTGCCTACAGTACGACAGCGGTACGCGGCTTTAGCAGCGGTGCGGCAACCCCGCTCAGTCAGGCTTTTGCGATCCTGGGCCTGCGTGCGGCTGACGAAGCTATTCCCGACGAGGCCGTTACATTCCTGCGCCAGCGCCAGAATGCCGAAGATGGCTCGTGGGGCAGTGTTGATACGACGGGCCTTGTGATCCAGGCGCTTGTTGCGGCCGGGGTCGCGCCCAATGATCCGGCGCTTGCAGCGGCGGTCGCCTTCCTACGCGCCCAGCAGGATGCGCTCGGTGGCTGGAGTAATCCCAACTCGACGGCCTACGCCATCCAGGGCCTGATCGCCGCTGGCGAAGATCTGCGCAGCGCCTGGCGCAAAGCTGGACGCAGCCCCTTCGACGCGCTCGGTCTCTATCAGAAGCCCGATGGCCCGCTGACCTACACCTGGGAAGAGGGTTCGTTCTTTACGCCCGGGACGGTGAACGCCTTTGCGACCTGGCAGGCAGTGCCCGCGCTGCTCGCCCGCAGCTATCCGTTGCCAGCGGGAACCGATCTGACGCAGTATGTGCCCGTTCTGCGTGGCCCCAATCCCGATCGCCTGGTCGTGCGGCCAACCACGGGGCGCTGGGGCAACAGCATTGCCGTCAGCCTCCCCTTTGGCGGCGACCTCAATGGTGATGCTACCGCTGAACTCGCATGGCGTGCCGCCGGGGCCACCGAATGGCTCACCGCGACCCTTACGCGGGCACCTGGCGTCTTTACCGCGACCCTGCCCGTAACGATGCCGCGGACCTACGAGCTACGCACGATCGTGAACGACAGCGATGGTGTGCAAGCAGGCACGACGCTAAGCGCGACCTTGACGGCAGTTACGACAGTAGAGCCATTCCGGGCGTATGTGCCGCTTGTGTTAAGGTAAGGAGTGTGTGAACGATCTTTTGCCGACCACGAATGGGGCCACGAAGAAACGAATACCGCACCGCAACGCCCATATTCGTTTCTTCGTGATCAGTATTCGTGGTCGGCGGCGCTACCGGGAAACTTTTGTTACAGACTACTTATGGACTTTGAGAAATTAATTCGCTCCAGCCCACGAAGGTGGGCTTCGCATCCCATAGCCGAGGGCTTCAGCCCCACGGCATCGGGTTCATAGCGGATCATTTCCTGCAAAACCATCAGTCGGCTTCTGGCTCAGCCGGCTAAAGCCGGCACTCCCTTCGGCAGCATAGTAGGAAATTTCGTTGACACACACGCAAGCAAGTGGAGCCAAGCCTCCTCCATGGGCGCTCACGTAGGAGGCCAGAAGAAAAAACAATGCGACACCTGTTAAAATCCGTCTTCTCTCTTCTTATGTTAAGCTGTCTTGTCTTCTTGAGCGGGCTTGTGCCTGCTGTTCCGGCGATTCTGGCGGCCCCGGTTGCGCAGAGCCCGGCGCAGGCGGGGCTGATCGTGCGTTTTGGCGATGGCAGCGTACGCACCGCATGCGTTGATCTTGGTGCGACGGGGCAGCTGACGGGGGAGCAGGCGTTGCGTGCGTCAGGCCTAACCACCATTGTTGCCTTTGAACCAGGGGCGGGGGCTGCCGTCTGCAAGATCGAACAGGAGGGCTGCAATTATCCCGCCGAGGGCTGTTTCTGCCAGTGTACGCTTGCCCCAGGCCAGCAGTGTCGCTATTGGGCCTATTATCAATGGAACAACAACAACTGGGTCTTTTCACAAGGGGGATCGAGCTCGCGCATTCTCCGCGATGGCGATGTTGACGGTTGGTCGTGGGGGCCAGGCGGCACTGGCTTCGGGGTAGAACCGCCTGCCGTGCCTTTCGAGCAGATCTGTGTGCCACCGGCAACGGCGACACCCACGGCGACCGCAACGCCAACCGCGACCGCGACACCAACCGCAACGTCCCTGCCAACCGCGACCGCCACCGCGACGGCAACACCTCAGCCAACCGATGCACCTGCTGCGCCACCGCCGCCCACCGATGCGCCGGTGATCATGCCCGTGGCAACCAGTACGCCGCAACCCTCGCCAACAACCGTGACCACCACGGCGCTACCTCCTGCCACGGCAACTACGCAATCCACGGCAACGCCGGTGCCTCCAACAGCGGCAGCAACGTCGGTGCCACCTTCGCCAACCGTCGCAAGCGAAGTAACGCCCGAACCTGGTCTCCCTGAAGTTCCCTCGATTGCTCCGCCAACGCCAGAGCGCGAGGCAGCAGCGATCTCGACCCAACCCGATCCTGCCTACGAGACCACGCCCGAAGAAGCCCCCGATCAGACGCTGGCGCTGGTGGCTATGCTCACTCCTTCGCCCGCACCGGTCTGGTTGCCCATGGTGCAACAGACAGGTTCAGAGCCAACGGTGCAGCTGCCAACGATGGCGATCCAGGTACCAACGATCATCCCGGTGGCAACGGCAACCCCTACCGCCACGCCTGAGCCGTCGCCAACGGCGGTGCCCACACCGACGCCCGCGCCAACCAGTCAGCGTCAGGGCCTGACCTGGTTTTTGGTGATGAGTGTCACCCTTGCCGGAGCCCTCGTGGTGGCACGTTCGCGCCGTGAGCAGGCAATGTGATATAGCACTCCACAGAGGCATTGCTGCCAGAGCGCATGGGAACGTCATGCACGCCAAAATCTGAAATCTGAAATCTGAAATGGTCTGACATGCGTGATCGGTTGATGAGCGGGATGATCATTGGGCTGACGACGGTGATCGGGATCATTGCTTTTCTCTACCCGTTCTGGTTGCCGACAGTGGCGACGGGCGGAAGCGGAGGGGCGCACGCTGGGACAGCCCCGGTGATCCTGACGACCCTCGTGGGCCTGAGCTTTCTGGCACTCCTGTTGGAGGCGCAGCGCGCTGCCGAGCATGCGTTGCTCGTGGCGCTGCTCGGGGTGCTCGTCGCGATGAATGCGATCCTGCGCTTCATTGATGTTGCGTTACCGTTGCCCGGCGGCTTTTCACCGATCTTCGTCCTGATCATCCTCACGGGCTATCTCTTTGGCGGCTCGTTTGGCTTTTTGATGGGCACGATGACGCTGCTCGTTTCGGCACTGATTACCGGTGGGGTTGGCCCGTGGCTGCCCTTTCAGATGCTGACGGCGGGCTGGGTCGGGCTGACGGCACCGCTTTGTCGGGGGCCAATTCAGCTACTCGGGGGCGTTGGGCGCTACCGCGAGGTGCTGGTGCTCGCTGTCTTTGGGGCGATCTGGGGGTTTGGGTATGGGGCGATCATGAACCTTTGGTTTTGGCCTTTTGCGAGCGGCCCGGTGGAGCAATACTGGCAGACGGGCATCGGCTTTATCGAGACGGTGCGCCGCTATCTGACCTTCTACCTTGCAACGTCGCTGCTCTGGGATGTTGCAGGCAGCCTCGGCAATGGCCTGCTCATTGCCGCCTTTGGCGGGCCCATTCTACGGGTCTTGCGCCGGTTCCAGCGCCGCTTTGCGTTTGTGTTGCGGCACGCACCGCTGAGCGAGGGCTTGTGACGCCGCGTTCGCTGCTGCTGGTGCATCCAGTCACCTGGACGATCTGGTTGGGCACGACGCTGCTGACGGTGTCGCTCACGCGGAATCCGCTCTATTTGCTGCTCTTGCTCTTTGGGTTAACCCTCGTAGCCGAAACCGAACGCCCGACCGGGCGGGCGACGCCCCTTGATCCGATCTTCTTTGCGGTGATCGCGGTTTCGTTTGGGGCGCTCTTTAATGCCGCGACGATCCGCTATGGCGATACGGTGCTGGTGGCGCTGCCTACGTCGTGGTGGCTGATCGGTGGGCCGATCACGCTCGAAGCCATCGTTTTTGGCATGATCAACGGCCTGGTGCTCAGTGCGCTGGTCGCCGGATTTGGCGCATTTGGCACCGCGATGCCGATCAGTGCGCTGATCAGCCTTGTGCCCCGCGCCTTTTACCCCCTGGCCGTCGTGATGAGCGTCGCCGTCACCTATGTCCCGCTGACCATCCGGCTCGCCGGGCAGGTCCGCGAAGCCCAGCAACTCCGCGGGCATCAGGTGCGCGTCTGGCGCGACGGGCTGCCGCTGCTCTTGCCGCTGCTCATCGGCGGGCTCGAACGAGCCTTGCAACTCGCCGAAGCGATGGCGGCGCGCGGTTTCGCCGCCGATCCGCCCTCCAATCAGGTCAGAATGATGCTCGTCGGCGGGCTGGCCGCGCTCTTTGCCGGGCTGCTCTTGCAGTTCGCCTGGGGGCAAGTCGTGGCGGCAAGCGTGACGTTGCTCATAGGCACCGCCCTGATCCTCTGGGCGCTGCGTGAGTCGGGCCAGCAAGCCCCGCGCACGCGCTACCGCGTCTATCGCCGGGGCATCCGTGATATGATGGTGTTGCTTGGGGCTGGCCTGACCCTAGTCGCCGTACTGGCACCCTGGCCGGGGCGGGCGAGTCTGGCGTATACGCCCTATCCGACGTTGCAATTGCCGATCTTCGAGCCACTGCTCGCCTTCGCCCTGATGGGCCTGCTGATGCCTGTGGCGGTACGCCTGGGCGACCGTTATCTACCATGATTGAGTTTGCGCAGCTATCCTATCGCTACCCCGACCAGCCACAGGTCTGTCTCGACCAGGTGAGTCTGGCGCTGCCTGCCGGAAGCTTTACGCTGGTGATTGGCCCGTCGGGCAGCGGCAAATCAACGCTGCTCCGCTGTTTGAACGGGCTCGTGCCTCACTTCAGTGGCGGCGAGGTTGCGGGCAGCGTGCGGGTCGCCGCCTATGATCCCATTGCCCTCGGGCCACGGGTGATGAGTCGCCATGTCGGCATGGTCTTTCAAAGCCCCGAGGCGCAATTTGTGCTCGAGCGGGTTGAAGACGAGATCGCCTTTGCCCTGGAACATGCCGCCGTGCCACGCGAGCAACTGCGCATCAGGGTCGAAGAGGTGCTTGACCTGCTCGATCTCGCACCATTACGTGACCGTTTATTGACGACGCTCTCGGGGGGCGAACGCCAGCGCGTGGCAATTGCCGCAACGCTCGCTTTGCAACCGATGGTGCTGGTGCTCGATGAACCAACGAGCCAGCTTGACCCGCAATCGGCGGACGACGTCTTGCAGGCGCTGGTGCGGCTCAATCACGACCTGGGGCTAACGATCGTGCTCGCCGAGCACCGCTCCGAGCGCGTTTTGCCGATCGTCGATCTGGTTGTGGCGCTTGATCGGGCCGGGCGCGTAGTCAGCGGCCCGCCGCGCGAAATCCTGGCGAATAGTCCGCTCTGCCCGCCGCTTGTCACCGTAGCGCGTGCTGCCGGGTGGCAGCCCCTGCCCCTGAGCATCAAAGAGGCGCGTCCCTTTGCCACGAGGCAAGGTTTGGCCCAACAGGATGCAATAGCTGTGGGGAAGACCGGGGAGGCGGGGCGGGCCAGTGAAACAGGCTCGCCCAGACCACCGCGACCCTACCTGGAAATACGGGGCCTCGAAGCAGGCTACGGCACCACACCGGTCTTGCGCAACCTGGATCTCACCATTGCGGCGGGCGAAATCACCCTGCTGATGGGGCGCAACGGCATCGGCAAAAGCACCCTACTCAAATGCATGATCGGCCTCGTGCGGCCACGGCGAGGCGAGATTCGCATTGCAGGGCGTTCGATTGCGGGGCGCGACATTGCCGCGATCAGCCGCGAGCTTGCCTGCCTCCCGCAGGAACCAGAAAGCATGCTCTTTGCCGACACCGTCGCCGACGAACTGCGCACCACCCTGCGCAACCACCGCCTGCCGGTGAACGAAGCGCTCATTGACGAACTGCTTGCGCAACTCGGGCTCAGCGAACGGCGCGAGCGCTACCCACGCGACCTGAGCATCGGCGAGCGCCAGCGGGTCGCCCTGGGGGCGATCAGCATCACGCGACCGGGAGGCTTGCTGCTTGACGAACCAACGCGGGGGCTCGACTACGAAGCCAAAGCCATGCTCGGCGGCCTCTTGCGCCAATGGAGTCGAGAAGGCACCGCGATCATCGTCGTCTCGCATGATGTCGAATTTGTCGCCGAGATCGCCGACCGCGTGCTGATTCTCGGCCAAGGCGGCCTGATTGCCGACGGCACCCCGTGGAACGTGCTCGGCAACTCACCGCTCTTCGCCCCCCAGATCGCCCGCATCTTCCCCGGGCGCGGCTGGCTCACGGCGAGCGATGCTTTGCAGGGGCTGCAAGACAAATAACGCTGCAAACCAGACTAACAATACGCTAACTTCATCAAGCTAGCCCTATAGCGGTCACAATCTCGTGCAACACATCTGCGAAGCTTGGTGACACTCCCTCAATAATGCCTTCAGGAGTATGTTTGTGATCGCGTGTTCCGAGATGAGGTCGGTGCAACGCATTGTCATACCGAAACCGCAATTGCTGGGCTTCGTCCTGATAATGATAGCTATACATCACGCGCTGTACATTCGACCCAGAAACACTTAAGTACTCGCGCAAAAACAACACTGAGCCATCCTGGAAGGTGATTGAGCCAGAGAGATAGCCCTGGCCACCGGGGCGGGTTTCCATATTGATCTGAGCATGCAACACGAGGCGAGTAGCGGCATATGGTTCAAGTATGGTTGTTATCTGATCATAATATGCCTGAATCACGGTACGTGACACCTCGCAATTGGTTGATTTTCATATGCAAATCTTGTACTAAAGCACATTCACCGGCCCACTGAATATACTCATCATCACCACCGGAAAGATCTTCGGCTGTCATAGAACTCATAAAACGTTCGGATGAAACCCCATGCTTCTGCTCAAATGGAATCAAGCGCTGTTTAGCCAGGGTAAGAGCTAGTTCCAGGTGAGCAATTTCGCGCTTGATAGCTGCATCAACCAGGGAACGCACCTGAGTCGCATCATCACTTGTCTCCAGATAAATTGTTGTCATAAAGATTACCTTATGTATCTACAAGTTCTCATATTGCCATATGTATTCCAGTTCTCATGTACACGGTGCTTCAATCAAGGGAGTGGTGGGAGAGCCGCGCCCTCCCACCGTATGGAGTTAGGCAACGACCTCAAGCGGGCCGTGATCGTCGCAATGGTCACCATGGACGTGGTGTAGGCGCCCGTCGACGAGATAGTCAAAATGGTCGCCGTGGGGCACCAGCGGATGCCCACAGTCGACATGACCACATGCGCAAGCAATGGGGGCGCAGCCAGCGGGATTGGTGGCGCTCACCGCAATCACATGCTCATCGTAATGGCTCTCGTGGGTATGATGCAAATGCCCATCGTGCAGATAATCAACATGCCCCTCGTGGCGTACCCGAACATGGCCGCAATGCTCGCTATGCACATGCGGATGGTTCTCGTGTTGCGTACAACTCATTGCGTTATCTCCTCATACAATGGGGTAAAACCGTGCTGGTTTCGGCGTCGGCTCGATACTCCTATGGTACCGTATCGTGATGGGCTGACAAGGCCTTGTAGATGAGATATCATCGCAGGAGCGAACGACGTTTTATTTGGTACGCACCCGCCGTTTCAGATCGAGCGACGGCTGGCGAAAGCCGAGCACATCAAGCGTGCCACGCGGATAGCTCTTGATAAACCGGGTCAGACCGTTTGGGTTGCGTCGCCAGAAGAGCGAGATCAGCATCGCGGTGACGAGCAACGCAATGAAGACAACCATATTGAGATCAAAGCCAACAACCGAGGCGACGGCCAGATACGCAAAGGCAAGCAGCATCAGCAAGGCCTGCAGCGCGGGCAACAACAACAGACGCTCGCCAATTTGGCGATACGCATACAAAAACGCGACCAGATACCAGACCTCAAACAGGATCACACCGATAATCAGATACGTCCAGACACCCACATTCGTTCCTCCTTGTCTATATCTATAGAGGCGTGTCGGCTTTAGCCGGCTAATTAGTGTGTAACAAACCCATCTTCTGAGGCTTCATCATAACATATCGTAGCGAGTACCTATGCTATAATCGCCGCGTGGCAAAAGCCCGCGAGTTTTAAGGATAGCAGCATGACCGAGCGGCCCAGCATTACGGCTTTCTTTCCGGCTTTCAACGATGCAGGCACCATTGGCAGCATGGTGATCAGTGCCATCGAGACCTTAGAAGACCTGACTGATGATTACGAAGTGATCGTTGTCGAGAATGGCAGCACGGATTATACCGTCCAGGTGCTCGAGTCGCTTGCCACCCACTACCCGCGCCTGCGAGTCTTTACCCATCGTCAACCTCTCGGCTATGGGGGGGCCTTGCGGGTCGGCTTTGCCAGTTCCACCAAGGATCTGATCTTCTACACCGACGGTGATGCCCAGTATGACCCCCGTGAACTGCGCCTGCTGGTTGCGGCTATGCATGACGAAATCGATATCGTCAATGGCTGGAAAATCGACCGTTCTGACCCCTTGCACCGCAAGATCATTGGGCGCGTCTACCATCATACGGTCAAGTTCCTCTTTGGCTTCAAGTTACGCGATGTTGACTGCGACTTCCGGCTGATCCGGCGTGACGTCTTTGATGTGGTCGAACTTGAGTCGGACAGTGGCACAATTTGTCTGGAACTGGTCAAGAAGTTACAGGACGCGGGCTACCGCTTTGCCGAAGTGCCTGTGCATCACTACCACCGTACCTATGGGCAAAGCCAGTTCTTCAACTTTCCGCGCATCTGGCGTACCGGCGTGCAATTGATCCAGCTCTGGGGCAAATTGGTTGTCCGACGCCAGCATATGAAACAGATCGCTGCCCGTCGGCGTGAACTTGGCCTGCCTCAGCCGTAAAGGTTGACGCAAAGGCGCAAAGCTCTGCTTGTTGCAACTATACATCACGCTTCACCGTCTCATTGACAAGTGAACGGAAGGTAGTGACGGAAGGAACAACAATGAATACAACAGCCCGCTTGATGCGCAGTCGCAATGATCGGATGATCGCTGGCGTAGCCGCCGGGATCGCCCGTTATCTCAGCATAGATCCGGCCATTGTCCGCTTGATTTTCGTCTTGCTGGCCCTCAGTGGCCCGGCGATCCTGCTCTACCCTTTGCTCTGGCTGATTATGCCGCAAGAACCAGCCGAGGGTGCCGGCGTAAGCCAGGTCTTTGTGGCAACAGGCAAGACGCAGCGTTTGCGTGTTGATGCTATGACTGGGGAGACGGGTGGGCCTGAACAAGAAGTGCCGATCAACAACGTCGGCGGCGGTAGATCCCGCCATGAGAGTCAGCCAGCCACCCAGGGCAACCGCATGCTTGGCTACGTGCTGCTGGGGCTAGGCATATTTATCATGCTGCAGATCATCTGGCCCGGCTTCACCTGGATTGTGTTTCCGGCGTCGCTGGTCGCGGTAGGGATCTATTTGCTCCGCAAGTAGAGGTAGTGCCTAAGATCGCGAAAGGCCAGCAAAAGCTGGCCTTTCGCGATCTTAGGCAGACTTGATCTGCATTAACTTTGCGAGAGTTCGCGGAGGCGTGAAAGATTCAGCAGCGTAATGCCCGAGCGATCAATATCGAGAAGGCGCGCATCACGAAACTGGTTGATCACTTTGGTGACGGTTTCGCGGTAGGCGTTGATCATCTCGGCGAGCTGCTGATGCGTGCGACGCGGCACACGTTGGCGCGGCTCGTTAGTTTCGGGCTGGTCGCCTGACATTTCAAGCAAGACCGACGCGAGCCGAGCGGGAACCGATTTGAAGGCAACTTCATCAATGCGACGGCTGACCGCCATCCGGTGTTGTCCAAGCATATCAATCAAGGCGCTCGCCAGGCCCGGGGTTGTTGCCACCGCTTCGCGGAGCGTGGCAGACTGTACCGCAATGACACGTACGGGCAAGAGCGCCTGCGCATACGTATCATACGAACCGCTACCTTCGAGCGCACTATGCCCAAAAAACTGACCTGGCTCAACCACTTTGAGCGTCAAGACCCGGCCTTCATTGGACAATAGTTGCAAGCTAACCTGCCCACTCTGCACAAAGTAGAGCGCGTGAGCTGGTTGGCCTGGTGTATACACATAACTGTGGCGCCTAAAGCCCTGGACCTTTCCCAGATGCTCAACCGTGGTCTGCAGCACGTGCTGCACAGGGGCGTTACCCATCAAGGCGTCCATAGGCTCTTCTCCACCATATCGTGAACGTATGCGTTGTTCTAAGTATTGTATCACAGACACCAGGATTTTGGGGTCTTTAGCCCCAAACCCCATCACTCCTCTGCGCCTCTGCGTCAAACAACCCAATCGCCAAGCACAAATCTGCCATCTTCAAGCGCACGAGACGGCAAACGCCCACTCACCCGAGCGCATCACTGGCTCGATGCTGCCATCGGCGTTGAGGCCATCAATATCGAGCTCGGCTGAGCCAAGCATGAAGTCGACGTGGACAATGCTCAGGTTGCCCCCGACAGCGGCAAAGGCTTCGTCGGTGAGGTCGGAACCGCCCTCGACGCAGAAGCGATAGCCATTGCCGAAAGCGAGGTGGCTGGCAGCATTTTCATCAAAGAGGGTGTTGGCAAAAAGCAGGCCCGTGCGGGCAACCGGCGAACTAACGGGCACCAGGGCGATTTCACCCAGGCGAGCGGCACCTTCATCAGTTGCCACCAGACGGCGCAGCGTCTCTTCACCGACAGCTGCACTGAGATCGGTCACACGCCCCTGCTCGAAACGCAGCGTGAAATCGTCAATCAGATTGCCGCCATAGTTGAGGGGGCGCGAGGAGCGCAACACACCTTCAACCCGCTGGGCGTGTGGCAACGAAAAGATCTCGTCGGTCGGCAAATTCGGGACAAAAGCTTGCCCACGCTCACTGACGGAACCACCGCCGGCCCAGAGATGCCCATCGGCCAACCCCACCGTCAGGTCAGTGCCAGGGCCACGGTAAACAAGCGCCTGGTAGCGACGCTCATTCATATAGGCGCTGCGCGCATCAAGTTCTTGCACATGGCGCTGCCAAGCGACAACCGGGTCGGGTGCATCAAGGCGACAGGCGGTGGCAATCGCCTGCCAAAGCTCCGCCATTTGCTGCTCAGGGGGAAGATCGGGGCAGACCTGGGCCGCCCAACCGGGGGTCGGAAACGCAACCACCGTCCATGCCGACGCATTGCGTTGGACAAGTTCACTGACTGGTTTCGAGGCGCGTGCATTGGCCCGCATCATCGTGCTAATCACTTCGGGATTCTGGCCCGCAAGCAAGGTTGGGGTCGCAGCATGGATGGAGAGCAAGGCATCCCCGGCTTCGAGATAGCCGACCATCGCCTGGGGCAGCCAGGTCGGTACTTCGTCAAAGGAATTGTGCGGGGCTTCCTGGGCGCGCACCAGCATCAACTGCTCATCGCCCCAAATCACATCAACGAGGCGCGCCCCGGCCTGATAAGCACGACGAGCGACGGCGCGTACCAGCGCCACCGTCTGGAGATCGCCACGAATAATCAGGCGCTGCCCAGCCTGAAGGTTGAGGCCAACACGAACAATCACATCAGCGTATTTGTCCAGATCTTGCATTATGGTCATCTTATTCAATCGGAGCGGGTTCATCTTCTGCATTATAGCCCATTTTGATCCAGCCCCGCTTGATCGCATAGATGACCGCCATCGTACGGTCATTCACCTGAAGCTTCGAAAGAATCGATGTAATATGATTCTTGACCGTCTGACTGCTGATATTCAATTCACTGGCAATCTCTTTATTAGAAAGACCGCGAGCGATGCAATCAAGAATCTCGATTTCACGACTCGTCAGAGGGGCAAAGAGCTCGCTTGTCTGTTCATCTTCGCTGCTCGCGAGTTCACGAAACTGATGCAGCACCCTACTTGCCACGACGGGCCGGGCGAGCACCACATCATTGATCAAATATTTGCCCAGGGCGACTTCACGGATATAAAGCCGCAGCTTTTCGGGATGCACATCTTTGGACGAATAGGCCGAAGCCCCCACCTTGATCGCCTGGAAGAGTTGGTCATCATCCTCATAGACACTCAGCACGATAATGCCCATGCGTGGCGCACGGCGTTTGATCACACGGGCGACTTCGAGGCCATTGAGCCCGGGCAAATTAATATCAACCAGCACCACATCAGGATGCAACAACTCCGTCAACTTCAAGGCTTCTTGCCCATTTTCAGCCTCACCAACGACCTCGATATCCTTGGCGTCCGAGAGACTCCAGCGGATGCCCTGGCGAAAGAGGGGATGGTCATCAATAATCAGCACACGGATCGGATTTAACATAGCTATTTCACCATTGGCAAACTGACCGTCACCTCAGTGCCATGCCCAGGGCGCGTTGTGACGACAAAATGGGCGCCGATCAATTCAGCGCGTTCACGCATGCTGGTCAGGCCCCAACTTTCACGACCGGCACGGCGGATCACTTCACGAGGGTCAAAGCCCGGACCTTCGTCACGAATGCTCAACAGCAGTTTGCCCTGATGCAGATGCAAATGCACCGCAAGCGGGGCACCCGGAGCGTGTTTCCTGGCATTCTGGAGGGCTTCTTGTACCAAGCGATAGAGCACAATTTCGATTTCAGCAGGGAGGCGTGGCAGAGGATCGATGTCAACCTTCACCGACGCATTGACGATCTCGTGGTAACGGCGAATATACTCGAGCAAGGCCCCACGCAAACCGTGTTCATCAAGTTTGGCCGGGCGTAACTCGGCAATAAAGCTGCGGACCTCACGCAACCCTTCGCGCGCATTCTCGCCCAGTTGATCAAGGACGACCCCGAGTTCCGCGAAGCGCTGGCTCGCCAAGAGCGTCTGGCAACGTTCGACCCCCATCAAGCCATTGGCAAGCACCTGCGCCGGGCCATCGTGGACTTCACGCGCCAGACGCTGACGTTCCTCTTCGCGCCCCATGATCACCTGCGCCCGCAGTGCCTGCGCCCATGGATCAGCCGGTTCACCCTCGCTACTCCCACTCAGCGTCGCGCTGCTCATCTCGATTTGGCGAATAAGCTGATCAAGTTGACGCAGGGTATGGCGCAAGGTAGCATGTTCACTACTGAGCGCTTCATAATCCTTGCGCACCTGCTGCTCGCGCTGGGTGAGGCCTGGCGTAACTGGTTGACCGCGTTCAACAAGAAAACGTCCCTGCATCACCAGTTCATCAAGCTGGCGTTCGGCCGCACGCAACTCAGACTCAAGACGGGTCAAACGCTGGTGGGCCGACTGATGTAAGGTTCGCAAATGGGCAATTTGATCAGTAATGAGCGCCTGCGCAGCTTCAAGAAGCGCTGACGGTGCTGAACTCACAACCATTTCTCCCTTGCAACAATGCTTGACGCTAGTATAGCACGGCGTTGCATGACCCGGCAAGCAGCGGTGATTCTCTGTGAAAAAAGCTGCACATAAAGCAAGCAAGTGACGTTATAATGGCGAGGAACAGACTGTTCGTGAACGAAACAAAGGTTACTGCTTCATGGCTGAACTGATACCGTTGACTCCTGCCGGTGATGCGACTCCGCAGGAGCCATTCAAAGAAGGGACGTGCAAGCTTCATCCGCAGACGATGTGCCCTGCGTTTGGCGCTTTGCGGGTGCTCTCGCGGATCGAGGGTGCACAACCAGCGATGATTACCGATACCGGATGCCTCTATGGGTTGACCTTTGTGACCCATTTTTATGCCTCGCGCAAGAGCATTATTGCGCCCGCCCTCGGTACTGCCGAGCTTTCAGGTGGCTTGGTGCAAGAGGCCGCGCTTGCCGCGATCACGGAGGCCGCGAAAGAGCAGCATGTCTCGGTTATTCCGGTGCTTTCGCTCTGTGTCGCCGAGACCGCCGGGCTCGCCGAGGAGTTGCTGCCAACCGAGATTGATGGCAAGCCCGTCGTGCTGGTGCGGGTGCCAGCCTATGCGATCCATTCCCACCCCGAGGCCAAGGATATTGCGCTGGCTGCGGTAATGCGCCGCTTTCTCGATCAGAGTGCCGAGACCGAGCCGGGCACGCTGGCCTTGCTTGGCGAGGTCTTTCCCGCTGATCCGCTGCTCATCGATGGCGTGCTGCGCAAGATGGGCGGGCGTTTGATGACAACTTTGCCTGGTCGCCACGTTGACGAGTTGAAACTGGCCGGTCGCGCTGCGGCCGTGGCTGCCGTTCATCCCTTCTACCGCGAAACCGTGAGCCTGATGCGTGAGCGAGGGGTCGGGGTCGTTGCGGGTGCGCCCGTTGGGGCCGAAGGAAGTGTGGCCTGGCTGCGGGCCGTTGGCGCGGCGCTCGATCTCGATGAAGATCTCGTCGAACGGGTGGCCGAGGAAGAGGTCGCGGTGATCAAGGGCTTCCTCGCCAGTCAGCCGCTCAAAGGCGCCACGATTATGCTCTCGGGGTACGAGGGCAACGAGATGCTCTATGCGCGTCTGCTGGTGGAGGGGGGGGCCCACGTGCCCTACATCAGTACCAGCATCGGCCCGAGCATGCTCACTGCCGCTGATGAAGCCTGGCTCAAAGCCCGTGGCACCGAGGCCATTGTCTATCGCAAGGCGATCGAGGACGATAAGGCGGCAATGGAGCACTGGACGTTTGACCTGGTCATTGGCACGACCACGCTCGCCGCGCACGCCAAAGAACTTGCGCTTCCGGCGGTCTACTATACCAATATCCTGAGTGTCCGCCCCCTCTTCCTTGCCGCCGGAGTGATGGGCTCGCTCACCTTTGTGCGTGATTTAATGAATCGCCAGCCGCTCTACCAGCGCATGGTCGATTTCTTTGCCCCGCATGCCTCTGAGGAGCAAGTTTAGCATATGACTATTCAGTTGATCAGAGATATTTCTGATTCGTCGTCCTACTGGGGCGCTTCCTGGGTCTTTGGCTGTTTTCCTGATATCCATATTGTCTGCGATGCCCCGATCGGATGTTATAACCTGCTGGGCATGGCTGTCACCGACTATACCGATGCCCTGCCTCATATGGAGAATCTGACGCCCACGTCGATCCGCGAAGAGGATGTGATCAATGGCACCGCCAAGGCCCTGATCCGAACGATTGATGACCTCCGGACGATCGGCAGTCTCGAAGGGAAACGCTTGGTAGTGGTCTCGACCGCCGAGAGCGAGATGATCAGCGCGGATCACGGGCGTCTGGTGGCGCAGATCGATCCCGAAGCCCGTTTTTTCTGGAGCCAGTCGCTCGAGCAGGATGAGTGGACCGGGCGGGATCGGGCGTTGCTCTTTGCCTGGGAGGAGTATGGGCGGCCTTTTGTCACCCCTGGTGCACCACCGCGTTCGCCCAAGCTTGTCAATATTGTTGGCCCATCGCTCGGATGCTTCAATGCACCTGCCGATTTGCACGAAGTGCGTCGGCTCATCACCGGCATTGGCGGCGAGATCAATCTGGTCTATCCGTATGAGGGGAGCATTGCGGCGACACCACACCTGGCTGACGCAGCGGTGAATGTCGTGCTCTACCGCGAGTTTGGCGAACCGCTGGCGCAGGCGCTTGAGCGACCCTATCTCTTTGCGCCCTTTGGCGTCTTTGGCACCACCGCGTTCCTACGCGAACTCGGTGCCCTGCTCGGCACGCCGACCGCCGAGGTAGAAGCCTTCATCGAACGCGAAAAACGCACGACGCTCCAGGCCGTCTGGGATCTCTGGCGTGGCCCGCAGAGCGACTGGTTTGCGACGGTAGACTGCGCCATTGTCGGCGGGCGGAGCTATGTCGAAGGATTGCGGCAACTGCTTGGCGAAGAACTCGGCATGAAGATCGCGTGGAGTTCGGGGCGTCCGCGGCGCGAAGACGAACCCGACAATATCGAGATCCGCAAACGGCTGCACACCAAAGCCCCCGCCTTTGTCTTTGGCAGCATCAACGAAAAGATCTACCTGGCCGAGGCAAATGCGCGGGCGACCCACTATATCCCCTCAACGTTCCCAGGGCCAGTCGTACGGCGCACCACCGGCACGCCCTTTATGGGCTATGCTGGTGCCGCCAATATTATGCAAGAACTGGTCAACCGTTTTTACGACATGGTCTTCAACTTCCTGCCGGTCGAGACGATCAAACCACCGAGCGGCCCGGGCGGGCCACCGCAAGGGCCACCGCCGGGGCCACCGCCAACCGACGCGGACAAAGAGTCGGCCAGCCGCACCATGCCGTGGAGCAAAGAGGCCACCGAGCGGCTCAACGCCGCCATTGAACAGGTGCCCTTCCTGGCTCGCATCAGCGCGAGCCGGTCATTGCGCCAGGCCGCCGAAAGCATCGCCCGCACCCGTGGGCTCGCCGAAGTGGCGCTGCCGATCATCGAAGAGGCGATCCGCCAGGGGTAACGACCACGCCTTGTGGGGCGGGGCGCGGTGCGGCGCAACGCCAACCCGCCCTACCAACACCTCATCTTGTAGGGCGCGGCGCAACCTCAACCCGCCCTACCAACACCTCATCTTGTAGGGCGCGGCGCAACCTCAACCCGCCCTACCAACACATCACCTTGTAGGGCGCGGCGGCTTCGCCGCCGCGCCCCACAAGAATTAAACCTCTACCTTAGATCATTGCATCACAACAGGTCTGGTGTTACGATCAAGGTTGCAGATTGTGCGACCTTGACGCACTGGAGCGCAGATCTTATGTCTTCGTCATTAAAACGGCTGTTACTGGGCAAACCGATTCCAACTGAGTCGGAAAACCGCGACCGATTGCGGAAACATACCGCTCTCGCAGTCTTTTCGTCAGATGCCCTCTCATCAGTCGCCTATGCGACCGAGGCGATCCTGGCCGTCTTGATCATCGGGAGCACGTTTGCCCTCGGGCTCTCCCTGCCGATCAGCCTGGCGATCACGGCGTTGCTGGTGATCGTTGGCTTTTCGTACCGCCAGACGATCCACGCCTATCCGGGTGGAGGTGGGGCCTATATTGTGGCCCGCGAAAACCTGGGGGTTGTGCCGGGGCTTGTGGCGGCGGGGGCGCTACTCGTTGACTATGTGCTGACAGTAGCGGTAAGCATCTCGGCCGGGGTGGCAGCGATCACCTCGCTTGCGGGGGCCCTTGGCTATCCAGGGTTACGCGAGTATGGGGTAGGGCTAGCGCTCATTTTCATTGCGACGATCACGTTGCTCAACCTGCGCGGCATTCGCGATAAAGGGTTCCTCTTCTCGCTGCCCACCTATATTTTTGTGCTCAGCATTTTAGGCATGATCGCATATGCCTTGATCCGGTATTTCATCGTTGGAGCACCCGATCTTGTCCCACCGGCCAGTATCGATCCGCCGGTCAACGCCGAATTGATCAGTGTCTGGCTGATTCTGCGGGCCTTTGCCGCAGGCTGCACAGCGCTTACCGGGATCGAAGCGATCAGTGATAATGTCCAGGATTTCAAACCACCGGCAGCACGCAATGCCGCCAATACGCTGACGGTGATGATCGTGCTGTTGGTGACCATGTTTCTTGGGATCACCTATCTGGCGAACCTCTACGGGGTGACGCCAAATAGTGTCACGAATGAGACGGTGCTTTCGCAACTGGCTCGGGGCGTCTTTGGGATCGGCCCGATCTACGTCCTGCTCCAGGTTGCGACGGCGTTGATCCTCGTGCTTGCGGCGAATACAGGCTATGCCGATTTTCCCCGGCTGGCCTTCTTCCTGGCGCGTGATCGTTTTTTGCCTCGCCAGCTTGCCAACCGTGGTGAGCGTCTGGTCTTTTCGAATGGCATTGTGGTGCTTGGCGTTGCGGCTGCGCTGCTGGTGATCATCTTTCAAGCCAATCCGATTGCGCTGCTGCCCCTGTATACGCTCGGCGTCTTTACCTCGTTTACCCTTTCCCAACTCGGGATGGTGCGCCGCAATCTGCGTACGCAGACCAACCGCAGCGAACGGGCGGCGTTGCTCAGTGGGATCGGGGCGTTGCTTAGCGGTGTGGTGCTGGTGATGCTTGTGCTCACCAAGTTTGTCCACGGGGCCTGGATCGTGATCCTGGTGATACCAATCCTGGTGCTGGGCTTTCAGGTGATCGCCCGTCATTATACCCGCGTGGCCGAACAACTCTCGTTGACCACGGCCGTCCGTCCGCAACCGATTCGCCGCCTGACGGCGGTCGTCCTGGTCAGCGGGGTTCACAAGGGGATGCTGCCGGCACTAGAACTGGGGCGGGCGCTTGCCCCAGACAATGTAACCGCTGTTTATGTCAACCTTGAGCCAGACCAGGGCATGCGGATCAGAGCACGCTGGGAGGAATGGGGCTGCGATGTGCCGCTGGTCGTGCTCGACTCACCCTATCGTTCGCTGGTAACCCCCGTGCTCAAATATGTCCAGGAGATCGAGGGGCGTTATCGTGATGACCAGGTGATGGTGATTTTGCCCGAGTTTATCCCATCACGCTGGTGGGAACATTTGCTGCATAATCAGACGGGATTTTTGTTGCGTGCCGCGCTGATGTTCCGTGCAGGCAAAACCGTGATCAGTGTGCCGTATAAACTCGAACGCTAAGGCTTGACCTTATGGATTGAGCAAAGTTAGCGCGGCTTGCAGCACAGCCCGTACCCGTGGACGGCCAATGCGCTTGAGGGCGCGTGAGACCTCGAACCAGCGAACCGCTTCGATTCCTTCTTGTTTGCCAGGGCGAAGTGTGCCGGTTGGCTGTACAATAAGATAATAGGCGACAACTTTGCGCCGCCGCCGACCAGCTTTCACCACGCGGTAAAAAGCCTGTGACACTGGTTCACCAACCTCGCCATGCAGCCCCGTCTCTTCGTACAGTTCACGGCGAAGCGCGTCATCGTCGCTTTCACCTGGCATGACCCGGCCTTTCGGAAGTGTCCACATACCACCACGCTTTTTGATGAGCAAGACTTCGATGTGCCCGGTGGACGTGCCACGCAAGGCCACGGCACCTACCGCACGAATAGACATAGGTCCGGCCTTTCCATGTATATCCTTTTAGTATACCAAGTTGGATCAAGTCTGTTTGCCAGGCTCAAGATGGCGCGGCTTTTGGCGGCTAGGCCGCCAAAAGCCGCGCCATGTTTCCGTAAATTAGGGTTTGGGGTGCAAGCCCAACGCCTTTGCCGCAGACCTGAGGGTTGGGGGCTGATCGTAAGCCTCTTGATGGTGTTGATGCTGTTGATGCTGCCCACGCTGGCGCATGCCCAGGCGCAACCGCTCGATCTCGCAAGCTACGAGCGGCTTTTGCGTGAGGGGCGGGCGGCGGCACTGCGCGGGGATCGCCTGGATGTGGAACAGATCGCCCAACTCCTCGCGGGAAACTCAGAAGTGGTGATGCCCGACGGGACGCTGGCACCCGTTGAGACAACCTGGTTGACGGAGGAACTGGCCCGTGCGAACCCGGATCTGCCGTTGATTGCCGGGCGTATGGGGGCGCTGCTTGATGCGCTCGCGGCACCGCTTGAGGTGGAACCGGCTGATGCGCTCGAGCGCCTGGAACCGATTCTGGCCGCGCCGCCCTTTGCCGACCGTGAACAAGCCCCGCGTGAACCCGGCTGGTTTGATCAGTTTCTCACATGGCTCTTTGAACAACTTGGGCGTTTTGCCCAACCTGTGGCCGACACAGCCTCGGGGCCGGCCGGCACGTTGACCTCCTGGCTCTTGACGGCGGCAGGGGCGGCGCTCCTTATTGTGGTACTTGTCCTCTGGTTACGGGGTCTGCGACGAACCCTGCAGGTCGAGGCTGAACTGGCGAGTCCCGCCGAACGGGCGGCCCGCGATACGGCTGATGCCCGTGCCCAGGCCGCGACCCTGGCCAAAGCCGGCGACTATCGCGGCGCGGCCCGGATGCTCGCGCTTGCCTCGCTGCTCTGGCTTGATGAGCGTGGCCGCCTGCGCTATGATCCGCACCAGACTAACCGCGAACACCTGCAACGCCTGCGCGAAGAACCGGTTGCGCAGGAGCATCTCGCCCCGGTGGTCGAGCTTACTGATCGCGTCTGGTACGGCCAGATGCCCCTTGATGCGCACGGGTATGCCGAGGTCGAACAGCAGGTCGAGGCGTTGCGCAAGGCAGTGGAGTAACTAGGTTATGGTACGACGCGATCTCATTCTGCTGGTCGTGCTCTTTGCTGGCCTCGTGGCCCTGATTGGCTTTGGGCCTGGCCGCAGCGCAGGCTTGCCAGGCGGCAATGGCAGCAGTCGTTCCTCTGAGTCTGGTGGGACGCTCGCGCTCTATTGGTGGTTCGAGAGCCTGGGGTATCGGGTGGAGCGGCTCGAATATCGGGCCTTTGAAGTCGATCCACGCGCCGATCTCGTGGTGGTCTTCAATCCACGTGAGCGCTACAACCGCGAGGATGCCGCGGCTGTTGCGGCCTGGGTTGAGGCTGGTGGCACCTTGCTGATTGCCGAGCCACGTGCTGGGCTCAATGCCCCTGCGGCTCCGTTGCTGGCAGCCTTTGAGCTGCAAGTTGCGCCGCTGCCCGACGCAAGCACCTTGGAGTACGTACCAATCCTGCAACCGGCGCTCGGCGCACCTGCCGCCACGCAACTCAATGTGCAGACCCGCAGCATGATCACGAGTGAACGAGCGGATCTCGCGCTTCTCGCCGGCAGCAATGCGACCCCGGTGATGGTTGGCGTGCAACACGGTGAGGGTTATGTCTTTGCCCTCACGAGCGCGCAACCCTTCGCAAACCGAGGGCTGCGTGAGCGCGATCATGCTGCGGTCGTTGTCAATATCTTGCGCCGTATCCCGCCGGGCGGAACGATCGTCTTTGATGAGATCCACCACGGCTTTGTTGTGCAACCAAGCATGCGCACGCTGCTGCTTGGTACTCCGTGGGGGTGGGCGACCCTCTACCTCGGCGGCATTGTCGCCGGCTACCTTGTGCTGACCGGACGCCGTTTTGGGCAGCCGATCCCGTTACGGGCCGAGGCCGATCGGCGCAGCAGTGCCGAATACCTCGCAAGCATGGCGGGCCTGTTGCGGCGGGCCGGCAAACGCGATTACTTGCGCGACCACTACCGCGCTACGCTACGACGCCACCTGACCCATACCTATGGCCTGAGTCCCGATTGCGATGATGCGACCTTGCTGGCGACGATCAAAGCGGTGCATCCAGCGCGTGCCGAAAGCGTGCGCGACCTGTTGAACAAGCTCAACGACCCCGCCACCGATGAAGCGACGTTGCTACGGATCGTCGCCGCGATCGATGGGGTGCGTAACACGGGTTGACGCAAAGGCGCAAAGGCGCGAAGGTTTGATGCATCTCTTTGCATGACTTCGCGCCTTTGCGCCTTTGCGTCAAATTTCCTTGCTTCCTTGGTATAGCAATGTATTACGGCAAGAAGGCGTTGGTGAAGGCCTCTTCGGGGTCGATCATGGTGCTCAGCAGGTCGCGCTCGACCATCCATTGGGCATAGTCGCGCCAGACTTCGACGCGCTGTTCGCCCCAGCGCGGTGCGTTGCCCTGATATTCGTTGGCGAGATAGACCTGGCTCTGCGTAACGAGTTCGGCATCGAGTTCAGGTACGGCTTCCAGGAGGAGCGCCGCCGCTGCGTCCGGCTCTTCAATCGCATACTGATACCCCGCACTGGTGGCGGCCATAAAACGCCTGAGCAGATCCGGTTGCGTGGCAATCAGCTCTTCGCTGGTGATGAGCACGGGTGTATAGTAATCGGGAATGCAGTTCAGATCGCGAATCATGACAATATTCAGATCAATGCCACGCTGCGCAGCCTCGACGCCGGTCCAACCGGCAAAGATCCAGGCAAAGTCAATCGCATCACGTTCGGTGGCAACAAAAAAGTCACTTGAGCCAATATCAACAAATTGTACCTGGCTGGCATCGGCACCGACACACTCCATCAAGCCGGCGATCACCGCCTGTTCAACCGGCGAACCCCAAGCGCCATAACGATGCCCAGCAAAGTCAGCCGGCGTGGTGATACCCTTCGCGGCACGACTGGCAAAACCACTCGTATTGCTCTGGATAATCGCCGCCACCGCGACAATCGGCAGGCCAACAACCCGCGCCTCGGTCACCGCCTCTTGATATGAAATGCCAAGATCGAGCCGCCCGGTCGCCACCAACTGCTCGACCGTGCCGCCCTCCTGGGCCTGCAAAATCTCCACCTCAAGCCCCTGCTCACGATAGAACCCACGGTCACGGGCGACATAGAGCCCGGTATGATTGGTATTGGGTGTCCAGTCGAGACCAACGCGCAACCGGACAGGTTCAGGATCGGTTGGGGTGGGTGAAAGTCCGCCCGCACCATTCCCACCACAGGCGCTCAGCCCGAGCACCAACAGGATCACAAGCATCAACCAGCGCATCACTCAGTTCCTTTCCAAGCAAGCAAACGACGTTCGAGCACAACGATCAGCGCAAAGAGGATCAGGGTCAAGAGCGACGTGACGAGGGCCGCAACAAAGACCTGATCGGTGCGGAAGGCGCGCAGCGAACGGGCAATATAGACCCCGAGGCCCGCCTCGGCCCCGATCCATTCGGCAATCACAGCGGCAATGACGCTATAGGTCACCGCGATGCGCAAGCCACGAAAAAACGAAGGCAACGCGGCGGGCCAACGCAGCAGGCGCAGGGTCTGCCAATAACTGGCATCCATCGCCTGAAAGAGCCGCACCATCTCACGGTCAGCATCGCGCAGCCCACCGGCGAGACTAACCGTAATTGGAAAAAACGTAACCAGCGCCACGACCAGCACCTTGGGGAGCAGGCCGAAACCGAGGCCGATCACGAGCAACGGGGCAATCGCAACAATCGGCACCGTCTGCGAAACGACGAGCAACGGATAGACCGCCCGCCGGATCAGGGGCACCGCATCAAGCGCCAGGGCAAGCCCGATCCCCGTGACGAGCGCCAGACCCGCCCCGAGCGCTGTCACCCGCAGCGTCGCGACCACGTGCCCCCCAAGGATCGGCAGGCTCTCGACAAACGTCTGGCCCACCCGCGAAGGCGCGGGCAAGAGCCAGACCGGCACAGCCAAGAGGCGCACCAACACCTCCCACGCCACCAGCAGACTGGTCAGGAGGATCGCCGGAGGCAGCCACTGGTAAAGCACCTGGCGCATCAGGGCCAAACGGCGACTAGCCGCCATACTTGGCCAGCTTCTCCTCGATCGACGAGCCAAGTGGATCATAATCAACCTTGATCAACGTAAAGACCCGCGCAGCCCCGGCCTGCAACACCGCCTCTTGCGCCGCCTTGATCACCGCCATCACCGCATCGTACTCACCCTCAAGCGTCGTCTCCATCGACGACACGCGATAGGACAAACCACTGGCGGCCACCACCGCAATCGCCGCATCAACGGCGGCATAGGTTGCCGCCTTATCCGCGAGACCACCGGGCAACACCTGAAAACTCACGGCAATCGGTGCCATACCTGCTCCTCTCGACAAAACAAAACGGCCATTGCCCCAACGAAGGAGCAACGGCCGTCAACACGCCGTAGATGCTTCCCTCCGCTGGCACTACCCAGGTCAGGTTCGAAGGGTTAGCGGCATTATGGGCCACACTCTCAGCCAGGCTCACCTGGCCCCCCCAGCATGTGCGCTTGCTGGCGCACATCATTGATTGTTGTGGGTATTATACGCTATTTTGGTGGGCTTGGGGGCCATATTTTTGACGCAAAGGCGCAGAGGCGCAGAGAGCTGAGGTGTGGCACCTGGGATACTATTATGGGCCAGACATGGTAGAATCAGCGAAGTACCATGGCATAAGGTGAGGACAGGCCCATGAGCACAATCCCGATTGAGATCTCAACAGAGCAGCTGCTACGAGCAGTCGAGCGGCTTCCAGCCAATGAGCTCGAGACCTTTGTGGCCCAAGTCATCGCGCTTCGTACCCGCCGTGAGGGAGGACAGTTGGACGCTAATGAGACGGCGCTCCTGCTCACCATCAATGCAGCCTACCTCGATCCAGCCCAACAGGCTCGTTTCGATGCGCTCGTGGCAAAGCGCCAGGCAGAAACGATCACGCCGACGGAACTGCAGGAGCTCATCGCGATGACCGACGTGATCGAACAGCGCGACACCGAGCGGCTGGAGGCATTGCAGGAGCTTGCCCGGGTGCGGCAGACGACGGTTGGTATACTCATGGACGCGCTTGGCATCAGGACTCCAGCATATGGTTGAAACGCCCCGCATCAACGCGGAACTGTGGGCGCTGGTGGTCGAGCGCGCACGTGACCGCTGCGAATACTGCCTGAGTCCTGCGCGCTACGCGACCCAACGCCTTTCAGTCGAGCATGTGCTCCCGCGTGCAAAGGGTGGCCAGACGGCGTTTGAGAACCTCGCGCTGGCCTGCCAGGGCTGCAACAACCACAAGTACAACCACACTGAGGCATTTGACCCGGTGAGCAGGTTGATCGCCCCACTGTATAACCCGCGCCGTGATCGCTGGAGCGACCACTTTGCCTGGAGCGCTGATCTGCTGATCATGGTCGGCCTCACCCCGACTGGCCGTGCGACGGTTGTTAACCTGCTGCTGAATCGGGCTGGCGTCGTGAATCTGCGCCGTCTGCTGCTTGGCGTCGGCGAACATCCCCCCACCGTCCCAGAGTTGTAGCAGCCGAGCGTGACACGATCACGCTCGAACCCACAGGTCGTCAAGCGCAAGATTTGGCGGCAATCGTCTTTGACGCAAAGGCGCAAAGGCAGCGATCCATTGGCATGGTACAATCAGAGGCGCACTCACGAACCTCGGCACCTCGGCGTTACGCAACAAGGCCTATCACTGGTACGATAGCCAGGGTTACAAGAAGGAGCTAGTCCACGTGATCTCGCCAACAGATTCATTGCCAACACCGTCATCTGACCTACGCCAGATGTATTTGGAACTGCTCAAGCGCTGTCTGCTAGGCATGATCTACGAAGACGCACCGACCTCCGCCCCGGCCATTGGCGGCTACAAGACCGAACTGTATATCGCCCAGTTTCGTGAGATGGGGCGCGATATTCCCAGCCAGGCGCATTCGATGATCGGTCTGCGCCGCATGAACAACCTGCAAGCCTGTATCGAGCAGGTGCTGGCCGACGGTGTGCCCGGTGATCTGATCGAGACCGGGGTGTGGCGCGGTGGGGCGACGATCTTGATGCGTGGCGTGCTCAAGGCGTATGGCGTGACCGACCGGACAGTCTGGGTGGCCGATTCGTTTGAGGGATTGCCGACACCGGATGTTGAGCAGCATCCAGCAGATACATTTTGGGTGTCGTTAGCGTTAGCCGGATGGCTCACTGTTGATCTTGAGACCGTGCGTCGCAACTTTGCGAGCTACGGGTTGCTCGATGATCATGTGCGTTTCCTCAAAGGCTGGTTCAAAGACACGCTTCCAGATGCCCCGATCACCAGGCTGGCGGTGCTGCGTCTTGACGGCGACCTCTATGAGTCCACCTGGGATGCGCTCACGCATCTCTATCCAAAGTTAAGCCAAGGAGGTTTTCTCATCGTCGACGATTACTTCTATGAATCCTGCCGTCAGGCTGTTCATGACTACCGCGCAAGGCACGGCATCCATGAGCCGATCCAAGACATTGATGGTTTGAGCGTGTACTGGCGCAAACAGAACGGTGGGTGAAGCGCAGGCAGTGGCGATGCAGCGATTAGGTATACGCATCACGACGATGTTGCGCACGCAAGGTACTCCAGGTCTGCGGTCGTTTCCAGAGGTGGGGATCGAGTTCGAGGGCACGCTCGAGCAGGGCGCGACTTGTGAGCCGCTGCTGACGCCGATGTGTCCAGGCGAGCATCAAGAGGCGGCGAGCACACTCAGCCGTGATCGCCTCAGCAGTCGCCGGATCGGGCTCTTCGACAGCGAGATAACGCTCTCGGATTGTCATCAGCAGATCGGCAACACGCAGGAGGGTGGCAGCATCATCCAATTGCATCCCGCGCACGCCGTGGTAGAGCAGGCCGATGTCGTTGAGCGGTGGCCGCAGGCCCAGACGCTCAGCCAGCATGCGGTAGATGAGCAGCCAGACTTCGCCCTGCTGCGGTGTTGCGGTCGTGCTTGATGTTTGTTGCGCGTGACGGCGATACGAGACCAGCGTCTCGGCAAGGTTTCTGATCCGCGTTCGATTGATCAAGGTTGCCCATAGCGAATAATCATTCGCGTATTTCCATTGAACTGAATAGCCGCCAATCTCATCCAGCAGGGCGCGACGCATCATCGCCGCAGAATGCAACACCGGCGTGCCAAAGAGAATAGCCCAACGCGCCAGCCCCCACGACGTTGGGAACGTCATTGCCTTGCAGATGCGACCATCGTCATCGATCTGGTTCACCTGCGCACCGACCACCCCTACATCCGGATGGCTCGTCAGGAACGTGACCTGCCGGGCCAGGCGCTCGGGGTGGGCCAGATCATCGGCGTCGAGGATGGCAACAAATTCGCCGCGTGCGTGGGGCAACGCCGCGTTGAGAGCGTGGCTGTGGTTGATACTGAATGGCTTGTGAAGCGGGAAGATGCGTGTGTCGACAGCGGCGTAACGTGCGATGATCTCTGCGGAACCATCGGTGGAGGCATCATCCAGCAACAAGTATTCGAAGTTCGTAAAATGTTGCGCCAGGATGCTCTCGATAGCCGCAGCCAGAAAGCGTTCGCCATTATGCACAGAGGTAATCACGGAGACACGTGGGGCGTCAACAGGCATGCGCGTACCATTTCAGATTGTAGATTTTCGATTGCAGATTGCCGCGCATGGCGTTCCTATCAGCGCTGGCCGCAATGCCTATACGGATGACTCAATGCCAATTGGCATAAGATCCCGGCAGATTGCATCAACAACACCTGGCAGTGTCGCTAGCCCGTGAGGACGGTGCAACAGGTACACAGGCGTCTGCTGGGCAAGCGCCGCCAATGCCATCATGGTCTCAGCCGGATGGGAGGGCCAGAGGGGGCGCATACAAAAGCGTTGGTTCATCAGCGCATTCAGGGCCGCAGCAGGCGATAACTTTTCGATGGTGACACTCGTGCGTGCCAGGTCACGCGGTGCCAGCACATAGATCGCCGCCAGTGGCAGAGGGGCGACACAATGGGCAGGCGTAGCTTCGACGGAGTGCTTGCCGTCTGCATCCGTCCAGAGCTCGGGGATTGGTTGACCGGCTTCAAACACAGGCAGGCTGGTTGGCCACAGGCGTAGCCGGGGCGGGCCGGGCAGTGCAGCGTAACCATGCACATCCTGCTTCACCACCAGATGATCGTCAGCGAGCATAGCGTGACCGGCGGCAACAAACGCAGCGGCCAGGGTCGACTTGCCCGCCCCCGAAACGCCAAGCAGCCCCACCGCACGACCAGTGACGGCAACGACGCTGCCGTGCAGCGTCGGCACCCCCCGAACACACATCGCGTAGCCCAACACGCTGCCCAGAAGCCATCCGGAAAGCTCTTGCCAGAACTGCTCGGTCTCTGCCCGTGGCGAACGCCAGGCGACCACAATCCGCTCGGCACCACGCCCAAAAATTACGCTGGCCTCATCATCGTGTCGCCGCGTATCGAGGCGTAGCACCGCCTCGCTTCCGGCAGGCGCGGTAGACAATGCAAGAGACCAGCCCAGGCCTGTTTGCTCGTGGATGCTCGTCCAAGAGGCGTTTGTCCAGACCGGCAGTAATGCGCCGGTCTGGGCAAACGAAAGCACGATGTCAGGTAGATCGCCGCTGTCGGGCACAACCGGCGCAACATGCCCCAGAGAACGTGGTGACTCGAGCAGCAGCGAATAGAGGCGATAGAAAGGCATCAGTGATTAAGGGGCTGTTGAGGTGTAACCGAGCGCTAAATCAGACTCAAAACTACCTGTATAAGAGGCACTACGCGTGAGTTCATTCACAGCACCGTAGTCTTCCATGCGTGGCGTGTGGTAGGGCTTGCGCGGTTTGGCTGCGTGCTGGGCATCGGGCGAACTGGATGATGATGGTTTGTTTGACGCTACGTTGTTCATGCTTGCCTCCTGGTGTAAACAATATCGTGAATGCGAATGATCCGCGACGAAAACCGCTCCATCAATGGTGGCACATGGAGCCGCGTGGTACACCACGCTCCTACGGTGCAATACGCGTGATCAACCCCCGCTGCTCCATCTCTGCAACCAGTGCGGCAAAGTCTTGGCGCAGCGTGGCCTCCTCAACGTCATACTCAGCCAGCATCGCCCGGATCACCGCCTCGCCGTCACCATGCTCCATCAGCAATTGCCACATACGCGTCGCTACATCGTCTAACCCGTAGTAGTGGTTGTCGGCGATGTTGAGCAACACCGCCTCGTCGGCGACGGTCTGAAAGAGCACCTCATCGGCAATTTGCAAGCGGGTGGACATACCGGGTTTCCTTCATGCAAGATGCTTTGTTTGCGTGGATTGTGGGCTGAGATGATGCGAATTGTAGCCTACTTACGTCATATGTGCAAATAGCAAAAGCGTTGGTGTGCTTGCTCGTGGCTACGCCACGAGCAAGCACACCAACGCTTTTACATATCCGTTAGGGTTGCTCTATGCTACAATCCTGAGCATCGAAAGCTCTGCTCTACTCCAAAGAAGGCGATCATGAGTGCTCTGTTTGGGCTTGTTCATTTCGATGACACGCTGGCTGACGATGCCGATCTGGCGCGCATGGATGCTGCACTGGTGCATCACGGGGCCGACGGCGGCGGAATCTGGCGCGAGGGCGGTGCCGGTCTTGGCCAGCGGTTGAAGTGCTTCACGCCGCAGGATGCGTGGGAACGCCAGCCACTCTGTAGCGAAGACGGTACCTGCCTCCTGGTGAGCGACGCCCGGCTTGATCATCGAGCCGAGTTGATCCAGCATTGGCACGGATCACCTGGTGAGGCACAGGCGTCGAGCACCACGAGCCACCTGCCTGACAGTGCGCTGATCCTACACGCCTACCGCACCTGGGGCGTGGAATGTGTGCGCCACCTACGCGGCGTCTTTGCGTTTGCTGTGTGGGACACGCGCACGCAGACCCTCTTTGCGGCGCGTTCGCCGATTGCGGCGCCCACGCTGTTCTACACCGCCACCGAACGCTACATTGCGTTTGCCACCATGCCCAGTGGCCTGTATGCCCTGCCTTTCGTCCCGCGTGCGCTCGATGAGACCGGGCTGGTACGCCTGCTAACAGGACTGGGGGGCGATGCCACTACCACGCTCTACCGCAGCATCCGCCGCCTGCCTAGTGGGCACCGGCTGATCGCCGATCGCAGCGGCGTGCGCACCGACAACTACTGGCAACCCGACCTGACGCATACGTTGCATCTGGGCAGCGACGAGGCGTATCTGGACGCCTTTCACGATCTCTTCACCCGCATCGTTGCTGATCATCTCGTCAGCACAACGCCGGTTGCGCTCCAATTGAGCGGCGGGCTAGACTCGTCGGCAATTGCTGCGGTGAGTGCGCCGCTGCTGGCGGCCCGTGGCGAGCGCCTCACGGCTTTCACTGAAGTGCCTCAGAAAGGCTTTACTGGCGCGCAACCGCGAGGCTTCTACGCCGACGAAACACCCCTGGTGCAAGCCATCGCCACGATGACGCCCAATCTAGATTTGCAGCTGATCCATACCGACGGGCAGACCTTTCTCGAAGATCTAGACGCCCTCTTTGCAACGCTCGAGATGCCCTTCCAGAATACGTCGAACCGGGTCTGGATCGAAGCGATTCTGGCCGAAGCAAGCCGACGCGGGAGGCGCGTTGTGCTCGACGGCATGCAAGGCAACATCACCCTGAGTTGGCCCGGCGGTGGTTGGCTGAGGGAGTTGATCGGTGCTGGGCAGTGGGGGATAGCGGTGCAACAGGTGCAGGCGCTGTTGCAGGTACGGGGCAGCCGGGCGGCCCTGCGGTCGATTATCAGCCAGGGGCTCGTGCCGCTGCTGCCTGCCCCAGCGTGGCTGGCGCTGCAACGGCTCCGCGACGTGCGTCAGGCCACGCCCGACGCCTGGCAGACAAACACCGTGATCAACCCAGAGTTTGCCGCGCAGCACGGCGTGCCGGAACTGGCGCATCACCACGACGACCGCCTCTGGCAACGCTTCAGTCGTGATCCGCGCCGCGTGCGCTACGAGGCCCTGGTCGCCCAAGACTTCGGGTCGTACATCAGCGCCTACCGGGCCCGCTTTGGCGTTGATATGCGGTCGCCCACCGCCGATGTGCGGCTCGCCGAATTCTGTCTGGCGCTGCCAGAGACCCAGTTCTGGCGCAACGGCGAGTCACGCAGCCTGGTGCGCCGCGCCTTTGCAGGGCAACTGCCCTCCTCGGTGCTACGCAATCGTCTGCGCGGGATGCAGGCCGCCGACTGGTTTGAACGGCTGATCGGCGCACGTGAAGAGTTCCATGTCGAACTGGCACGGCTCGAACGAAGCGACCTGGCACGCCAAGTGCTTGACCTGACCAGGATGCGGCAATTGCTCGAACGTCTACCAGCAAGCGCCGGGGCAACTCGGGCAGATTACATCACCTATCAAAACGTTCTCCAGCGCGGGTTCATGATCGGCGCATTTCTTTGCTGGTTCGAGGCTGGTGTGTTGTAACGCAGCGACGGAGAGGCGGGGCAGGGCGATTACATCTTCCGTGTATGCACCCCACCAGGGCACCCGCAAGGGGTGCCCCTACACCATGCCCGGCCCGGTAGGGGCACCCCTTGCGGGCACCCGCGGGTGCCCGCGGGTGCCCCGTTGTTGCCGGGTGCCGCCGTGTGCGCCGCTGGTTGCATGCACATGCACCCCAACGTAAGCTTGATTACAGTCGCCCCCCAACTGCTCTGGTATACTCAGCGTGCCAGAATGGGCAAGCGTAACACAAGAGGGTACTACATGATTGATAAAGCGCTACGCGAACCAAAAGAGAGCCTACTGAGCCCGCTGGTGCGAGGGCCGTTGCGTCGGATTCACCCGACGGGTGTCACGGTGGTTGCCGCAATTGTTGGCATTGCCGCAGCGGTTGCGGCGTGGCAAGGACTCTATGTCGCCGCGTTGATCCTCTGGGTGGTCAATCGGCTTCTGGATGGGTTGGATGGCACGCTGGCACGCCTGACTGATCAGCAGAGCGATCTGGGGGCGTATCTGGATATTCTGCTTGATCATCTTGTCTATGCGGCTATTCCGATGGGCCTGGCGCTGGCAGTCAATACACCGGCGGGGTATCTTGCCTTAGCCGCCTTGCTCGCCAGTTTTTATCTCAACGGGGCCAGTTGGATGTACCTGGCCGCCCTGCTCGAAAAACGGCAGGCCGGCGCACGCAAACAAGGTGAGTTAACGACCGTCACGATGCCGGGTGGCCTGATCGAAGGGGCCGAGACCGTTGTCTTCTACACCCTCTTTTTGTTGCTGCCGGGGGCAATCGTACCGCTCTTTAGCTTGATGGCCGTGCTCGTCGTGATCACTGCCGGTCAGCGCCTGATCTGGGCCTTACGCAATCTCTGAGGAAACGCATGGTAGATACATCACGTAGCGTGCCTGAGCACACGCCGTTCTGGGCGCGGCACTGGCAAAAAGGCCTCGCCGCCCTCATCTGGCTCACTCTGGTTGGAACATTTCTCGGCTATAGTCTGATCACCGGGCGATCGCCAACCGACACGCTCTACGACCTGATCGACCTGTTGCGGACCCCGCTTGGTCCATTGCTCTATATCCTGATCTACACCTTACGGCCACTCGCCTTCTTTTCGGCGATTGTTGTTACGTTGATCGGTGGTGCCATCTGGGGGCCGTTCTGGGGAACAATCTTTGTCATCATCGGCTCGAATATGTCGGCAACCCTGGCCTACGGGTTTGGGCGTGTCTTTGGGCAAGGGGTCTTGCCCGAGGGCAACGAGGGCGCCACGGGCAACCTTATGAACCGATACGCCGAGCGACTGCGGCGGAACGCCTTTAGCACGATCCTGGTGATGCGGTTGATCTACCTGCCGTACGACCTGGTCAACTATATGGCAGGGTTCTTGCGGGTACCGTACCGGCCCTACATTCTCGCCAGCATCCTCGGCTCGTTACCAGGCACGCTCACCTTTGTCCTTGCTGGCGCTTCACTGAACATTGACGACATCTTTGCCGGCAACTTCAGCATCTCAGCGATCAACCCGTGGACGCTCGTTCTCTCGGTGGTACTCTTTTTCAGCGGTCTACTCATCTCGCGGTTCTTGCGGCAGAAAGAGAACCAGGGGGCATAAAAGAGTGCTGATGCAGAACGATCCGAGCTTTGCTCGGATCGTTCTGCATCAGCGTCGGCTTTGAGGGCGAACCTATTGCGAAAGCGCCTGACGGCCCTCGCGGCGCCAGAGTAGGGTGATCAACTGGCGGCGACGGCGGCGCGACTGGCGAACCGCATAAAACGGATCAGATGCGCACAACTGCCGCCGTAACTGAATGCTCTGCCCAGTAAAAAGACCGCTGACAAAGGTGGTCAGATCGGTTAGCGACGCAATCTTATCGGCCACGGCAAGCACCCAGCCTTCGCGGGTCGTTGGGCGAGGCCCCAGAGGGTACATATGGCTCACAATCGCCTCCGACACCTCTTCGCCCTCACCAAGTTCAGCGGCCACACGCGCTGCGATCGCCCCGTGGGTTGTCAGCGTCCCAAGGCGCGAATCGAGATCATGGAGAATTGCCGCCCGCGTTGCCGTCCGTTGATCGGCACCCATCAACGGCGCCAGTGCATACGAATAGCGCGCAACGCGCAGCATATGGTCATGCTTCGAGACACTGTGGTGCAAATGGTGACGAGTTTCCACAACCCGCGGATGCGCAAGCAAATCGGCAATCAGGGCAGCATGATTCATGGGATCTTATTCCCTCCTCAGGGAACTGGAAGTCGCTCCAGTACATTGCAACGGGTAACTACCCACCAACACACACGTCTACCCGCTTCCTCAACTGGAGGAACTTATCAGCGGGAGCACAATACTCTTCTCGGACTGAGTACTGCGATCCTCATTGATCGCCCACGACTCGGTACCACTATAAGTACGTTATACACGATCAAATAGTTGCATGGCAATTCTACCATAAGTCCTGTTTTCATGTACCCATCCATCCGGGGGGTAGGGCTTGCTACTGTTGGGCAGCAGCCGAGATGCGCATCAATAAGCCAACGATGATGAAGTTGATCAGCACCGATGAGCCGCCATACGAAATGAAGGGCAGGGTAATCCCGGTGAGCGGAATGAGGCGGAGATTGCCCCCGATAATAATGAGGGTCTGCACCGCAATAATCGTGGTGAGGCCAATCGCAAGCAATTGCTCGAAACCGCGAAAACGACCGGGGATGCGCAGCGCAATATGGTAGCCACGAAAAATCAGCAGGATATAGGCAATCAGCACCGCTAGCGTCCCGATCAAGCCCATCTCTTCACCAATCGCCGTAAAGATGAAATCGGTGTGGATTGCCGGAACAACGGCCGGCACGCCCATGCCGAGACCCTGGCCGAAGACGCCGCCAGAGGCCATCGCATAGATCGCCTGAACAATCTGATAGCCCCGCGTCTGCGCCTGGGCCCATGGATCAAGCCAGATCTGGACGCGCAGCGAAACAATTGGCAGCAACTGGTAGAGCACATAGGCTCCGATACCAAAGGCAAGCATTCCAGCCAGGACATACCAGGCTCGTCCGGTCGCAATATAGAGCATCGCCAGAAAGACGCCATAGAGCAAGAGGGCCGCCCCAAGATCGCGCTGAAAGACAATCGTGCCCATCGCAATGCCCCACATCCCAAGGAGCGGCACCAGATAGGGCAACGGCGGCAACGTCAGCGGCCCGAGGCGATAGCCAGCGGCAACCACCTCGCGATGCTGGTTGAGGTAAGACGCCAGAAAGATCACCAGAATAATCTTGAGCAACTCGGACGGTTGAAAGAAAAACAAGCCAAAATTGAACCAGACCTTGACGCCACTATCATTCGGGTCAACCCCAAACAGAAATGTGGCAAAGACCAGAACAAGCCCGATTGTTAACCAGAGATAGCGGTAGTTATCGAGCACATCGAGTAACGAGAGCTTGAGCCAGCGGATCAGGATGCGATCCCAAGGCACAAAGAGCATCGCCGCGAGACCGACGACCCCCAGCGTCACCCAGAGTGACTGTTTGCTTGCGATGCCTTCATAACAGGGAAAGACTTCACCCCCGGCCGCAGTACACAAGTAGCGCAGATTGAGACTCGGCTCGAGGCGGGCGGTCAGCATCAGGCTCAACCCGGCGAGCAACGCAACCAGGGGCAACAGCACCTGATCGGCGGGCGGACTCTTGAAGCCCAGGCCAATCGACACGGCAATAAAGAGAAGCAACGGCACCGCCGAGGGCCAGAGGATCGCCAGCAGACCGGGCAGCGTGGCGACAAACTCCCGCTGACGGGTCGCCAGCATCACCAGCGTATAACCTGCCGCAAAAAAGAGCAGCACCGTGAAGAGCAATTGAAACTCTACTCCACGAAATTGCCGCAGACGTGTGAACATGGTGAACAGTTACCTTTTGCGCTGGAACAACAGCCAGCTACGCTGACTGTTGTTCCAGCGCAAGAAATTAAACCGGCCACGATCCGAGCCCCCCGCGTTCGCAACTGTACCCGTGGTGCGTCAGATGATCAAGCACAGCCTGAGCGTGCTCTTCATCACGCACTTCAAGCACAAGTTCGACGCCAGCACGATCAATCGGGACACGCCACATGGCGCGGCGATGAAAGAGGTCAAGCACACTGGCGCCGACTTCGGCAACACGATTCACGAGCCCTGCCAGACCACCGGGACGATCATCAACACTCGTGCGCACCAGCAGGTAGCGCCCCTGGCGCACCAACGCCGTCTCGAGCGCCCTGGTGAGCAGGTTGCTATCAATATTACCCCCACACAAAATCGTCGCCACAACCTCGCCTGGTTGCAGTGCCACCTTGCCCGCAAGTAGCGCGGCGACCCCAGCGGCCCCGGCCCCCTCAACGACCAGACGGCTGTTTTGCACCACATGGGCAATGCCAAAGACAATCTCGTCTTCGTCAACCGTAACCACATCGTCAACGAGTTCGGCAATGATCGGCAAGGTCAATTCACCCGGAGATTTAACGGCGATGCCGTCGGCAATTGTACGTGCGGTGGCAAGCCTGATCGGGCAACCGGCGGCGAGCGAGTCGGGCACAGGGGCACAGCCAGCGGCCTGCACCCCAACAATGCGTACCATGGGCAAAAGCGCCTTGAGCGCAATGGCGATCCCGCTGATCAGCCCGCCGCCGCCAATCGGCACGACGAGGGTTTGCAAATCGGGCAATGCCTCGGCGAGTTCAAAGCCAATCGTACCCTGACCAGCAATAACCCGTGGATGATCAAAGGCATGTACATAGGTATAGCCGTGCTGCTCTTGCAGCATCTGTGCGTGGGCGACCGCCTCATCAAAGCCCGCACCAGCCAGCACCACCTCGGCCCCGAGGCGTCGCGTCGCGACAACCTTGGTCAGCGGGGCACGTTCAGGCATCACGATCACGGCCTGCACCCCGCAGAGTTGGGCCGCCATCGCAACCCCCTGGGCATGATTGCCGGCTGAGGGAGCAATGACCCCACGCGCCTTCTCTTCGCGGCTCAAGTGACTGATCGTATTGTAGGCCCCACGGATCTTGAATGAGCCGCTATGCTGCGTATTTTCCGCCTTATAATAGACTGAGGCCCCCAACTCGGACGAAAGACGGGCAGCCGGAATAACAGGCGTCGCCAGAATCACATCGCGCAGCGTTCGCCGCGCCGACTGAATATCAGCCAGGCTCACCGTGGTGCCCATACCACCTCAATCCTCACCCTGGAGGCCTTCACGCCGATTGGCAGCATGGGAAGCCAGGACGCGCAAGCGCATCCCTGTCTCTTGATCACCAGCCTCCTGGGCCGCTTCGATCAACACACCGAGGGCCAGTTGCAAACGACGCAACCCTTCCTGATCATTCGCCAGAAAACGTGCCGCAAGCGTCCGTTCACAGTAGGCAATAATTTGTTCAACCGTTACCATAGCAATACCTCCTTAATGTAGGGATATTGTACCATGATTGGGGCTTGGCCCCAATCATGGTTCTGGTGTGGAGCGGCTTCGCCGCTCGATGAGAGTTTTTGGTTCGTTGTGGCGGCGAAGCCACCACAACGAACCAAAAACTGAGGAAGGAAGATCAATGACTATTGACGAACTTACCAGGGTCATCAATCAATTTGTGACCGCGAAGGGATGGTACGCTGACGATACAAAGTTTCCGCAAACCCCGCGCAATATTGCGACGTCAGTGGTAATTGAGGCGTCCGAGTTACTGGAGCATTTTCAGTTTGGTGATGAGCCTGCCGATAAGGCGGCCCTGGCGGGCGAGTTGGCTGATGTGGCGAATTATCTTTTTCAACTCGCCTATCTGCTCGACATTGATCTGACCCAGGCTATCCTTGACAAACTGAAGGTGAATTATGACCGTACCTGGTGATCGGTTTCACATAAATCCTTACTCTTCGCGCAAAAGCAGACGCTCTGTGGTCAGGGTATAATAAGACAAGCATGGTCGGTTCAGACCCCCTTTGCGTCTTTGCGTCAAATCATCAGAAACCTTACGTTACAGACTGCCTAACAAAGAGTACGAGCATTCCGTATGTCACGTCATCAAAGTAAATCCTGGTCGTCCCATGAGCTTGCGGGTTGGCAACGTGCCGCCCCCACGGTTGACGACGATCCCGCCGCACGCATTGTGCTCGTTGGGCCTGAGCTCGCTTTTGCCGATGCGAGTGAACTGATTCCGTCGTGGGCCGCTGATACGCCTGAGCAAAGTTGGGTTGAGGTGCAACTCGAGGTGACAGCAGCGCATGAGCCGCCCTCACAGTATCGCATAGGCCGCTGGGATCACGCACGCGAAGCCTCGCAACGCACCAGTTTTGCGGCCCAACGTACCCCCGTTGCTTCCGTTGCGACCGACACCTTGGTCATCACCGCCCCCTCAGTGACCGTGCGCCCGCGGATCGTGCTCGGTGGCAAGCCCGGGGCCGATATGCCCGACCTCGAGGCTCTGACGCTCTGTGTGACCGCGACCGCACCGCCGCCTTCGTCGCTTCCCGAGGCGCTGCCCGAGACTGCGCTGTCGATGCCGTTGCGTTTGCCGCAGTACGCCTACATCGGCGGCGAAGGCTGGTGTAGCCCGGTTGCCCTCGCGATGGCCCTAGCGTATTGGCGCGAACAAACCGGCAACCCGCGCCTTGCACCCTTCCGCGACCCGGCCTGTGTCCCCGAGTTGGTGGTGCCAATGGTCGACGATCCCGCCTGGCAGGGTACCGGCAATTGGGCGTTCAATACCGCTTTTGCCGCCTCACGCGGCTTGACGGCCTACATCACTCGCCTCGACAGCCTATCACAACTTGCGCGCTGGATCACAGCAGGTGTCCCGGTAATCGTCAGTCTCGGCTGGCACGAGGGCGAGCTCGAAGGCGCTCTCGTGCCGAGTAGCGGGCATCTCACGCTCGTACGCGGTTTTGCCCATGGGCGTGTCTTGACCGCTGAACCAGCGAGTTATGAAGAAGGGCAAGTCTTGCGTTCCTACCGCGCCGACCAGTTCTTTACCTGCTGGCAACGGGCTTCAGCGGGAACCGTCTATCTTATCTATCCGCCAGGGTGGCCGCGCCCCGAGCCTGCGGCGAGCGATGCCTGGGTATAAGATCTGTGAAGCAAGAGTCACCTGATAAAATTATCGAACTGGCTCGTCAGCGCATTGCCGAACGCGAACGCATCGAGCAACAGCAGGCCCGGCATGCTCGTATCGAACGCATCCAGGCGGGGGAGCGTTTCTGGCAGGCACTTTTTCTGGTCATGATTGCCATGCTCCTGCTCGTACTCTTCTTTTGGCCGGGCGCAACGCTCGAGCGGAAACTCTATGCGACAGTGCATGGCCTGGTTGCCCAGAAGCATACGATCGTCATTGACGGGCGTGAACTGCCCGTCTGTGCCCGCAATCTTGGCATCTACAGTGCCTACCTCATCTCGCTCGCGTACCTCTTTGGCCGTGGTCTCGGGCGCGCCGCCGCCCTGCCCTCACGCCCGATCTTGCTCATCCTGGGCTTCTTTATGTTGACCATGGTCGGCGATGGCCTCAACTCGCTGCTCGAAGATACCGGACGCGTCTATTTCTACCCCCCACGCAATGACTTGCGCACGATCACGGGGGCAGTGTTTGGGTTGGCCCTGACGCCGATCATTCTCTTTGTCTTCAACCGGGTCTTGCGTGCCAATGCTGAACCAACGCGTCCTGTCCTCAGTTGGGTTGATCTCATCGCTCTGCTTGGCCTCAACGGGATCTTTGTTGTCGCGGCCCACAGCGGGCTCAGTTGGCTCTTCTGGCCGCTCGCGTTCCTTGGCGTCATCGGCATCCTCAGCGAACTCTTTACGATGCACTTGCTGGTGGCTGCCAGTGTGATGGGCTATCGCAATGCGATCACGCGGCTCACGCAGCTTGCCCGCCCGGCCTGCGTCGCCCTGATCACCACGGGGTTGTTTACTGGCGGTCTGGCCTGGCTTCGTTTTGCCGGGGGCTAGGCACAATTGCACCATCAGACAATTGCGGGTACAATCAGCATAGCCCTGAAGAACCATCGGCGGAATGAGCCACTTCACAGCGGCAGTGGTCGCAGGTCACTCCCGGTTGGCCTGGCATCCGTCGGCAGCATGGTGGCAGATCACTGGTGTGTCACAATGGAAGGGAAGTTATGCGCGTCGTTGCGATGATCATGGCTGGCGGGGAAGGCACCCGGCTCAGTGTGCTTTCTGAGAAACGTGCCAAACCATCAGTCCCCTTTGCTGGCAAGTATCGGATCATTGATTTCACCCTCTCGAACTGTGTCAATTCGGGCATTTTTGATGTTGGCGTCTTGACCCAGTATCGCCCGCACTCGCTCAACGACCATATCGGGATCGGCAAACCCTGGGATCTCGACCGCGCCCGCGGGGGTGTCCGTCTGCTTCAACCCTACCAGGGACGCAATGAGCAGAGTTGGTACCGCGGAACGTCGGACGCGATCTATCAGAATCTGAACTTCATTACCGAGTGCCGCGCTGATCTGGTGCTTATCCTGTCGGGCGACCATATCTACAAGATGGACTACAATGCGATTCTTGAAACGCACCGGCGTCATCGCGCCGATCTGACCGTTGGGGTCATGGATGTGCCCCTCGAAGAGACGGATCGTTTTGGCATTATGACCGTGGATGAAGAGGGTTGCATTGTTGAGTTTAGTGAAAAACCCAAAGACCGCGATAAGGGCACCCTCGCCTCGATGGGCATCTATGTCTTCAATGCCGATGTCTTGATCAGTCGCCTCTCCGAAGGCCAAGAGAATCAGCCTCGCATTGATTTTGGCAAAAATGTCATCCCTGCGATGCTGGCCGAGGATCGCGTCTATGCCCATCGCTTCGATGGCTATTGGGTTGATGTCGGTACCATTCAGTCGTATTGGGAGACGAGTCTGCAATTGCTTGATCCCGCCCTCGATTTCGATCTCTACGATCTCGACTGGTTGATCCGTACCCGCAGCGAAGAACGCCCTCCCGCCAAAATTGGGCCACAGGCCCAGGTCAATCAAGCCATTATCTGCAATGGGTGTACCATCCGCGGGACGGTGGAACGCTCGGTGCTCTCGCCAGGGGTCTATGTGTCGCCAGGCGCAATTGTGCGCGATAGCGTCGTGATGAATGACACCTGGATTGGCCCCGGTGCCGTGCTTGACCGCGTGATTGTTGATAAGCAGGTCGTCGTGGGGGCCGGGGTGCATCTCGGCAGCGGGGACGATCTGACGGTGCCAAACCGCGCCCAACCCGATAAGATCAATACGGGCATTACCGTGGTTGGCAAGTCGTCCCATATTCCCCCAGGGACGATCGTCGGGCGCAATGTGGTGATCAATGCCGATCGCGACGAGGCCCACTTCCCCGGGCGCGAGGTGGCATCCGGCGAAACGATTTAGGAGGAACTCTATGCTGCGCACACTCGCGCTGATCCTCGCTGGCGGTGACTCGCCCGCGCTTTCGATCTTGACCGCTGAGCGCACCGAGGCTGCGGTGCCGTTCGCGGGCAAGTATCGCATTATTGATTTTACGCTCTCGAATTGTATCAATTCGAATATCTATAATGTCGGGGTGCTCACTCAGTATCGCCCCCGTTCACTCCACGCTCACCTCGGCGTTGGACGCCCGTGGGATCTCGACCGCGCCCACGGCGGGCTCCGTGTGCTCCATCCTTCCCCTACCCCCGATGGCGGTGGTTGGCAACGTGGCACAGCTGATGCCGTTCGTTATAATCTCGATCTGATTGAAGATCAACAGGTTGATGCGGTGCTCTTGCTCGCCGGCGATCATATCTACAAGATGGATTACCGTCCGTTGCTCGATCTCCACAAAGAGCGTGAGGCCGATGTGACGATGGCTGTCCGTGGTGTCAGTCCGCACGAGGCCCGTCGTTATGGCATTGTCGCCGTCGGGGGCGATGGTCGCGTCGATCGCTTTGAGGAAAAGCCCCGCCGCGCGCAGTCAAACCTCGCTTCGATGGGCATCTATGTCTTCCGTAAGCAGTTTCTGCTCGATCTACTCAAGAATAGCCGTGATAATGATTTTGGGCGCCATATTTTGCCCAACATTGTCACTCGCTGCAATGCCTATGCCTACCATTTCCAGGGTTACTGGGCTGATGTCGGCACGCTCCAGGCTTTCTATGAGGCGAATATGGCCCTGCTCGCCGAGTCGCCCGCGCTCGATCTCTATGATCCCGAGTGGGTCATCCATACCGCCAGTACCTATCGCCCCGGCGTCGAATTGGGCGCAACCGCGCAGGTCGAAAATGCCCTTTTGAGTGACGGCGCCCGTGTCTATGGCACTGTCGTGCGTTCGGTGCTGTCGCCTGGCGTCTATGTCGCCCCCGGTGCGGTGGTGCGCGACTCGGTCATTATGGGCGATGCCTGGATCGGCGAAGGAGCGGTGGTCGATCGCTGCATTATTGATGAGGAGGTTCGGATCGGCAAGGGCACGGTTGTTGGTGAAGGCAATGCGACGACGCCGAATCAACATGCCCCCGAACGGTTGAATACGGGCCTGACGTTGATTGGTAACCATACGCACGTCCCCGCAGGTCTGACGATTGGACGCAATGTCGCGATCAGCCCGCGCTTGGCTGCGCAGGCGTTTCCCAAAAACGGCACGGTGCCCAGTGGCGCGACCCTCTGAGATGAATCTACCTGAGGTTACGGTTGAGGCAAGCCTGCGGGGCCGCCTCGCCCAGGGGCATCCCTGGGTCTATCGCAATCATGTGCGCGGCGGCGACCGCTTGCCTTCGGGTACCTGGGTGCAGGTACGCTGTGGCAATCTGTTGGCCTATGGCCTCTGGGATGCGCAGAGCGCGATTGCTCTGCGCATCTTTAGCCTCGCGGCTTGCCCCGATGCCGCATGGATCGCCGATCGCGTCTGGGACGCCTGGGCGTTGCGTGCGCCGCTCCGCGAACAGAGCGCAACCACCGCCTATCGCTGGATCTATGGCGAAGGCGATGGCTTGCCCGGCCTCGTCGCCGATCGCTATGGCGATTATGTCGTGCTCCAAACCTATGCCGAAAGTGTCCAGACGGTTGTTCCGTTCGTCGTGGCGGCCCTGCTCACGTGTGATCGTGACCTGCGTGGCATTGTGTTACGTGAACGCGTGCCAGAGGATGGCACTGATGAGCCATCCTCGGTTCCCGATCAACCCCATCGAGTACGCCTGCTCTGGGGCGAGATGCCACCAGAGGAACTGGTGGTGCAAGAACACGGCCTCTTTCTCTACGCCAATCTCTTGCGTGGGCAGAAGACCGGGCTCTTTCTCGATCATCGCGAAAATCGCCGTCTGGTCGAGACCCTCGCGAGTGGGCGCGAGGTCTTGAACTGTTTTGCCTATACCGGGGCCTTCTCACTCTATGCGCTGCGTGGTGGGGCCGCCAGGGTCGTCAGTGCCGATAGTGGACACGGCCTCGCCGAGGCCGCCGAGGCCAATCTCGCCCTCAATGGGATGGCATCCTCAAACCATCATTTTGTTACCGAAGATTGTTTTGCCCTCCTCGATCGCTATGCCAAAACGCGCCAGTTGTTCCAGGTGCTTATTCTTGACCCTCCGAGTTTCGCCCGCCAGAAGAGTAGTGTACACGCAGCCTCACGAGCCTATACGCGCCTCAATAGTCTGGCCCTCCGCTGCCTTGAACCCGGAGGCTTGCTGGTCTCAGCCAGTTGTACCAGCCAGATGAGCCCTGAACATTTCCGGAACATGCTCGCCGAAGCGGCGATGCAAACCCGAACACGCCTGCAAATCCTCTACGAGACCGGCCAACCACTCGACCATCCCGTCCCGGCTGGGTTCCCAGAAGGGCGTTACCTGAAGTTTGTCGTGGCTCGCGCCTTGCCTATATCCTGAAAAGGTTCGCTCACGCCTTGTGATACCGACACAAGGGTGCTATAATTCCCTATGCTATGCACGTGCTCCAGATTGCGTGGGAGTATCCTCCCTATATCATTGGCGGCCTCGGGCGCCACGTCGCTGAACTCGTACCTGCCCTTGCCGCTCATGGGGTTCAGGTCACGGTGCTTGCCCCACGGTTGAGTGGGGGGTCACTCAACGAGACAGATCAGGGGATTATCATTCATCGGGTTGAGGTTCCCGAGATGCCGCGGGCTGATTTCCCTGGCTTTGTCGCCCATACCAATCAGTTGCTGATCAAGGCGGCGCTCGCGTTGCAGCCCTCCGCCGGACGCTTTGATCTCATCCATGCTCACGATTGGTTGGCCGCCGACGTCGGGACAGTCCTCAAACATCACTGGAAGATCCCCCTTGTCGCCACGATTCACGCGACGGAACGAGGTCGTGGGCGTGGCGGCCTCCATAGCCTCGCGGCCCATCGGATCAATGACCTGGAATGGCACCTCTCGTACGAGGCATGGCGGCTCATTGTCTGTTCCCATTTTATGGCCCGTCAGGTGCAAGACTATTTTCAGACCCCTGCCGATAAAATTGATATTGTGCCCAATGGGGTAAATATCGGTCGTTCTCCGTTTAATGATGCGGAACACTGGCTTGAGTTTCGTCGTCGCTATGTTGCCGATAATGAACGAATGGTGTTTCATGTCGGGCGCATTGTCTTTGAAAAGGGGCTCCATACGCTGCTTGATGCCTGGCCCACTATTAGCCGTCGCCTTTTGGCGCGACTGGTCATTGCAGGTACGGGTGATTATCTTGAAGCGTTGAAGGCCCGTGCCGCCGCCCTCGGCATCGGATCGACCGTGCGCTTTGCTGGGTTTATTACGAATGAAGATCGCGACCGGCTCTATCATGCAGCCGATCTGGCGATCTTTCCGTCACTCTATGAACCGTTTGGGATTGTGGCGCTTGAGGCCCTCGCCAATGCCTGTCCGCTGATTGTCAGTGATGCAGGTGGCCTCGCCGAAGTGGTACAACACGGCATTACCGGCCTGATTGTGCCCGCTGACAACCCCGGTGCGCTGGCTGATGCGGTGATTGCGACCCTCGATCGACCTGAGATCGCACGTGCGCGTGCGGGGGCTGCACTCAATGAGATCCGCGACTTTTATACCTGGTCACGCATTGCATGGCTGACCTTTGCGGTCTATCGGCAGGTTTTGAACGAATGGGATACAACGTCATGGGGAAAGGAGTTGCCTATGACGTAAAGGATATTGTGCAATGAAGCATACTGAACTCCTCGCGCAGGCCATCCTGGCTGCCCACGACGGCCAGATCGATGAAGCGAAAACACGCTTCCTCACCCTGCTTGAGACCGATGAACAGAACGAACAGGCATGGCTCTGGCTCGCGAAACTGGTTGATGAACCTGAAGAACGCCGGATTTGCCTCGAAAATGTCTTGATGATCAATCCAGCCAATGCCTATGCCCAGCGCAATCTGGCCGCTCTCCAGGGCAAGACGGCCCTTCCCCCTTGGATTGAAGCTGAACCAGATACCGCCTCGGCTCAATGGCTTGATCTCATGCTCTCTGATGTCAATCAGCGCTTGCCTGATTGGCTTGTTGACCAGAAGCTTGCGCCTCAGTCAGTTCAGGTTGATCAGGGGCCACGCCTTCCCAGCGCTCGGGTCGAGGAGCCGTCACACCCCAGAGAGGCCCGCCCTCTATCTCACCCCGACCACGATGAGACGCAGCCTTTTCAGCCTGACCGTGAGTTGCTCGAGGTGTTCCCCGCTTGGTTGACGAGCGAGCAACTTACGACAACACCAATGGGTCAACGAACGACCCGTGATCATTCAGCACCCTTGGCCAGCCAGCAAGAACAACTCGCCGCATGGCTAGAGACCCTTGTCCCTGAGCCGCAAGGCCCCGTTGCAACTGATCCAGAACCCGAGCCTACGCCGCAGGCCCAGGCACTTCGCGCACCAAAGACGCCCGCTGGAGCAGATCCATTTGCCCCACGTCTAAGGAACGGTCACGTCGACGATATCTTTGTCTCTACTCCGGTCTCGTCCGAACATCCGCCAGCCGCTGCCTCTCCGGTGACGAATGATAATCGCCCGATTGTGCTGCTACCAGCACCATCTTCGTTCTTGAGCATCCCCTCTAGACAGACTGCGATGGAAGAAAAAGATGCTGAAGAACCATGTCCTTTTTGTGGGGCTACTACCCGACTTACCGATCGCGCCTGTCCATCATGCAACACAAACCTCATGATTCGGGAACGGCCCGAGACACGACGCTCAGTGGCGCTCAATTTTTTGATTGCAATGTATAGTGTTAATACCTTGCTTGTGATTGGTCAGGCCGTTTTGACGATGCTCTCAATTCTGATCATTGTGCTGCAGGCAGGCTTGGCTGAACAGGAACTTCCGGTTATCAATACGATCCCAATGGTTGCCAGGTTTCTCTTTACTGCGCTTACCCTTGGGATCATGATCGGGTTGTGGCGCAAACGCGCCTGGGCCTATCTGTTGCATGTGGTTGGTACCGGCCTGGTTATTGCGAGCATCCTCGGCATGCTCGTCAGCACCAAGATGAGCTTTATGAGCGATGTTCTGCCACTCCTTGGGCTGGCACATGCTGAGGTAGCCGGATCGTTCGGCGGGCTTGGCTTCATTGTGACGCTCGTGGCGCTGACGCTCATCAGTTATGGCAATTTTTTTGGACGGCGTGTACGCATGACCACCACAGGTTTGATGACGAGTAGCGATGCCTATAACCTCGGTCTGCTCTATCGTGATAATGGCATGTGGTTTATGGCGGCCCACGCCTGGGAACGTGCTGTGATGCAGAACCCCCGCGATCCAGAGGTGCGCCGTGCACTCGGCCTTGCCTATGCCCAAATTAAGCTTTATGATGCAGCTATTGATATCCTCAAAACAGCCATTGCGCTTGATCCAGAGAATAAACAGGTACGTGGCGATCTTGATCTGGTGACGCGTCTGGCGAACAAGGCGAAGCATGAACCTTTCAGCATGACCAGACCGCAATGAGTAGTCTGTAACCTAAGTTTTCTGGTCTTCTGGAGTGCCGACTTTAGCCGACTGAAGCCGGCACTCCCTTCGGCAGCAAAACAGAAAACTTAAGTTACAGACCAATGAGGGCGGAAAACTTCGTTCACCCCCTCTGAAGTAGGTATCAATAGATGAGGAAGTGCCTCAATGAACATGCCCGATCTGTTGAATCAAGCGATTGAGGCAGCCCGCCATGGGCAGGCTCGTGAAGCTGAAGCAATGCTTCTAGAGATTGTTGAAGCGGATGAAACCAATGAGCTTGCATGGCTCTGGCTGGCCGAGGTAGTTGCAAACCCGGAAGAGCGCCGTACCTGTCTCGAAAATGTGCTGGCCCTTAATCCGGCGAATGCGGCAGCGCGCCATGATCTCCAGCGCCTCAATGCGACCTATCCCCCCGATGAAGCGCTTCCTGCTTCGCCCATCAAGCCGGCAAGCAAGACGCTGCGCCCCTCCCAACGACCGGGTCTGCCCGAATGGCTTGCCAATGTCCCCCTGCCAACCGATCCTGCCATTTTCCGTGAAGCCCATACCCCCGCAGGTTCGGAACGGCTGGCACGCTGGCTTAATACGCCGCTCTCGACAAACAAGGGCTTGACGCCCCGGTCACCCGACGAAGAAGTGATGCCTGTCTCCTCGCAGGATGAACTAGCCCTTCCGGATTGGCTTGCCATTGATACCCCCCTGGGTCTTGATGAACAGTCCCGCGTACCGGTGGATGTCCCGGTGCCCGACTGGCTCAATCTTGACCCGCCAGCCACGCCCGCCGCGCCAGAGCCGCCCCGCGTACCGGTGGATGTCCCGGTGCCCGACTGGCTCAATCTTGACCCGCCAGCCACGCCCGCCACGCCGGAGCCGCCCCGCGTACCGGTGGATGTCCCGGTGCCCGACTCGCTCAATCTTGACTCACCAGCTACGCCCGCCGCGCCGGAGCCGCCCCATGAGCGCACGGACGACTCGCTTCCCGACTGGCTCAATCTTGACTCACCGGCCACGCCCGCCGCGCCGGAGCCGCCCCATGAGCGCACGGACGACTCGCTTCCCGACTGGCTCAGCCTAGACCCGCCAGCCACACCCGCCGCGCCGGAGCCGCCCCATGAGCGCACGGACGACTCGCTTCCCGACTGGCTCAATCTTGACTCACCAGCCACGCCCGCCACGCCGGAGCCGCCCCATGAGCATCTTGAGGCCCAACCAATCCGTGATGAGCCTCGTGCATCTGAGATAGCGAACCGAGCCGAGCCCATTCGGGATGAAGCACCATCAAATTCTTCTGAGTGGCTCAGCCTTGATGCGATGACAGCGCAAGGTGCCGCAGCTTCTGACTGGCTCAGTCTTGCTCCCTCTTCATTGGATCAAGGCGCAGACTCAGAGCAAGACACCCCAGAGGATAGTGCGTGGCCCAGGATCGATGAGCGCATTGCAAGAGTGCAGCAACTGCGAGACGTCGCCCCGACCCCCGAAACAATCAGCGACGCTGATGCTCCTGTACCTGAGCCAACAACGCCAGAATCCGTAGCTAAAACACCGCCAAAAAAACGAGCGTTTGGGTTACCCTTAGCGCCAAAGATTATTGATGATCCGTGCCCATTTTGTGGTACACAAACATATGTTTCTGACCGAACCTGTCGCCAATGCCAGAAGGATCTTGTGCTTCGCAAACGACCACGTACAAAACGTTCGCTGGCGTTGAATATCCTGCTCGGACTCTATGGCATCAATGGGCTATTTGCGCTTGGCATCAGCCTCTTTGGTGGGCTCGCCCTGCTTGGCATTCCAGGCAATGGTGGTGAAGCAAGCGGTGCAATGCTGTCACCAGCGAGCCTGCTCGGGCTGATCCTGGTAACAGGCATGTCACTAGTCATCATGGCTGGCCTCTGGCAACGACGCCCGTGGGCCTATATCGCGCATAGCATCGGGTTGCTCTTGAGCATCATCGCCGTCATGGTAGCGATCTTTGCCCCCACCCTCAGTGGCATCGCGATCCTCGTCCCGCTGCTGGGCATGATGCTCACGACCCTCGCAGGGGGGATCGGGGCGCTCGTGCTGCTCGTGCTCAGTGTCATCCTGAGCGTGCTCAGCATGGACGATTTTTTCACGCGGATGGTGCGGATCACAAGCACGGGTCTGACCAAGCCGGGAGGGGGCTATCAACGTGGCCTTGAGTACCGTAAGCGAGGGATGTGGCACCTGGCGGCCCAAACCTGGGAAGAAGCTATCGCCGAAGAGCCGCGTGATGTAACGATGCGCCGTGCGCTCGGGTTCGTCTATGCCAAGATGCAACGCTATGACGACGCACGCGAATGCCTGCGCGTTGCGCTTGCCATTGAACCCGACGATGTCCAGTTACGTGAAGATCTCGCCGTCATCGAACGTCTGCGCGTCTTAGAGCAGCAGCGCTAACAACTGCTCTTCACTAAGAATCGGGATGCCGAGTTGTTGCGCACGGCTTAGTTTGCTGCCGGCACTCGCCCCAGCAACCACATAACTGGTCTTTTTGCTGACACTTTCACTGACCTTGCCACCATGGTTTTTGATCAACTCAGCCGCCGCTTCACGCGTCAACGTCGGCAGTGTGCCGGTCAAAACGAAGGTCTTGCCAACAAGGCTATCGCTGGCACGTTCACGGGGGGCCTCACCAGTCAGTTGCAACCCGGCTTTCTGCAGCCGGTCAACAAGTTCACGGTTTTCAGGGCGCTGAAAGAACTCGCTCAGGCTGGCGGCAACCACCGGCCCCATCCCTTCAATGGCCTCAATCTCAGCCGGTTGCGCCGCCATCAAAGCCGCGAGACTCCCAAAATGGGTGGCAAGCGTCGTCGCGGCAACCATGCCCACAAAACGAATGCCGAGGCCAACAATGACCCGTTCGAGGGGGCGCTGCTTTGAGGCTTCAATCGCCTGCAAGAGATTCGCGACCCGCTTCGCTCCATATCCCTCCACACCCACAAAATGTTCGGGCGTCAGGCTATAGAGGTCAGCGACATCACGAATCCAGCCGAGGCTCACAAACTGCTCGGCCTGGCGCTCGCCAATGCCCACGATATCCATCGCGCTCCGGCTGACAAAATGCTCGATCCGTCGCACCAGTTGCGCCGGACAAATGCCAAAATTCGGGCACCGCCACGCGGCTTCACCCTCCAGACGCTCAAGCGGGGTACCGCAGGCCGGACAAACCTCAGGGAAGGCCCAGACCTGCTCATTGCCGGTACGACTCGCCGTGACCGGGCCAACCACATACGGAATCACATCGCCAGCCCGTTTGACCATCACCTGATCGCCAAGCCGGATATCACGCTCACGAAGATACGCTTCGTTGTGCAGGCTCGCATTGCGCACCGTGACCCCGCCAAGCTCAATTGGTTCAAGCTCGGCATTCGGCGTCACAACCCCGGTACGACCGACATTGACCACAATGTTGAGCAAGCGCGTCACCGCCTCGCGGGCCGGAAATTTGAAGGCAATCGCCCACCGCGGATCGCGTTGCACCACCCCGAGTTCGCGCTGCTGGGCAAAAATATCTACCTTGACCACCACGCCATCGGCCTCGTACGCCAGCTGATCGCGACGCTCCATCCAGGCGTTGCAATAGGTCACCACATCGGCAAAGTGTTCAAAGTAGCGCACATCCTGATTCACCGGAAAGCCAAGCCGACGCAAATACGACAAGGTCTGCCACTGGCTCGTGAGTTCGACCCCCGCAAAGGGGCCAACGGCATAGGCAAAGAAACGCAACGGGCGGTCAGCCGTGATCGACGGATCTTTCTGGCGCAACGAACCAGCGGCGGCATTGCGTGCATTCGCAAACAGCTTCTCGCGACGACTCGCCAACCGCTCATTCAACGCCTCAAAATCAGCCGTGCGCATATAGATCTCACCGCGCACCTCGATCCGCGTGGGGATGGCGGAAGGGAGCCCCAGGGCATCACGATCAGGCCAGCTTTGGCCAGGCTCATCCAGCAACGAGAGTTGGGTCGTCCCGCTCGCCGGGGCGCGCAGATGCAACGGGATGCCCCTGACTGTCCGCAGATTCACAGTGACATCCTCACCAATCTCGCCATCGCCGCGGGTTGCCCCCTGCACAAACTGGCCGTGCTCATAGGTTAGCGCAAGCGCCAAGCCATCAATCTTTGGCTCCACCACAAACGAAACCGGTGTCTCAGGGCCAAGCAACTTCTGTACCCGATTGACATGCCACTCGTGCAACTCTTGCTCATTCATTGCATTCTCGAGCGAGAGCATCAACTGCGGATGGCGCACCTTGGCAAACTGGCTCGACGCCGGCGCACCGACACGCTGGGCCGGTGACGTTGGCGTCAAAAGCTCAGGATATCTCGCTTCGAGCCCACGTAACTCACGCATCAGCGCATCATACGCCGCATCACTGAGCGTCGGATCGTCAAGCACATAGTAACGATAATTTGCCTCATCAAGCACCGAGCGTAACTCTTCAACACGGTGGCGAGCGTCTGTGAGCGTCATACGTGATCTTCCTGGTTATTGGTATAGCACTGCTAGCTGGGTTGTAAACAGGAGTGCTGGCTTTAGCCGGCTAAAGCCAGCACTCCTCAGCCGCACATTGTCTAGGACTGCTCTATTATAGTGCGAAAGCTCTACTAGTCTACACCAAAACCTATACCCCGGATGGGGATAAACTGGTGCGTAAGACTGATGCCATTGTTCGTCTGCATGATCTATGATACATCTAGTCTGAACTGAAAGTGAAGGGACACTCTACCTCATGCAAACCGCAAAATACCCGCTTGATCTGAAAGGGATCGTGAGCTTTCTTCTGCTCGCCAACGGCCTCGGCTGGCTTGTGGTCAGCCCGCTCTGGCTCAGTGGACAAGGCTTGCAGCATCCGCTCGTTGGGCTCATCCTGCCGGCTCTGATGTTCACGCCGGCCCTTGCGACGTTGATTGTTACCAGGTGGATCAGCCGCCCCCCTGAGGGCATGCGGACTGCCACTGGTCTGCGCCTGGGCAAAGGCTACCGCTGGGGCTGGTATTGGCTCTTTGCATGGGTTGGCATTACTCTGATGATCTTTGCCAGCCCTTTTGTCGCTGCACTCTTTGGCGTCTATCAACTCGATGTACAGACATTTTCCGGGTTTGCCGCCAATGTTGAGCAGGCCGGCGGGCTACCCGCAGGCATGTCGATCCAGACGATCGTGCTGATCCAGCTTGCGACCGTATTGATTGCGCCGATCCTCAACGGGCTCTTCACCTTTGGCGAAGAATGGGGCTGGCGCGGCTATCTGCTCCCCCAACTCTTGCCCCTCGGCCAGTGGCCTGCCCTGCTGATCAGCGGGGTGATCTGGGGACTCTGGCATGCCCCGGTCATCCTGCTTGGCTACAACTACCCCGATCATCTCGCCACCGGCTGGCTCATGATGGTCGCGATGACGACGGTCTGGGGCATTCTGCTTGGCTGGACACGCCTGGCAACGGGGAGCGTCTGGCCTGCGGTGATTGGACACGGTGCGCTCAACGGGGCAGCTGGCATTGTCTTCTTGCTGCACGCCGAAGGGACAACCTTTGATACCGCCCTCGTTGGCGTCACCGGGGTCACTGGCTGGATCATCCCCCTGCTCTTCATCGGGGTGCTGATCCTGACCAAACAACTGCCGGTACGCCATGCGCCCGATGAGGCACGTATGACAGCAGAACCAGCACTCACGGTGACTCAGGCAGCCGCATAGATCGCATCGTGCTGGGCGGCAATGGTTGACCAGTCGAAACTGGTTGCCAGCTGCCGCCCTGCCGCAGCCAGGCTGGCCTGTAAGGGCGCATCGCTTGCCAGGCGACGCAACGCTTCAGCGAGCGCCGGCGCATCGCCAGGCGGCACAAAGAGCACCGCTTCGCGCAGCAGGGTCGCCGTCGCTGCGTCGGCTGGGGTCGTCGTAATGACAGGGCAGCCATGCGTAAGCGCCGCCAGCAGGCTTCCCCGGCGGAACGAGGCCCCATCGGCAAAAGGCAGCGCCATGCAATCAGCACTCAACAGGTGCGCCGAGACAAACTCGTTGGTGACATGACCGGTAAGAATAGTTCGCCGCGCAAACTCTTTCTGACTCACCCGTGTGCGCAGCGCCGAAGCATAGGTCACATCCTGGGGCGCCGTCGCCGCGCCGCCAATCATGATCAAGCGCCAGGGCAGTTCAGATCCTTCGAGGGCATCGAGGATGAGATGCGCCCCTTTGGTGGGTGAGAGCAACCCAAAAAAGGCGACGACAAATTCATCAGGCCTGATGCCCAGCATCGCACGCCACTCTTCACGCAAGAAAGCCTGCGGCGGCGCAACCGCCATATTCGAGCCAAGCGGAATATGCGCTGCCCGATAGCGGGCCAGCGCCTGCGCATCGGCACTGGTGGTCGCAATGACTGTGTCGGCATCAGCCGCGAGCCGATGATGCACCCAATCGCGCAACGGGCCAGCTTTGGGCAGCAGGTAGGGGCGCAAGAGATCGTGAAAGGTGACCGCAACGCGCAACCGGGGGCGCAGCCCCCGCAGACGCCAGGGCAACAGATTGATGCCGGCTTGCATCCCATAGGCCCCCGTCTGATACTGAATATGCAGCCAGTCGGGGCGCAGCACATCAAGCGCCGCAATGAGGGCAGGCCAGCAGCGGGCCGACCAGTCGAGCCCTGTTCCCGCCGCCGTCAGGACTTCGCGCTGATGGCCCTCCGCGACCCGATAGAGCACGAGCAAGCCCCCTTCAATGGTCAGCACCGTGACGGTATAGCCACGGGCATCAAGGGCCTGCGCAAGGCACCGGGTATAATCACCAACGCCCCCCGGTACCGGTGGATACTCGCCAGTCAACAAGAGAATGCTGCGCGCCTGCATAGCTATCGTCCTCTCAATGTGCCATTCATCCAGCCATACGCTTAACGGCGTCGCCAACGACGCACCTTCATTAAACAAAGTTTTCTGATACCACCGGGGGCTTCGACAGGCTCAGGCTTCGACAGGCTCAGGCTTCGACAGGCTCAGGCTTCGACAGGCTCAGGCTTCGACAGGCTCAGGCTTCGACAGGCTCAGGCTTCGACAGGCTCAGGCTCCGTCCGTTCGCAACGCCCATCGCCCGCGGTTGGCTGAGCTTGTCGAAGCCAATCCCTATGCCAGGAAACGTACGTTACACACCAATGAGTAGTCTGTAACGTACGTTTTCTGATGTTGTATGATCCTCATGTTGCCCCCTCCCCAGCCCTCCCCCGCTGGGGGAGGGAGCCGGAGGCCTCCCCCCAGCGGGGGGAGGTTGGGAGGGGGGCGGAATGTCAGACAACGCCGTTGAGAGACTACTCATGCCTGGCGTCCGATCAAGCCCTCGGCAAGGGCACGCAAATGGGCCTGGGCTGCTTCAGCGGGTGTTCCTGCGACTGGTTCGATCTGCGCGAGGGCCGCAAAGGCGGCGGCGTGATGTTCACGGGCCTGCGCCGCACAGAAGGCTTGCGCATCAACTCCATCAAGAATCGCCAGCGCCTGCGCAACCGCAGCGTCGTCCATAGCTTCACCACGATAGATCCGCGCCAGTTCATCGCGGTGCGGGCTATGCGCCAGCGCATACACGACCGGCAGACTGACCTTCTTCCTGACCAGATCCGCCGCCAGCGGCTTGCCGGTCAACACTGGTGCGCCCCAGATCCCCAGGATATCGTCTTCGATCTGGAAGGCGAGGCCGACACTCCGCCCAAAATCACGCAGCGCGGCGACGGTAGTCGGCGAGGCCCCCGCCACGATCGCCCCGAGCTCACACGCACCGGCAACCAAAATCGCCGTCTTGCGCGCAATCATCATCAAATACGCTTCGGGATCAATACTCAGATCACCTTCGAAGCTCAGATCAAGAAACTGACCTTCGCAGATCTGCAAAATAACTTCATCAAAGCGATGCAACACCGCAAGCACACGCTCGGGGGGCACCCCGGTCGTGGTCAGGCCATGGATCGCCAGGTGCGCCAGAACAAACATCCCGTCACCGGCATTGATCCCCTGAGCGAGCCCCCACAACGACCAGAGCGTAGGGCGGCCACGGCGAGTCGCACTGTCGTCCTCGATATCATCGTGGATCAGCGTAAAGTCGTGCAGCAACTGAATCCCGGCGGCGAGCGGCAAGGCCTGCGTCGGATCACCACCCGCCGCCTGGCATGCCAGCAAAACGAGTTGCGGACGGATCAGCTTGCCAGGATCAGACTCGGTGAGGGCCAGTTGCTCATCGCGCCAACCAAGGTGATACTCCTGCATCTGATAAAAGCGGGCCAACCGGGCCTCGACCGATGGAAAGACGGCACGCATTGCCGCCTGAATAGCTCCTCGTGTATCAGGTTGCATCAGGTTTCTCTCAGCTAAAGCCCTTACAGGCTACCGTTTTCTATAGTACGAGTAACGCTAGTAAATACCGCATTCTAATGCATTGGATAACCCGTACCGACCGCGACAACGATCATGGGTAACTGTAACCTCTACGTAATCCTGATGCATTGTTTGAGACGAGAGCGACTAGTACACTGCATCATATGTAAGGCGGTAGGAGCACGGGCCAACAGATCAAACGTGTGAATGTTGACCCCAGGATCGCCAGCCTTGAGCCACAGATTCTGCTCTAGGGAAAGGATTACGTCCATGCCACTGAATATGCGCTTTCGTTTCAGCCCGGCCAAAGATGGCCTCGTCAAAGTCCTCGGCCCGCTTGAGACTGACATTATGCAAATTGTCTGGCAAGAAGATCGTAGCACCGTCAAACATGTTCATCGGAGCCTGTCACAGAGCCGCGAGATTGCCTATACAACGGTGATGACCACGATGAGCCGCCTCGCTGAAAAAGGGGTGCTCAACCGCAATCGTGAAGGCTTGGCCTATGTCTACTCGCCAGCGATCACTGAAGATGATTTTGTGCAGATGGTCGTCCATCAGGTACTCGATGGCCTGATGGACGAGTATAGCGATACCGCCATTGACTATATGGTTGACTATCTTGCGCGCAACAATCCTGCCGAACTCGAGCGCCTGCACCAGACCATCAGAGCACGTACCAATATCTAACTGTTCGCTCCACCTCACTGCCCTCTCCCTTTGCTAGCAGCATAGGCCAGTCGCCCTGGCCTATGCTGCCAGCAAAGGATGGGCAAGCAGGGGCGTGCATGGGCAACCCGTGCTTACCCCTACCCCTTTACCTCCCCCCAGAGATCGTATGCCGTTGCTTGCGTGACCTGAACCCGAGCAAACGCGCCAATTGGCGGGTTACCCCACACAAAGACCTGACCATCAACTTCGGGCGCATCACGGAACGAGCGGCCCACCGCAAGGGAGCGACCATCATCGCTCGTGCCGTGCCCTTCAATCAAGACCGGGAGCGTACGGCCGATCCAGCGGGTCATGCGCTGCTGTGAAATACCCTGTTGCAACTGCATCAGCGTATGCCAGCGTCGCTCGATCACCTGTGGGCGCACCTGATCAGGCAGCGTCGCGGCATGGGTTCCGGGTTCTTGCGAATAACGAAACGCCCCAACGCGGTCAAGTTGCATCGTTTCGAGGAACGTAAGCAGCGCGCGAAACTCTTCAGGGGTCTCACCAGGAAACCCGACAATAAAGGTCGAGCGCAGCGCCAGATCCGGCATCGCGGCACGCATCGTCGTCAACAACGCCATCGTTCGTTCAGTATCGGGGGGGCGTCGCATCCGGCGCAGCGTCGCGGGATGGGCATGCTGCAGTGGCATGTCGAGGTATTTGACAATCTGCGGGTGGTCAGCCATCACCTGAATGAGGCGCTCGGAAATCCCGTGAGGATACGCATACATCAACCGGATCCAAGTCGTTTCAGGCACCACCTGGCAAAGTTCCTCGAGCAAAGTCGCGAGGCCATCGCGCAGCCCGAGATCACGGCCATAATCAGTCAAATGCTGAGCGACCAACACCAATTCACGAACGCCGTGTTGCACCAATTCACGCGCCTCGGCGAGCACGGCCCCGACTGGTTTCGAGGCCATATCACCCTTGAAACTTGGGATGGTACAGAAGGCGCACCGCAAATTGCAGCCATCAGAGATCTTGAGGTAGGCAGAAGGTGTTTGACGGACACGTCGGATCTGAGCCGTGCGCCAATCGGCGTAGCCCGACAAGGGTGGTGCCGCGGCCACTGGCGCAGCAACCGGTTGAAGACTGAGCACCGGGATGGCCTGACCCTGTTTTGTCGTACGCTCGGTCGCGCCCCCAACCAGATCGGCAATCCGCATCCATTGCTGCGTCGAAAGCGTCTGATCGACCCCCGGCACTGCCGCCACCAGTTCACCGTGCGACTGGGCCATACAACCCGCTGCAATCAACTGCTGACCTTCGCGCTTGCCCCTGGCGAGTTCATGCAGCACCCCAAGCGTCTCTTCGCGAGCCGCAGCAATGAAGCTACACGTATTGACAATAATCACATCGGCTTCATCCGCCGTGGTTGCCTGCGTATGGCCTGCCTCAGTGAGCAAGCCGTCCATCCCCTCGCTATCAACGGCATTCTTGGGACAACCCAGGGTAACAAGATGATATTTCACAGTAGATCTTTACTCTAGCGATAGTTGGTAAACTGAAGGGGAACCTCAATCGTATCCTGAGCGTCACGGAGGAACTGAATAATCGCTTGCAACTCATCACGGCTTTTCGACGTAACGCGCAGAGTCTCGCCCTGAATGCGTGGTTGAACCTTGGGAAAGGCATCACGGATCATTTTGGCAAGCTTCTTCGCAAGATCGCTATTGATCCCCTTGCGCAGGGTCGCTGTCTGCGCGACCCTTCCCCCACTGACATCCTGCATCTTGGCATAGTCAAGAATCTTAAGGGACAACTGACGCCGCAGCATTTTGGTCTCAAGGATATCACGCACACTCCGCAGGCTCAGTTCATTATCAGTCGTGATCACCAACTCAGTCTTGCTCAACTCAAGCGTCGTACGGGTGTCCTTGAGATCATAGCGCGTATTGATCTCGCGGAGCGCCTGATCGACCGCATTGACCAGTTCCTGGTGATCAAAATCAGAGACAACATCGAAGCTATTTTCTGCAGCCATACCTCTACCTTATAAGATCACAGCTTAATTCGACGGCCAGGCCCAGTTGACTGGTTGACCGGCAACCTGCCCGAGCGGGCCCTGTTGCAGACCATTGACCGTCACGAGCACATCAGGGGGATTGCCCGCCCGCACGATCACGCGGCGCTGAGCACTAAAACTCAGACGCTCGCCGGCGCGCATAATGCCTTCAAAGGCAACATTGCCATCAGTCTGCACCCGCACCCACGAGTTCTCATTGCCACGGACACTTGGAACGAACACTTCAAGTGCAATGGGGGCCGAAGAAGTCGGTGTCGGCGTTTCCCGTGAAGGCGCACCAGCGCCACCTGGCCTGGAGACAGGTGGCGCTGCCGTTGCCGTAGAGCGGGGGACACCAGTTTCAGATGCCACGCCCCCGGCAACCGGTGGTATGATCACCACTGAGGGTAAAGGCGACGAGGTTGGCAGCGCCGCCGTGGGCATCGCTGGGAGCGGCGAAGGCGTCGAGATCACCACCGGCTCAACCTGAGCAACTGTTGCGCGATCACCAATGCGCCCCACCGCATTCAAGGCAATATAGCTCAACCCAATCAAGGCCACGGTCACAAAAAAGACCCCAAAGAAACTTGGCAACACATACGAGCGCTTACGTGGTGGCTTTGCCAGAGGCAAGACACGAATCGGATCAGTACCCCCACGCTCGTAGCGATAGAGTTCAATCATCTCATCGGGAACCAACCCGAGATACTGCGCATAATTGCGGATAAAGCCGCGTATCGTCACATCGCCAGGTAAGCGCTGGAAAGCACCTTCTTCAAGGGCAATAAGCGACTGCTGCAAAATCCTTGTGTCCATTGACGCCTGGACCAACGAAAGCCCTTGACTCTCGCGGGCCTGGCGGAAGCGCGCCCCGAGCTCACTCATCTGTATCCCCATGATGCAAGGCGACTATGTACGATCATGTACCTACCTGTATGAATGGAACGTAGCAGCAAAGGAGAATGAGGCAGGCCAAGCCAGGCCAGGAAGAGATGTTGCAAAGTAGCGGCCAAAGCAATTCTATTATACCATGCCAGGTATAACCTCCTGACATACTGAGTTGCTAGGAATCGCGCTGATGCAGTTTCTTACGCATGTTTCAGAATCGGGCCTTCCAGCTTGACCGTTTGGTAGCACCGGCTTCCAGCCGGTGGGGTTTGCTGACCGGCTGGAAGCCGGTGCTACTCTGCGCCGATACGGGCGGGCGAGCCGGGGCCGGGTTTGCTGACCGGTTGGAAGCCGGTGCTACCTTCGCTGCGAACTGTCAAGCTCGTTTGAAACATGCCTTAGTGGGTCAACTACGTTTCCCGGCATTCTGGAGTGCCGGCTTTAGCCGGCTGACGTCGGCACTCCCTTCGGCTATAGCAACCAAAGGTAGAGAACAATGAACTCTTTCACAAGCATCAACACCGGTGGCATCGATTGGCTCGCACGGTGGCGTGAGTTGTATGATGCCGAACGCGCCCAGGGCGAGGCGGCCACCGATCCGACCTTTCGCCGTCAGAGTGATTGCTGGAGTGGCCGCGCCGAACGGTTTGCTGCCACGAGTCGCCGCATCGAGCAGCCTGATGCCTTTATGCAACGCCTGGCCCCACGGCTACGACCAACCGACCGCGTGCTTGATGTCGGGGCAGGGACGGGGCGTTATGTGCCATTCCTCGCGCAGCACGTAGCCGAGGTGATTGCCGTTGAACCGTCACCCGCGATGCGCATTGAACTTGAGTTGACACTTGCCCGCGAACAGGTAACAAACGTGCAAGTCTGCCCGGAAAACTGGCCGTTGCGTGAGCCGATCCAGGCTGAGGTGGTACTCTCAGCCCACGTGGTCTATGGTGTGCGCGAGATTGGCCCGTTTCTCGCGGCGCTTGATGCGGCAGCGACCCGTCTCTGTGTGCTCTTTCTTGGGCTCAAACATCCCACGGCAGTGCTCGCCCCCTTCTGGGAGCGGGTGCATAGCGAGCCACGTTTGCCGTTGCCGGCTGCGCTCGAAACGCTGGCGGCTTGTCACCAACTTGGGCTACCCGCTAACCTTGAACTCGTCCCGGCGGTGCGACCGTTCCGTTTTGCCGGGGTTGAAGAAGCGCTCGAAGAGTTGCAGATACGTCTGCGCCTCGGACCAGATCCGCAACGGGAAGCCGTGCTTCGCGAGGCAATCGCCGACTTGCTCGTGATGACCCCCGAGGGCATGCTAGCCCCACGCAACGCCCCGAGCCACGCCGCCGTGATCTGGTGGACGCCGACCTCGCGGTAGCGATGCTCAGCGTAAGACCTCACAGGTCTTGAAGACCTGTGAGGTCTATGATATACGCCAGGCATTTATTCAGTTGGGTAGTGCGCAACCTGCGCATTGGCCTGGCGGATGACCATATGGCCTGCCCGCTGACGAACTTCTTCGATGACGCGCTGGCGGTCAATGGTGCGCAACTGGCGGCCCTGCATCAAGATGCGCCCGGCGACAATGACGGTGTCAACATCGGTCGCACGTGCGCTATAGAGCAACGTAGCGGCCGGGTTGTGCATCGGTTGCAGATGCGGTGCATCGTGCCCAATCAAGACTACGTCGGCCTGGTACCCGACGCGCAGTTCGCCCGTCACCCCGGCAAGGCCAAGTGCATGGGCACCTTCGCGGGTCGCAAGGGCGAGGACTTCGCCAAGGGGCAGAATCTGGGCATCCCGACGCGTGTGTTTCTCAAGCAAGGCGATCAAGCGGGCGGCTTCTAGCAGATCATAGCTATTGTTACTCGCGGCGCCATCACTGCCAAGCCCGACAGTCAGCCCAAGCTGACGCATCTGCACCACCGGCGTGACGCCAAGCGCCATCTTAAGTTCCGTCTTGGGCGTACTGACCACCCGAACATCAGCGGCCGCCAGGATCGCCAGATCTTCCTGGGTGGGATGCGCCAGGTGCGCCGCTAACGTAGGCACCTCAAAAAGGCCGGTATCGCGCACCAGCGCCACCGGCGTCTTACCGTGATGCGCCAAGCTCTGCGCTACCTGGCCAGCCGTCTCAGCCAGGTGCAGGTGAACTCCAAGCCCGTGCTGACGAGCCACTTCCGCGGTACGTTGTAGGAGGGCGGGCGTACAGGTATAGGGCGAATGTGGCCCGAGACCCGTCGTGATGCGCCCCGCAGCCGATCCTTGCCAGCGCTTGGCAAAGGCCAGACTGGTCGCCAACTGGTCGTTCTCTTGTGGCCCACTAAAAAAGACCTGCGCAAGATAGGCGCGCATGCCCGCTACGTCAACGGCGCGCGCGACTTCGTCCATCGCAAAATAGTGATCAGCCACACAGGTCACGCCAGCCTCGATCATCTCGGCAAACCCGAGGAGGCTCCCCCAATAGACATCTTCCGCCGACAGGTTCATCTCCATCGGCCAGATATAGTCGTTAAACCAGGACTCAACGGCGACATCTTCTGCGACCCCGCGCAGCAGGCTCATCGCGGTATGGGCATGGGCATTGATCAGGCCGGGGATGGCGAGTTTGCCCTGGGCATCAAGCACCTCACGGGCGAGCCCGGGGCTAATGGTAGGCGCAATTGCGGCGATACGACCATCAGTGATTGCCAGCGCATGCCGGGGCAAAAAACTGGCGGAAGGCCCCTCAATTTGAAGAATGTCGGCATTGATCACCAGAAGATCGTACATCAACCTTGCTGCTTCCTCTCAAACAATGATACTGGATTGTAGAACATAATCGGCAAAGGGGCAAGTGGATAATGCGCACACAAACCAGCTACGCTGGTTTGTGTGTGCACGAAGGCGTAGTTAGTCCGCCTTCGGCGGTGGGGTGTGGCGCGGCTGCGCCGCGCCACGAGAGTTTTTGGTTTGTTTTGGCGGCTTCGCCGCCAAAACAAACCAAAAACTGGGGTATGGTTGAGCAAGGCTATGTTACAATATTCGCGACTCCGAAGAGGGGGAGCAAGATGATCAATAGTGAAGTATTGCGCCTGATTCTGACGGTTGCCCTGATGTTTTTGTTGCTCAAACAAGCCGGACGAGCAATGCCTGGTTCGCGGCGGCGGCTTGCATTTGGGCTTGGGGCAGGTGGTATTGGCACCATTGCCGTGATGAATGCATTGGTGGCAATGCAGTTTGGGGCAACATGGCTCTATACTGCATTGGGCCTGGCTGGCTTTGCGTTGCTGGCGGGCAGTGTGCTGGCGCTGGTTTTTGCGTATCGCGGGGGCGAGCTTGATGAACAATTTCGCCAGGTGCGCGCCTCAACCCTCGCCGAGCGTGAACGGCGCGAACAGAAAGAACGTGGTGAATAGTAGGTGAAAGCGCTATGAAGCTAGAGCTTGAGTTGATCGGTCAACAGGCACGCCAGGCGGCACGATACCTAGGCTTGCTGAGCACCGAAGCCAAAAATGAGGCCCTGCTGGTCATCGCCGATGCTCTTCAGGACGCCCACGAGCCAATCCTGGCGGCGAATGCAGCGGATCTTGCCGCTGCCCGTGCTGCTGGTACGAGTGCGGCGTTGCTTGATCGCATGCTTTTGACCCCCGCCCGCCTCACGGCGATTGCCGAAGATACGCGCCGCCTGGCCGCGTTGCCTGATCCCGTTGGCGCACGCTATGAGAAACAGAACCTGCCCAATGGCTTAACGCTCGCCAAGCAGCGGGTGCCAATCGGGGTGATCGGGGTGATCTATGAGGCTCGCCCGAATGTGACGGTTGATATTGCGGCGATCTGCCTCAAGACTGGCAATGCGACGATTATGCGCGGCGGCAGCGATATTGCCCGCAGTGTCGCGGCGCTGAGTGCGGTGATCAGCGGGGCCCTTGAACGGGTCGGGGTGCCTACCGCAGCCGTGCAGAGCCTGACTGATCCTGATCGTGATCTGGTGCGTGCGTTGTTACGCCTTGATCGTTATGTCGATATGATCATCCCGCGGGGTGGGGCGGGGCTTCACCGTTTCTGCCTCGAAAACGCGACCGTGCCGGTCATCACCGGGGGCATCGGGGTGGTGCATCTCTTTGTCGAGGCCAGCGCCGATCTTGAACGGGCAGTACCGCTGATCCACAATGCCAAGGTGCAACGCCCGAGCGTCTGCAATGCGCTGGATACGCTGCTGGTGCAGCGCGCGATCGCCCCGGCATTGTTGCCCCAGGTGGCTGCGTCGCTCTGCGCTGATGGCGTTGAGTTGCGCTGCGATCCGGCAAGCCTGGCGATCCTGACGTCCCATCCTGATGCTTCATCATGGTCGCTTGTCGCAGCTAAGCCGGGTGATTTTGGAACCGAGTTCATCGATCTGATCCTGTCGATCAAGGTCGTTGATGATATTGATGCGGCTCTTCACCATATCCATGCCTATAGCTCGGGCCATACCGAAGCAATCCTGACCGAGGACGCGGCGATGGCACAACGCTTTACCAATGAGGTTGACGCCGGGGCGGTCTTTGTCAATGCGAGTACCCGTTTTAACGACGGAGGTCAGTTTGGCCTCGGGGCTGAAGTGGCTGTTTCGACTCAGAAATTGCACTGGCGTGGCCCGATGGGGCTTGAAGCGCTGACGACGTTTAAGTGGGTCGGTTCAGGTGACTACCTGCGCCGTGCGTGATCATCGATCAACGACGTTTTCTGAGATGCTCCCGAAGGGAGGGCCGGCTTCAGCCGGCTGAAGCCGGCCCTCCCTGATTTCATCATAAGCAAGAGCTTGCTCTGGATGATACAATGACTTATTGCTTGCATCTAGCCCATTGTTATCCATCGCATATGTCGATCTACGGCGACCGGGGCAATGTGATTGCGCTGGAGCAACGCTGCGCATGGCGCGGCATTGCGCTTGACGTGACGCCGATCGAGCCGGGCGATGCGGTTGATTGGTCGTCGTTCGATCTGGCGTTTTTTGGCGGCGGTCAGGATAGCGGCCAGGCGCTGATTGTCCAGGATCTCTTTGAGCGCCAGCGGGCAGGTTTCTGTGCGGCCATCGAAGCTGATCTGGTTTTACTGGCCATCTGTGGGGGCTATCAGTTGCTCGGGAACTACTTTTTGACCCACACCGGCGAACGCCTCCCCGGGCTCGGCATCCTCGATCTGCATACCGTTGGCGGCAAGCAACGCCTCATTGGCAATGTCGTTGTCGAAGCAACGTTTGGCCATGGCCCGCCAGTTCACCTGGTTGGCTTTGAGAACCACAGTGGCCGTACCTATCACGGCCCTGGCGTACGCTCGCTCGGGCAGGTCGTCGTGGGTCACGGTGATAACGGCGAAGACGGGGTGGGCGGCTCGGTCTATCGCAATACCTACGGCTGTTATCTGCACGGCTCGCTCCTGCCCAAAAATCCGCAACTGACCGATCATTTGATCCGGCTGGCCTTGCAGCGACGGTATGGATCTGAGGCGAAACTAACGCCATTGGAGGCCCGGCTCGAAATGCATGCGCAACAGACGATGCTCAAGCGTCTGCTGCCGCGCAGATTTTTTCGGCTTTAAGGCATGTTTCAAACAAACTTGACCATTTGCGGTGCTTGGAGTGCCGACTTCAGTCGGCTGAACTGGAAGCCGACTGAAGTCGGCACTCCAAACGGTCAAGCAAGCATACCCAATGCTGAAACATGCCTAAGACAAGGATTTAGGAGCGAAAAAAAAGGAAAACCCATGCAGACGCTTGTTACAGGTGGAACAATCGATGAAGAAGAGGTCGCAGCAGCGCTGGCGGTGGTCGCAGCAGTGCTTGAAAGCGAGGCGGCAGCGCTAGCGCAGCCAGGTGCGCCGGCGATGCCAGGCTGGGTCGTTGGCGCACGCCTGATCACCCAGGGCCTGCGGCCTACCCGCGTGCCCACACTGCCGCGCTGGCATACCATCGAGCGCCTTCGTCGGGCTGAGCGTGCCAGCACAGGCATCGTTGGGCAATAGGCAACTGACCCGGCCCGTCACCCTTGCAAAACCCACGCCTTCCACGCGGCTTCGAGTTCGCCAAAGGTGCGCCCATAGATACCAACATAATCGGCCGAGCCAGGTTGCCCTTGGCCCGTCACATAGAGCGCATCAAAGGCCTCACGCCCATAGGTCTCGATCAGATATTCCACAAAACTCGCCCACTGGTAGTAGAGCTTGTTCATATCGCTGATCGGCAAACCGACATAGCTGATGCCAAGGGGCAACTCTTCGCCCTGACGCAGCCAGGGGGCAACAAAAGCACGAAAATGGGGCGCGTCGCCAAGCCAGTAGCGACCAGCGCCCCAGGTGGCGATGCCCTCGGCTAAGACCAGGTCGGCCTGCAAGTGACGGTCACCATAACGGTCATGACAGAGCTGATGCACAAACTCGTGCGCCAGAATATTCACGGCACGGTTGAGCGGAAGCGTCGGACACGTAAAGACTTGCACCCGGCGCACGTCGGTATACGCAATGCCGTGGAGCCCACAGCCTGGTTCGAGCCCCACATAGATGTCAAGCGGACTCTGCGGGGCCAGCGCGGTGCGCTGCACAACATAGGCCAGCGCCTGATCCAGATCGGCAACCAGGGCCTCTTGGGCTTGAGGGTCGAGCAAACCCTCGGCAACAGCGAGCCTGAGCATCCCCATCTGACCGGTATAATTGCCACTGAGCGGCCAGGGGGTGGGCGTTGCGCCTGGTGGCATCGGACGTTCAACACCCGCCGGGAGTTGAACGGCTGAGTTGGGCGCAAAGCGGGTCGTCGTACGACCACCGGCAAAGAGGGCGGCCAGGATGATCAACAGCGAGCCAAGGGCCAGTGGGCCAAGGGCCGATTGAGGAATTTTGGGCCAGGAAGACATCGCTCTCGCTCTTTCCTCTACTCGACGATCACCTGATAACTCGCCTGCTCGGTCGTATGCGGCGTTGTTGGCACAACAACAAGCACGATCTCTTCTTCAGGGTTGAGCGAAGTTGCCACTGAGCCATCATCCTTCACCACAAGGGCCTCGACCCGATACGTCCCGTCGGACAACTTCCGCACCAGCCGCAATTGCCACAACTGCGGCAACGCACCATCCACCCGCACAAAACCTTCGGCCTGCCAGGAACTCGGCCCAGCATCGACCTGGTCAAAGAAACCCAGTTCAGGGATCTGCAGATTATCGATCAGCATACCCGGTGCATTGAAGCCTTGATCATTGATCTGCCAAAAACGCAACAGGATCGTCTGGCCCACATACGGGGTCAAATCCATCGTCTCTTCAACCCAGCGCCCACGCACGCCCTCTTCCAGACGAAACCCTGGCTGACCACTGATGCCTGTGATCCCATGCCCATAATTGAGCCCCTGCGGATCATCGGTCGTCGTCAACTGCCCTGGCAGGGTCTCCCAGGTACGGCCACCATCAGTAGAAACCGTTACGAAGGCATAGTCGTAGTCATGCTCGATTTCGTACCAGGTTGCAAACCGGAGGGTCGCACTCGTCAATTCGCGCAGATCAAACTCGCGGGTAAGCGTCGCCACCGAATCGTCGCTCCGGCCACTCCACCAGGCATACTGCCCAGGGATCGCGACGGCCGTCAGGGGGATCGTCGTTGCGCCCTCAAACGTGAGGCTGGTGCTGCCAGGCGGAACAAAGAGGTACGCAGCCCCAAACTGGGCCAGCGTCATCGCAAAACGGCTCTTGATCGTCGTGATCTGGGCACGTGAAGGCAACAGATCGGGCAACTCGTGGCCGGTCGCGTAGGTATAACGGCCATCACCCACGGTCGGATCGTCAATCAGATTCGCAACCGACCAATCGGCCACCATTTCGCCAAAGCTCGTATAGCCTGGGCGCGTCTCGTTCGCCAGATCAACGAACGCCTGCAAATTGTTGCCCGCATTCGCCTGCACCAGTGGGCGGATCTGAGCTTCGCCAGCATACTGGGCATAGATATAACGCATCCAGAGATGGGCAGCACCGTAGTGCGCCCCAGACGCACCAGGGCTGACCCGCCACGCCGTCAACTGCGTATCGGGATTGGAGAGATAGAGCGGGATAAAACCGGTATCAACAAAGCCATTCAGATCCTCGGCGAGCTGCGAGGCCCCCTCATTAAACCAGGTCGCACTGCCGGGTTGCTCGTGTTGATGGATCATATGCTGAAACTCGTGGGCCAGCACCGTCAAATAATTGGGATCGTTAAACGACATCAGCGCAAGATTCATAAAAAACATCTCGCGTTCATTGCTAAACCGATTGATCTGTCGTGGCAACGAATCTTGCGAAGAGTAGTAGCCAAGCACACGGTCACTCGGATCACGTGCATTGAGGATCGTAATGCGCAGATCGCCATCGACCCCTGGTTGAAGCTCTGAACCAAAGATTTCACGGGTACGTGGATAGATCTCCTCTTCAAAGGCACGTGCTGCCCGCTCGAGATCTTCTTGCACATAGGGCAGGCCCGTCTCGACATACATCAAAAGCACCGGCCCGGCATACCGCAACTCGGCGTCAAGCGAAATATGCGTATTATCGCGGAGATCGGTGACAAAAAAAGGCTCAACCTGTCCAACCTCAACCTCAAGCGGTGACGTCCGGGCCACCCGCGGACAGGCATCAAGCGTTGCGCGGCACGGCCCCAGAGCAAGCGCAAGCTCGATCTGATCACGCAACCGTCGCGGCGACGCCTCAATGAGGGCAATGGGATCGCGATCAGCGTCTTTCGCCGGGAGCGACGAAGCGAGCGTTGGCACAACGGGCACAGCGGTTGGCGAGGGTTCAACGGTCGGCACCGCAGCAGCAGTCGGTGCTGAAGCGGTGGGTTTCGTTGGAACCAGCGTCGGCGTTGCCCCAACGAAAGGCGCTTCCGTCGCCAGCGGCGCACCGGCAAGGCTCGTCGGATCGGGGCTTGTTGCAACGCGATCACCAGCAAACCCACAGGAAACGAGCACAAACAGCGCAAGCGGCAGCCAAAACAGACGTTTCTTCATAATCTTATTGTAGCGCTATCTGCTACCTGGATGCAACTGCGTGCGGCAAAGCCGCAGGGCTGATGCAAAGTCATTTCGATTGTCCGCAGATTACGCAGATTACGCAGATTACAGCTTCCGCATCTGCGTAATCTGCGTAATCTGCGGACACTATCTAACCCTACCGGGACTTTGCATCAGCCCTGGGGCAAAGCCGCACACATGCTCAGGGCGATTGCATCTTCCGTGCATGCACCCCACCAGGGCACCCGCAAGGGGTGCCCCTACACCGGCCCTGGCCCCCGGCCCTGGCCCCCGGCCCTGTAGGGGCACCCCTTGCGGGTGCCTCGTTGTTGCCGGGGGCCGCCGTGTGCGCCGCTGGTTGCATGCACATGCTGCCACAGAGCGCGTATTTTTATCCGGTTTCGTATGATGCAATCGCCCTGTTTTACGCACCCGTTAGGGTTGCGAGAGAACCTTGGTATGCTACAATTCGTTGTATGAACAGTAGCCAATAGCCTTGGGTGGAGGAACAGACATATGCCTTCTCCGTTTCCTGGCATGGATCCATATCTTGAAGGATACCTTTGGCCTGATGTGCATAATGCTCTTTCCGCAAAGATTCGTCAACTCTTAACCCCACTTATTCGTCCTCGTTATACTGCACGCCTGAATATCTATGTTGTAGAAGATGTATCGCCTGAAGGGGATATTGGAATCCTCTATCCTGATGTGGAAATTATGCGGTCTCAGCAACATGCAAGAGAGCAGCCGCCAGGAATGCTTCGACAAGAAACAGGATTTGGAGCCGTGACGCCTGCAGCACTTACAATACCTGTGATATTGCCGATTGATATTCAGCTTACGTCTGTTGAAATACGTGATACAGCACAGAACCAACTTATTACTTCGATTGAGTTATTGTCGCCGGTCAATAAACGTGAACCTGGCTTGCAGCAGTATCGTTTAAAGCGACAAAGATTGTATCAAGCCGGGGTTCATTTGTTGGAGCTCGATCTTCTGAGGCGGGGGACACGACCTATTTCTCACCCAACCTTACCTGATGTGCCATATCTGATTACGCTTACGCGCGCCCATACTGGCAAGACCAATGTATGGCCCTTGCACTTAAAAGATGCCTGGCCAAATATACCCGTTCCATTGCGCCAGCCTGATGATGACGTTGTGCTCCATTTAGGAAGCGCGTTTAGCGAAATATATGACGAGGCGGCCTATGATTTGTCGCTTAATTACCAGGAACCGCCGCCTGCACCAGCCCTATCAGATGAAGATAAAGCGTGGGTTCGAGCGTTGCTCGATCGCCGCTAAAGCGAACATATGAATGGGCGGGTATGGGTGGCAAAGCCACCCATACCCGCCCTTCAGATAGAAGCCGGGGCGAAACTCTAGACCTACGCCATCATCGGGTTCCGCGAAGTCATTCTACGAGGAGCGCTCAAGGCTCTGTCAACTCACGCCTGCACTTTGTCAAACAACAGCCCTTGACAAATTTAATAACCGTGATTATAATAATCACGGTTATTAAATTTGTCACATGGAGGAGCATATACCAATGTGGTCAACCCAGCATACAATTATCACGGATGTTTCAAAAGAACAAATTTGGCAACTCTGGTCCGATGTTGAACACTGGAACAAATGGGATCACGACGTAAAGTGGTGCAAGTTAGATGGTAACTTCGAGGTCGGAACAACTTTGACCTTACAGCCAGTCGAAGGCCCCACATCAACTTCTGTTATCACCCAATGCGATTATTTACAAGGATTTACGAATATCGCTAAACTTCCGCTATCCAAAATGAATTTCATTCATAACATCACTGAGCATGAAAGCGGAGTGGCATTAACCCATCGCGTAGAAATTTCGGGAATACTTGGGTTTCTTTTTGCCAAAATCATTGGCGAAAAAATCGCCAATGAGTTGCCTTCTGCAATGGAAAATCTGGTTAAATTAGCCAAACAATGAAGCAACAATATGAATGTTCCCAATAATGATGAGGTTATTGCTTATGAAGCCTCCTACTTCAATCTTTCAAATTGATACGCCAGAGGATAGTCCAGGTTTCGTGTTGTGGCAAGTATCAAATCTTTGGCAAAGAAGAATGAATTCAGCTTTACAGGCTGTAGATATAACTCACGTTCAGTTTGTGTTATTAGCTAACATTGCTTGGTTTACTGGAAACAATGAGACAGTAACTCAAATTCAATTGGCAACTCAGGCCAAGACGGATGTAATGATGACTTCAAAAGTCTTGCGTACACTTGAACAAAAAAACTTGATCATTCGTGAAACTAATCCAACTGATACAAGAGCAAAATCGTTAACTTTAACCAGTAGTGGCTATCAACTACTGATTAAAGCAGTCAAAATCGTCGAACAAGTTGATAATAATTTTTTTGCATCGTTACAAAGTCATATTTCGCAGTTCAATACATTACTGTTAAGTCTTGTGGACAATAATAGCGAATCTTAGCTCCGGAATTAGCCCATTCCAAGGCACATGCCACCCGCGTGAACCTGGTGCAGCCAACGTTGGTATTGATAAGCCATGCAACCATTGTGCTCCTGGCAATCGGCACCGTCGCCTCCGGTGATCGTGAATGGGCGGGTATGGGTGGCAAAAGCCACCCATACCCGCCCATCAGATAGAAGCCGGGGCGAAACGCCAGACCTACGCGATCATCGGGTTGCGTGAAGCCATTGCCCGCAGGCGCGCAATGCGCTCTTCGGTCTGCGGGTGCGTGCGGAAGAGGTTGCCAAGACCACCGACGATCGGGTTGATGATGTAGAGGTGCGAGGTCGCCGGACTCGCTTGCATTGGTACGCGACCAGCCGCCCACTCGAGCTTTTCGAGCGCACTTGCCAGGGGCAGGGCGTCGCCAAGGATATTGGCACCACCCTCGTCGGCCAGGTACTCACGCGAACGTGAAATTGCCATCTGGATGATCATAGCGGCAATGGGTGCCAGCACCATCATCAACACGCCACTGAACATCTCGGCCAGCCCGCCACTCTCCTCGCCATCGTCACTGCTAAAGCTTGAGAAGATCATGCTCCACATCGCCATATCGGCGATCATCGTCACCGCACCGGCAATCGAGGCCGCGATGCTCGAAATGAGCGTATCGCGGTGCTTGATGTGCGCAAGCTCGTGCGCAATCACGCCAGCAAGCTCATCACGGGTCAACAGACGCTCGATGCCAGTCGTGACCGCCACGGCACCGTGCGCCGGATCACGTCCGGTCGCAAACGCATTGGGCGTGTCGGTCTCGATCATATAGACCCGCGGCTTGGGAATCTCGGCACGGATCGAGAGCATCGCGACCATGTCGTGCAACTCGGGTGCCTCTTCGGGGGTAACTTCGCGTGCCCCGCTCATCTTGAGCGCCAGCTTATCCGAGAACCACCAGGCGCCCATATTCATCGCCACGGCAAAGACCAATGCGATGATCATCCCAAACTGCCCACCGAGCAGACCACCAATGACAACAAAGAGACCAGTCAACCCGGCCAGCAATATCCCTGTTTTGAACGTATTCCACATCTGCATCTGTTTTATTTTACTCCTTTTTGGTTAGGCTACGTGGTGTCGAACCTACGTTTCTTGATCCCAACGGGGGCTTCGACAAGCTCGGCCTCCGTCCGTTCACAATGCCCATCGTCTGCCGTTGGCTGAGCTTGTCGAAGCCAAGCCCTAGAGCAGAAAACTTTTGTTACTCACCAGCCATTAGTCTGTAACAAAAAATGTCTGGTCGCGCCGCCGACCACGAATGCTGATCACGAATAACCGAAGAGGGGCGTTGCGGTGCGGTATTCGTTTATCGTGGCCCCATTCGTGGTCGGCGAACGACGCCAGAAAACTTCATTCACAGACTAGAAAGGCTTCAGGTTACGTGACCACACGCTCATAACAAGCATACCGTTTTGCAAAGCATCTGCACAGAGAGTGAATACCCCTTGCAGAGGGGAAAATTACATTAGGGAAGAGGTTGACCTTGCAATAAGACAGCGCGGAGTTGTTCGCGCAGGGCGAGGAAACGGGGGTGGTTGGTCACGGCAAAGTCGCGGGGGCGGGGCAGATCGACCGTCAGGTCAAGCAGCACGCGCCCGGGGCGGGGCGAAAAGGCATAGATGCGATCCGAGAGCAGAAGCGCCTCGTCAATATCATGCGTCACCATGATGATCGTGCGGTCAAGCGTCGCCCAGAGTTGCAAGAGCCACTGTTGCAGGGTGGCCCGCGTGAGGGCATCAAGTGCGCCAAAGGGCTCGTCGAGCAGCATCACGGGGCGGTGCCAGAGCACGGTGCGTAGCAGGGCAACGCGCTGGCGCATGCCACCCGAGAGGGCCGCAGGGCGCGTGTCGGCAAAACCGGTCAGGCCAAAGGGGGCTAGCAATGCCTCGGCTTCGCGGCGCGCTGCGGCAACGTCGCCCCCCTGGACAACCGTCGCCAGCACGGCATTCTCGATCACACTACGCCACGGTAGCAGAGCGTCGCGTTGCGGCATATACGCAACCAGACCCCGCTGCCCGGTAATCTCCTTGCCATCAAGCAGAATCCGCCCGGCGTCAGGGCGCTCGAGCCCGGCCACCAGATTAAAGAGCGTGCTCTTGCCGCAGCCACTCGGCCCGACCAGGCTGACAAACTCACCCGCCTGAACTTCCAAATGGACATCTTCAAGCGCATGAACAAGTGTATGTTCAGAAGGATACGTTTTTGTAATTGAATCAAGGATCAGCGTTGTCATACCTGTAATGCTAACACACGCTATCTGATAGCACAAGCAGGGCTGGTGCAAAGTCTAGGGCGATTGCATCTTCCGTTCGTGGGGCCGCTCTGCTCGCGGATCGCGCGCATCCGCCCATACCGTCGGCGTAAACGCCTCGGCTACGCAGGGCAAAGCCGGCCTGCGCCGGCTGGAGGAGGCCACGCAGGTGGCCTTTGCTGTCCAGGAGCCGAGCCGTTCACGGCCACGGCAGGAAGATGCAATCGCCCTAGTGCAAAGTCCCAGGAGGGTTCGATAAAGTCCGCAGATGACGCAGATGACGCAGATTTAGAGCGTCCGCATCTGCGTCATCTGCGGATGATCAGGAGGACTTTGCATCAGCCCCGATAAAACAAGCGCTTGCTTGCGCAAAGGCCATGGTTTGTGGTATGCTTTATTACGCAGTGCGTCATAATGTAAGTGGAGTATGCGCCTCGATCTGGAACGTCTTTCCACCGCAGCCTGGCGCACGGCAATCTTTGGAACCATCTTGGCTTACTATGGAGAAACCCTCAATGGCAATGGCGACATTCGAGCGCGAACTGGATTTTTTTCATCTTGACGGGCTATTGACGCCTGATGAGCGTGCGGTACGTGAGCGCGTCCGCGCCTTCTGCGATGAGGCGGTCATTCCGATCATTGCCGATTATTGGGAGCGGGCCGAATTTCCGTTTGAACTGGTTCCCGGCCTGGCCGCGCTGGGCCTCGCCGGGGGTACGATCAAGGGCTATGGCTGTCCGGGGCTGAGCCATGTGGCCGTGGGCATCGGCGCGATGGAGCTTTCGCGGGGCGATGGGAGCGTCGAGACGTTTTTGGGCGTCACCAGCGGTCTGGCGATGCAAGCGCTGGCCTTCTGTGGTTCCGAAGAGCAGAAACAGCGCTGGTTGCCGGCGATGGCGCGCCTCGAACTCATCGGGGCCTTTGCGTTGACCGAGCCCGAGGTTGGCTCAGATGCGAGCCATATTCGGAGCACGGCGCGCCGTGTCGGGGATCGGTATGTTTTGAACGGGGCCAAACGCTGGATCGGCAACGCCTCGTTTGCCGATGTGGTTGTCGTCTGGGCCAATGATGAAGCGACCGGCAAAGTCGGTGGGTTCCTAGTGGAGCATGGAACACCCGGCTTCGAAACGAAAGTGATCGGTGGCAAAATTGCCAAGCGCCCGCTGAAAAATGCGGCGATCACCATGACCAACGTCGAAATCCCCGAAGCGAATCGTCTGCCGGGGGCGCGTTCGTTCCGCGACACGGCGCAGATCCTCAAGGCAACACGCTACGGGGTCGCCTGGGAAGCCGTTGGGCATGCCCTGGCCGCCTTTGAACTGGCCCGAGCGTATGCGTTGCAACGTGAGCAGTTTGGTCGCCCAATTGCCTCATTCCAGCTCGTCCAGCAAAAACTGGTGGTGATGCTTGGCGATCTGACGGCGGCCCAACTGATGGCCTGGCGGCTCAGCCGCCTGCTTGATGAAGACCCCAACCAGGTCACCGAAGGCATGGCCTCGCTTGCCAAACAGCAGTGCGCCGCCCGGGCCCGCAACGTCGTCGCCCTGGGGCGCGAATTGCTCGGCGGCAACGGCATCTTGCTCGAACACCACCTCGCCCGCCACTTCGCCGATATGGAAGCCGTGTACACCTACGAAGGCACCAACGAGATCAACTCGCTCGTCGTCGGCCGCGAGATCACCGGCTTGCAAGCCTTCGTATAAGCATCACCTCTGGCGCGGTGGGACGGCTTGGCCGTCCCACCGTGCCAATACCACCAGCCTTATTGCCGCCCGCCTTCACCAAGTCGTCAAGTGAACTTCCCACCGACTCGGGACATCTGCCTCACGCAACCGGGAATGCGTTGTGATAGCGTTACATCCAGCCTACCCTCGAAACAGGTTGAGCCAGGAGTAACCGTATGCGCGACCAGAGACTGCGGCAGATCTTCTCATTTGTCCTGCTATGCATACTCATCATTCCAGCCCAGGCATCGATCCGGCCTGTCGATGCCGCACCCGTCGCTCAGGGCGGATCGCCAGTTGAGTTTCTAGAAGATCGGAGCGAGTTTACCGGATTGATGACGGGTGTGAGTCGCTTTGTCGTTGGTGGGGGCTTCCTCTACTGGTGGAAATGCCCTTCGACCGGCCCGGCAGCCACACCGACGGCAGAAACGTATCTGCGCCGCTGGAATCTGCGCGGCGGGTTTCCCCTCACCCTGACCACCGCGCCGCCCTGTAGCGGGGAGACGATTCCCCACGCCATCGCCGACGAAAGTGGGTTCTACTACTGGATCAACGATCGCATCTACCGTCATAGCATTGCCGATCCATTCAACGCTGTGACCGTTACCACCGCAGCGCAGGCTGGCGCTACCGCCATGACCCTCGACGGCGATCAGCTCTACTGGGTCGCCAACGGTGACATGTTCGTCGTGCCCCGCACAGCCGTCTGGAGCGATGACCCGCGTTATGACGATCCGGTTGAGTCTATCGGGCGCAGTGGCACCGACGCGCGCAACCTCACCGTCAGCGGCCCCTACCTCTACTGGTTCTCTGGTGGCCGGGTCTACGAACTGCGCAAAGATTGTCGCTATGGCGACTGCACCGCTCGCGATCTCGGCCTCGATAACGGCGCACATCTGGTGAACGCTACCAAGATCGGCCCGAGCCTGGGTCAACTGACCACCCCGCTCTGGGCCTCGCCGCGCTCGATCGGCAGCGTGAATACCAGCCCCTACGCCGCCGGCCCAAATATCAAGGGCGAGAGCTGCGTATCGAATGTGCTCGGCACCTCGTGCAGCATCAGCACCTTGTACACCGCCAACATTGGGGCGAACACGGTAAGTGGGCCGATGGCAGTCGGTGGTAGGTACCTGTTTTTCATTATCGGCCGCCAGACCTGTGTGCAAGGTACCTGCTACCCCGATAGCGGCTATTCCAGTTACCTGATGAAGTACAACCTGGATCAATCGGTCTTCGGCGCAAATCCCTTTGACACGCCGCAACCGATCGCCTGTTCCGATTGCCTGAACGGTGCCTACGGCATCACCGACACCCCGCCAGTCTTCGTCGCCAACGGCTGGGTCTACTTTGTCGCCGTCCGCACCTCGACCGGGCTGCGAACGATCGCTCGGATTCGTGCCGATGCCCCGGCGGTAAGTTGGGATCAAGAGGCCCAGGCACTTGAAGTTGTGCAGAGTATTCAGAGTCCGGCCAACGATGTGCCACTCGTCGCCGACAAACCGACCTATGTCCGCTTCTTTGGCCGGGTCAAAACCGGCCCACGCCTTGCCGCCGCCGATGCCGTTTTGTATGGAAATACAGTCGGTGGCGCGGCCCTACCTGGCTCGCCACTGCGTCCGATCGACGGCAATCAAGCGCTGCTCCCCGGCAATGACGGCTCCAACCGTGCCGACCCAGAGGCGGGTTGGGTGTTTGAATTGCCGACGAGCTGGACAAAAAGCGGAACAATCCTGTTGAGTGGAGTGATCGATCCTGGGCAGCGCCGCTTCGATCCGGATGCGAACAACAACCGAACGCCCGCCCGCAGCTTCACCTTTGTACGCAAAGCGCCGATTTGCGCCGTCTTCATCCCGGTGCGTACCGCGACTCCCGCAGCGATGTTCGGCCCTGCCCACAATCTTGCCATTGAAACCGCTCGTCGCATCCTGCCGGCCGCAAACATCTGGGTGTTCGCGCAGAACGAGGATCTTGCCGAAACCGAGGCGCGTTTTGGTGTCCCGCCCTGGAAGTTCGGCCCGTATGAACTTCCAGAGGATAAGGACAAGATTTTGCTGTCACTCTGGACGCGGGATCAACTCTCTGACGATCCCGACCAGTGTGATGAGGCACGCGCCCGGACGCACTATGTTGGCGTTGTTGCTGGCGATACCCCCGGCGATCTGAATGGATCGGGACGATTGGGCGGTGATCAACTCTTCTTCCGCCTGCCCTCGGGCGATCTCAGCGCCGGCTGGCGTATGCGAACGGCACCAACACTAGCGCACGAACTCGGTCACAACTATGGTCGTCGTCACGTCGATTGCCCGACGGGCAATCCGGCCAATGCGGCGGGTTACCCGTATCCAACCTGCCAACTTGATTTCGACAACAACGCTGATCGGCACTACGCCTTTATCAACCTGTCTGGCACCAGTCGCTTCGAGGTAGTGTTGCCGACGCAGGCCGGCGATCTGATGTCGTACGCACATAATCTGGAGGTACCGCTGCCGCGCTGGATCAGTGACTTTACCTGGAACGGCCTCATGAACGAGATCCCGAACGGCGCTGCATTGCGTGCGCCTGCACCTGCGCTTGCCGCCACAGGCGACACCGTCCTGATCGGCGGGACGATTCTTCCGAGCAACAATACAGGTACGATCAGCAGTGCCTGGGTGATACCTGAGGCCGCAGTCAGCGCAGAGATGCGGGCGAAATGGCGGCGTGATGCAGCACCGATCGCCCTTGCCGCAGAGGGTTACACCCTAGACTTGATCGATCCCGATGGCACCATGCTTGCAACGCATGTGGTTAATCCTGAGCCGTTAGCTGATGCGGAAGAGGGTGCCCAGATCTTCACGCTTACGTTTCCGGCCCCTACCGGGACGGTGGCACGGATCGAGTTGCGTGCAGGCGAAACAATGCTCGCTGTCGCGACAATCGGTGCCGGCGCACCAACCGTGGCGATCACGGCCCCAACGAGCGGGGCAAGCCTCGGTGACAGCCTGACCATGCGTTGGCGCGCCAGTGATCCTGACGGCGACCCGCTGCGCTACACGATCCAGTACAGTCACGACAAGGGCGTAACCTGGCGTGCGATCCGGGTCGATCAGCCCGACCTGGCCGGTGATGAAGAGACGTTGGTGCTGAACAACATCAGCGATTTGCCCGGCAGCGACGAGGCATTGTTCCGGGTGATCGCAAGTGATGGATACCATACAACGCTTTCCGCGCCAGTAGCGGTGCAGACACCGCAGCGCGCCCCAGCGCCGCTGATTCTGGCCCCAACTCCCGGTCAGAGCATCCCGGCGGGTACGCTGCTGGCGTTGCGTGGTACGGCTTCGGATGCCGAGGATGGCATCCTGGAAGGTGCAGCCCTGCGCTGGCAACTTGACGGGCAAGACCTGGGCAGTGGTGCTGAGCGCCTGGTGAGCGCCCCGGCACCGGGAAGACACACGTTGACCCTGCTTGCCCGCGACAGCAATGGCCTCGAGACATCCACCGCAATCAGCTTCAATGTTGCGCCGCTGCAGATCCCGCAGGGCAACCCACCAATGCTCGACGGCGAGTGTGACGACGTAGCATATGCCGACGCATTCCACCTGAGTCTCGCTACATATGCCGATGGAGGCCGCGGCAGTGCCCTGTTACTACGATCTGGTGGGCAACTCTGGGCGTGCTTCGCTGGACTCAATCGCGCCGAATCAGGTAACTCGGGCAGCTTTGTCGGCGTGCGCATCGACGGCAACGGTGACGGTGGCGCACCACAGACCGACGATGTCGAGTTTCAGGTCTTTGAGGACAGCAGCTTCTTTACCCATCGTGGCGACGGCAACGGATTCGCCGCAGCGGGGCCAGGTGGCCTCGAAGCGCGGGTTGTGGTCGAGGACGACTACTGGAGCGCCGAACTGCGCATTGAGGCAACTGCGATCGGCGATCTTGAGCGAGCCGTAGCCCTCATCGCCGCTCAGGGCGGTGTCACCGCTGCGAGCGATCACTACACCTGGCCAGAGGCAGCCACATGGGATGAACCCGCCACATGGGCTGATACCGCCCTCGGCGATCCCGGTCGCGCCATTCATGTCAATCCCACGTTTACCAGCGTCGGCAACAGCGATCTGACCCTCACGATCACCGGGGAGGGCTTTACAACCGGTGCCACAGCCTTGTTCAACGGTGCGCCTCTGTCGACAACCGTCGTAAGTGCCAGCCAACTGAGCGCCGTGGTGCCGACCGAGCAATTAACGACTGCGGGCATCTTCATGGTAACGGCGGCCAACCCAGGGTTCGAGGCTGCACCGGGTGATGGCCTACCGTTTGAAGTACACAATCTGGTGCCGACGCTTGACTCGGCATCGCTCACAGGTACGACTTTAGCCGTCCATGGGCGTAACTTTGCGCCCGATGCAGAAGTGATGTTTAATGGGCGCACCGTCCCAACAAGCTGGATCAACGCCGACACGCTCCGGGGAACCGCTCCTGCCGACGAACTAGCTGCCCCCGACGCACTGGTAGGCGTCTACAATCCCGGCCCTGGCGGTGGCCTATCGAATTTGCTGGCGCCTGCAACGTCTGTGAATCGCATCTATCTCCCCATGCTCCGTCGATAAGCGTTCACCCTTCTCCTGGGAGCGCGGGCGTCCTGCCCGTGCTCTTAGGCGTGCCTGTTACCCCAAATGCGAACACGTACACAACCCATACTATTTGACGACTTGCACCGCTAAGAGTATAGTGGAAGGGATGTGCCACTGATATGCATTGATCAAGGTAGTCTATGTTGCTCTTGACGGCTGAGACGTTACCGATTGACTATTTGCTCAAGAATACCCACCCCACGACGGTCAAAGCTGGGCGTGAATTATATGACCGTGGGGCTGCGCGGGTTATCGAGAGTACCCACCTTTCCGCGAAATTAGAGGTGGAAGAGCCTGGCAAAGAGTTGGTCTATGTGACGGTGAATCTTGCAGGCAACCAGATTTATGTCAATACAAGCGCACGCACCCAATATGGCTGGGGCCTCTGCAAGCATCGTGTAGCCGGCGTGCTGACCCTGCGCGACTATCTGCAGGCCAATCCTCCTTCGGTCTGGCGCGCCGTGCTTGACCGCGCTATTCACGCGCCCCCCCGCCGCACAACTACCGCTGCCTTGAACAATGTGATCCTCTTTAGCCTACAAGAACGCGGTCAGAGCTGGGCTCTGCTGCCATATAGCCTCAATGGGCGCTTCCTTCCCCCTGATCATGAAGGCAACCCTGACCGCGTTGCCCAGGCGATCGAGCAAGACAAACTGGCCGAGCAGGTCAAGATGATCCGTAGTCAGATCAATCCCGATAGTTACCCTCTGGTGCCAGTTCCCATCATTGCCGCCGCCAATACCGCGATTACGGCGAGCAATAGTTACGGCTACTGGTACACCGGCACCAAAACGCTCGGCACCCTTTTAGCAATGCTCGGGGGGGGCCTGATCTATGCCGGCACTGATGTGGCCCCGCTGAGCCTGGGACGCCTCTATGTTCAAGAGCATCCGGCTACCGTTGAACTTGAGGTGACTAGGCACAGCGACGCCATCGAGGCAACGTTTCGCGCCTCGCTTGATACGCAGAGCATTGTCTTGCGCCCGGGCCAAGCCCATATTTTGACCCGTGATCCGCAGTGGATGCTCGCTGATGAGTATATCTTCCGGATCAATGAATTTGGCCCTGCCCCCGATTTAATGACCGAGCATCCCCGCCTGCGCATTCCAGCCAAAGATGAGGCCGAGTTCCTCGATAGTTATCTCATTCCGCTCAGCCGGACGGTGCCCGTGCGCGGCGATGTGGTGCAGTGGGAAGAGGTTGAGGCTGAACCTGAGCCGCGGATTTATCTCGCGGAACGTGAGGGTGAGTTGGTCGCCGAATTGCGCTTTGGCTATGGCGCGTGCGAGGTCCCCTTCGAGAAGCAAACGCCGATCGAGACGGTGACCCGCGTCGAGCAGACGACAACCTTCGCCCGCATTCGGCGCAATGCGATTGCCGAACATATGGCCCAGCAACAACTCGGGGCCAGTTTTGGCCTCAAACGCGGCTCGAATGCGCACGAGTTTGCGCTGCGCAAGTCGGTCGCCCCGGTTGATTTTTTGCTGCGTGATGTGCCCAAACTCGCTGCCGCCGGTTTTACCGTCTTTGGTGAAGATGCCCTCACCTCGGCCCGCGTGAATCGCCATCGCCCTTCGATTAGCTTCAATGTTAGCTCGGGCATCGATTGGTTCGATGTCGAGGCCGTGATTACTTTTGGCGATCAGGAACTCTCGCTCAAAGAATTCAAACGGGCGATGAAACGGCGTGATCGTTATGTCAAGTTGGCCGACGGGTCGCTCGGGGCGATTCCCGAGGAGTGGATCGAGCGTTATCGGCATCTCTTTGCTTTCGCCGAAGAGCGCGACGACGGCATGCGGCTCTCGTCGCATCACCTCGGGTTGCTCGATCAGGTGCTGAGTGAGGCTGACCGTGCCCAGACTGATGCCGCCTTTGCCGAACGCCGCGAGCGCCTGCGGAGTTTCGAGCGCCTCGAGCCACGCGCCTTGCCCGGTGGTTTTGTGGGCGAACTGCGCCCCTATCAAAAAGCCGGCTATGATTGGCTCCATTTCTTGCGCGACTATGGCTTTGGTGGCTGCCTCGCCGATGATATGGGGATGGGCAAGACGATTATCACGCTCGCGTTCCTCCAGTCACTCTATGAGCAGGAGCCGCGCCCTGCGGCGACGCTGATCGTGATGCCACGTTCGCTGCTCTTCAACTGGCAACGTGAGGCTAGCCTCTTTGCGCCCGGTCTTCGCGTCTATGTCCACGCCGACCAGGGCCGCATCAGCGAGCCTGAGCGGTTTGGCGAGTATGATCTCGTGTTGACCACCTACGGCGTGATGCTCCGTGATGCGGAATTGCTCCGTTCGTACATGTTTCACTATCTGATCCTCGACGAATCGCAGGCGATCAAAAATCCGCTCGCCGAGACGTCACGCGCCGCACGGACGCTTAAGGCGGAACATCGCCTCGTCCTGACGGGAACGCCCGTCGAGAATAGTACGCTGGAACTCTGGTCGCAGTTTGCTTTTCTCAACCCGGGGTTGCTCGGCAATCTTGACTATTTTCGTGAGGAGTTTGCCAATCCGATCGAACGCAAACAGGATGGCGAGACGGCGACCTTCCTCCGCAAGATGGTCTATCCCTTCATCCTCCGCCGTACCAAAGAGCAGGTCGCGCTCGATCTGCCCCCGCGCACCGAGGAACTGGTCATCGTCGAGATGGAAGCGGCGCAACGCAAGCTCTATAATAAGACCCGTGACCACTATCGTGCGCTGTTGCTTGGCCTAATTGATAATGATGGGCTCAATGATGCCCGCATGAAGATCCTCGAGGGCCTGTTGCGGCTCCGTCAGATTTGCAACCATCCGCGCCTGGTTGATGCGAAGTTCCGCGGGCAGTCGGCCAAATTTGAGGTACTGCTGCAAACTCTCGAAACGCTCAAGGCCGAGGGACACAAAGCGCTCGTCTTTTCGCAGTTCGTGCAGATGCTCACCCTGATCCGCCAGGGCCTCGATGACCGCAAGATCCCGTACGCTTATCTTGACGGCTCCACCCGCGATCGCCAGAGTGTTGTTGACCGCTTTCAGCAATCCGACGATCTGCCCTTCTTCCTGATCAGCCTCAAAGCCGGGGGCGTCGGGCTCAACCTGACCGCTGCCGACTATGTGATCCACGTTGATCCCTGGTGGAATCCGGCCGTCGAGATGCAAGCGACCGACCGCACCCACCGCATCGGACAAACGCGCCCGGTCTTTGTCTACAAACTGATCACTCGCGATACGGTCGAAGAGAAGATCCTCAAGCTCCAAGAGCAGAAACGTGCCCTTGTCTCCCAACTGATCTCTTCGGAAGGCGGCGTCTTCAAATCGCTCACCCGCGACGATGTGGAGGTCTTGTTTACGTAGCACTCGGCACCAATGAGCAACAACCAGAATGCGTCGGCCCAGGTTCCCGATGCGTCGGGACGCGTGCCTCTCGCCGACGGGAAGACGACAAGCTAGACTGGCTTCTATCACCACCACGTCAAAGAAAGAGCCCGTTCTCTCGCTTGAAAGGAGCACCTGTATGTCTACTGCTCGTCCCTGGACCCTGGTTGCCGCCATCACGCTGCTGATCTACACCCAGTTGCGCGACTTGCTGACCGTTGTCCTCGGTGGTCTGCCAGCCGGTGCCGAGATTATCCCACCGGTGGTCGTCTTCTTGGCCTATGTGATTGGCCTGCTCAGCATCGTGGCAGGCTATGGCCTTTGGACGATGCGGCGCTGGGCTGTGATTTTGACTATCGTCTTGATGAGTATTGGCCTGCTTAGTGCTGCGCCAGGCCTGGCGTTTGCCCCAACCCGAGAATTACAGGTTGCAGCGCTGATCGGAGTTGTCAGCAGCCTGGTCATCATCATTCTTCTGCTTCTCCCAGCGTCGCGGCAAGCTTTTCGCACCCAACAAGCTCAACCAGCATAGTCATGTTGGAACATGCATGCGCAGTCGCAACATCACAGCGCCACAGAGAAGATCGCTCAGCCTGGCAATGGCCTGGGTTGGCTGGCTGGGTGTGGTTCCACTCGCGATCAGTCTGACGTTTGCCGGGATCCCTGCGCGACGCAACGAGCTAACCGCTAGTCCCTGGATTGCGCCCTCGATGGGCGCAATCCTTGCGCTGGAGATTGGGCTTGCCCTGGTCTTTTTTGTGACGGCACTGCTGGTCACCTGGAAACGACCGCAAGAACCGATGGCACTCGTGCTCGCCATTACCCTGATCTTGCTCGGGGCCGTCGAGACAAGTCTCACCAATGCGCTTATTCTGCCTGAGCATAGCACCAGTGCGCAGCTCTGGCACTGGCCCGTGCTGGTGCTGCGCTCGCTCGAGATGATCTTTGCGTTGATCCTGCTCTATGTCTTTCCTGACGGACGTTTTGTGCCGCAATGGACCCGCCCCCTGGCTGTTATCTGGATTGGGGCCAATGTTGCCTGGTTGCTTTTACCTGATCTGCCCTTCAATACGATTTATGGACCAACCTGGCGCGCAACCCCCGTGGCATCGCTGCTGGTTGGCGTTGGCTGGTTTAGTACCGGCATCATCGCGCTGACGCTGCGCTATCTCCGCATTGATGATCCCATTCAGCGTCGTCAGACCTGGTGGGTCGCTGCGGGCTTGATCGCGGCGGTGCTCGGCGGCATTGGCTATTACGGTTTGCAAGTCATCCATTTTGGCCTCGGCATCAGCCTGCTTGGCGAGGCTTACTGGGTCGGACGTCCCGCGCTTCAGGCGGTCGGGATGGCGTTGCTACCGCTCTGTTTGGCCGTAGCGATTCTACGCTATCGCCTCTTTGATCTTGAAATTATCGTCAATCGAGCCCTGGTGCATGGTGCCCTGACGCTCTTTGTGATTGCAACCTACATCGGCATTGTCACGAGCCTTAGCTCTGTTTTTCAAGATGAAGGCAGTCTGCTCTTTTCGTTGCTTGCCACCGGCATTATTGCCGTGCTCTTCCAACCGTTGCGTCGCTGGTTGCAGGATCACGTTGATCGCTTGATCTACGGTGCGCGCCACGAACCCTACAAGGTCTTGACAAGCCTGGGCCAACAACTTGAACAGACCCTAGAGCCGGAGGCGATGCTGACCACGATTGTCACAACGGTGGCGACGACCCTCAAACTACCCTTTGTTGCGATTGCCCAGCAGGGTCCGGATGGATCGCCCGACGAGATCCTGGCCGCCTATCGGCTCGCATCAAGCGATGGCGCAAACGACAACCTCGCTGCGAGGCAACACTTTGCGATGATCCACCATGGTCAGGTGCTTGGTCAACTCATCGTCGCACCACGTTCAGGTGAGGTAAGCTTTCGCACCGACGAATTGCGCCTCTTGAGTGATCTGGCCAGGCAGGCTGGCAGCGCACTGCACAACCTACAACTCACCCGTGATCTCCAGCGCTCACGCGAGCGCATCATCAGCGCCCGTGAAGAAGAGCGTCGCCGTATTCGGCGCGATCTGCACGATGGCATCGGGCCAACCCTGGCGAGCGTGGCGCAACGCATTGGCCTCGCAACGGCCCTCATGCCGCACGACACCGAACGCAGCCAGCAACTGCTTGGCGAACTAGAGGATCAAGTGCGTGTGCTGGTGACTGATATTCGCCGTCTCGCCTACACGCTTCGTCCACCCATTCTTGATCAATACGGCATGAGCGAAGCGATCCGCATCGAGACCGAACGGATCGCCGCTACGAACATCAACCTCTGTTTCGAGGCTCCGAGCAGCCTCCCAGTGCTATCTGCTGCCGTTGAAACAACGCTCTACCGTATCGCCGTCGAAGCCGTGACCAACGTGATCCGTCATGCTGGGGCGACAACGTGTACACTTCGCATCAGCCTGGTAACAACTGATCAAACTGACCAGGTCGAACACCGCCAACAACCACCGTACTGGCTCCATCTAAGCATTGAAGACAATGGACGCGGGATGCATGCCAACAGTCTGGTCGGCATTGGCTTGCGCTCGATGCACGAACGAGCCGAAGAGATCGGGGGCAAACTCACCGTCACATCACAGCCCGGCACTGGCACAGCGATTCAGGCCATGGTTCCGCTGCTTCGTCCGTGAACGAAGTGTTCTGGTAGCACCGCCGACCACGAATACTGAGCACGAATAAACGAATATGGGCTGCCCCTGCGCCATTCGTTTATTCGTGGCCCCCATTCGTGGTCGGCCAACGACACCGGAAAACTTCGTTCACACACTAATGAGTGGTCTGTAACGTAAGTTTCTTGATCCCAACGGGGGCTTCGACAGGCTCAGCCTCCGTCTGTGCGCAACGCCCATCGTCCGCCGTTGGCTGAGCTTGTCGAAACCAAGCCCGAGAGCAGAAAACGTGCGTTACACACTACTGATCGAACAAGAGGAAAGCCTTATGGAAAGCCTACGCATCCTGATCGCCGATGATCACACGTTCTATCGTGAAGGCGTGCGGGCTATGCTCGCGTTGATGCCCAATGCCGAAGTAGTAGGAGAGGCCGTCACCGGAGAGGCGGCGATTACCCTGGCGGCGTCGCTGCAGCCCGATCTGATCTTGATGGATATCAAAATGCCAGGGTTGAACGGGATTGAAGCGACGCGTACGATTCTGCGCACAAGCCCGCATATTGCCGTGTTGATGGTGACAATGTTTGACGATGACGAATCAGTCTTTGCGGCCATGCGCGCTGGGGCACGCGGCTACTTGCTGAAGGATGCCCGCCACGACGAACTGATCCGTGCGGTAACCGCCGTCAGTTGTGGTGAAGCCATCTTTAGCCCGGCGATTGCCCAACGCATGATCCAATACTTCAAGCATAGCCACACCAATACCCTGGCCGCGATCTTCCCAGAACTGACCGAGCGGGAGCGTGAGATCCTGGCGTTGCTGGCGCGGGGCCATACCAACGAAGCCATCGCCCAGCGCCTCCATCTGAGCCTCAAGACGATCCGCAACCATGTGAGCAATATGCTCAACAAACTGCAGGTCAGCGACCGTGCGCAGGCGATTGTCAAAGCCCGCGACGCCGGGCTTGGAAGCTAAGCCAAGGATTTAGGAGCTAGAAAATAGGAAATAGCCGAACTGCCCATGCCGATCCCTCAAACCTCTGCGCCTCAGCGCCTTTGCGTCAAATAACCCGCCTTATCTCCTGGGAGTGACGGCTGGTTAGAGGGAGGCACTCGGCAAGCCACCGGCCGAACGCGCCATCAAAACGGCTCGTTCGACGGCACAGGCGAGCACATCGGCGGCAAGGCTGCCCAGCATCACCATTGGTGGGGCGGGGCGTTGCGCCGTCGCAAGCGCAAAGACGGTATCGCCATCAAAAGGCGTGTGGATTGGGCGAATCGTGCGGGCCAGGCCATCCTGGGCCATCTGCGCCAGTTTGCGTGCTTCGGCTTTGCTGAGCCGGGCATCAGTTGCAACGACGGCAAGCGTCGTATTGCCCAGCGCATCACGCTGACTGCCACCAAACGCGGGCTGAAAGCGCGGATCACGCAGCAGATCCATCGTGCTGAGCAGACCACCGTTCGCGCGATCACGGACCCCGGCGAGTTGCACCGTACCACCAGGCGTACGGCTTGCCACCGGATCGCGCCAGACATCGCCGTAGGCATTGACGGCCACGAGAGCGCCGACGACCGTGCCATCGGGGAGGATTTCGCTCGCAGTGCCGAGGCCACTCTTCATCGCCGCAGTCATGCCAAGCGCTTTGCCGACCGAAGCCCCGGCCCCGGCACCGACACAACCTTCGGCAACGAGGGTGCTCGCATTGACACAGGCAGCATAACCCATCGCAGCGTCAGGGAAACGATCAGCGCGTCCGAGCGCTAGATCAAAGAGCACCGCAGCCGGCACAATCGGCACACGCGCAACGCCCGTCTCGAAGCCATAGCCATGTTCAGCGAGCCACTGAACCACCCCGGTCACCGCCGCAAGGCCAAAGGCACTGCCGCCGCACAAGGCAATGGCATGCACCTGATCAACCATCGCCTCAGGAACGAGCAAATCCGTCTCGCGGGTACCAGGGGCACCGCCGCGCACATCAACCCCCCCGACAGCCCCGGCGGGGGTCAAGATGACCGTCACCCCGGTCAACGCCTCAAGATCGTGGGCATGGCCCACCGTCAACCCAGTGACAGCCGTAATCATCGGCGCGGCACCTCATCGGACTGAGCAAGCACAGGATAGGAGGGGCCAACGAGGGTCGCCGCCTCACGCGAGCCAGCGGTCGAACCATCGTAGGTACAATAGGGGCAGACGCTCCAAGTCAGATCAACCACCCGATCGCAGCCGGGGCAGCGACGGCGGAGATGCGCCTGACAATGGGGACACAGAATAAAATCGGGTTCAACGGGGCGTTGGCACTCGGGGCAGACATACTTCTCTTCAATATCGCGGCGCAGATACTCTTGCTCAAGTTCCCGTTCATACTTCTCGGCGATCGTCTGAGGGGGGCGGAGGACAAGATGGAGCACAAGGCCACCAAAAGGCAAGAGCAAGACAAGCGCCACCGCGAGCACCTGGACGGAGACATCATCGCTGCGGCGGCGAATATCACGATATGCCCAGAGCACAGACGCAGCCCACAAGAGGGCGAGGTAGGCCCCAAGGATCACCCCGCCCACCTGCAACAGGGGCACAAGATTCGCAAAAAAATCCTGAATAACTTCCATCTATGCTTGCAGCCTATCTACTTCAGCGTTGAGCACAAAAATAGTCGCCCCACCCACCTGAACCTCAAGCGGCGCAGGGGGATAGAACTCACCCGACTCGGCAATGGGAGGCATAGGCGAGACATAGCGAGTGCGGGTGGAACAATGCTCACGCACGACCCCAATCACGTGATCAAGATGGGCATCCTCAACACTGAGCATCAACGTCACATTGCCTTCGCGCAAAAAACCACCCTGGCTACTGAGGCGGGTCACTCGATAGCCCTCTTCGTTCAACGCATCAACAAGATTCGACGCATCCTGATGTTGAATGATAGCAAGGATCAACTTCATCCGTATGACTCCAGACGCGCAACACGCTGGACAAGCGGCTCAACTTCAGCCGCAATCTGTTCAGCAAGTTGCTCAAGCGACTGTTCGGCCTCAAGGCGGCGCCAGCGCGCCGGTTCACGGCGCATCAACTCGGCAAAGCCAGCGGCGACGCGCTGATGATACGCCAGATCGCGGGCATCGAGACGATTCCACTCAGGCGGGGTTGCAAAGGTTGAGCCTGGATGCGCCACTTCAAGCGTACGGTCACGGGCAATCCGTTTGCGTTGCAACCCCGCTTCGACATCAAGGTCAAGATACAATGTCAGATCGGGCAGCAAACCGCCGGTCGCAACCCCCGTAATCAGGTGCAACTCTTCGAGATCACGCCCGAGGCCGTACCCCTGATAGGCAAACGTCGAGTCAGCATAGCGGTCGCACAGAACAATGCCCCCGGTCTTCAAATAGGGGCGAATAAGCTCACTGACCAGTTGCGCCCGTGCTGCCGAAAAGAGCAACGTCTCGGTTGTCGGGGCCATCTCGGTATGGCGCAGATCAATCAAAATACGACGGATCATCTCACCAATGCGTGTGCCACCTGGTTCACGAGTCAGGATCACGGGATAGCCCTGCGCCTGGAGGCGCTCATAAAGCAACCGTGCCTGGGTACTCTTGCCACTTCCTTCAGGCCCCTCAAAGGTGATAAAGACACCCATCTTGCTGCACCATCTCACTCAAAGCTTGCCCACGCTCCTATTATACCCTACGCATGAGCAATAAGAAACAAAACCCACCTAAGACCAATCCGTTGCAAAGAAGGCGATTGTTTTGACGCAAAGGCGCAAAGGCGCAACGTTTTTCGCGTAGGTGAGCGAACCCTTCGTGTCTTCGCGTGAGCAGAAGGCTCAGCGAAAGATCTTCACTCGCCGATTCGCCTCTTCGCCGCGGCTCTCGGAGCGCAAATTGTACCGATCAGCCATCTGGTGTTGCAATTTGCGAATATAGCTACTTCGCGGGGCGAGTTCGACCATCATCTCTTCGCCATTCATCACCTGGGTAATCGCTTGCTCGACCTCAAGTAATGCTTCTTCAACGATACTACTCTCATCACCACGGCGTCCAGAGCCAGCCGTCTCATCGTAGTCACCGTCGCGGAGGTTGAAGACGAGAGCCAATTGGCGTTCCATTTGGGTGATCGTATTATTGCGCAAGACATAGACGGGCACACCCTGTTCTTCAGCTTGGCGGAGACGTTGCGCACTCTGGCGATAATAGTTTTTGAGGGTCATCACCAGGGTCGCATCGTGCATATCACGCACAATCACCGCCGGCACCCGCAGACGTTCAATTGCCGTTTCGAGGCGATTCCGGCTGACCCCAAACGGAAAGATGCGCTGGGTTGGTATCTGGCTCGCCGCCGAGGTTCCCGGATTGTTGACGGCACCAGGCACACTCGGCGAGGCCCCGGTACGCTCACGCAAGCGCGGGCCAGCGGTACCCATCAATTCACCAAAGCCTGCTCGCCCGCCACGGCCCCCCATGCGCTCACCGGCACGCTCACGCATACCCCCAGTGCGCCGACCAAGAGCGGGCGCATCGATCACCTCACGGCGCACAGCAACCGACTTGACTTCGCCATCGGCATCACGTGAGCGAGCCTCGGCGGGCGGATCTTCGCCGCGCAGAATCGCATCGACAGCCGCAGCCACATCATCATACACCGTCACCTGATCCCAGCTCTGGATCTCGACCAGCACATCGAAGGTCGGGGGGGCCTTGCGCTCGAGCACCGTCTTTTGCGTACCGCGTCGCCGGGCCTCATCGTCGCCGAGGGTCACGGCCTGGATCCCACCAACGAGATCAGAGAGGGTCGGATTGACCATCAGGTTATCGAGTGTATTACCGTGGGCCGTGCCAACAAGTTGCACACCGCGTTCAGCGATGGTACGAGCGGCCATCGCCTCAAGCTCGGTACCAATCTCATCAATGACGATCACCTCGGGCATATGATTTTCGACCGCCTCGATCATCACCGCGTGCTGGCGCGCCGGGCTAGGCACCTGCATCCGTCGAGCGCGGCCGATGCCCGGATGGGGAATATCGCCATCGCCCGCGATCTCATTCGAGGTATCAACAATCACGACCCGCTTACGGAACTCATCGGCGAGCACCCGGGCCGTCTCGCGGAGCAACGTCGTCTTACCGGTACCGGGCTTGCCGAGCAAGAGAATGCTCTTGCCACTTTCAACCAGATCACGAATAATCGTCACCGTCCCAAACACCGCACGCCCAACGCGGCAGGTCAGACCAATGACGCGCTCTTGGCGATTACGGATCGCCGAAATACGATGGAGGGTACGTGGAATACCGGCGCGATTATCTTCGCCAAAGGTACCGATGCGGGCCGTCACCGCATCAATCTCGGCCTGGGTCACCTCACGGTCGCTCAGAAAGAGCTCCTTCTGGCGATACCGAGCCTCGGGCAAGCGGCCGAGATCCATCACAATCTCGAGCAGATCAGCGGAAGCCTCTTCACTTTGCAACAACGCCTCGGTAATATGGGGGGGCAACGTCGCAAGCAACAGGTCAATATCGTTCGTCACCTCGTGGTGCTGTGACATAAGTATCTTCAGTCCTCTCTGGGTGCAGCAATGCGGGGCACAGGCATCTGTACCTCAAGACCAGGCTCCAACGACGGAACAAGCAAAGGGCGCCGCACAGGGATCACAGTATGTTTCACAAGCAAGGTCTGCTCATCAAACACCTCAAAGCCAAGCCCCTCGACGGGAGCAAGCAACTCGCCCTGGTACTCACGCAGTAACAGATAGACGGGGCGATTATCAATCAACTGAGCAAGCCCAAAACGCAACACATCAACCGCCAGATCGCGGGCATCGGGGCGAATCAAGAGACTGAAGACATGGGCGCCAGGGCCACTGACCATGCGCAGATACGCCGCCAAATCATCATCAGGCCCCAGCACCCAAGCTCGTACGCGGACGCTACTCCACCGTTGCGTCAGCGCCCAATTGCGCGCATTGCGCACCTCGGCCTGTTGCACCGGCGGGGGTGTTGTCGCGCCATAGAGCTTATGGATCGCCCAGTGATCGCGGCGCGACTGGACGCGCATAGGGGCAAGGCTCGTGCCCTGGTTCCAATCAGGCCCCGAGAGTTGCAGAATGGTCGCATGCGCATAGGCTTGAAAGCCAATCTGGCGGAAGATCTCGCGCAACTCACCAAAGTGAGCAGGCGGGGCCGCGTAGAGGCGCTGGATCTGATGGTAGCCCGCATGCACACAGATGCGTTCGAGCAAGCGATACCAGAGCTCGTAATCACTGGGCAAGCGGGCCATACGGGGGCCATTCGTCGCAAGATAGACAATATCCTGCTCGGGGCGGCCACTGCGCCCACTCGCCTGCAGCACCGCATTGCCCCCCCGTTCCTGATAGGTAACGGTACTCATGTCACGGCCATTGCCCTGCAGCATGCACCGCAAGGCAAACCAGGCAGGCCGATGTGACTGCGCAAGCAAATGTTCAGTAAAGAGCAACACGTGATGGCGGGGCTTGCGCCTCAGTGACCAGAGATCGGCGGGCGCGACTGAGCGTATCATAAAATACTACAGCGTGAGTAAGTAGAGTGGCGAGCAACACGCACTGGCTACAACTCCAGAAAATAGCGATGCACACGATCATCAGCGGCCAATTCGGGATGAAACGTCGTCACCAGCAAGCGACCCTGACGAGCCGCGACAATCGCACCGTCTTCCAAACGCGCGAGCACCTCCACCTCTTTGCCAACCATCTCGATCTGAGGGGCACGGATAAAGACCCCGCGAAGTGGCGGCTCACCGAGCAAAGGGATCGGCAAAAGAGTCTCAAAACTATCAAGCTGACTACCGTAGGCATTACGACGAACCGTAATATCCATCACAGCAAGGGTCGGCTGGCCACCCTTTTTGACATCGAGCACCTGACGGGCGAGCAGAATCGCCCCGGCGCACGTCCCCCAGATCGCCAGATCGTGCCCAGCGCGTGCGCGAATCGGCTCGAGCATCTCATAGCGATCGAGCAACCGACCGATGGTTGTACTCTCGCCACCGGGAATAATCAAATGACTGACTCCGGCAAGCTGGCGAGGCAAGCGAACCTCAACCGGTGCTGCACCAAGCTGATGCAGCACCGCAGCGTGTTCACGAAAATCACCCTGAAGGGCGAGGACCCCTACTGGCATACAGAACCCACTACCCTCTGCAAAGCGACTACCACCCGCGCTGCGCCATCAACTGCTCGGCAGGGATTTTGCTGATCTCGATCCCAACCATCGCCTCACCGAGGCCCTTGCTCACATGCGCAATAATCTCGGGATCATTGTAATGGGTCGTCGCCTCAACAATCGCCCGCGCCCGCTGCATCGGATTGCCACTCTTGAAGATGCCCGAACCAACAAAGACGCCATCAACCCCGAGTTGCATCATCAGGGCTGCATCAGCAGGGGTTGCAATGCCACCGGCGGCAAAATTGACCACCGGCATGCGGCCCGTCTCAGCGACTTGGCGCACGAGCTCATAAGGGGCCTGGATCTCTTTAGCATAGACAAAGAGCTCATCTTCGCCCATACTCTGCAAGCGACGGATCTCGCCATAGACAGCCCGAGCGTGGCGCACGGCTTCGACAACATTGCCGGTACCGGCTTCACCCTTGGTACGGAGCATCGCGGCACCCTCGGCCACACGCCGCAGACCCTCACCAATATTGCGGCAGCCGCAAACAAAGGGGATGTTGAACTTATGCTTATTGATATGATGCTCTTCATCGGCGGGGGTCAGCACTTCGCTCTCATCAATATAATCAATGCCGAGCGCTTCGAGCACCTGTGCTTCAACAAAATGTCCAATCCGAGCCTTCGCCATCACCGGAATGGTCACAGCCTCTTTGATCGCCACGATCAACTCGGGGTCACTCATCCGCGCAACGCCACCCTGGGCACGAATATCAGCGGGGACGCGCTCGAGCGCCATCACCGCAACTGCACCGGCCTCTTCGGCAATGCGCGCCTGTTCAGGCGTGACCACATCCATAATCACGCCGCCCTTCAGCATCTGGGCCAGGCCTACCTTGGTCGTCCAGGTAGACTTTTCCATTCCGCTCACCTCTGTCTTTATTTCGGGCGAACTATCAGCACACTCTTGCGCTGACTCGTCACGCCTATGCTTTGTTGCATAGAATATTTTACCATAAGCCAACATGCGGGGCAATGCGAGGCAAAAAATAGGTAGAACCCTTCTCCTGGGCGCGAGGGCGCGACGCCCTCGCGCCCAGGAGAAGGGTTCTACCGCACGGCCTGTTTGAAGCAAGGCGCCCTCGCTTCCAGGCTTGCCTGTTACCTCGTAAGCAGGTCAATCTCGGCGAGTTGCAGAAAACGGTTGCCATAGTCGTCCTGACTGAGTTCGGTGCCAAGAAGCCGGACACAGCCGAGGGTGCGGGGGGCAATGGCGAAGGTGATCGGCTGGTTGCTCGGTTGCGGATACCCAAACCGCGTGACCAAGGGCCGCCAGTTGCCGACGTCGGTGAAACGCGGGTCGCGGGGGTCACAGGTGTGGGTGGCATCCGTCACCGCATACTGCAGCACGAAGTCTTGGGGAAAACCCAGCGAGCGATCGTCTGGGCCGGCCCGCGGGCTCAGGCGTACCTGGCCAACCTGGGTCGGTTGGGCCAGCACCACGGCGGCCCACTCACTACTCGCCAGATGCTCGGTATGGATGCCACTGCTCCAGGCTGTCTGGGAATTACCATCCCGAAGGAGTTCGGGACTCCAGTCGGCCCAGGTGGACGAGGCCGTGGCCTCACGCCGGGCCAGGGCGTGTTCACCATCAAAGACCGTGACTTCGGCGAGTTGGAGAAAGCGATTGCCATAGTCGTCTTGACTGAGTTCGGCCCCGAAAAGCCGGACACAGCCGAGCGTCCGAGGGGCAAAGGTGAAGTCGATGGGTTGGTTGCTCGGTTGGGGATAGCCGAAACGGGTGACCAGAGGCCGCCAGTTGCCCACATCGGTGAAACGCGGGTCGCGGGGGTCACACGTGTAATTGGCATCCGTCACCGCATATTGCAGCACAAAGTCTTTGGGGAAACCGAGTGAGAGGTTATCGGGGCCTGCGCGAGGCACGAGCCGCACGCGGTCAACCTGGCCGGGTTGCGTTAGCACCACGGCAGCCCACTCACTACTTGCCAGATGCTCGGTATGGATACCACTGCTCCAGGCAGATTGAGGGCTACCATCATGCAAACGGGCAACACTCCAGTCAGCCCAGGTTGACGAGGCCGCCGCTTCGCGGAGCGTCAAGGCCCGTTGACCAATAAAGAGCGTCATCTCGGCGAGTTGGAGAAAGCGGTTCCCATAGTCATCCTGACTCAGTTCGGCCCCAAAGAGGCGCACACAGCCGAGCGAGCGTGCGGAAAAGGCGAAGTCAACGGGCTGGTTGCTCGGTTGCGGATAACCAAACCGCGTGACCAGGGGCCGCCAGTTGCCCACGTCAGTAAAGCGTGGATCGCGAGGGTCACACGTGTGATTGGCATCCGTCACCGCATACTGCAGCACAAAGTCTTTGGGGAAGCCCAGCGAGCGATCATCAGGGCCGGCACGCGGGGTGAAGCGCACGCGATCAACCTGGGTCGGTTGGGCCAGTACCACCGCGACCCACTCGCTCCCGACCAGATGCTCGGTATGGATGGTACTGCTCCAGGCGGTGTGGAGCGCATTGTCATTGAGATAGGAGCCACGCCAGTCGGCCCATGCGGACGAGACCGCCACTTGACTGATGGCGAGCTCGATGGGACGCGGGGTCGGGGTGGGGCTTGCGGTCGGGGTGCGGATAGGGACACGGGTTGCGGTCGGGCTTGCGGTTGCGGTCGGGCTCGCAGTTGCGGTCGGGCTCGCGGTTGCGGTCGGGCTTGCGGTTGCGGTCGGGCTTGCGGTTGCGGTCGCCGTGGGAAGTGGCGATGATACAAGCTGAACCGTCAAGCCACGGGTAGTCTCAAGCAACGAGGTTCCAGCATAGGTAAGATCACTCTGCCGCAAGAGCGATGGCTCACCCAGATTAAAGGTGAGCTCAGTTGTGCCTTCATCATTGAGGGCTTGCAAGACAAACGTCCCCACAACAAACGTACCACTCGGGAAAGGAGCCTGTAGCGCACCCACAACCAGATCCAGGGTACCTTCGGTAGTATTCACCTGACTCAAGAGGCGCACAGGCAGCGCCGAGCCTGGTTCAACCTTCAAAATGGCAACCTTGCTGGGATCAAAATCGAGGAACGCGGCAACACCGTCAACCATGCGTGACCCTGCCACTGCTTCGATCGTCACGGTGATCGTTGACCCGGCAGCAAGCGTCAGCGTTGAGGGGTTCAGGCGTAGCATTATTTGAGCTTCGGGCAACGGTGTTGCGGTTGGCAATTGCGTTGACGTCGCTGTTGGTGAACTGGTCGGGGTTGGCGTCGCGGTCAAGGTTGGCGTCGCGGTTGGTGGCGCGGTTGGTGGCGCGGTTGGTGGCGCGGTCGGCGTCGCGGTTGGTGGCGCGGTTGGTGGCGCGGTTGGTGGCGCGGTCGGCGTCGCGGTTGGTGGCGCGGTCGGCGTCGCGGTTGGTGGCGC
>NZ_RYFF01000090.1 GCF_004138165.1 Candidatus Chloroploca sp. Khr17
CACCCTGCGTCCGACTTGCATGCATTAGGCACGCCGCCAGCGTTCGTCCTGAGCCAGGATCAAACTCTGCGTTGAATCATGAAGGTTCGTATCTCACGATACAAACCGTGAATAAGCACGCACAGAACCACACTCGATTGTCAAGGTACAGTTGGCGGCGATTCATCAGCAATAAAAAATCTAGCGTCACTTGACTGTGACCCCAGAATTGGCAAGGACGACGTGTTGTCCACACCTATCTTGACTGATGTTGTCTTGTCTGCCTCCTGCTGGAGTGAGACACCTCATTTCTCGACCGCTTTGGGATTATACTCTATCCTTGGGAGCTTGTCAAGCCACATGTTGTGGGGTTTTAGGGCGATGGCATCTTCTTCCGTCGCCGTGAACGGCTCGGCTTTTGGTTTGCCAAGGCCACCTGCGTGGCCTGATCCAGCTGGCGCAGGCCGGCTTCGCAGACAGTAGCCAAGGCGTTTTGGGTTTCCCCCCTTCCATCGGGGTCGTACCGGAGTGCCGCCTAATGGTCTTCCAGAAATGAATCCGCTCTAGCCCACGAAGGTGGGCTTCGCTTCCCCTAGCCGAGGGCTTTAGCCCCACGGCATCGGGTTCATAGCGGATCATTTACTGCAAAACCATCAGTCGGCTGAGCCGGAGGCCGACTGAAGTCGGCACGCCCTGATGGCATGCGTGCACCCCAGGCCGCCCAGGGCACGGGTGCCTGGGGCGTTCCATATTTCGTTTTCAACATCGTAGGGTGGAAATAGCAGGGTGTCAAGTTGGTACGCGCGTTATTGAAGCCGCCCAACGGTGGCAGTCAGCTGCGCCGCTGGCGGGTTCGATAGACCGAGGTGAGCGACGGCACGAGACAGCGCCCTAAAAACCACCAGCACACGGGCCGCGCCAGCGGCGTCCGCTGCAAGCGATGTTGGGCGGCGATAGGTGTATGTATTTCTCGGATATATAGCCTGTCCTAATGAGGAATATATACGTATATTCTTTACGCCGCAAAATCAAAAACAGGGGCACGAATAATTTTTTTGGGAGCAGTCCGTGATTGAAGAAGAGCCTGAATTCGTTCCACCGTTTCAGGTGCAAACAAGCGTTCGCCTGTTTCGATATTGACCCGTGCAGGGACATGCTCAACGACAATAATTTCATCGCCAAGCTCAAGAATATACGTCACATCCTGCGCCTCGAAGTGCTCATTCCAATCATATGCGGTCATGGCGTTTCCCTCCGTATCCGATGCTGCTCCCATCGTGCGGGATCAGGCTCATAGAGCGTGATGATCTTCAGAAGCGGCCGCGACGGATAACTACAGTGAATATGGAGTGGCCGATGCTGATCGGTGAAGCCGAGCAGTAACACACTCGGCCCATATTTGTCATTCGGGTAATTCTCAATGAGTTCTGCGGTTGCTATCGCCTCTTTCAGTTCGTGAATGGAAATTGATCGGAGAATACTCTGTGTTACGGCATGTTCTGAAAACTCGTACGTATTCTGCTGTATTTTATCTTGTATTTCTCGGATCATCTTCACGCTTCTTGCGTTTCCTCGCTTCGTAACCGCATGCGGCAGTATACCACAGCGACTGCGCTTGGCGGCCGTATCACGCAGCCGTGACGTACGCTGGCGGTTCGCGGATCCATCTCACGCTGAGCGTCAGCGGTGCTCCGGACGCTCCGGTATGAGCGTCCTGGATCGACGGTTTTCCCGCGCTGCGTGTCGATGGCTCCCGATCGGCAGGGCGTTGTTCTAGTTCGGGCGGCGCATTTCGGCTGGCTCAGGCCTGATCGCGGCGCCGCCGCCGAACATGAACTCGACGGCGATTCGGCGGCCTCGATCAGCCTTACCCGTGCTAGGCCGCGATGATACCACCTACATCGGCCCGCTATGGTGCGACGCCGCACGGTTGCCGCCTAGCCACGATCCTGGTCGGCGCGACGGTGCTTCATGTGCCGTCGCTCCACCGTGCGTGCTCGACGACGCCACGCATCATTGCGCTCCATTATCCAGGAGTTTGTTCCCCACCATGCCGTATCATTCAAGCTGAGCGGAACGGTATGCATCAGAGAAGCGATGGGAACCTTGATTCACCCGTATGGAGATCAGGCCCAATGACGTTGCCATCCTGCCCACCCCGCCTGCGCGACCAGGTGCGTGCCGCCATGCGCCGAAGACAATGCTGCGTTGCGCAGCGAAGCGGCGTCTGTCGCATGGGCGCATCCACTTTCACGCTCCCCGCCATCCCCGCGAGCGTGGCGTTGCCGAGGTCAGCGCGTTGCGATCCCATCTCGCCGTGGCACGCGAGGTCGCGGTGCTGGCGCACCCGCATGCCCGCAGTTGCTCGCTCGCCGGGCGCACGATGAAAGACGTGGTTGTCGTGGCCCCCGCAGGGCTCGTTTCGGACGAAGCCAGTCAGGATCGCGGCGGGTTCAAGGCGCCGCGTATCGTCGGGGCGATCAGCGCAACGCGGCCGACCACGCCGCATATGTGCGTGCGTACGGGATCGCTGCGTTGGCCGGGCTGGTTGACGGCAACTGAACATAGACGAGATCTGGTCGCACGGCATGCATCCTGGCTGCGACGTGCTTGCGATAGATCGCGTTCGCTTTGGCACCATTGAAGCAGACCCGGTGAAGGTGGGGATGGTGGGCAAAAAACGCCACCAGGTCGTTGGGCACCACCGACGTATCATCAATATCCGCATCCAGGCTCGACGCACGCGTGCAGCATTGCACCACATCCCACACCGCGATCCGGGCGGACTGGAGGGCCAACCGGCGCTCGTCATACGAAGCCTCGGGCGCGAACCCAAGCATGTCCGCCATGAGCCGCCAAAAGAGATTGCGCGGATGCGCATCGTACTGCCCAGCAGCCAACGAGGCCGTGCTTGGCATCGTACCAAGAATGAAGCGTTCCGCTGTCGCAGTGCTGATCGGCGCAAAGCTATGAAGATGCGGCGTTCCCGGCATAGCGTTCCTCATACAACTCGTATGCCAGTGTCCAATATCTCTTTTACCAGTGGGTTGCTCGGCGTGAAATCTCTAGGATTGAACGGCAAGACCTCCAAATCAGTGCTGACAGCAATCGTGATCTTGCGAATTTTGTTCTTGTCCATGAAACGAATGCCCTCGAATTCATGAGAAACCAAAGCTAAATCAATGTCGCTCCATTGATTTGCCTGGCCGCTGGCATAACTACCAAACAAGATTGCCTCCTGAATGTCGAACCCATGCTCTTTGAGCGAAGTCAGGTAGTGTGCAATTATTTGTCGAATGTGATTTGGGATGTCAGCCATGAGGCAAACTCCTTGATTTTACTGAAATATACCTCCGCAAACTCTTTTGTGCAGAACTTGTAAAACTCGTTGCGATATTCGGGGTATCTCGTTTCCAGGTTAAAATCATTGACTTGATCCAAAAAGAGCTTTTGGTCTTCTGTGAGAGGCAAATCAGATGCTTCCGCCAATTTGAGCAGATTGTGTGTCTTCGGCGGTATCTTGCTGTCATTTTTGTATACGAAGAAGGCTTTGAGCGTTTTCTCTGTCACCAAATGACCGATAAATAAGCACCAATCATACCTTTCTGACAAGAAAAGCTGCTCGGCAGCTCCCATATCGTTCTTCGCTGAATCAAGCCAGTACTTCACATGCTCTTGAATGTTCATGCTGTCAATTATAGCAGAGCTATAGCAGTGTTTGGGAGTCAGGCTGTCAGGCTATAGCTCGTCGCAAAACCGGCGCGGGAGGCTGCCTTACGTGCGCTGGTGCAAGGCGGCCCGAATCGTTGCGGCAACGGATGCTGGATCTGGCACAGTGGCGATAAACCGTTGATACCGCGCACCGGGCTGCAAGGTGATCACGACGGCGGGCAGCTTTTGGTACACCGCGACAACGTCATTCCCACCGCGCCTAAGCATCGTGCCCAACACAATCACCCAAGGAAAACCTGTGCCTACCCGCATACCTTCAAGGATCGTCCACGGATCGTCAACCACCTCAACAAAGCTAATCTCGTTGAGGTTGGCGACTGCGCCGGAACGCAAGCCCCCAAGCTGCTCCCACAGCGAAAAACGGAAGACTAATTGATCACGTTCACATTCAAAACGCGCCATGGTAGACCTCCAATGACCTTAAAAAGACCAAAATGCCCTCGATAGGCATGGAGCATACTCATCACTATAGCGCATGTTCCCATGCTTTGCCCAATCAAAGCGTAGCAGGGGTAGGACTGATGCAACGTCATCTAAGGATTGTGTTTGGCACCCAAAGATCTTCTGGATCAACCCTTCCGGCGTGGTTTCGCCTCACTACGCCTCCCGATGCTGCAAAAACGCCGCGTAGTCGTTCAGGTTGTCTTGCGTGGTGCGATCGGCGATCTGGAACGAGCGGTTCTTGTAATGGAAGAGCACGGCCCGCGTGGCGATCAGGCTGCGAAAGCCGTGCGGGTAGAGCCGGCCAGCGAGCTCTTCTTCGTTGTGGTAGTTGAGGTTTTGTGGGTCGAACAGCATAGCGGGCGCGATTTCGTAGGCGATTACGCTGCGTTGCACGCCAAAGAAGAAGCCGTTCACGTTCAGCCCCTCTGGTAACTCGATCACTGCGGGCGACTCGGGCGTGTAATTTGTGATCCACTGTTCCTGGTTGTATGGTGCGCCCTCGGGGTTGCACACCGGGCCGACGATGCTTTGCGGCCGTTGCGTGAGCAGATCGGCCATGATTTCGATCGCCTGCGGCCCCAGCAGGACGTCGTTGTTGGCGAGGAACAGATTTTGCCATGCGCCGGCCTTGAAATAGGCATAGGCCTTGTTCCACGAATCCGTCACACCGCCGGGTGCCTCTTTGGCGATGATGTGCTTTACTCCCCATTCGCGGACGAATGCCACGGTATCGTCGCTGCTGGCGTCATCCACCAGCAACAGATCGAATGGCTTGGTCGGCAACGCACGGATCGACTCTAGCATCTGCCGAGTGTATTCAAGCTGGTTGAAGGTGGTGATGGCGATCAAGCTCGGATGCATACGGGTTTTCCTACTTCGGCACGACATACCCCGCCCGATACCAGCGCTCCAGAGTCGCTGCATCGGCGCTGGCGGCAGCGGCCTGCGCGGGGGTGAAGCCGCCGGGGTGGGCGGCGATCAGGTCGCTCAGCAGCGGCTCGCGCTCGTGGCGGGCCGCAAAATCGTGAAACACCATCCCGTCGCCCCACGTGTAGCACCATGGGGCCAGCACATAGCTTGTCTGTGCGCCCAGCGGCACAACCCGCGTCGGCGCAACCGGCACTTTTTGCGCATTCAGGATGGCCCGAGCATAGGCCTGCAATTGCTGCGTGATCGCAAAGTTGGCGTGCAGATAGGCCATCGTCGCGTCTGATGTACGCGTCCCCTCGCGCCAGATCGTCGCGGCGAGCGTGGCAGCGGCGGCGTTGTCGTCGTAGTGTACCTTGGCAACCAGGGTATCTGGCAAGAGTGAGCGATGGGTCGCCACCCGCGCAACAATCGCCGGGGTGCCGCAGGCGAGCGACTCGTAGGCCACATTGCCGAAGGCCTCGACAAACGAGCCCAGCACAAGCGTCACATTGCCGAGCCGGTAGTAGTCGGGCATCAGGCTTTGCGGGATCCACTCGTGGAAGATGAAGTGCTTACTCAAGTCGCGCGTGGCAATCATCTCCAGCGCCTCCTGGTAGAAAGCGCGTACATCGGGGGCGATCTTTTCGTCATACCAGCGCGGCACCAGGACGCGCAACGACGTGCAGCCGTACTGGTGTACCAACGCATCGGCGACGGCGATGGTCTGGCGCAGGCCTTTGGTTGGCTCGGGGCGGTGCGGGTGCAACACGACGAAATGCTGCTCAGGATCGATTCCAACGAACTCGCAGATCGCCCGTGAAGGCGGGCCGGGGCGGAACTGGTCAAAGTCGATTCCGTTGTTGATCGTGATGGCCCGCTGCGGCAGTTCAGGCAGGAAGCGCCCGGCGGTGTGCAGGTAGACCTGGCGCGAATACTCGGCGATGGCGATCAGCGTATCGGCGCTAAACAGGAAACTGCCCAGGATCGTCTCGGGATAGACATTGTCGCGCAGCGAGATCACCGTCGGCACATTGCGATAGAGGAACGGCACGAGCAACTCGCCGTCGTGCATATAGAAGCGGTCGGCGGTGGCGAGGCGATCGCCGACGGTCTGAATGATCTCGGCGATCTGGTAGGCCGGCACGGCGTACGGTTCGGGGAAGGGCTGCTTGAAGGGCAGCACGGGCAGCACTTCCACGTTCTCGTGCCAGCGGAACGGGTGCGCCTCGGGGTGGCGCGTGCAGAGCACCGTCACATCGTGGCCAAGTTCGCCCAGATGCGTCAGCACCGTGCGCTGGTGCTTGGCCGAGCCGCCGATCACCCGGTCGGGGAAGAGCGGGTTGATCGAAAAACCGACGATCTTCATACTTTGTCCTGGTCAAACTGGGCGGCGTTCTGGCCGACATTGGTCAGACCTTCGCCGCCATCGACCGTCAGCACCTGGCCGGTGATGAAGCGGCTGCCGAGCAGGTACAAAATGGCACCGGTGATGTCATCGGTGGTGCCCTGGCGGTGCAACGGGATGCCCTGGATGCGCCACGCGACATACTCGGGGCTGCGTGTGCCGGCGGGCAGCACCACGCCGGGGGCCACGCCGTTCACCGTGATGCGTGGGGCGAACTCCAGGGCGGCCATACGCGTGAACTCGACCAGCGTCTTCTTCGCCAACAAGTAGGCGGCGTATTCGTACTGGTTGAAGGCGAGCTTGTTGTCGATGATGTTGATCACCTGGCCCTGCTCCACCTGCGCGGCGAAGGCCTGGGTCAGAAAGAACGGCGCACGCAAATTCACCTGGAACTGCTGATCGAAGATCGCGGCGGTGGTGTTGGCTATCGTCGCCTGGGTGTAGGCCGAGGCGCTGTTGACCAGGACGCGCAGATTCGGCATCGCCGCGTGCACGGCTGCCATGTAATCTGGGATCGCCATGACATCGGCGAGATCGAGCGGGGCCAGGTGGCACTGCACCCCCAGGGCGCGGATCTCGGTGGCGGTGGCTTCGGCGGCCTCGGACGAGCGGCCGTAGTGCATCACAATATCGTAGCCGGCGCCGGCGAGCGCCAGCGCAATCGCACGGCCCAAGCGAATCGCGCCACCGGTGACGAGGGCGGCAGGGCGAGATGATGGCTCAGTAGACACGAGATTTCCTCATATTGTTACGCGCTTGATGCGACAGATGAAAGACGACAGACGACGACGGATGAACGAGCATTGCTCGGCAGAGCGCACTCTGGATGCCCTGTTACGCCGTGTGATAACGCAATCCCTCGCGCACGATGGTCAGCGGCGCGGCCCCGATCATCAGATCGTGGAAGGGTAAGCTCACGCCCGGTGCCAGGTCAGGTTGTTCGGCATCAGTGTGCATACCAATGGCGGCGATCAGTTCGAGCAGCATCGGGCGCGTATACGGCTCATGCGGCAACCGATCGGCGGGAACCTCCAGCGCACCAACTGCCAGGCCAAAGAGCGGGTCGATGTCAGCGGTACGGCTCTTCGTTTTGCTGCCCGGTGCGCCGCGATCGCGCCCAAAAGCGGTTTCGAGCGCATTACAGATCCGCTTCAGTTCAAGGGCTGACAGATCCAGATCAATGCATGCGACGGTATTCAGGAACGGGTCGCCAATGACACCGACCGGTGCTGTTTCGACGACGCGGCCCAAGTGCAGCGTTGGGGCGAGTTCGAGGAGCGCTTGCACCATTCGTGGCAGATGCACGTGCGGCGCAATATTACTGCCAAGGCCAAGAAAGTAGCGCATAAATTTAGTATAGGGAAGAATGCGTGGTCTGTCAACGAAGGTTGCTGGCGTCGTTCGCCGGCCACGAAGGGGGGCACGAATAAACGAAGAGCGCATGGGGCAGCCCCTATTCGTTTATTCGTTCTCAGTATTCGTGGTCGGCGGCGCGACCGGGAACGGAAGAAGATGCAATTGCCTTGGGGTTTGGGTGCTGCAGCCGCCAAGAAGCGCGCTTGTGCTGGGAGCGTGGGCACGGCACCGCCGTGCCCACGCGCATTCATCCTATGCTGCTTCGTTGAGCAGTTGGCGCAGGACGTACTGCAAAATGCCGCCGTGGATGTAGTACTGGATCTCTTGCGGGGTGTCGATGCGGGCAAGCGCTTTGAAGGTCAGTACGCTGCCATCTTCGCGGGTTGCCTCGACGGTCAGTTCGCGCCCGTTGGCAAAGCTATTGGCAATGGCTTCGGGTAGCCCGATGACGGTGAAGGTTTCGGTGCCGATCAAGCCCAGGCTTGCCGCATGCTCGCCGGGCAGGAATTGAAGCGGTAGGACGCCCATGCCAACCAGGTTGGAACGATGGATGCGTTCGTAGCTTTCGGCAATCACCGCTTTGATGCCCTGTAGATAAGGCCCTTTGGCGGCCCAGTCACGTGATGAACCCGAGCCGTACTCTTTGCCAGCCAGGATCATCAGGGGCGTGCCGTCGGCTTTGTAGCGCATCGCCGCGTCGTAGAGCGGCATCACTTCGCCAGTGGGGAGGTAGGGGGCAAAGCCGCCTTCGGTGCCGGGGGCGAGTTGGTTGCGTAGCCGAATGTTCGCAAAGGTGCCGCGTACCATCACTTCGTCGTTGCCACGCCGCGAGCCGTAGCTGTTGAACTCGCTGGTGGTCACACCATGCTCGATCAGGTATTTCCCGGTAGGTGAGTTGACTTTGATGCTACCGGCTGGCGAGATATGGTCGGTGGTGATGCTGTCGCCAAGCACGGCCAGCACGCGGGCACCGGTGATTGGCTGCACCTCGGTCGGGGCCGCTTTGCTCATGCCGTCAAAGTAGGGAGGACGACGGACATAGGTGCTCGTGGCTTCCCACTCAAACCGATCTCCCGTCGGAATGGCGATGTTTTCCCACAGATCGTCGCCCACAAAGACGCTTGCATAGCTTGAGCGATACATATCCGACTCAATCGCCTGAGCAATCGTCGCTTCAACCTCGGCCTGCGTCGGCCAGATATCGCGCAGAAAGACCGGCTTGCCCTCGGTGTCGGTGCCCAACGCTTCGCTGGTCAGATCCATATCAATGCGCCCGGCGAGCGCATAGGCGACGACAAGGGGCGGGCTCATCAGATAATTGGCCTTGACCTCGCTCTGCACGCGCCCTTCAAAGTTGCGGTTGCCCGACAGTACCGAGGCCACCACCAGGCTGCCCTGCTCAATCGCCGCACTGACCTCTTCGGGCAGCGGCCCCGAGTTGCCAATACAGGTTGTACAGCCATAGCCGACGGTATTGAAGCGGATCGCATCAAGATAGGGGGTCAGACCGGCTTTATTAAGGTATTCGGTCACAACCTTCGACCCGGGTGCCAGTGAGGGCTTGACCCAGGGCTTGGTATTCAGCCCGCGCTCGACTGCTTTTTTGGCGACCAAGCCGGCGGCAACCATCACCGACGGGTTTGAGGTATTGGTACAACTCGTAATGGCCGCAATCACCACCGAGCCATGGTGCAACTTGTGCTCAGCATCGGCATAGGGCAGCGGCACACCACTGGCGGCAAAATCGCCATTGTTGCCATTGCCGCCGATCATCGTCTTGACCGCCTGGTGAAAGCTCTCATTAACGCCACTCAGGCGGACGCGATCCTGAGGACGTTTCGGCCCGGCGACCGACGGCTCTACCGTCGCGAGGTCAAGTTCAAGCAGCGAGGTATACTCGGCGGTGGGCGTCGAGGCATCATGGAAGAGGCCCTGCGCCTTCATATAGGCTTCGACAAGGGCGACGCGCTCTTCCGGACGACCCGAGAAGCGCAGGTAACGCAGCGTTTCGGCATCAACTGGGAAGATACCACAGGTGGCGCCATACTCGGGGGCCATATTGGCGATCGTCGCACGGTCGGCCAGTGGCAATTCAGCGAGACCGGGGCCGAAAAACTCGACAAACTTGCCCACAACGCCATGCTTGCGCAGCATCTCGGTGACGGTCAGCACCAGGTCGGTTGCGGTGGCCCCCTCGCTCAACTTGCCGGTCAGCCGGAAGCCAACCACCTGGGGAATAAGCATCGAGACGGGCTGCCCAAGCATGGCCGCCTCGGCCTCGATGCCACCGACGCCCCAGCCGAGCACGCCGAGGCCATTGATCATCGTCGTGTGGCTATCGGTGCCGACGAGCGTATCGGGATACGCCTGCACCGGGCCGGTCGCCCGCGGATTCTCATCACTTGTAAAGACGACGCGGGCCAGATATTCTAGGTTGACCTGATGCACAATGCCATTGCCGGGCGGCACCACTTTGAAATTCTGGAAGGCCGTTTGGCCCCAACGCAGAAACGCATAGCGCTCTTTATTGCGCTCAAACTCAAGGTCTTTATTGATCAGCAGGGCCGCCTCAGAGCCAAAGGCATCAACCTGCACCGAGTGGTCAATCACGAGTTCAACTGGCTGAAGTGGATTGATCAGGCTCGGATCGCCGCCCATATCAGCCATTGCATCGCGCATCGCGGCCAGATCGACGACGCACGGCACACCGGTGAAATCCTGGAGAATGACGCGCGCCGGGGTAAACGCAACTTCGCGGTCAGGCTCGGCCTGCGGCTGCCACGCGGCCAGGGCACGGATATCATCAGCCGTAACGGAACGATCATTTTCGGTACGCAGCAAATTTTCAAGCAAAATACGCAATGAATAGGGCAACCGATTCAGCTTCACACCCTGCTGAGCGAGGGCATCCAGGCGATAGATCTCATACTCACGTTCACCAACCTTGAGGGTCGCACGAGCACCAAAACTGTTTTTCATCACGGTCTCCTCTGGCTCACCGGCCTGCCGACGGTGGCGGCCAATATGCACCTTCTGATCGCCTTGATTATAGCACGCACTCTTTATCTGGGGCGTAGCCTTCAAGTGACCGTTACGGTTTGGGGACTACGTCTGCCAGGCCCTCTGGGGGCCAGCCGAGCAACTGCCCCCGACAGAGTTGG
>NZ_RYFF01000091.1:0-1956 GCF_004138165.1 Candidatus Chloroploca sp. Khr17
CGTGAGGCAACGATGCTTGTCAAGGTTACATCTAACGTGAGGCAATGCGGGCGGCAAATCTAGTTGACATTTAACACCGCGCGCCACATGGCGGTGCTCAGCGCCCAGCAATCGGCGGTGGATCGCTAGGGCCTCTGCTAGCATCCGGCGTGCATCCGCGAAAGCGCCGGTCTCCAACGCCAGCATGCCGACATTGCTCAGCGTACACGCCGTGATCGGATGCTCGCGCCCGATGGCGGTGTCGAAGAGGCAGAGCGTCGCCTCGAGCTCGACCATGGCCTGCGCAAGGCGACCCTGGGAGTGGTAGACCCGCCCGATATGATTGCGCGTGACGCCGATCGCAAAAAATACGGTGTTTACCGGTTGACAAATGAAACGTGACCATGCGAAAATGGACGAACCCTGAACAAAAAACAGCTTACATCTCACCACCACCAGGGCAACGATAGTTCGCCCTGTTTTTTGTGTCATTGCGCACAAAGAAATGTCTATGCGGCAAGCCAATTCACTTTGGCGCATACAGGATCGTTCTCGCATCATTCATAGCAGATCGAATAACGTCCCTTTGCCCGATTTCCGTTGCCCCTTGCGGAGCAATCACGTGTAGGAAACCCATATGCGTGCCAACCATCGTCGAGCAAGCCAGAATGCGCCCTGGCGCAGACTGCTCACCCATCTGCTCGTGCTCGCGCTCCTCCTCGCGCTCTTCCCTCCCATCGTTCCCGTCACCGCGACGGCAGCGGCTGCACCAACGACGGCCAGTTCATCGTTCCAACGAAGTTCGGATGAGACGGCAGCGATAGCCCCCATCTTGGCAGCCCCGGGTGTGCGGCTCGACCGGCCAGGGATATCCGTTCAGCACGCTTTGGCGAGTGCCTCAACCTATGTTCAGCGGATCACCGCATCTGGCTTTGAGCCTGCTGAGCTTACCTTGGCTGAAGGCGATACGGTTGTCTGGCACAACGACACTGATACCACGGTGGTGCTGGACATTGAACAGATGTATCAGGTCTTTCTTCCGCTCATCAGCCAGCGCGGACAAGCGCAGACGGCAAGTCTGGCGCGTAGCACACCAGCGCAAGCCCAACCTCCCCACATACCCGGAGTGAACCTGCCACCAGGGGGGACATTCACGCAGGTCTTCGCATCAATTGGCACCTTCCGGCTCTCACTGGCGAATGCTCGCCACATCATCGGGCGTATTGTGGTTTTGCGATCCTTTCTTCAACCAAGTCCGACGGCCACGGCGACGCCTTCTCCAACCGCTACGCCGACGAATACGCTGATCGCTACGGCTCCTTCGACGAGCACGCCCACGGCCACCGCAACGCCCACCAACACATCGACCAGCACGGCTATCCCACCGACGGCGACCAATACCGCAACCCCGACGGCGGAAGCCCCCAGCGCGACCAGCACGCCAACCGCGACAGCAACCGCGACCAGCACGCCGACCGCGCCAGCGACCCCAACCAGCACGCCGACTGGCACCGCCACCCCGAGCTCCACACCCACCCACACCCCCACGAACACCCCGACGGCAGAGGCATCAACCGCGACCAGCACGCCGACCGCGACAGCGACCCCGACCAGCACGCCCACCCACACCCCAACCGCGACGAGCACCCCGACTCCGCCGCCAGACGCCTGCCCTGATCCAATGACCGCGCCTTCAACGATCGCCGCGAACACGACCTGGCTCGGTGGCTGCGTCTACGTGATCAATGGCACCACGATCAACGCCGGTGCCACGCTGACGATTGAGGCCGGGGCAGTCGTGAAGTTCGCTGCAGGAAGCTCACTGAGTGTTTCGGGTGCCTTGGTAGTTGTGGGCACTGCCGCTGCACCCGTCTACTTCACCTCGATTCGGGATGATAGTGTGGGCGGGGACACGAATGGGGATGGGAGCGCGAGCACTCCCGCCCGTCGTGACTGGGACCGCCTGTTTATCCATAC
>NZ_RYFF01000091.1:2058-10946 GCF_004138165.1 Candidatus Chloroploca sp. Khr17
CAGCGTTATCGAGCTCGGGGACGGCAGCGGGATTACCGCACGACAGGGTGCCCTTACTGTCATTGGGAGCACCATCCGCAGTAATCCGGTTGGCATCTCTGTCAGCATCGCCAACCCAACGATCCAGAACAATCAGATCTACAACAACACCAGTTACGGTGTCTATAACAGCAACACGACCATCACCATCAACGCCGAGAACAACTATTGGGGCTCTGACAACGGTCCGGCGCCCTACGGTGGTGGCAACGGCATCAACTACACAACCCGCTACGACTCGCTCTGTCGCTGCAATGTAATTGATCGTTTCCTCGTTGACGCCGACCCCTGGATCGGCAAGGGTGCCAGCAACGGCGGCGGCGTTGCCCACCAGCGCTATGTCTCTGACCCGGTGAATACGGCCAACGGCAACTACATCTACAGCCGGACTGATGTCTCGCTCCCGACTCGCTCCTTCCCGCTGGTCTTTACGCGGGCCTACAACTCGGCGGCGGTCGACACCGGCGGGCCGCTCGGCGCGGGCTGGACGCACAACTACAACATGTCCATCGCCACCAGCGCCCAGGACGGCGCAGCGACGGTGGCCTACGGCGACGGGCGGACGGCACGGTTTACCTGGGATGGCACCACGTACACCCCGCCGCCCAGTATCTTCGCGACCCTGATCCAATCTGGCGGGCTCTTCACGCTCACCGAGAAGGACCAGACGGTCTACGCTTTTGATGCGAGCGGACGGCTGGCGACGATCACTGACCGTAATGGCAATGTCACCACGCTGGGCTACACGGGCCAGAACCTCACCAGTGTCACAGCGCCTGATGGCCGTGCGCTTGCCCTTAGCTACAATGCCAGCGGCCAGCTGATCGCGGTCGGTGATCCGCTCGGGCGCAGCGCCACCTTTAGCTACGATGCCAGCGGCAACCTGGTGAGCGCGAGCGATCTCGGCGGTGCGGCAACCACGTATACCTACGACACCGCCGGGCACATCACGGCGATCACTGACGCCAATGGCAACAGCTTCCTGCAGAACGTCTACAACGCCGAGGGCCGTGTCATTGAACAGCGCGACGCCGATGGCAACCTGAGCCGCTTCTTCTACGATGTGACGAACCGCACCACGATCGTCACCGACCCGCGCGGCAGCACGACCACCTACCGCTACGACCCCGAACTGCGTCTGATCGCCGAGACGAACGGCCTCGGCCAGACCGAGACCTATACCTGGGATGCGCTCAACAACCGCACGAGCGTGACCGATCGCCGCGGCAATACGACCTCCTTCTCCTATGACGATCGCGGCAACCTGCTCACGATGACCAACCCTCTTGGGGGCGTCATGGTGCGCAGCTATGACGGGCGCAGCAACCTGCTCACGGCAACCGACGAGCTTAGCCGCACGACGATGAATACCTACGACGCAAGCAGCAACCTGCTCACCAGCACCGATCCAATTGGCGGCGTCACGAGCTTCACCTACTTCGCTGATGCCGGGCGTCTTGGTTTGCCAGCGAGCATGACCGATCCGCTCACGCGCACCACGAGCTTCAACTATGACGCAAACGGCAACCTCACGACTGTGACAGACGCGCTCGGCAACGTAAGCACACGCACCTATGATAACGGTGGCCGACAGCTGACCCAGGTCGATCCGCTGGGCAATACGACCAGCTTCACCTATGACGCGCTCAACCGCATATTGACCACGACCGACCCGTCCGGGGCGGTGATGACCACTACCTACGATCCAGTCGGGAACCTCCTGACAATGACCGATCCGCTGGGCAGAGTGACCACGCGCACCTACACAAGCAAAGATCAGCTCGCAGCCATCGTTGACGCAGCCAGCTTCACAACCAGCTTCGGCTACGACACGGTCGGCAACCAGACCAGCGTCACCGATGGGAATGGCAATAGCACAACCTTTGTCTATGACGCGGCGAACCGGCTCGTGAGCAGCACCAACGCCCTCACCCAGACGACAACCTACACCTACGATGGCAATGGAAACCAGTTGACCGTGCTCGACCCGCTTGGCAACACCACCACCTCGACCTACGATGCACTCAACCGGCTAACGACCCTGCTCGATCCGCTTGGCAACACTACCAGCACCAGTTACGACGCGGTTGGCAACCCGCTTGCCGTCACCGATGCGCTCGGCACTAGCTCGACCTTCAGCTACGACGCACTCGACCGCCTGATGACCGTCACTGATGCGCTGAGTGGCACCGTGACCTATACCTACGACGCCGTCGGCAACAAGACGTCGGTGATCGATGCGAACGCCAATACAACAACCTACACCTACGATGCCCTGAACCGTCTGCTTGCTGAGGCCGATCCGCTTGGCAACACCCGCAGCTATACCTACGATGCGACCGGACGACTGATCGGCAAGCTTGATGCGAATGGTGCGACCACCAGTTACCGCTACGACGCGGTCAGCCGTCTGATCGGGCTCGTCTATCCATCCTCGACCGTGACCTACACCTATGACGTGGTCGGCAACCGGCTCGTGATGGTTGACCCGACCGGTACCACCACCTACAGCTACGATAACTTGAACCGGCCGCTTTCCATCGCCCAGCCCAGCGGCACCGTAAGCTATAGCTACGATGCGCTGAACCGGACGGCGGTCACCATGCCGGGCGGCCTGACCACCTCCTACCGCTACGATGCCGCCAATCGCCTGGTGAGCGTGACTGACTGGAACGACCAGATTACTAACTACGCCTACGATGCGGCTGGCCGACTGCGCACGACGACCTTCCCGAATGGAGTTACGACGACCAACACCTATAATGCCGCGAGTCGCCTGACCAATCTCAGCACCACTGGCCCCGCCGGGAGCCTGGTCTCGATCAATTACAGCTACGACGCGGTTGGCAACCGCACTGCGATGACCGAGCCGACCGGCACCACGACCTACAGCTACGACGCCCTCTACCGGCTAACCGACGTCAGTTACCCAACCGATGCGCCGGCAGCGGTGAGCTACACCTACGATCCAATGGGCAACCGGCTGACCTTGACCGAGGATAGCGTTGTCACCAGCTATCGCTACGACGACGCCGACCGGCTGACGGCGATCAGCACCGGCAACACGACGACCACGCTCACCTGGGATAACAATGGTCAGATGCTGAGCAAGGGCGATCAGACCTTCAGTTGGGACGTGGCCGGGCGCATGATCGGACTGACCAACGGCGCAACCAGTGCAAGCTACGTCTACAACGGCGACGGCGTGCGGGTCGGTCGCACGGTTGATGGTACGGCCACAAGCTATCTCCAGGATCTCGCCTTTGGGCTCCCGCAGGTGCTGGTCGAGACAAGCGGTGCCGACACGACGCGCTACGTGCTCGGCCTCGACCAGATCGCCCAGATTGGCACCACGACCAGTTACTACCACGGCGACGCCCTGGGCTCCGTGCGTGCGATGAGCGACAGCGCTGGCCAGGTCACCGCGACATACATCTACGACGCCTTCGGTGGCGTGCGCACGCAGACCGGCGGCGCTGGCAACGCCTACACCTTCACCGGCGAACAGGTTGACCCGGAGGCCGGGATGGTGTTCCTGCGGGCGAGGTATTATGATCCAGTGATTGGGCGCTTTGTAAGCCGTGACCTGTTCCCTGGGTTCTCTTTCGATGTACAGTCAGTCAATCGGTATGTATATACTCAGAATAGACCACCAAACTTCACTGATCCTGAAGGTAAGTTCATTATCACTATACTGGCTGTTGCGGTAGTTGGCTACTCATTGTATGAGGCTGGAACGGCCTGGAATACGTTTCTATCAAATGCTGAGCAGCTAGAGGAGAATCGCAGAGGGTACTACGACCTAAGTGAAAGTAATGCAGAGCAATGGCAAGAAAAGTACGGCGATTACAATCCGAATCAAGACGTTTTTAAAACAGCACGTTCTGGACTGCATGCCGGACTCAAGACACCCGGTACAAGCGTCACAGGAAAACCATCAACGAGCCTTGATGTGTTCACAGTAATTGACGAAGTACTTAAGTGGCCAATTCTGTCTCTGATTGGAGAGCCGAGAGATAATACTGTTGCACCACGAACTAAAGCGCACGAGGATGAGGTTGAGGGTCTTGTTTACAGGAGCCAGTCAGCTAGCCGGAGAACGACTGCACCATCACAAGCTTCATCATCATGGTCGCAACCGCCAAGCAAGTCGAAATGATCTTCTGCCAATGATTCATAAGGAGCTCCTGAAACGGCAGGAGCCGCAGCGATGGCCGGCATCGGCAAGGATCTGCTCCTGGAGCTCAACCGGGATGGACGGACGGCTCACGGGGTGGGAACCGGCAACTCACCAAGCGTGGGCAACTAATGCCCCCGGCGCTTGAGCAGCGCGTAGGCGAGCGCTTTCCGCACGGCCAGCGCATCGGCGTCCTGGGTGAGGCGGGCGAGCCACGGCTGGCCCTCGGGAGTCAGCGACCCTTGCTCCTTGCGATCCCGGAGCACATCGTAGAGCGCCAGCGCGTCACTGTTCATCGTGCTGCGCGCGATCGCCCAGAGCGCCTCGTCCGAGCGGTGCTCCATGGCCGCCAGTTCGTCCTGGACAGCGTGAGGAAGATCCGGCTCTGGCGCTGGGGGCAGGCTGCGGGCGAGCGTCCGAATGACGACCGCATCCACCGACTGGGCGGACGCGTGGGCGCGCTGCTCCAGCTGGGTATCCAGCTCCTCGGGCACTTCGATCGTTCGTGTCGTCATCAGTTCTCGCTTTCTACGCCGGCTGCTCGACCTCAGTCAGTTCGCGTCGGGGGCTAAGTGCCGCATGCGCGCGCTCCAGGCGCGCCTGCTTTTGTCCGCGCAATCCACCTGACAGGGCGATCCGGTTTGGCGACCAGCCACGCTCAAGATGTAAGAATTGTATCTGCGCGTCACTGAGGGTACCACCTGCGGCGAGCACGGCGGCGATCGCGGTATCCATGGGCGCGTCGGTACGCTGGTACGCCGCATCAGCGTGGGCGGTACCGGCATTGTACCCCGTACCGTACGATCCCTGCATCGGCGGCAGTTTCGGCAATTCCGGTCGCTGTCCTTGCGTACGGTACGGTCGTGCTGCCCTGCTGCTGTGGACGCGCTTCTGATGAACGTGTTGACAGCATTGCCCCTGCTGCCGTCGTTTCGACGACAGGATTATCGTGTGGCAGCCGGGCGATCGCCGCTTTCCGTTCCTCGATGGTGAGGAAGGGAATGCTCACCGAGACGACATCGCGGTAGAAGCGCACGGTGAAGAAGCCGCGCTCGGCGAGTTCTGACGGCGGCATACCGCCACGCTCCTTGATCTCCGCGGTGCTCATCCCCAGGTTGGGCTTGCCGGCATCGCGGCTGACCTGACCACCGGCCACGGCCAGGCCGATCTGCCGACGCCAGCCGGTCTCCCAGTTCGAGGCGTCCTGCATTAGGATGCAGTAGCGGAGGCCGCCCGCGAGGGCCGAGGAGAGCTCACGGGTCAGCCAGCGCTCCAACTCACGCCCGAGGACCTTTTCGAGCAGCGCCAGTTCAAAGAACCGAATGCCTGCCAATTACTGCTCAACCCGAACCTATTGGAGTGGGCCGTAAGTTAATGCGTATGGGAGCACCGACCTCCGAACACCCCCCAGTGACACTGCTCGGTGCGCAGACGCTGCGGTGTGGTCAGCCCTGGCAGGCGCACCATGCACCATGCCAATACCCCGCATATGCAGCTATTCGGGGGGAGTTTGGTGCGCACAAAAACCGCCGCTTGGCGCATTGGGACGCCGTATGACGCAGGTGGGTACAGCTTGCAGCCATGCAAGGTCGTCTGATCGGGTACGCACAGGCCCGATCACCGGGTTGCCAGAGCGACGCAGGCCGGTTGGGGCGGCGGTCAGCGCGTCTTCCTCCCCTCAATGCACAGGGGTCGCATCAACCCCTCGGAGTATGTGGGGTGATCGAGCGCTGACGTGGCCGCCGTGACCGCCGCTGCCCCTCGGCATGCATGGGGCGGGGCGGCCTCAGCAGGGAGGCACACCCTTCACGCAGGGGCGGCTGCCCCTCGGCATGCATGGGGCGGCCCCTTCCTTCCAGCCCGCTTACACCTGCTGCTCAACCTCAGCCGGCTCACGCCGGAGGCCAAGCGCCGCATACACGCGCTCCAGGCGTACCTGCTTGCGTCCCCGCAGACCACGCGACTCGGCAATGCGGGTGGGCGACCATTGCCGGTGAAGGTGTAAATAGGTAATCTGCGCATCGGTGAGTTCATCACCCTGCTCCAGGGCAGTATCGATCGCCGTACCCAGCGAGTCGAGCGTGTTGGCAGTATCAGTGGATACCCCATTCTGATGCCCGGTACTCACCATACTGCCATCAGCGAGGAGGGCTGAACGCGTCGTTTTCGCGCACTGCTGGCCCTGGCTTGCCGCGGAACGTACCGCAGTATCGGGTATCGTCGCCTCCTGTTGGGGCGCAGAAAGGCTTGACACGCTTGTCCGCTGTCGCGCGCTGGGCAGCCGGGTGATCGCTGCTTTCCGTTCCTCGACGGTGAGATAGGGGATGCTGACCGAGACGACATCGCGGTAGAAGCGTACGGTGAACTGGCCGCGCTCGGCGAGTTCTGACGGCGGCATACCACCACGCTCCTTGATCTCTGCGGTGCTCATCCCCAGGTTGGGCTTGTCGGCATCGCGGCTGACCTGACCACCGGCCACGGCCAGGCCGATCTGCCGGCGCCAGCCGGTCTCCCAGTTCGAGGCGTCCTGCATCAGGATGCAGTAGCGGAGGCCGCCCGCGAGGGCCGAGGAGAGCTCGCGGGTCAGCCAGCGCTCCAGCTCACGGCCCAGCACCTTCTCCAGGAGCGATAACTCGTTGATCACGACCCAGACCATCGGTGGGCGACTCTGGGGCGGCAGTTCTTCCCACTTGGTCACCCCGTGCTGCGCCAACAGGTGCATGCGTTCGGCACGGAGCGCTTCGAGCGCCGCGATTGCGTCAGGAAGGTCTTCCTCACGGGTGATCGGCTCACGCCAGTTGTGCGCCAGCCCACGCCAGAGCGCCCCGTCTGGCCCTTTGCCGTCGATACAGAAGATCTGCACCTGCGCCGGCGTCGTGCGCGCGCAGAGGGTCGTGGTGGTCAGGAATTCCCAGATGTTCTTGCCCCAGCGAGTCATACCGGTGACCTGGATGTTGCCCACAAAGTAGGGGCTATCGCCGTGCAAGCTGCCGGTCACCAGGTCGGCCACGCCATCTGAATTCTGCCAGCCAATCGGGATCGCGTAGGGATCAGGCGCGTGATCGACCGCGACCGCGTGCAGCGTTGGCCCAACACCCGCCGGTGGGGTGCGCAGCGGTTGCGGGTGCTGCAGCAGGTGCGCAACTGCCTGGCGTTGAACGACATCCAGTGCGTCGATGCGGTGCTGGTAGTCCTGGGTCAGCTGGTCGGCCCGCTCCTCCGCCTGCCGGGCGCGTCGGCGCAGCGTGAGCAACTCGTAGACCGGCCAGGCGGCGACGAGCACCGCAAAGCCGAGCCATTGGAAGAGCCCGAGCGCGTCAAGGAATGATGGCTGCATCGTTATGCCTCCTCAGAGCATGGCACGGGATCACGACGTCGGCTGATGCACCAGGCGCAAGACCAGCCGCCGCCCACCGATCAGGATTTCGTTGCCCTGCACCACAATGTCGGTTCCTGGGCTGTCAGGCGTGATCACGAGTTGATCGCCATGGACGTCGATCGCCAACGTAACCGGGGCCTCAGCCTTGGCCGCGATGCGTTCGAGGAGCAGGTCGACAAAGACATCGGCCTCAAGCTCACGATCGCCACGCGCCATCCGCTCAAGATGCCCCTCGATCATGGCGTCGAACTCGGCCTCGCTCATGTCGGAGAGTCGCGATTCGCTCATTCGGCACCTCCTTGCTGGAGCAGCATGCGCTGCTTCCAGGTTTCATATCCTAGCACGACCAGGTCATGACCGCGGTGACGGATAGCCACTGGGGCAGGGAAGTGGTCGAGCAATGTATCCATCGTACCAGGCGTGGTGTCGCCGTTGATCTGTGCCCACGCTTCAGGCTGGAGCATCACGACGAGCGTATGCACCGCACCCTTGACGGCCAGACGCACGATGTAGAAATCGTGGGCCAGCGGCGCGGCGGCTTGGACGAAATAGGTCGAGGTCTTGATGTCGCCCGCAAGGCTGGCAACGGTCAGATCGCTCAACGAATAGCGTGCCTGCGGATCGCGTAGGTCGTGGGCCTGGAACGGAACGCCGCTGGCTTCGAGGTCGCGAAAGATCTCGACCTCCAGCGCATAGCCACGCGCAAAGGAACCCCACCAGTAGAGCAGGTACGCGAAGAGATGCCGCGTTTCAGGACGACGCCAGCCGCGCTCGACCAGACTCTGTCCGATCCTGCGTGCGTAGCGTGCTCGAAGTGCCGGGCTTTCCTGGCGGACATCCTGGAGCGCGAGCAAGTCGGCTATATAGACATCAGCCAGTGGTCGATCGACGAGCAGCGTGTAGACAGCACGAAACGACAGCCGTTCCGTCTCTACAATCAAGAATGCAGCCTCCAGCACATCCATGGCGGCAAAAACCCTCGCCCAGGCCGCCGAGCCTGAGACACGATCGGTGAGGTAGTCGGTCACCGCTCGTTCGTGGATGGCGTCGAATGCCGCAGGGAGTTCGATGTGGAGCTCATTCATACTCAGCTTGTCCGGCGTGATCTGTCTGTACAGGAATACCTACCAACGCAGCCCGGCCGCCCGTCACCCCGGGCGCTCCTTGTGTGAAACGCCGCGCCCCGATTCGCGCAGGCGGGGCAACGAAAGTCCCTTTGAGGTTGCACCAGACCGCCACCCTGCTATCATGGGCACGCCAGTGCCGAAAAAAGACCGTGAAAGTCCCTTGTGC
>NZ_RYFF01000092.1 GCF_004138165.1 Candidatus Chloroploca sp. Khr17
TGAAAAGACCTCACAGGTCTTCTCGCCCCGATGAGGGTCTCGTCCAGACCTGTGAGGTCTCGCCATGTCTCGCCATGTCGATCAAGGATCACGCGATGAAAAGACCTCACAGGTCTTCTCGCCCCGATGAGGGTCTCGTCCAGACCTGTGAGGTCTCGCCATGTCTTGCCATGCCGATCAAGGAGCACGCGATGAAAAGACCTCACAGGTCTTCGCGCCCCGATGAGGGTCTCGTCCAGACCTGTGAGGTCTCGCCATGTCTCGCCATGCCGATCAAGGAGCACGCGATGAAAAGACCTCACAGGTCTTCTCGCCCCGATGAGGTCTCGTCCAGACCTGTGAGGTCTCGCCATGTCGATCAAGGATCACGCCATGAAAAGACCTGTAAGGAACACCGCATGGCCCTGAAGCAGAGCATGGCGCTGAGCAACCAACACCATCTTGCGCCGCGCATCCACCCCGCCGATGCCCGCGATCTCTCCTTCCTCGCTGCCGCCAGCATCGATCTCATCGTTACCTCGCCGCCCTATTGGCGTCGGCGTGATTATGGTCACCCGGATCAGCTTGGTCAAGAGACGACGCCAGGGGCATATATTGAGGCGCTGATAAGCATTCTCAATAACTGGGCGCGGCTGTTGCGTCCGCACGCGTCGGTCTTTCTTCATCTTGGCGATACCTACCAGGATGGCTTTCTGGCGGGCATTCCGGCGCGCTTTGAGCTTGCCGCCCGTGAGGCAGGATGGAATGTGGTCAATCATATTGTCTGGGCCAAGTCGGTTGGGCGCCCCGAGCCGGTTGCGTATCGGCTGTCGTCGCGCCACGAGGCGGTTTTTCAGCTCACGCGGGCAAAGGATGCTTCCGCGATCTTTTTCGACCGCTACGCGCTGGCCTGTGATCGTGCGAAGGCGGCGAACCCAGGCGATGTCTGGGCTGAGGAAGTGGATGATGCCCTGGATGATCTCCGCATTGGTGTAGACGATGCAGATTTGGATGATCTCTGGTATCTGCACCCAACCCGGAGTCGCAGCGGACACCCTGCTCCCTTCCCGCCAGACCTTGCCCGTCGTGCGATCCTGCTCGCGTGCCCCGAGCATGTCTGTACGGTCTGTGGTACGCCATATACGCGCCAACTCGCGCCGAGCGCCGAGCTTGATGCTAGCCGCCCGCAGGCGCGTCGGGCGATGGAGTTGTTCCGTGAACACGGCTTGACAGAGGCGCATCTGGCGGCGATTCGTGCGGTCGGTATCTCGGATGCTGGTCAGGGCAAGGTGATCCAGAAGGGCGCTGGGCGCAATGCGGCCGAGGTGCAACGGCTCGCCGATGAGGCCAAAGCAGCGCTCGGGGGCTACTTCCGCGAGTTTACGTTTGCGCCAAAGCGGATGGTTGGCTGGAACCGGTGATCGAGGAGACAACGGGGCGCAAGCTCCAGGCGCTTGCCTATGTAGTCGCGCAACTCGAGCAGGATCTCAAAGATCTCCTGGTGCGTGCCGCAGCGCCGCCCTTGGTGCGCAACCTAAAGCGCCTGACTGGCGTACCGCCGCGCAGCATGCTCTGGTACGAATACACCAGGCTCAACCAGGCCCTGGCCGAGCTCGACGAGCATACGCTGCGGGCGATGCCGGCCCACGAGCGCGAGGCCCGCTTCAAGTCGGCTCATCTACGCGAGCGGCTCGAGGACCAGGCGAAGCTTGATGCGTACGATCAACTTCAGAAGACCGTGCAGCACCCGCTTGATCTGCCGGCCAACCTCTTGATCTACCGGCTCAATCGCGACTCCTACGAGTTCAATGTCCGCCCGCCGGCCCTGGGCTACGCGCTCGCCCCAAAGAGCGACCCGGCCTTTCTGAGCCGGTCGGCCTACCCACTCATCGACGGCACCGGCATCAAGATCAACGGGCGACTCGCGGGCTCAGTCGCCGAGGCCGGCTTGACCAGGGTCTCGGTTGTCGCGATCGACCGGGTGCGTGGCCTGATCGCCCTCAAGCTCTGGCACGCCAACTGCGCCCTGGATCTGGAGCGGCTGGGTATCGCTGATTTTCGCACGGATGTTATGCTCGACCCCGTCGGTGACGATTATCTCTCGAAAAAGCTGGCGCTCACGCTTCAGGGCATTGGCCGCCCGGCCTCGGCCGGCGAGGACGCCCAGGCGGCACGCGCCCTGGGCTTGACCGATGCGAGTGTGCCGACGGCAAGCTCGGAAAGCCCGGCCTCCGCGTTTCTCTGGCAAGCGCCGGTTCTGGCCGCGACGCCCGTTACCCGCGCGACGACCGCTGCCCAGGCGCACTTGGAGGAACGTGGCGTAGCGCTCAATCCCTCGCAGTGGGCCGCCTGGGAAGCCGCCCTGACCCGACGGCTCGCACTGATCTGGGGTCCGCCAGGGACGGGCAAGAGCCAGACGCTGCGCGCGATCATCGCTGGTGCGGTCTGGGATGCCCATCAGCACCGGCAACCGCTGCGACTCCTGATCGCCTCCAACAACTACACCGCCATTGACAACGTGCTGATCGGTGTCGACACCCTGCTCGCACAGGTGCTCCCAGGGCAGCCCTACCGTCTCTTTCGCATCCAAAGTCAGTACAACGCCCCACCCGCCGAACTCCAGAAGCATCCTGCGATCGAGCCGGTCATCGTCAAAACAACCCAGGCCCCGGCTGACGTGCAGAACCTTCAGACGCTGCTCGATGTCCCAACCGAGATTGTCGTCGTCGCTGGCCCACCGCAGCAATTGCACAACCTCGCCATCGCGACCAAAAACAAGTCAAAGAAAGAGACCGCCGAGCGCACCCAGCAACGCTGGTTTGATCTCATCATCATCGACGAAGCCTCGCAGCTCGGGGTTGCCGAAGCGACGCTCGTCGTCTCGAAGGCCGCCGAGGGCGCCAGTTTTGTGCTCGCCGGCGACGACAAACAGCTCCCGCCGATCCAGCCCGCGACGCCACCCGAGGGGCTAGAGCACGTCGTCGGCTCGGTCTACAACTACATCCGGCACCATCACCATGTGGCCCCACTGCCCTTGCAGATCAACTATCGCTCGTGCCAGACACTGGTGGACTTCACCAAGCATGCCGGGTATGATCCTGGCCTCCGTGCGTATCACGAAGATCTACGGCTCACACTCCTGGCCCCTGGCTTCCCCGCCGTACAGCCCACCGCTTGGCCCAAGACCCTCTACTGGACTCCCGCCTGGGCCCAGTTGCTCGATCCGCAGCATCCTGCAACATGCTTTATCTACGAAGACGATATCGCCGGCCAGGCCAATGACTTTGAGGCCGACGCAGTCGCCGCGCTACTCTGGCTGCTCTATGGCCGCCTCGACCAACAGCTCACCGGCGAGCGCCAGGGCGCAGCGTCCGCCCCACTCACTGGAAGGCCCGCCGACGCCCAACGCTTCTGGGATCTCACCGTAGGCGTCGTCACACCCCACCGCGCCCAGATGAGCAAGATCGTCAGCCGCCTGCAAGCGATCTTTCCTGAGCACGACCCAACCGCGATCTGGAATGCCGTCGACACCGTCGAGCGCTTCCAGGGGCAGCAACGCGACGTCATCATCGCCTCGTTTGGCCTCGGCGACGCCGATCTCATCCGCAGCGAGGACGAATTTCTCTACAGCCTCAACCGCTTCAACGTCATGGCCTCACGCGCCCGCGCCAAGCTCATCGTGCTCGTCACCCGCTCGCTGGTCGACCATCTCGCTGATGATGGCGACGTGTTGCAGGAGTCACGGTTATTAAAAAACTACGCCGAGTCATTCTGCCACGTACCCACCTCGATCGTGCTTGGCTTTCGTACGAATGGCATGGATACGCTGAGGCCTGGAATACTCAGGGTACAATCGTGGTACTCTAGGGGCCTGTCTTAGCGAAGCGTGCCTGCATAGCAGGCTGTCGACATCGAGAAATGGAGACCCGGGATTGAATACCAAAACTCGAGATATCTTGAGCCTTGTGATCGTGGGCTTTTTAATTGCCAGTCTGCTCTTTGGCTGGAATACGCTCCTCATGGGAGGGTTGGCGCTTGTCGCCTTGCTTATCCTTGTGGTGCTCGAGTTGCGTGCTCGTCGGACGCATCCTCCCTCGTAAAGATGGCAAAGCATTGAGGATCGATGCACTGAATCACGGGCGCTACTTGACTGGAGAGCGTAGAGCGCAGAACGAGACTCTTCGCGTCGCGCCTGAGCAACCCAACGCGCCGGAGAGACCTCACAAGTCTTGAAGACCTGTGAGGCCCGCGCTTCGTCACTTCCGCTCCGCCGAAACCGAGGCTTGCTGACGCTGCTGGGTACGAAAAAACTGCACACTGGTCCAGACCAGGGCCACGGCGACCACGGACAACACGAGCAGCATCGTGTTCTGGAAGGTTTCGCGGGCCGGGTTGTTGGTGGCCACCAGGATCAGGAAGGCGGTGTACGCAACGTAGCTGCCCAGAAAGACGATGCCCTCCCAGCGAGCGATGGTGAAGCCGGTGAAGAAAATTGGCAGACAGGCCACCGCGACGGCGATCATGATCGGCAGGTCAAAACTGATTACCTGCGGGTTCACGTTCAGCCCGCCCGGCGTCACGATCGCCGAGAGGCCGAGAATGCCGAGGATGTTAAAAATGTTCGAGCCAACAATGTTGCCGATGGCGATGTCGCGCTCTTTGCGAATGGTGGCGATGATTGAGGTGGCGAGCTCGGGTAATGAGGTGCCAGCGGCGACGATTGTCAGGCCGATGATCAGGTTGCTGACGCCAAGGCTACGGGCGATCGTCGTTGCGGAGTCGATCAGGTAGTCTGCGCCGAGCATCAGGGTGCCGAGGCCGACGGTAATAAAGCCGACCTGGTGGGCGAGGTCGCCGCCCTTTGTGGTGCCACTTTTGCCAAAGAGCGAACCGGCGATGAAGAGTGTCGTGCCGGCAGCAAGCAAGCCGGCCACTGCGACATTGAACCAGCCGAAGAAGAAGCCCGCCACAGCCAGGGCCAGTACTGCTATCGCCCCACCGAGCCAGAGGGGACTCTTCGCAGCGATGATATCGATCGTCACTGACTCCTCGGTGCCCTTCGCCGCCGCCGTCTCTCGGCGGCTCGCGATCACCGACCAGCCAGTGTAGCCAACGATGCCAGCGAAGAGCAGCATGCCGTCGAGCAGGCCGATCTTGCCGTCGAAGGCCAGGAGCAGCAGCAGGAAGGAGATGCCGATCATGATCGGCACTTCGCGGCGCACCAGTTGCCGTGAGACCAGCAGCGGTAGAATCAGCGTGCAGACACCGAGGATGAGCAGCACGTTGAAGATGTTCGAGCCCACCACATTGCCGACAGCGATGTCGGGGTTGCCCGCGAGGCCTGCCTGGATGCTCACCGCCAGTTCGGGTGAACTTGTGCCGAAGGCCACCACGGTCAGCCCGATCACCAGAGGCGCGATACCAAAGGCCGCGGCGACACTCGACGCGCCCCGCACTAGCAACTCACCACCCACTACCAGAAATGCCAGCCCGGCCACCAGCATCAGCAGGATCGTAAACCAGTCCATCTTCAAGTCTCCTTATTCGTCCAGACGCACGCTCACTTGGAGGAGCGGGGCCGGGTGCGCGCAGCGCCTCGGCTCCGTCGCATCAATCCTCTTACGACCGCGATCCCAGCTAGTGACGTTCCGCTGTGCGGTTAAGGGTTGCCCCACCATGGCCCGCTGGATGCCCGCATTACTCATTTGCTAGATGGCCTCGCTCACACCAAAAAGCGAGACCGTCACGGCGTCCTTAACGTCGCGATGGTCTCGCCTGTCGTATGCTTACGACCTGAGCACCGGGTGAAACACCGGATTGACGACGCTCAGTTCCGCACAAGGCGGATGGCTACTCCCCAACAGGAATGGTGTGCAACACCTGCTTCGTAGCATAGCACAGAAATGGGCTGGGGGGGTTTGGAAAGCATAAAGATCTGCGCGGATCGCGAGAACGGTCGTTGGAAAGTATGTGGTGTCAAGACGTGCAGACCCAAATGGTTCCCAAATACTGGGTAGGCCACCAGACATATATACTCGTAAAGGAACTTCGTGCCCATCGGCCTTGTTATCCGTAGGAACGTGGTCGACGCACAATATACGTGAACGATTGACAAGAAAGGGTGATCATATGCGTATCCAGCAACAGCAGCAGGTTAGTCGCCGCAGTCAGGCCCGCAAAAGCTCCAATCTTGGCCTGACCATTCTAGCTCTCACGATCACGTTGGTCGCGATGGGCCTGGCCGCAGTCGTGATGGATCTGCTCTTCCACGCGCTCTGAGTCTTCAGCGGCTAGATATACGCGTTCTTCCGCCGGTTCGGATCGATGCAGTGGGACTCAAGAAGACCAGCCTGACGGTATATAATAGGGAGTATGGCTATCCCTTATTTTACCGCGCTTCAGCGGGCGGTCGTGCCGATGATGCGCACGCCGCTCGCCCAGGTTGTGCTCAGTGTCGCAGCTATTGGTCTTATCACGATCCTCATGCTTCAACAACAGGACGTGATCCATTCGGCTACTGCGGCACTGATCTATATGCTTGTGGTGCTCCTGAGTGCCATGCGCTTTGGGCTCCACGCCAGCCTGCCCGGTGCCCTGCTCGCCTCGCTGGCCTTTAGCTACTTCTTCGTTCCGCCCTATGGTGGGTTCGCCCTCACCTCACTCGAAAGTGCCGTGCGGCTCGGGTTCTTTCTGAGCGTCGCGCTGCTGGTCAGCGGATTGGCGAGCGCGGCCCGACGTCAGGCGCTCATTGCCGAACGCCGTACGAGCGAATTGAGTGCCCTCTACCAACTCAGTCAGGCTCTGAGCGCCGAACTGACGCAGGAGCGCATCTCACCCATCGTCGCCCAGATGACGCCTCAGATCCTCGCTGTCCCCTCGTGCCAGGTGCTGCTCGCCGAGGCAGGCGATGCGCCGCCCCCGCTTGACCTCGCCGGGGAGTACGAGGATGTGCCGTTGTACGCCGAACAGCGCCCGATTGGCGTGCTCCGCGTGCGCCGCCCTGTGACCGGTGTCCCATACAACGCAAGCGAGCACGAGTTGCTGGCGACCATCGCTGCCCAGGTGAGCCTGGTGCTCGAGCGGGTACGGCTGAGCGAGATGGCCGGGCAGGCCCGCGCCCTGGCAGAGTCCGACCGGCTGAAGTCAACGCTGCTCTCGCTCGTTTCGCACGATCTGCGCACCCCTCTGGCCGTCATCAAGGGCCTGGCGACCAGCCTGCTCGACCCGGCGGTGTCATGGAGTGACGCCCAACGCCGCGAGTTGCTGGACACGATCAGCGCCGAGACCGACCGGCTCAACCGGATCGTCGGTGATCTGCTGGAGATGTCGCGGATCGAGGCGGGGGCTATTCCTCAGTCTCGGTCTTTGCACGACCTGGACGAGTTGATCGGCACCGTGGCTGGCGAGTTGACCACCCGACATCCGGGCATCCAGTTGATCTTCGCCGTGCCTGACGACCTGCCCTGGGTGCGGATCAGCTATGGCCAGATCGAACACGTGCTGCGGAACCTGCTCGAGAATGCGGTCGCTTATGCTCCGGCGGGGAGCTTGATTGAAGTTGCGGCGCAGGCCGAAGGGCCGCAGATCCGCGTGGAGGTGCGGGATCGAGGGCCGGGAGTACCTGCCGCGCTGCGCGAACGCATCTTCGAGAAGTTTGTGCGCGCTGCGGCAGCCGAGCGCCATGCGGCTGGCACTGGGCTGGGCCTGGCTATCTGCAAGGGGCTGGTCGAGGCCCACGGCGGAAAGATCTGGGTAGAGGCGCGGCCCGGTGGCGGGGCGGTGTTTGCCTTCACGCTGCCGGTTGCCAGCCGGCAAAGCACGCCGCCTCGGGCGGAAAGCGCATAGGGGAGGAGTTGGCCATGGCGCGAATTCTCGTGGTGGATGACGAGCCGCAAATCAGGCGTATGCTGCAGACCGTCCTGAGCGCCTATGGGCATACGGTCGCGATCGCGCCGGATGGTGCTGCTGCGGTGACGCAGGCGGCGAATTGGCAACCAGAGGTCATGATCCTCGACCTGGGCCTGCCGCAACTCGATGGACTGGAGGTCGTGCGCCAGGTGCGAAGCTGGTCACGGGTGCCGATCATCGTGTTGACGGTGCGAGGTGCCGAGCAGGACAAGGTAGCCGCGCTCGATCTGGGTGCCGACGATTATCTGACCAAGCCCTTTGGGATGGACGAATTGCTGGCCCGCTTGCGGGTGGCGCTGCGGAACGCGGCTTGGCGCCAGGGGGCCGACGAGCCAGTCGTGGTCTTTGGTTCGCTGTGCATCGACCGGGCGCACCGACGTGTCTTGCTCGCCGGGCAAGAGGTTCGGCTGACCCCAACGGAGTACCAACTCTTGACGCTGCTCGCCGCAAGCGCGGGCAAAGTGCTGACCCACCAGCACATCCTCACCACGATCTGGGGGCCAGGTGCAGCCGACGACATACCAATGCTCCGCGTATTTATCACGCAACTGCGCAAGAAGATCGAGCCGAACCCTGCGCAACCCATCCTTATCCGCAATGAGCCAGGTATTGGCTACCGCTTCCATGCCCCGTTGGATCCCCCGTAGGTTTCGGCGCGCGTCACGGAGGAAGGGCTCGCCTCGCAGGGTTTCACCCGTCAGGCCGATGAGCGGCAGCAGACGGGGCCTGTGCATCGCCGGAGAAATCGCCCGCACCGACAGAGGAGACCGATGATTACTTTCTCGCGCCTTACACGCTTCCCCTCGCTTGACGTCCTGCGCCGACACACACCAGCTACGCTCGCTGTGTATGTGCTCTGCGCGTATATCGCGCTGATATCGCTCTACAATCTGTGGCTCGGCATTGATGTGCGCATTGCCGGCAAGATCCTGGCCTTGCCTGGCGACACTGCCGACCCGATGTATGAACTGGGCACGTCGCTAGGCTTTTGGGGCTTTCTGCTCTTCGCGCTCAACTTTGTTATGGCAACGCGCTGGCGCTGGGTCGAGCGGCTCTTCGGCGGTCTCGACCGCGTCTACACCCTGCATGGGCTGCTTGGCCGTTGGACGCTCGCCCTCATCCTGCTGCACCTGGGGATGCTGACGGCACAGGCGCTGCCCGATTGGGGCCTTGCTGCCACCTATGTTGTACCTGGCCTGAACCTCTCGTACACGCTCGGCGGGGCGGGCGTTTTGTTGTTGACGTTGTTGGTGGCGGCGACGATCTGGGTACGCTTCCCCTACCAGCGCTGGCTGGCCTCGCACCGCTGGATGGGCGTGCCGTATATGCTTGGTGGTGCCCACGCGATTGTCGCCCAGGGCGATTGGTATCTGTGGCTGCTGACGGTTGTCGGCAGCTACGCCTGGGTCTACCGCTCGTTCCTCTACCGTTGGTGGGGCCCGCGCCACAGCGGGACGATTCACCGCGTCATCGAGCTCCACGGTGTCACCGAGTTGACGATCACCCTGGGCAGGCCCCACCATTTTCAGCCGGGGCAATTCGTCTTTTTTACGGTCACACGCGCTGCGGCCGGCCTGCCGGATGAACAGCACCCCTTCTCGATCTCCGCCATTGTAGACGAGCGAACGTTTCGTCTTTCCGCGAAGCACTTGGGCGACTACACGGCCCGCCTGGCCGAACTGGTTCCCGGCGATGAAATAATGGTCTTCGGCAGTTATGGCACCTTCGGGGCGCGCGGTCTGGCGACAGGCAAGGCTGCCCTCTGGGTTGCGGGCGGGATCGGCATCACGCCCTTCTTGAGCATGTTGCGCCACCTCGCCGAGGGCCAGGCCGCACCCTCCAGCGACATCCAGTTCGTCTGGGCGGTGCGCGACCAGGCTGACGCGATCTATCTGGAGGAGATCCTGACGCTGGCGGATCGTCTGCCGCAGGTTCGCTTCCACCTTCACGTAACCACGACCGATGGACGACTGACGGCGGAGCGGCTCGAGGCACTGACCGGCGACGATGGAACGGCGCGCCGCATCCTGCTCTGCGGACCGACGCCGATGATGCATGCGCTCACGACGCAATTGGCCGCTCGGGGTATCCGCCGCAGCCAGATCATCAGCGAAGAGTTCGCCCTCCGCTAGTGCGGTGCCGAGGGCCAAGTCGTTTTTGGGGCACCGGCCCGCCCATGTCACCCCGAACGAACGTGAGGGGTCTTCCATGCCGATCCGGGAAGCTTCCTCACGGCGCCTACAGCTTCGTTCGGCATGACCGTCGAGCCGTTGCGCTCCGACCATGAGGTTTTGTTGCTCAGAAGGAACATGTCCCGAGGCCAGTCGCGCCCTGAGCAACAACCGCCCATAGTAGCGCGGGCTTCCAGCCCGCATGGGGTGTGCGGGCTGGAAGCCCGCGCTACCATGGCGCACGGAGCGTCTGTTGCTTAGAGACGTTGATCCGCGGCACGGGCGAGATTCGCGTTGAGAGCTTCGCCGAGACAATGCGCCGCATGGCTCTGGCGGTGATCAGCCCCGACACGCACCAAGAGAAGATACCATCGCCCTAGCCTCGCACCCTCCCGGCATTGACAGGAAAACCCCGACCTGGAACAGACCGTTTGCCTGCTACCTGCTTCTCAATCCCAGAATTATACTTAAGTTGCGCTACAAGCTATGATCCAAGCGCAAGCAATGAAGTGCGTTACGAGCGCAACGTCCAACAGAGGTGAGACGTTGGCGCCCACGCAGTGATTCAGTGGAGCCAAAGACCGCCGCGTCGTCACGGGGCCTGGGCGATCTTGGCAGTAGGTAGCTGTGATGAAACAACTTACTTTTGCCGTCATCTTTGCCCTTATCCTCCCGTTCACCATCCTCTTAAGCGGAAGTATGAGGCTGGTTGTTGCGGATGGGCCATCAGATGATGTGATGATGTTGCTGACTAAAGACTGTGAACTACCATCATCGACGCCGACCTGTGAACTACCATCATCGACGCCGACCTGTGAACTACCATCATCGACGCCGACCTGTGAACTACCATCATCGACGC
>NZ_RYFF01000093.1 GCF_004138165.1 Candidatus Chloroploca sp. Khr17
GCGCAGGTGACCGTCTGGATCGGGTATATCCAGTGGCACAAGGACAACGGCTTTGCCGAGTTGAAAGAGCCGATCCTCCAGCCGCTCGACACGATCAAGCGTATGGACGCAATCCTGGCCTTTGACGAGACCGGCACGCCGGTTGAGCCAGCGTGGCCCGAGGCCGAGGTGATTATTGGCAACCCGCCGTTTTTGGGGGGCAAGCGCCTGCGCACAGAGCTTGGTAGTTCCTACGTGGATACAGTTTTCATGCTCTACGATGGTCGCGTACCACGTGAGGCTGACCTTGTGACTTATTGGTTTGAGCGCGCACGGGCGTTGATCGAGCAGGGTCATGTGCAGCGTGTGGGCTTGCTGGCGACTAGCTCAATTCGCGGTGGTGCCAATCGCAAAGTGTTGGAGCGTATTAAGGCGAGTGGCGACATCTTTATGGCATGGAATGAACGACCGTGGATTTTGAATGGTGCAGCAGTCGAAGTCTCCATGATTGGGTTTGACACGGGTGTTGAGCAAGAGCGCTCTTTTAACGGATCTTCCGCTCAGCACATCAACCCTGACTTAACAGGCGATCTCAATCTTACGCAGGCACAGCGACTAACTGAAAACAGTGGTATAGCCTTTATGGGCGACACAAAGGGTGGCGCTTTTGACTTGACGCCTGAGCAAGCTGTGCAGATGTTGACAGCTCCGCTCAACCCGAATGGACGCCCAAACCGTGATGTCGTTCGCCCATGGGTGAACGGCCTCGACATCACTCGGCGACCACGGGGCATGTTCATTGTTGATTTTGGCGTCGATATGCCAGAGGCTGATGCCGCGCTCTACGCTTTGCCCTTCGCTCACATTGAACGTGAGGTCAAACCTGAGCGGGCGAAAAATAATCGTGCGGCCTACCGCGAGCGGTGGTGGCTCCATGTCGAGCCAAGACCAGCGATGCGCCGTACATTAGTACCGTTTCAACGCTTCATCGGTACCCCCAATCTCACCAAACATCGCATCTTTGCATGGGTCTACCCGCCAACTATTCCCGACCATCAGCTCATTGTTTTCGCTCGCGACGACGACTACTTCTTCGGCGTGCTCCACTCCCGCCCGCATGAAATCTGGGCCTTGAGACTCGGCACCTCACTTGAAGATCGCCCCCGCTACACCCCCTCAACCACCTTCGAAACCTTCCCCTTCCCCTGGCCCCCAGGCCAAGAGCCGCTCGATGATCCCCGCATCGCCGCGATCAGCGACGCTGCGCAGCGACTCGTCGCGCAGCGCGATGCCTGGCTGAATGAGCCTGGCTTGAGCGAGGCCGAGCTCAAGCAGCGCACGCTCACCAAGCTCTACAACCAGCGCCCTGATTGGCTTGACCAGGCGCACAAAGAACTTGATCAGGCTGTCTGTGACGCCTATGGCTGGCCGCATGACCTGAGCGACGAGGAGATCCTGGCGCGGCTGTTGGCGCTGAATCTCGCGCGGGCGGCAAAGCAGGGTGATGCAGCGGCTGACGCCGTGGAGACGCATACCGACGACGAGGACAACCTCACCTTATTATAGTTGCCACAAGAGCGGTAAGCAGGGGGAAAGGGGCTTGTTACCTTAATAATGATAGCGACAAGCAACGATGACGAGACGATGCTCGTCATTGATGCGTCGTGACCAATAGCCACTCAGGTTGGCTTTCAGCGGTAGAGTTTCATACATCAAAGAGTTTCCGTTCTGCGATCACGCCTTCCGTGACTTCGGCGATCGACGTGCGTAAGTGAGCCGCATTGGCTGGACTCGCCAGCAGGTAGCGCGTTTCTTGCCACGCCGCGTATGCTTCCTGGGGTAGGAGCACAACCTATTGACCACTTGCCAAAAGCACAATCGTCGGCGCGGCATCGTCAAGCACCTGGTTCAGGAGACGCTCCAGATCCCGCTTGGCTTCTTCAAGGGTGACGATCTGCATCTATTTGTATGCTCCTTCGGTTGCTTCGGTAGATGGTGCCATTCAGTTATCTCTTATTGTAGCGCAATTGTTCTGTGAATTCAAGACCTGTCGATGGCATCTTCAGGGCGATTGCATCATACGAAACCGGATAAAAAATACGCTCTCTGTGGCAGCATGGGCATGCAACCAGCGGCGCACACGGCGGCCCCCGGCCCGGTAGGGGCACCCGCAAGGGGTGCCCCTACCGGGCCGGGGGCCGGGCCCGGTGTACGGGCACCCCTTGCGGGTGCCCTGGTGGGGTGCATGCACGGAAGATGCAATCGCCCTGATTGCATCTTCCGTGCATGCACCCCACCAGACCGGCAAAATGGGCCAATCCGCCCCCACCGTCGGCGTCAACGCCTCGGCGACGGCCTGCGCCGGCTGAGTCAGGCCACGCTTGCGCGATGAACAGTGCCATACTCCGCGTCAGTGAAGTGACCAGGGGTATGCAGCGACGCCTGTCTGACGCCCATCCTGCTGAACGCGTACCCACCCACACCCGTGCCAGTTACGCATCCTCGCTTTTGACGCAAAGGCGCAAAGGAGAGTGACCCAGCGCGCGCAACGGTGCGGCGACGCGCCTCGTCCCGCGCTGCCCGATCTCTCGGCCAGCACCTCCCGATCGTGACGCCCACGCGCACATCTGGCTTGAGGGTGTTCGATGTGAACCGGTTGCTCACCCTGATTACCGCCGGCCTCGCCAGTGGGTGACCGCCGCTTCCGTAGGGGCCGCGCTTGCCCTGATCGGGGTCCCTACCACGTTGACGTAGCCCTACTGGGAACGTCGCTGCATAAGCTACCCAACGCCGAGCCTTCAGCTGCGCCGCCGCAGGGAAAGAGATGATCGATCGTCACCATGTGACAGCATCGGAAAGAGCCACAAAAACGCCCCGATCTCGGCGGGTCGGTCTGCAACTTCGACGTACCTCAAAAACACCAGGCATAGCGATAAGGGTTTCTTTCTCAAGGTGTGTGATGGGGATCCCATAACCGGATAACACCATAGGCATCAAAGACGGCAGCTCCACTCACAATCGGAATGTTTTCCGTCAATGATTGTGCAATCAGCATGCGATCAAACGGATCACGATGATGAAAAGGAAGGGATGCCGTATCTTCATGGTTCGGTAGTGATTCTATCGTTTTAGGATTTTCCTGATTACCCACTTGGGCCGAGCGATTCGCACGGAATCGTGGCATGAAATGCATAGATCGTGGATGGAAGCTTCAAGATGTGCAAAATGCGTTGGTGATAGACCTTTCAGTATCACGTAGGCGATTGTTTTCGTGCACTCTGGGTTGCTTTCTTCCGAGGTTTTTTGTTCGGGATCAACTGAATAAGGGCGCGGAGGGCGGTATTGACCGCTTCGGCATCCGGGAAATACGCTTGGACATCGCGATCCAAGAGAATACTTCCTTCAGGTCGGGTAATGTGTTGGATGGTCGTAGTTCCGTCTATCTGATGCACACGGATCGCATATCCATCGCGCATACGCTGATAATATTTCCCGCGGACTCCGGTCTTTCCCGAAAAGTCGTACTCTGGCAGCATGTCTTCATCATCACGATGGTCAGGTGTCTTATCCGTGCTCATAGGTATAGTGCTCCCTTCGGGTAGCGAGGCGTGCGCTGATAATCCGAATACGCTCATCGCATTCTGTATGAATAACGGTCAGAAGACGCATGGATATTGATGTACCGATACTGATAAAACGATCTTCATAAACGGAATGAAGATCATCCTGAAACGTAATGAGGAACGGATCTTCAAAAACGGTTGTTGCTTCTTGAAATGAAATGCCATGTTTTTGCGTATTTGTTTGCGCCTTTTGCTCGTCCCATTCAAACTCAAAATCCATAAAGACCCCAATAGATAGACTGTCGATTCAAGTCTAGCACAGGGGGCCATTGTATGCAAGTATATAGTGTTAATTATACAATATATTACGTGAGATGGTCTAGTTCTGCCGCGGTGCGGATTGCTGATATGCAAGCAGCCCAACATGACTTAGACAGCGATTCAGCGGCCTAGATGAGCCGTACCCGTTCTCTACCGCGATGATACCACCTACATCTGCTCTGTATAGTGCTACGATTGCACGGTTGCCGCCTAGCCACGATCCTCGTCGGTGCGAGGCCCACTACTGTTCAAAGAAGCTCACGCGAAGGCGCGAAGGCGCGAAGGGTTCGCTCACGTACGCGAAAAACATTGCGCCGGTGCGGCACAACAAGCGCCTTCTTTGCAGGGTCTTGGTGCGAGGCCGTTTCTTCGCTCGTCGAGCGTGGTTGCCCGCACCGCTGGCAGCGGGTGTGGGCGGTCGATGACGGGCGGTGGTTGCACGGGGTGGTGGGCGGCGGGGATGGGAAACCGCAAGGCTTGCGCTTCCGCCCAGACCGTCGGCGTCAACGCCTCGGCGACGCTAGGCAAAGCCGGCCTGCGCCGGCTGAGTCAGGCCACGCTTGCGCGGTGAACAGTACCATACTCCGTGTCAGTGAAGTGACCAGGGGTATGCAGCGACGCCTGTCTGACGCCCATCCTGCTGAACGCGTATCCACCCACACCCGTGCCAGCTACGCATCCTCGCTTTTGACGCAAAGGCGCAAAGGGGAATGGCCCAGAGAGATCGCGACGCCCACGCGCACATCTGGCTTGAGGCGGAGCAACTGCCGCAGCGCATCTCCCATGACGGCTGTTTCACTGGGATACAGCTGGACATTGACGAATGCTTGGGGCGTCATCATCCGGTGGTTCCTTCCCGCAACGCACGCACGGCGCGACCTCGATCAAGGGGATAAGCAGAGCGCACAAGACGGTCAGCCCTCCCAGAAACGCAATAACTCCGCCTTCCAAGATGGCCACGGCTATGCCAACACTAAGCTTTTGATCGGAATGTCCATCGTCAAAATCATTTGGCATGAACCACACCATCAGGATGCCTTCGCTAACTGCCGCAGATTGCGCTTGAATTCACCCGTAAAAAAGACGGCGCGGTGAAGGCGTTCGGCAGGATCAGTCGGCATCGATCCCGTCCCATAGTTCACGTAGGGGCGTCATATCCTGGATCCGCGCTTCATGCCAGCCTTGTTTCAAGCTGACAGCCGCGGGCTTCAAGGTTACACTGTCCCGGAAGGTCTGTACGAGCTGGAGCACGTACGGAAGGTACTCCTCTGGCAGCGCATTGACCTCACGGAGAACCTGCTCACGATAGGCCGTGGTCGTGGGCATCGGACACTCCTTTCTGTTGGTTCGATCACTATACGAGACTGGTGCAGAATACCTGCAACTGTTCGGGGTGCGAAGGATCGCCGATCTGCGTGCTTGAAAAACCGCTTTTTTGTGGCATGATGACTGTAGTGTAAAAACCGCATCAAGGACACAAAAAAGACGGTTATGCTCCCTATTCTACCACCAATCCTGCGGGCTGGCACGCCCGATCTGCCCGCCGTGCCGCGCTGGCTCCACGCCGGGATCATCATGTTCCTTGGCCCGATCCTGGTCTGGGCCGAGACGACGATCCTCCGCCGGATCTTTACGACGACGGTGCGCGACCATCCCCTGGTGCGCATGGGTCTGGCCTATGATCCGGCGGCGGTGGTCGCCGCCTGTGCGGCCTATCGTCATCCCGAGGGCACGCCTGGGGCGCCGCCGACCTTCACGCTGGAGCAGCTGGTGCGCGCCGAGATCGTCCGCACGTGGGCCGAGGGCTGTTCTGACCGCGAGCTGGCCTGGCATCTCGCCAGCAATCTCGTCGTGCGCTGGTTTGTCGGGCTCTCCCTGTTTGCCCCGCAGCTCCCCGACCATACCACGCTCGCCCGCTTTCACGGCTGGATGCGCCAGCATGCGCCCGACGCGCTCTTCCGCGATGTGCTCACCTTCCTCGACGGCGTTGACCCGGAAGATGCCGCCACCACGCCCCAGATCGTCGACACCTTTGCCATGCAGAGTCCGGTCGCGCCCAGGGTCAGTCCCGCCGCCTTACTGCGCCACCTGACCCTGCGCCTCCTGCTGCTGCTGCGACAGCGCGGCCCGGCCACCCTCACCGCCGCGCTGGAGGCGCTCGACCTGACGCCCTTCACGCACCCCAAACCCGCCCGCAGTGCCGCCGCTCGCCACGCCCGCCTCCAGACCACCGTGGCCCTGGTCGCCCGCGTCGTGACGACGGTGACGGCGCAGGTGGACGCGCTCGACCCCGTGGTGCACCCGCTCGTGGTCGCCTTCCTCGCCGATCTCGCCAAGGTGCAGGCCGATGAACTGACCACCGATGACGCCGGCGTTGTGACCGAACGCCCCGCCAAGGAACGGGGGTCACGCCGCATCGCCAGCGCCGTTGACCGCGAGGCCACCTTCCGCAAACACGAAGGCAGTCCCGCCGTGCTCGGCAGCAATGCGATCATCAGCACCACCCGCACCCGCATCCGCGCCTGCGTGATCGTGACCGGCTGCACGCCCGATAGTGTCGCCCCGGCCGCCGTGCTCCAGCAGCAGCAGGAGGCCGGGGCACCGCTGCCGGAGATCATCGTGATGGATGGCGCGGCCGGCTGGGGCAAGACCCGCGCCGAGGTGCACACCCGCAGCGACGGCCAGACCAGCCTCGTCGCGCCCATTCCGCAGGGCGGCGGGAGCGACCCCGCCCGCTTCAGCGTCGCGGATTTTCAGGTCGATTTCACCCGCATGACCTGCACCTGTCCGGGCGGCAAGGTCAGCACCACCGCCTATGCGTCCGGCAGCGCCGACGGCATCACCTTCCGGTTTCGGGCACCCGACTGCGCGGGCTGTGACGAGTACGCGCAGTGTCGCGACCCCAAGGCCAAGCCGACGAGCCATCGCACCGTCTTTATCTCGGATTATCACCATCACATGCGCGAGGCGCAGCGCGTCAACCAGAGTGATGCAGGCAAAGCCTTGCTGCACGACCGCTGGCGCGTCGAACCGACCATTGCCTGGCTCACGCGCTACCAAGGGTGTCGCCGCGCCCGCTGCATCGGGTTGGCCGCCGCGCAGTTTGAACTCTCCCAGGCCTGCGCCGTGCGCAACCTGCTCAGCTGGCTCCACCGCCACCCGCGACGGGCCGCCGCCTGAGCGCGACCACGCGGCTCCTGCGTCGCCCCCACACCCCGCACCACGGCGCACGCCCCGCGTGCGGCGTACGCGCCTGCCCAAAAAACGTCACCCACGGGCACATATGCGGTCTGGCACGGGCATGGAAGGCCAGATTCTGGGCACCTGCGGGCCCCTGGCCCCGCATCCTGCCCGAACGAGCGCGCCCACCCCCTGTTGGCGACCGCATGTGGCCCGTGCTCGGCAGATGGCAGCCCCTATTCTGCACCACTCTCTATACCACCGTCTGAACCCGGATGGAAGTAATAGGAACACATGAGTTCGTATATGTCCAACTGACACAAATGGCAGGTACACTGGAAGGTTCATATCAGTATAGCCTGAGCGATAGCTTGCAGGTGGAGTGATGCCACGGGTGATCGATCAAGACTCGCCCCGATCTCGTACGGCACAGATTTTCAGGGTTGCGGGCCGCCGAACGGCCACCGTTAGCCACCCCGCTGGCAGCCTCCATAAACCGGCACAAGCGGTGGCATGCCATCACGTTTCAAGATCGCGCCCAGCCCAGGGGCCGCGCCAGCGGCGTCCGCTGCAAAGCAATGTTGGGCTGCATGGCTAAAGATGGACGCTCATTACAGATATGTGCTAGTGACTCTTACGAATGTCAACCCAATTATTTTGTCTAAGACGATTTAAAAAAGCAAATCGCCAATCAAGAAATACGGACAGATGCTCAACAATAGGATATTTTGAAAGTAGTTTGTACTTCATTTTATTACTAATCTTGTATAATTCGACACCTAGATTATATGTTTTTTCGTATCCATCATTATTCAATAAGGCGTTCTTGAATATCTCAAAGCCAACCGTACCTTTCCAGTAATCATGCAGTTCTATACTTAAATCTTGAGATTGATGTGTGAATAGTACAGGAAGAGTTACTAACCCCGTTTGCAAATCATCTTCTACATCGGCAATTTCGTCGGAAAGTTGTCTAAGTAGGCCGAAAATACCCAAATACACTTTTAGTTCTTTACTGAATTTATAGCGCGTTTGACAGAGGATGCCTTCGATAATAGCTGAAAAATAGTGACACTCAGACCTGTAATAACAATAATGTATTAATACGTTTTCTGTGTATTGATTTACTGTATTTATTGATGGGATTTTGAACTTTAAATTAACTTCTCGCTCCATGGAACTCATTACACCTAGATAATGTTGATTAAAGCATTGAAATGCTTTGTAATATTTATGCTCTATGAGGTAATGATTTGCTCGGTAAATTAGTTTTAGCGAATCACGAAAAGATTCACTGGTGGAATTTAGCACAGTGTTGCTATCTAATGACTTATCCAGCATTATTACTGGCAAAGAATAGCCAATGGCAAATGCCGCGCAAAGATTCACTATATAATTTTTGTCAATTTCTAATGCTGTTGATAGTATTAATGCAGGATAAAAATGTCTTTCTATTTTTGATTTATAAATGTGCCAGTTATTTGACGAGGTCTGCTCATCGATTTTAGTGAAGATTTTACTTATTTCTTCTGAGTACATACAAGAAAATGCCTCAAGAAGTTGGTTCTCAAAGGCAGTAGGTGTACTAAGAAGATCTTCCTCGTTATAATGAAGAGGCAACTTTCCAGATAGCATAATACTCCTCCCTGTAGATATGATATATAGAATTTCTGCTTTTGTTACAACATAGAATTGATGGTGATTCTTCACCGCGAAAAGCGATCAGGTAAGGAGTTGCGTATATTTTGTAATCAGATCCGTAGATACAACAATTAATTTTATCAGATGATCGTATTTCAAATCTTTGTTGCTGGCTTTCCGGCAATGACCCTCGAAAATCAATAATCATTTGTATATTTTTAGTAGAATCTTTATTTAATAATATTTTTATAGAATTAGTTTGGTTCTTTTCTAGGTGTTCTCGAAATAGAAGCTTTACGTCTCCGTATTTGATGCTGTCAAATGTTCTACTTGCGATAAACATCTCCTTGCTATTTTGGAGATCTTTGTGTATACGCTCATAGTCAAATCTTCTTCGTGCGTCTACTATTTCCTCAACTCCAATAACATCGGCATTGCGTGATATACTTTGCAGTTTAATCAAATGCTCAATCAGGTTCGTAATAGGCTCGCCACCTAAAATCTCATACAAGAGCGCTAGAATTGCAAGCGAAATAAAAGTTGCAGCAATATTATTAAGAAGATCTCCAATGGGAACTTTCAATCCTTGAATGGAAATTTCACCAATGAGCGATCCAAATAAAAGGCAGAGAACACCAACAACAGTTGAAACAACAGGAATTGAGTATTTCTTCATCATTTTCCCTATATTAGAAAGCCCATACATCTGGCATTTTACAATAACTCTAGCATTCAGTCAAGCAACTTTTGTATAGGGTGTTCTGTAAGTTGATCTGCTGCCCAATATGAATTAGACAGCGATTCAGCGACCTAGATGAGCCTTACCCGTGCTCTACCGCGATGATATCACCTACATCTGCTCTGTATCGTGCGACGCCGCACGTTTGCCGCCTAGCCACGATTCTGGTCGGTGCGAGGCCGCTTCTTCGCAGTCTAAACCTGCCCTCATGTGTCGAGGATACGACATGCCGTATCATTCAAGCTGATCAAATGGGATGCATCAGAGAATTTTTGTACACCTATATTTATATCTAAAAAAGAAGTAATAATGAATTTGTTACCAAAAACGCCCCGGCTTGCTCAATCAGGTACGCACCGCTGTCCGCCGAAAACACGATGCATTCCGCACCGACGAGGCCTCGTCCCAATGCGGTTCAAAGAAGCTCACGCGAAGGCGCGAAGGCGCGAAGGGTTCGCGCACGTACGCGAAAAACGGTGCGCCGGTGCGCCGGTGCGTCACAACAAGCGCCTTCTTTGCAGGGTCTTGGTGCGAGGCCGCTTCTTCGCTCGTCGAGCGTGGTTGCCCGCACCGCTGGCAGCGGGCGCGGGAGGTCGATGACGGGCGGTGGTTGCACGGGGTGTTGGGCTGCGGGGATGGGAAACCGCAATGCTTGCGCTTCCGCAATCGAACGTGTTGCCCTTCCGATCGTCCGCAGATGACGCAGATGACGCAGATGCGGAAGCGCTAATCTGCGTAATCTGCGGACACTATCAAACCCTCCTGGGATGTTGCATCAGCCCTGCTCCATAATCAGCATCCTCCTCGGATCGTAACTTTTATCCTCTAATAGACGGTCTATTGTTGTAGATACCCTTGACATCACCCCGCCCGTGTCGCATACTTACGCCGACGTAGCCCAATGCAGAAGGACGCGCATGGCCCCCAGCATTACCCCACACGAGTTCGTTGCGAAGTGGTCTGGCGATACGCGCAAAGAGCGCAGTGTAAGTCAGGAGCACTTTATTGATCTCTGTCGCCTTGTTGGCCACGAGACGCCGGGCGAGAATAGGGATGGGACGCTGGTGTTTGAAGCGGGCGCGGCGAAGAGTGCGGGTGGCCAAGGGTGGGCTGATGTTTGGAAGAAAGGCCACTTTGGCTGGGAATATAAGGGGCCGCGTGCCGACCTGGGCAAGGCGTTTCAGCAACTCCAGCAGTACCGCGACTCGCTCCAGAACCCGCCATTGCTGGTCGTTTCCGATATTCAGACCATTGTGATTCACACCAATTTTGTCAATACGGTTAAGCAGACGCATGCACTCGCGTTGGCCGATCTGGAGACGCCGGAAGGCTTGCAGATGCTCCGCAAGGTCTTCTTTCACCCGTATGCGCTTGAGCCAACGCTGACGATTCAGCAGGTGACGGAAGCAGCCGCAGCTGAGTTTGCCCGGCTTGCCGATTTGCTCCGTCGTTATGGTGAACAGCCTCAGGCGATTGCCCATTACTT
>NZ_RYFF01000094.1 GCF_004138165.1 Candidatus Chloroploca sp. Khr17
GACCAGAATCATGCAAAACATGCAACGCTATGCGAATCATAGCGTATTCCGCCTTGGACGGGTAGTCTAAACGTCAAAATATAAGGATCCGTGATATCTAGACCGGGTATTAAATAAGCAGAAACACCTGGCTTATACGAATCGCGTGGTATTGGGATCGAGTAATAGTATTTACATTTCCGCAAATCCCATCGTCTATACTTAGAAATATAAGATAATGAGTTTAGGTTTCCGTTTTGATCAAAATCAACCTCTTCTCTTAAATAATAAATCTTGTTTCTTGCCAGATGATCTTGCTCAAGAAATATTTGAATTATTATTTTTGGTGAAATAGTCTGCATATATTCACAAACAAGCAGCAAAACATCAATCATTTCACCAGAATCTCTGATCTCATCCATTTCTGTAAGAATAGGTTTAGATTGATGAGCATATGACCCATTACGCAAGCTAACGAAGCGATTCATCAGTGATAGGTCATACTTACAAAATGGCGTCTCGCGATTTAGGAGATCCTTCGAAGCCTGTCGTAAAATAGACTGTGGATTAATCAAAGCTGCCTGTTCAACCTCGTAAATTTTTTGTATAACTTCATTTAAAGACAAGAATTTTCCTGCACGAAGTTTTTGTTTGTGCTTGCTGACTTGTTCACGAAGAGGGTTATCTAAAAACTCGAATAACAGATCAGTAACAAGTAAACGATAAATATTTTTGATAAGAAACTCAACTTGCTTTACTAAACGATAAACACATGTATATTTTTCTTCGTCATGTAAAGTTTCTATTTGACGAAGCATTTTTTCAACAATGTAAAACCCTGGCACCCGTAACCCAGAAGGATATATATTGCCTAAAATTCTTGACAGGATAACGCCTAAAAGTGCATCCCGACCCATTGATTCCGCATCATTAAAGTTCAAGTCACTAGCAATGCTACGTAATTTTCTCATACTGCCGATCATTTCCGATAGCTTATCATAGGGATCATTATTAAGAAGGCATCGCAAAACATCACGTTCCAAAGAGTTAGTTGATGAAATCAGAGGCTTGATAGCATCAGCAATCTCTTCGGTTTCGCCATACTTTATGATAAGCCGACTCAAGTCAACTATCGCCTGAGACATATGTACTCCTTGTCAAACCCAGGTGCCTCGCTCAAAAGAGGTTGCTCCTATGAGCGAGGCTTTTATGGTGTCCTGCTACATAATAACTACTGAAATGATCTAAGATCATTGCAGTATAAAAAAGTGTAAATTATTAATAATTCCGATCCGGACACCCTCGCTCCTCATTCGGCCAGCGCAAGATGGCCGCAAGGATGTCGAGTTGCTCCCGAAGCACGAGGGCTTGTGCGTGCGCTTCCATCAGCAGTGGGGCTATCGCTACCTCTGCGCTCGCTTCTTCGTCAAATGACGCATAGCGCTCGACCGCATTGCTGACGTGTATGTATGGCGCAGTTATTTCTATGGTTCCCAGGCAGGCTGGTTTCGCCCCCCCGAGTTTCGGCCAGAGGCGAGGCTCACCGAGGCCAAGTCCAAAGAGCAGCAACCCCAATTCGCCCCGTGTCAAATTCTGAAAGTGCATCGTGAAATTGAACCGGCTGTCGATCGGGCAAACTTCTAGCGGTAATTTACCCCTCGCCAAAGTACCATGTAGGTAAAACTTGCGTCCGTGAGGCCGCTCACCGGACATATAGGTCTGCCGAGACAAGGAACGTGGCTGAAAGAGTTGTACTGAGCGTACAATCGCTGTTTCACCATCTTCTAATACAGCATCAGTGAAGCTGATCTGGCCCTGGTAGCCCTGTATCCCAAAGATGCGTTGACACACATCCAGCCGCTCCCGCATCTGCGAGGGTTTCAAATCACGTGGCAGTGGAGCCTTCGTGATTGTCACTGCCGAAGGTGAAATCGCCTCAACAATGCTGCGCACACATCCCTTGAGCGACGTACCTGGGATGGCAGGCCGTCCATTCGTCCGAAAATGGGCCTTGACCAGAGGATTATCACGGTCTCGGCGTCGCTCTTCCAATAGGCCCGAGGCAACATGGATGGGTGAACGAGCAATGAGCGTAGCTGTTAGAACGCCATGTACAAGTTCAGCCTGGAAGCGATCATGGCCCGCCGGCGCAGCAAGGGGGATGCGCCCTTCAGCCAGCGGGACAAACGCGTAGGGCTTGGGCAACGGCGGCTGATTCGACCGGTCACGATCACGATAGGTCATGACGCACCTCCGCATAGCGTATGAATTGCATCGCCCCGTTGGGCGCATAGTATTCGACGACGTAGATGGGCGGCGGTCTGCTCGTCGCAGCTTGCGGGTCGGTATGTTTGGGACGAAGCAGGATGGTGGCGTGCCTCGTGGACCAGTTTTCCCCGAGTTCCGTCGCGCCGTCGATCACCAGTTCCTGCTCGCTGAGGATCAGGGCATCGTAGCTGCCATCGTCACGACGTTTCCAGCGGAGTTCGGCATGGGTGCTGAAGATATTGCCCAGATCACCCGTCACGTCTAGCGCTGCTGCCGTGCTGGCTCGTGCCAGCGAACGGAGTTGTGGTGCGTCGTCAAGATCCCAGAGCAGGCTGCCTCCAACATGCGTACACGGCAAGCCGATCTGTTGCTCGGCTACCATGCGTACCTGAGCGGCATCAGCCAGCACCATCCGGTAGAGATAGCCCCTCTTCATAGCCCGATCCTCCGTTTCCAGGCTGGCATACAGGCTTTGAAGAGCGAGCGTACCTGGGCATCACCAGGTGCCATCAGGCGCACACCCATGCCACGTTCATCATCGTCTTCGTAGTTCAGTTCCACCGGCAAATCAGCGGTATCATTGGCATCAAAGGCATAGTCACGATAGCCTTCGGTTGCCAGCGCCCCAACCCCGGCGAGGGTGCGCGCATCAAGGCGTGCCTTGCCGTTGAGCAAGCGTAGCTGCCCTTCAACCAGTTCACACGTGGGATACCGCAATTCCAGGGCATCAAAGGTGATGCTTATCCGCCCAAGCCCGCGTGATTTGCCAAAGCCAATGGCCACACGCCCTTCAGCCAGATCGCGCAGGGCCAACCCAAGCAAGCCGAGTTGCGCCAGCGTCAGGTTTTTCAGATCGATCTGGGTGGTAAATGCGCCCTCAACAACGGTTTCGTAGTTGAATGGCCCAACGGCGACTGATCCATAGATACGATCAATCGCGACCCCATTGCGTTCTTCCAGCGTGACCTTGCCCTGTGGGTAGGCATCGGCAAACCGTACCCGCCCCGCCAGGCTGGTATTGCCAAAAATCTGGCTGGTAAAAGCTGAACGGCGATAAGTTGCAGCACCGTCACAATCCTCGTCCTGGAGGTAGATGCCCGAAGAAAACTTCGTATCGTTGCCACCACGTCGGTAGGGGACAAAGTCCTCTTTTTTTAAGATGGGATTATCAGCGAGTGGTGGCACAAACAACTCCTGGTGTTCACGTAGCCGTTGAGCATCCTGATCATAACGCCGCTCGCCATCCAGCGAGCGGCAGATCCGTTCGCACTGCGCGCGCACCACGCCTTTGAGTGACGAACCAGGAATGTAAACCTCTGGCGCGCCACGGTGACGAGTGCGCACAAACTCCATGTCGGGGAGCGTTGGATCGGCACCGCCGGTATCACCTGCTTTGATCAGAAAGGGGCCTGTCGGCGTGATCGTCACGCTGAGCGTGCCTTCGAGAAAGATGGCTTTATGCATGGGATTCCTCCGCAGATATTGCGCGTGCTGGGTTGATGAGAACCTGCTTGAATGCGTCACGCCACATCGTCACCTGCGCCTCGGTGACGGACGAACCGCCACGTGGGTCGAGCATGTCCAGCAGATCGTCAACGCTGTTCAGTTCTCGATAGACCGCTTCCGCGATCTCAAGGTTGACATGACCAAGCCCCCGCGAGCGAAAGCCACCAATCTGCACCTCGCCTCGCTCCCAGGGCTTGAGCGCCAACGTGAGCATGCCGAGTTGCCAGGGTTCGGCATTCTCCATCGTGAGCGCAAAGTCAAAGCGTGTCCCTGCGGGCACCACCTCGTAGTCATACAACAAGCCAGTGCCCGCCGTCTCGGTATCGCGGTCAATGCCAACCCCGTTGCGCACCTCGAACTGACCAAACCAGAGACTTTCATCAACCAGCGCATCTTTGACAAAGATCCGACTGGCGGTCCATTGAGCCCCAAACGTCAACTCGATCAAGGTCGAAGCCGCCCAGATCTGCGCACTGAGCGAAGCGTCATCCTGCTTGACTTGTTTCTTCTTGGCAATCTCCTGCTGATGCGCTTGCATGCCCTCAAGGTCGCGTACCTGTTCGGGACGCACACTGGCGATCAGGGCCTCGACACGGGCGCGCAAGGCCCCTTTGAGCGAGGCCCCAGGGAGAAACGGTCGCCCGCGTGCATCGCGAAGCACCGGCAAGTCGCTGCCACCAACCTCGCTCGAACGCCCCGCACCAATGCGAAGGCCGGTCAGCGCCGTCAAGGTGCCACGTACGATATACTGATTGCGGAGCACCGCAAACGAATAGGGTGACTCACTGGTCGTCATTTGGTCGCCTCCTCAAGCATCTGTCGGGCAAACTCCCGATTGTCTTTTTCAGCTTTCTCATAGTACGCAAAACTCCGCACCAGATATCCCATATAACGCTTGAGCATCCTGCTATAGAGATCCTGTTCAAGTTCATCGCCACGCGGCAATTGTTCAGCATTCGGCTGAGCCTTTAGCCACGCCGAGGCTTTTTGGGCCTCTTGCCGCACCTCGTTGTCAAGATGGGCAATGACGGTATGGCCAAAACTGTTGCGTTGCTTGCCCCACGCGTCACCCTGGGTCGCAATTTTATAGCGAATAAAATTGGCAACCAGATCATAGGAAGCGCCCTCTTGTTGGGCGACATTGACGGCATTGCGTAGCTGGCTGGTTTTCATTTTTGAATCAGTGAGCAGCAACACGGCCTTAGTTGCGAACTTCACCAGCGCATCCTGATGCCGACTCACGGCCTGACTCAGCAATAACTCACGCCGCAGTTCCTGACTGTCGGTTGTTTGGGTCTTCATCACGCCTCCTCTTTCTGCCACATCTCACGGCTATGGAACTCATCACAAATGCGGATCTGACCGTACCCTTCCTGGCGACGCTCACCAATGCCCTGTTGCTGCAACTCGGCCAGTTTGGCGCAATCGGCCTCACTCAACGGGGCGGCGGCCAGGAACACAAAGACACTGCCCATGCCAACGGCGAGGTTGGCTGGTTTCGGCTGCTGCCAGGTGGTATGCCAGCCAGCAATGCTCTTGGTCACGGTGAAGGCCCGCACCAACGCAAGATCAGCCTCGATCCCGGTCGCCTCACGGAGCATCGCCACACTGAGTTGCTGCGTTGGCAACCAGCCTTGATCCAGCAGAATGGCGTCAGCGAGCAGGTTGACGGTAAAGATATTCCGCTCGCCAACCATCCATTTCTTGCCACCCAATTTCTTATAGATCATTGCCTGCTCGCGGAACCGCTGGGTCAACCGATCAATGCGTGCCGCCACAGCCGCACCATCATCAGCCTGAAGAGGCCCAGCCGTCAGCGTGACCCCACCCAGTCCGGTACTGGTACGCGCACCAAGCACATCAAGCTGGGGCAACGTCTCATGCAAAGCGGGTGCATCAGCCGGAACCAGCACCGTCCCAACAAAGCGTGTTGGCACAAACATGCGTTGACCGTTCGTATCCTGAACCGACTGCACCTCATTCAACACCAGCGGCGAGTAGAGCCGACTATCTTCAGCCGTACGCCGTCGGCGATTGATCGCGACCCGCGTCAGCACCCGTTGGGTCACCTTGCGTACCGCCAGGGTATCGCCCGTGAGCGTATAAAAACCTCCCCCCGCTGCAACCCAGGGCCGACCCTGAGCATCACTCGGCGCATAGATCAGGGCCGGTGGCTGCTGGCGTTCCCAACAGATCCGCGCCACAAGTGAGTCGCTGATCGTGGCATCTTTTTCACCTTTGGGCTGCAGCGCCGTCAGTGGCATTGGACGCACCCAGGTATCAGCGACAGCGGACGGATACGCATTGTGGCAACGCAACGCACGGAAGAGCGTCGGATCAAAGGCCCCCTTCGCTGCCAGCGCTGTTCCCAGTGCCCCAAAGATGGCCCCTCCTGGGATATACGGGAGGCTAGCGCGAAACTGGTCATTGGGTCGTCGCTCGGTAAACGCAAGCGGCGTAACCGCCTCAATCTCAAGCTTGAGCAGCATCGCCGTCTCCCTTCCCCAATAAGGCCCGAAGATCCGCTTCTAACGCCTCTTCTTCGCGAACCGTGCCCTCCACCCAGACCGTTGGTACCACCTCAGCCCAGCCGAACCCACGGGTACTGCCTCCGCCCCAACGGGTCGTCAGGCGGAGCGCCGCCCAGAGCAACGCCGCCAACCGCGCATCGGCGAGCGTGCCACGAATAGCCGGGGTCGCACCATAGACCAACCCATCCAGGGCAACCTCCTGAAAGAAGAGGCGTTCATCTTCCGCCGTGCCCCGTCGCCGATTGATACTGACGGCGGGCCGGATCTCAACCAGCGCTTGGGGATCAATCTGCCGCAACGGATCATCCCGATCTTCACCCGCTGGCAGGCCAATAAGGTCAAAAAAGCGCAGGGGTGAACGCTGCCGTGGCGAACCAAAGAGCGTCTTGATGTACGTTTTCGCTTCGTCATCAAAATGGGCCGGGGTTGGTTCGCCAAGCTGGTGGAGCAAGGCCTCGGTGGTATGGCGGACTTTGCCCTTCACCTGTGACCCAGGAAGCAGAGGACGGCCACGACCATCACGCACAATGCTCTTATCAGCGAGTGAGCCACTACTGCCACCAGCACCGACACTCAGCGCGCTCGTACAGGTGATCAGCAGATCAATACGTACCTCAGGCATAGGTCTTCTCCTGCTGCTCAGGGAGCATATCGTAGATTTCGACCAGATCGGCCCAGATCGTCTCCCAGACAGGCTCATCGGCACCAACATCTGATCGCGGCAACCAGGGCGGCAAGCCAACCGGGGTTGCCTCAACCCGCCAGCATCGTTCAACATGTTCCTGCCATGCGTCTGCGACGGCCCTACTCTGGCGCACACGGGTGGTCAGATACTCCAGCGCACTTGCGCGTGGCCCTTGATCGCGTGCTTGCAGCAACACCTCGCGCAGCCGGTAGAGCTGCGAGCGCGGTGTCTTCGCGTGCTTGAGCGCACGGAGGGTATCCAGTAGTCCGGCAAACTCGTACCAGGTATAGGGGCGCGCCGTCAGACGACATTGGGTACCTTCAAGCGCCGCCCGCCGAAAATCGCTAATGCGGTCACTCACCATCGTGATCGACTTCAGCACCATAAAATCAAGAGCGCCCCCATTGTCAGGAGCCAACGTTGTCGTGCGCTTCGCCTTGGCGCTCTTGAGCAACTCATCAACCAGTTGCTTCAGGAAGAAGATCGGTGCATCAGCCTGCGCGATGACCAGGCCCATCCCAAGCCCAATGCAGGGCGTGAACGCCAACAGATGGGCATGATCGGCCCCCCGATAGCGACCCTTGACTGAGCGTGGCGTGGCTTCATTCACCATGTTCCGTTCAAACGCCACCCCGATTGTCAATGCAATCTCCATGGCTTTATCACCAGGCACAATCACCATCACGTCGTCACCACCAATCGTGATGATCTCAAAGGGATGGCACCAGTGTACGTTGCCCTGCTCATCGGGGAGACGCATCGGTTCGAGGTGTTCGGCCAGCGCATGAAACACCGCGTTGCAAGCCGCATCCTCAAGTTGTTGGGAAAACTCGCGGTACTGCTCGGGCGTTTGCTTCGTTGCCATTTCCCGCCCGACATTGTTGCCATCGGCGTAGATAAGCCCGATGAACCCATTCCCTGCGGCCCCGATTTGATGCGTATCGGAAGCGGGATCCACATGGTTTTCTTGCGCATGCTTTTTTGCGTAGAAGCTTGACGTACCAGGATCAGTACGTAGATACTCTTCCCACCGCTGCGCCCATGAGCGCTGCTCGATACCGTCTGGCAAATCCCAATTGATCGCCCGACAGAGCGACTTTGCCGCCTCTTGCTCGCCCCGCTTCATCACACGTCCAACCGCCAACTTGCGCACACTGGCCTCACTCAACGGGCCATAGATCGCGTCAGCATAGACGGCGGGGCGATGGTCACTACTGGCACAGCGCACCACCCAGGGCAGGCGCTCGATGCGTGGCAGCACGCGCTCATCAGGCTGCGGAACATCTCGATCCTGGTCAGATTGCGGAATGAGTGCGTCGCGTTCGTCGCGTCGGCGATGGTACATCGTCGTCAAGAGCGTCACCAACTCACCAAAGTTCTTGCGGTGATAGAAGCGCGCCCCTGGCAACGCATCACCATCATGGGGATGGTAGTACTGCTCAAGCGTTGGCTTCAGGACACTATCACGCCAGTTGGCCTGAAATTCTTCCAGCCAGTACGCCACTAAGCCATCATTCCCAAAACGAAGGCACCCATAACGCAATTCGAGCAGGTGAAACGTCTGGCTCACCACCACACTCAGCGCAGTCTGCGTCAATTCGGTAAAGCGCTGCTCAAGCTCACGGGCGAGCGCATGCCCTGTGCCAGCAGGAGCCAACGCAAGGAACGACCCACCACCCGCATAGATCACCCGCTTTTCACCACAGATGCGCTTGACCTCATCAATGCCAACAAAATCAAGCAACGCCGACGCCCCGCGGATCTCCGGCAAACGCGCCGACTCAAAGACATAGCCCTTAATCTTCGTCGCCCCACCATAGATCAGATCGATGCAATCAGCCTCACCAAGCGTGGCTTTAATCTTACGCTGCAGCGCATTAAGATAGAATCGGTCATACTGCGCATCACCTCGCAAGACCTCCTCGACCAAAGCAATGACATCAGCCCGATCCTCACCCCCCAGGCACCCCGCAACAACCACATTGAAGTTGTCAGTGTTTGTGCTCATTTATCTATCCCATATATCACGACTGAGATCACACCAAGCTTCAGGCTGATCAGCCGCTCGCAGACCACTACTACGGCTTGCCTCACGCTCATAGACTCCGTGGTTTGTCCAGATCCGGTTCAGAAAGAGTGCATCGCTATCCTGGTCGTACCGATACGCAGCACGAAATACAAGCGTCCCCTTCGAGGCTCCTTTGTAGAGATGCGACACCAGATCCTGCCCTTTCAACTTCTCAAAAGTTAATTCATGGCACAGTTCACCCCAATAGGCTTCAGCATTGTCCAACTTCTTAAGCAACTCACGAACCTGCCCGCACAGAAACTCGCGATCACTCCCTTGAAACTCCTTTTCGACAGCTTTGCTCGCATACACCTGCGTGTTGAAGAGCATGGCATATTCAGGTCGCCCAGCGATAAAGATGCCGAAGGCACTCAATGCTACCAACGTTTCGAGACGGTAAAAGAGATATGGATGTTGGTTCACATACGTTTGCTCAGCAAAGCTCATCTGATCCCACTCAAGTGAAGTTCGTTGCGCCTTGCGCAGAAGCGGTGCGAATTTTGCCAGTTCGTTATATTCAATCTGAATTGGCACTGCCGGAACTTCATGCAAAATTTGGTTATCTTCGTGCAGATAGGCCGTGGGAAAGCCCATATAAGCACCTGCAAGATAGCCTAGCGATGTCATCACTTTATAGCCACCCACCGGCGCAAAACAGGTAAAGCTAGGATCCTTTCCGTCTAACTCCTGAGCCACGATCTGCATGAATTGTCCCAGACTGCGGAGTAGCATTGTGGGTTGGTTGACATCCAAATCATCAATTATTTTCGTTCGGACTTCGGCTCCAAAGGTTATGCGCAGAAGCCGCGCAATGAACTCAGCCGATCCCCGGCCACCCAGGGTGTTTGTCACGATCAAGGTCACCTGGGGATTTTTGCCCAGGCGTTTTTGTTTCTCTAAGACATTGAGCAGTGAGAACTCCGCGCTGATATGCTCTGGTTTTGCTTTTGCCAGCGCGGGATCAGCATTGCGGCAAAAATCAGCCCAACGTAGGCGTGCCTCTTCTTCGGTTTCATGTTCCAACGGCAGCGGATTGCTACGATCAAAGCGAAAAAGCTCTTGGTCACGCGCCAGTTTGCCATACACATTTGTCGCAGCAAACAATGAAATTCCAGCCGTTATAACAACATGGTGATAGATGGTCGTACTCATCACAACCTTCCCTCCTCATCATCAAAAAACCCTCTGCGCCTCCCCGCCTCCCCGCCTCTGCGTTAAAACCCTCCCCGCCTC
>NZ_RYFF01000095.1 GCF_004138165.1 Candidatus Chloroploca sp. Khr17
AGGCCGAAATAACGAAGCGCCCTGGTGACGGGGCGCGTCCTGATGCCACTGCGTAGTCCCTAATGTGTATCGGTCTCTCTATCGAAATCAAAGTGCTTGAAGGCGCTGCTGCACTTTTGCAATTTGTTTTATTTATACATCGTGAGGTGAGTAAAAGAGCCGCAATGACAGCAGACCTTTCCGGATACTTTGAATAATAAAATCGGAACGGGGTACTATGCCTTGAGCTTACATATCCCCTTCCGCCCGTTCCTCCCGCTCTTCAGATTAGGGCTGATGCAAAGTCTTCCTGATCATCCGCAGATGACGCAGATGCGGAAGCTATAATCTGCGTAATCTGCGTCATCTGCGGACACTATCTACCCCACTGGGACGTTGCATCAGCCCCGCTCTTCAGATAACTCCGGTTGTTCAATGATTCCGGTATGCTACAATGGCGGCAGTAGGATCGCGCTGTCGATCTGATAAGCTATAGCATTCCTAGACAATGTGCGGCTGAGGAGTGCCGGCTTATGAGTTTTAAGAATTAAATTCGGTAGTGCCGACTTCAGTCGGCTGAGCTAGAAGCCGACTGAAGTCGGCACTACCATATACCCAATTTAATATTGAATATTCATCAGTCGGCTGAGCGGGAAGCCGACTGAAGTCGGCACTCCGCGTCGAGGGTCAAGCTGATCCGGCCCTTCTGGAACCTTCTCTTTGCGTCAAACAACCAGGCTTATCTAAACTATCTTTGCGCCTTTGCGCCTTTGCGTCAAACAACAGGTCTTGTTTAAACCACCCTTGCGTCAAACAAGCGGGCTTGCACCCTACCAGGAGCTCTCCATGCCTACCGATGACCACACCGACCGCGTTGAGCAGTATACCTTCGAGCCGATCAAGGGCTATCCGATGCTGAACTGGCGCGGCAAGCGGCCCTTTACCTCGACGCAGTATTACCCTGCTCAGCATCGCGAGACCCACGGCCCCGAGGTCAATGGCTGGCGCAATAAGATCTTCTGGGGCGATAATCTTCAGGTGATGAGCCATTTGCTCAGGGAGTTTCGGGGCAAGGTGCAATTGGTGTATATTGATCCGCCGTTTGATTCGAAAGCTGAGTACAAGAGATTGATTAATGTCAGAGGTAAAACGATAACGGAAATCTCTTCGGCTTTTGAGGAGAAACAGTATGCTGATATATGGACAAATGATGAGTATCTTCAATTCATGTACGAACGGATTACTCTTATGAGAGAGTTGCTTACTCCCAATGGGAGTCTGTTATTGCATTGCGATTGGCATAAAGGGCATTTTCTTCGTTGCATACTAGATGAGGTTTTTGGATCCGGGCAATTTCAAAATGAAATCGTTTGGTATTACTACAATAAAATGCAGGGTAATATCAATAAATTTGCTTCCAATCATGATGTAATCTACTGGTACAGCAAGGGTGATAACCCGGTCTTTAATAAAGTCCGCGAGCAGCGGGATAAGCCGATTATGCAAATTAAACGTGCCTGGAGTAAAGAAGGGCAGAAACTTGTGAATGCTAAAGACGAAAACGGCAATATTATCTATATTCAGTCAACCCACAAAACAGTAGACGACGTATGGCGCCTGTCTATGTTGCAGCCTGCTGATAAAACCGAGAATCTGCGCTATCCGACGCAAAAACCCGAAACAGTGATACAAAGAATTATCGCAGCGTGCTCTAACCCAGGAGATTTGGTATTTGATTGCTTCATGGGTAGCGGAACAACGCAAGCGGTGGCAATGAAATTAGGTCGTCGTTTTATTGGGGCTGACATCAACCTCGGTGCCGTACAATTAACAACTCAACGTCTACTAGGCGTTTCTTCGGAAATAGCTCGCCAACCACAGCGTCTATCTCTTGCCGTAGATACGATTTCTGAGGATGACGAGGAACCTAGTGATATTAAGCCAGTAGAGCCGCAGGTAATCCAAACATTTTATACCGGCTTCGAGGTTTACAATGTCAACAATTACGACATCTTCCGCAACCCGGTGGAGGCAAAAGAACTGCTGCTTCAGGCGCTGGAGGTGAACCGGCTCCAGGCCGGCGGACTCTTCGACGGCGAGAAGGACGGGCGCATGGTCAAGGTCATGCCCGTCAATCGCATCGCGACGCGCCAGGATCTCAACGAGTTGATCACCGGCTTCAACTACAAGGACTTCGAGCGACGCCAGGCGGCGAACCCCGCCCAGCCGGTCGAGCACATCACGCTGGTCTGCATGGGCCACGAGGCTGGCCTGGCGGCGCATCTCCAGAAGGAAGTCTCCTACAAGCTTGATGTCGAGGTCGTCGATATTCTGCGCGACAAGCAGAACCTCCAGTTCAAGCGCGACGCCGAGGCGCGGATCGTCGTCAAAGACGGCGAACTGATCATCGAGCGTTTCTACCCGATGAACCTGCTCGCCAAGCTCAGCCTCCAGCAAGAGAACGTCGGCGACTGGCGCGAGTTGGTCGAGTCGGTGATGATCGACTGGAACTACGACGGCGCCGTGCTCCAGCCGGCCCTGATCGACATCCCCGAGGGCGACGGGCTGGTGGCCGGGCGCTACCCGATCCCCGCCGACGCCGGCACGATCCGGGTCAAGCTCACCGACCTGCTCTCCGAGTCGCTCGAGCAGGAGGTGCGGCATGGCTAAGGTCGTGAAGACGAAGCAGGCGTCGCTCGACTTCGCCTTCTTCACCCACCTGCTGGACTTCTACCGACAGAACAAGGGCCGCATCTGGCAGAGCTACCGCGAGCTGACGCGCAAGTACCTCGCCTTCAACGACCCGGCCAACGCCACAGCCTTCCTGCGCCCGCCGCAGTACGAGGCCCTGGAGATCTACGTCTTGCTCAAGGAGTTCCTGGGCAATCAGGCTGTCTACGAGATCTACCGCGACTGGTCGCAGCAGGCCGGGCGCTTCGAGGGCCGTGGCAAGTCGGCGTCGGGGCAGGCCGGGCAACTCGGCCTTTTCGCCGAGCAGACCAAAGAGCAATTCGAGGCGGTCTTCGCCCAGATGCGCTCCTACGCCCGCGCCTACCCAAACTACATCTTCGCCCTGACCATGGGCACGGGCAAGACGATCCTGATGGCGACCTGCATCTTCTACGAGTTCATCCTGGCCAACAAGTTCCCCAAGGACGAGCGCTACTGTCACAACGCCCTGGTCTTCGCGCCTGACAAGACGGTGCTGGAGGCATTGCGCGAGATCCAGACCTTCGACAAAGCGCGGGTCGTGCCCGCCGAGTACGTCGCCTGGCTCGACACCAATATCCGCTTCCACTTCCTCGACGAAAGCGGCGTCACGCTCAACCTGCTCGACCGCTCGCGCTTCAACCTGATCATCTCCAACACCCAGAAGATCATTCTCAAGCGTCAGCACGCCGAGAAGACCCCAATCGAGCGCCTGATGCAGAGCGGCAAGCCGACCTACGCGGCAGCCTCGGTCTATGCCGAGAACGCCGACCTCTACGGCGGCGACGAGCTGGAGAGCGAGGACGACCTCGCCACCAACCAGCGCTTCGAGAAGCTGCGTCGGCTGGAGCAGCTCGGCATCTACGTGGACGAGGCCCACCACGCCTTTGGCACGCAGCTCGCCAAAGACATGGGCATCCAGCAGTCACCGACGAGCCTCCGCGTCACCATTGACGCCCTGGCGGCGAGCCTCAAGGCCTCGGGCACGCGGGTGGTGGCCTGCTACAACTACACCGGCACGCCCTACGTCCAGAACCAGATCCTGCCCGAAGTCGTCTACGCCTTCGGGCTCCAGGAGGCGATCAACCGCAGTTTCCTGAAGAAGGTACGGACCCACGGCTACACCAACCCAAAGACCACTGAGTTCGTCCGCATCGCCATCGACGACTTCCTCAGCCACAACCGGCTCGACGACCGCCACGAGGGTCTGCGCCCAAAGATGGCCTTCTTCGCGGCGACCATCGACGAGCTTCAGAACGAACTGCGTCCGGCAGTGGAAGCGGCGCTGACCCGCCACGGCATCCCCACCAGCACCATCCTGGTCAACGTCGGCGACGACAAGCTGACCTCGAACGACGACATCCGCGAGTTCAACCGGCTCGACACCCCCGGCTCAGACAAGCACTTCATCCTGCTGGTCAACAAGGGGCGCGAGGGCTGGAACTGCCGCTCCCTCTTCGCGGTGGCCCTCTACCGCAAGCCCAAGTCGAAGATCTTCGTGCTCCAGGCCACCATGCGCTGCCTGCGGGCCATCGGTGTCGCCCAGAACACCGGCCACGTCTACCTGAGTGCCGAGAACCGGCAGATCCTCGACGACGAGCTCCAGCAGAACTTCCGCGTCACGATTGGCGAGATCGAGCAGGGCGGCAGCGAGAGCGAGGCGGTGCGCACGCAGGTCAAGCTCCCCGTCGAGAAGGTCAAGCTCAAGCGGGTGCGCCGGCTCTTCAGCATGCAGGAGAAGGCGCCACCGGACGGCTTCAGCCTTGAACTGGCGCATGCCACCACCGAGGGCTACCGGCTCATCCACACCGAGCGCGAGGGCCTGGCCGAGTACAAGCAGGCGACGAAGACCGAGGATCTCTCGCACCTGCGCGAGCGACGCACCTTCAGCGCGATGACGCTGGTAGCCGAGATCGCGCGCTACCTGAACAAGCCCTGCCTGGAGATCGAGGCGCTGCTCGAGCGCAGCAGCGAAGGCATAGAGGCGCTGCTGGCGAGGGTCAACGAGTTCAACGAACTGCTCTACGACTGGGTGATCCCGCGGCTCTTCGACCTGCTCTACAAGATCGAGCACTTCGAGCGCACAGACGAGTACGAGATCGATCTGGTGAAGATGCCAGAGGACGGCTTCTACGAACTGCGCGGCAAGCCGCACCTGATCGTACGCGAGACCGACGCGGGCAAAGAGGCCGCCAAGAGCTTCCACCTCGACACCTACTGCTTCGACTCGAACCCCGAGCGCGACCTCTTCTGGAAGCTGATCAAGGACGGGCGGGTGGACAAACTCTACTTCACCGGCATGCTCACCCACGGCCAATCCGACTTCTTTGTCCAGTACATCGACCCGATGTCCCACACCGTGCGCAGCTACTACCCGGACTTCCTGCTGCTGGGCACCGACGGCAACTACACCATCGTCGAGGTGAAGGGCGACAACAAAATCGACGCACCAGAGGTCCTGGCCAAGCAACGCTACGCCGAGGAACTCGCCGGCGCCAGCGGCATGCGCTACCGCATCATCAAAGGCACCGACGCCAGCGCCGGGCGCACCGACCTGGTGCTCGGCTCGGCAACCGAGGCGGCGCGGCAGTATGGGCTAATAGGGTAAGATACACCATCAGCCAGCGCAAGAAGATACACCAATATTTGAACCGGAAACGGTGCGCTCGCCGGACGCCTATCTTCCGGTCGAGACCTATCTGCACATCCAGGACAGTGCGGCGGAGTACGTCAACGACCCGTATTTCGGCCTGCATATGGGCGAGTTCGCCCAACCCGGCAGTTGGTCTATCCTCGGCTACTTGATGATGAACTGCAAAACGCTTAGCGAAGCCTTCGAGAAATCGGGGCGTTACCAGCGCATCATCGGCAACCTGATTACTGGCCGTGCGGTTGGCCAAGAAATCTCTGCGCGAAAACTACTCGGTCGAGCAAATCACCTACCTGCTGGGTTTCTTAGAGCCAAGCGTCTTCCGTAAATCGTTTAAGAAGTGGTTTGGGGTTACGCCAAGAGAGTACCGGGATATTGCCATAGCCTTGACACCTGAAAGCGCCTCGTATTGTACGTGACCATCACATCCTGCTGGTCAAGGTCGATGACCGCACCGACAGGCGTCAGTTCTGGATCGTGCCGGAAGGTAGCTCTATGCCTGGCTCCACACCTATCTCTGCCTGGTGGTCGGGGGCGAGGCACAGCCAGGGGTCGATCCCGAGGACGATCACAATGGTCTGGCGACCATGCGCGCCATTGGCTGGTTCGACCTGCGTGACCCCGCCAACTGGAACCCTGAGCTCGCCACGGGCAAGGTCACGCTTCCCGTGTTGCATCAACTGCGGGCGTTGCTGGATGATGCGGCCGGTTAGCGGCCAGCACGTTCGGTAGAGTACGCCCTTACGTTCTCAACACCCTTTGCGCCTTTGCGTCACATCATCAGAAAACATAGGGGACACACCACTCCGTAGTCTGGGCATAACGAATACCGCACCGCACCGCTCATCTTCGTATATTCGTGCTCAGTATTCGTGGTCGGCGGTGCGCCCGGAAAACTTAATCCACAGACTACTTAGCGTGCGCGATGCTTGGCACGCATCCCTACAGCGTGATCACCTTCTGCGCACCCCACTGGGCCGCGATGATGTCGGGCATGCCGCCGATCACCCCGACGGCCAGTTGTTCGGTCAGGCCATAATAATCGAGACAGGTGAGGCAACTGATGACGTGGACGCCCCGGGCCTCCAACGCCTGAAGCTCGGCAAGCACGGGCGAGTCGTCATCGAGGACTCGTCGCCTGGGATCTACCGCCGCCTGATCGATGGCTAGCGGCACTGGAGGCGGCGCGAACTAGTTTCACCATGAAGCTGTTCGGCTTGAAACACGCTCCTGGTCGCCAGCGCGCACAGCAGCAGCCAATCTTGCACAGAACAAATGTAGGTTGCGTGCGAAGTACGGTATACTATAATCAGGGCAGCCTTTCACCATCAGGTTGGCGTGAGTAGTTTCTGGGGAAGAAGGACAAGCAGAGAGCTGAAAGCTGAAATGGTTATGCGCACACAGCAACCCGTCTATATCGGCACCGATAGTGGTGCCACAACCTCGAAGATCGGGGGCGTCTGGGAAGATGGTTCCCCCGTGTCAACTAACTTGCTCCAGCGATCGACTGATGCGCATCTTGGGCCCGTCATGGTCGTACAGGGGTGGGTCGAAGCCATCAGCACCTACCTTGAGCAGAACGATCTACACTGGGAGCAGGTGCGCGGGGTCGGGGTCGCCATCCCAGGACCGCGGCGGAGCTATGGCGTGCTCGAGCGTGGGCCGAACCTGCCTGAGAGCTTCGTCGGTTTTGATGTCTACACTGCCTACAGCCGGGCGCTTGCCGAACGGGCTGGACGCGCAATCGCGCTGGCGGTGGGCAATGACGGTAACATGGGCGGCGTCGCCGAGGCCCAGCGCGTGCGCGGCAGCAGCACCGGCAGCGTCCTGATGCTCGCCCCCGGCTCTGGCCTCGGCTGCGCCTATATTGACGAGCACGGCCTGCCGCTCGATGGCGCGACGCTCGCCGGGATGGAAGCAGCACATATGCCCGCGCCGCTGCACCTGCTCGACGTGCGCCCTTACCCGTGCGGCTGCGGCAGAACATGGGGCTGTGTCGAGATCTACACCTCCCTGGCCGGCCTGCCACTGCTGCTCGCCGAGAAACTCGTCGCACAGCCCGATCACCCGCTGGCGAGTTTGCCCCTGAGCCTCAAAGAGCGGGCGTTCGCCCTGCGCAGCCTCGCCCAGCAGGGCGACCAGCTCGCCACCGAGATCTTCGACTTTCAGGCGCGCGTTCTCGGCCTGCACGTCGCCACGCTGGCGATGGCCCTCGACCCTCAGTTCGTCGTCATCGGCGGGGGGCTCATGGACACCGAGTCGACCTCGGTAGCCTTTCGCGAGCGCTACCTGCAGCACGTCTGGGAGGCGGCCTATCCCTACTTGTGGCCTGCCCAGCAGGCCACCATGCGCGTGGTGCCCGCAACCCTGGGCGATCTCTCGCAGGCGATTGGCGCGGCCCTGGTGGCACTGTACCAGGCGCGCCTGACACAGGCGTAGGGCCAAGCAAAGCAGCGCCAGAAGAGCGCCTGGTTTTCCAACTGAGGTTCGTGGCAACAATTTCCTTGCTTTAGTTGACGGTGAGCCGCTCAGCAGCATCCGCGATAACACCCACGTCACTGGCGGTGCCGGGCTGTGGGCTGGGCGACCGACTGTGTTTGAAAGCTTCGAGGTCGAGCTACTGCCGTAAGCCTACGCAGATCTTCTGCACAGGCACCGACGCCGACACCATTTGTCATCCTGAGTACCACATGGCCCGTGGGCCCGCAGTGCCGCGAGCGCGAGCACCCGTCAGACCTCACAGGTCTTGAAGACCTGTGAGGTCTGACGGGTTTTGTTGCTGAGGAACGAAGCGAAGGGCCGCGGCGGTTTCCACGCCTGCGATGCTTCGCTCCTCAGCATGACAAGGGTTGTCCCGGTCAAGTGCTGAATACTTGCTTCCCTCACAGGATGACTAGGGCTTCAGTGGCTCTGAGCGGGCGAACCATGGCCTGGTTAGTTAGAGCCTGGTCAATGCAGGCTGACCCGCAGCACAACCAACAACATAAACAGGGTGGGGTGGGGTGGTGCAAGGGATTAACGCCGCCACCGGAGTAGTACTCCGATCATAATGAGACTCGCAGCAAGCACATAGAGACCGGGATAGCCTGGGCGTGTGTGTCCAAGCCCTGTGTAGGGTAAGCTGACCGCGATGTCGGGATTATCTGGGCCTCTGCCCGAGTCCGAGGGAGAAAACGCCTCGGTGATTGGTTGCCCTCCCGTTGCAAGCGTCGGGATTGTCTGCGGCGTTGATATCGCTGGGACATCAGGGATGAGCGATAAGGTTGTCGGGGTCGTTTCTTCGGTGGGTGGGGAAATTGCCGTTGGTAACGCTTCCTCAGTTGGTACTGCAGTCGGCATGATGTCCGGAGGTGCAGAGGCTACCTGGGTGGGGGTGGGTGACGGCAGTGCGATGCGGGTGGGCGATGGCACTGTGATAGGTGGAGGTAATAGCTCATCAATGGGAGTGGGTGACGGCACTGTGGTGGGCAATGGCACTGTGGTGGGTGACGGCACGCCGGTGGGTGACGCGGTTGGTGATGGCACTGTGGTGGGCGTGGGTGATGGTATTGCGGTGGAGGTGGGTGATGGCGACGTGGTGGGCGACGGCACTGCGGTACGAGTGGGTGACGGCACGCCGGTGGGTGGAGGTGATGGCGACGCGGTGGGCGACGGCACTGTGGTGCGGGTGGGTGATGGCACTGTGGTGGGCAATGGCACTGTGGTGGGTGACGCGGTTGGTGACGGCACGCCGGTGGGCGTGGGTGATGGTATTGCGGTGGGTGGCGGCACGCCGGTGGGTGGAGGTGATAGCTCCTCGGTGGGGGTGGGCGACGGCACTGCGGTGCGAGTGGGTGATGGCGACGTGGTGGGCGACGGCACTGCGGTACGGGTGGGTGATGGCACGCCGGTGGGTGACGGCACTGTGGTGGGCGACGCGGTGGGTGACGGCACGCCGGTGGGCGTGGGTGATGGTATTGCGGTGGAGGTGGGTGATGGCGACGTGGTGGGCGACGGCACTGCGGTGCGGGTGGGTGATGGCGACGCGGTGGGTGACGGCACTGTGGTGCGGGTGGGTGATGGCACTGTGGTGGGCGACGCGGTTGGTGACGGCACGCCGGTGGGCGTGGGTGATGGTATTGCGGTGGGTGGCGGCACGCCGGTGGGTGGAGG
>NZ_RYFF01000020.1:0-33607 GCF_004138165.1 Candidatus Chloroploca sp. Khr17
CCAGCTCTGTCGGGGGCAGTTGCTCGGCTGGCCCCCAGAGGGGCTGGCAGAAGTAGTCCCCAAGTCGTAACGGTCGCAATGTGGGTACTGCCAACGCTTGCATTCACATGCTATAATTTTTATTAAATCATTTGTCAAGGTGCTGTATGCTTGCTCGCGGCGTAGCCGTGAGCAAGCATACAAACACTTGTACAAAACTCTTTTTTGCTACCCATACTAAAGCAGAAGCCTATGCAACCTCTCAGCCAACTCTGCCATCTTCGAAGCAGTGTCTTCGATGTCCAGCGTCGTGATACCGTGCTGGATCTTACCGATCTCGTAAACGGATCGATTAATCCATTCGCTTTTTTTAGTGAAAACTACGTGACTGGTGGCATGAAAGTACTGCTAGAGCAGAGCTTTCGTCGGCTTGAAGGTATCTCGGATCAGGGGGTGTTCAAGCTGAAGCAGGCGATGGGTGGTGGCAAGACCCATAATCTGCTTACGCTTGGTCTGCTTGCGCGCCACCCTGAGTATCGAGAGGATGTGCTTGCGGGAATCTATGAGGCCAATCCAGCGCTTGGCGCAGTGAAGGTTGTCGCATTCTCTGGTCGTGAATCAGATGCTCCTCTAGGGATCTGGGGTTCGATCGCCGAGCAGCTTGGCAAGCGCGAACATTTTCGCGATTGTTATGCTCCCCTTCAGGCACCTGGACAGAACGCCTGGGTCAACTTGTTGGCCGGCGAAACAGTGCTCATTCTGCTCGACGAGCTGCCTCCATATTTTCAGAATGCCCGCTCACGCCCGATCGGGAATTCGGATCTCGCTCAGGTGACAGCGACGGCGCTTTCCAACCTGCTTGTCGCCATTGGCAAAGAACCTTGTCGGCGCGTCTGTCTGGTGATTTCCGATCTGGCCGCTTCCTATCAGGAGGGAAGTGCTCAACTCGGTTCGGTACTGGCTGATTTTGAAAAGGAGACAAATCGCTCGGCGATGTCGTTGGAGCCAGTTCGGATTAACTCGGACGAGCTCTATCATATTTTGCGTACGCGCCTTTTTGCAACGCTGCCGAGTGAGGACGAGATTGCTGAGGTAGCCCAGGCCTATGCCCGTGCGTTCCGCGATGCTCGCCAGATGGGGATCACAAATGAGTCACCCGAGCAGTTTGCAAACCGGATTCAGGTTGCTTACCCCTTCCACCCCGCTATCCGCGATCTCTATGCTCGGTTTCGCGAGAACCCTGGCTTTCAGCAAACCCGCGGCCTGATCCGGCTTATGCGGATCGTTGCTACGCGCCTCTGGAACTCGGGGGTTGCTGGCAAACGCTATCTGATTGCGGCTCACGATCTGGATCTCAATGATCGCGATACGTTGTCGGAGATCACGCAGATCAACAGTACCCTCGAGAATGCGATTGCCCACGATATTGCCTCCGGCGGTAGTGCAGTGGCCGAGATCATGGATGCGAATCTGGGTGATTCCGATGCACAGGATGCGTGTCGGCTGCTGCTTGTCTCGTCCCTGGCGAATGTGCAGAATCCAGTGGTCGGTCTGGCAATACCCGAGCTTGTCGCTGCACTCTGTGCGCCTGGCCGCGATGTGTCGAAGCTCCGTGGTGAGGTGCTAGAGAAACTGGCGACCGCCGCCTGGTACCTCCACAGTACAAATGACGGGAAGCTCTACTTCCGCGATGTCCAGAACCTGAATGCGAAGCTCGAGTCGCTGGTACGCACCTACCTGCCTGAGCAGGCGCTGAAAGAGCTACGTTCGCGGCTTGAGGCAATCTTTAAACCCGTGAACGGTTGGTGCTACCAGAAGGTGTTGGCATTGCCGGCCATCGATGAGATCGAGTTGGAGCAGGATCGCGTAACGCTGGTGATCTCTGAGCCGCTCGTCGGCGGCGGTTTGCGGCCCGAGTTGCGCCAATTTTATGAACAGACTACATGGAAAAACCGGGTCGGTTTTATCACTGGGGCGCGTAATACCTATGATCAACTTGTCGAATCGGGGAAACGGTTGCGTGCAATTGCCCATATCATCGATGAACTCAAGCGTGACCGCGTGCCCGACAGCGACCCGCAAATGAAACAGGCGAATGAACTGGCTGACCGCATTCGCGTTCAGTTTTACTCGGCGGTGCGCGAAACTTTTACCATCCTCTGGTACCCCACCGAGAGCGGCCTCATGCAGGCTGATCTGCGGATGCGCTTCGAAGAGAATCGCTACAGCGGCGAGCAGCAGGTGGTCGAGGTCTTACGTGAAAAATCCAAGTATCTCGAAGAGGTGTCTGATGAGATGTTTCGCCGTAAGTGTGAGCAGCGGCTCTTCACGACCCAGGTGCTGCCCTGGAGCGAAGTAAAGCGTCGGGCGGGCATGAATTCGAAGTGGCAGTGGCACCATACCGATGCGCTCGATCGGCTCAAAGCTGAGTGCATCCAGCGCGATATCTGGCGCGAAGACGGTGGCTTCATTGATAAAGGACCCTTCCCACAACCAAAGACCAATGTGCTCGTCCAGGAGCAGAAGCGCGATGATACGACTGGTGAGGTTATTCTGCGCGTAACACCAGTGCATGGCGAACTCATCTACTGGGAGATCGGCGGGACTGCGACGACGGCTTCGGCCCCTCTCGAGGGTTCAACCCTGTGTACTGGCCACCTCAGGCTCTCGTTTCTCGCGATCGATCCACGCGGTGTGCATGAGGCAGGTGTGCCCTACACCTGGACGGGACGCATTACCTTGAAGCATCGTTTCTTTCAACGCGGCGCTGACAAGCTGTGTGAGTTGCAGGCGGCCCCACCAATCGCTGCAATCCGCTACACGACCAATGGTGCCAACCCTCGGGTAGCAGGAGCAGCCTATGATGGGAGCGCCTTTGTTGTTCCGCATGGCGCACCGTTTGTGCTGGCCTATGCGGTTCACGATGGCATTGAAGCTGACGTCGAGCGTTTCGAGGTTGTCTGGGAGCCGGGCGAAGATCGGGTCAAGCTTGACCCACGACGACCGGCGTTCTGGCGTCGTCGCCACACCTTCGACAATACACGTGACTCGTACGAGTTTCTTGAGCGTATGAAGCGCTGGCAGGTAAAGGCGCGTGGCCCGATCATCCGCATTGCTGGCGAAGGCGCTGGCCGCGAGTGGCTTGAACTGGCGATGTTCGAAGAAAAACAGGTTGAGCCCGAGTTGATCGAAGAGGCCCTTCAGGTTCTTCGGCGCATCCAGACCAATGGTCAGGTTCAGTTCGAAGTCGCATCGCTCTGGTTCCCGACCGGCCAGAGTCTGGAAGATTGGGCCGAAGAGGTGCGTACGACGTTACGGCAAGACGATATTCGTCAGTAGTGCGCCTTCGCTTGAGGCTGTCAGCAGACGTGAGGTTGTTTGTCATATCTCGTCTGGCGCGGTATCATGCAAGGACTATCTTTTCCTAACACGATGCTGCCCATCAACCCTGGGTTGCTGAGGCTCTCTCATGACCAAACGACAGCTTGCCGTACCGTCTGGCTCGTTCGGCTTTGTTCCGCACGAGAGCACCCACCATTTTGTGGTTCATATTCCGCGTGGCGCTGCGGGAAACATTGATATGAGCGAGCACTTCGCGTGGGACGAGCAGCATGGTTCCGGTGAGGTTTCCTATGGCTCGCGCCTCGATGGTCAGATCCGGGTGGTGCTGCCAAGGCTCAAGTGGGATATGATCGCCGACCCGGTACGCAGCCACTTTGCGCTACGGCTTCGCCATATGGGTTTGCGCTCGGGTTCCTGGCGTGCCGGCCAGAATCTGCTGCGACGCGAACTGGGCAAGGAGTTGGTGCTGCTGGCCTGGGCCATCGAAGATGCCGACCCGTCCTTCATCCCGACGGCCATTGCCAACTGGAGTGGCCTCTCGCCCGAGGAGCGTTGGTGGCTCTATACCCAGACGGCCGCAGCGACCGGCCACGGCATCGCCGATCGCGGGCGCGGCTGGCGCAAGGCCGTTCGCTATGCGCTTACCGAGAACCCGGTTACAAGCCGGGCCAGTGATGAGGCTGTTGTTCCAGCCTTTTTTCGCCTGGCAAATGCGGGACCGATGTTTGCGCATGAACCTGAGACGATGGTGGTGCATGAGCAGCACATGCCCGATGAGGAACACGAGGATACGACATCTTCTCCCGATTAGGGCTGAGCATTGCATTGTGTTGAGCTCGTGCTACGCCACCAGCTTTGAAAGTGATTGACCTCTTCTATGTCTAAGCCTACCCAGCAAGCGCTCTTCGATGCCGCACCGCCGCTCGCCGGTGCGCCCGCTTTCATCGAGCAGCAGTTTCCGGTTGCAAAACTATCAGCAGAGAGCTTCAAGGAGCGAAAGGCTAATAATGGACAGACACTAAATAGTTTAGGGCGCTGGTGGGGGCGCAAGCCGCTTATTCTGGTGCGCGCCGCTCTTTTAGGCTTGTTGATGCCCGCGAGTGATGATCCGGTGCGTGACCGCGAGATATTCCTCAAGTTGCTGACAATGGACGAGCAGGGCCTGCAGCGGCGTCGCTCTAAGTCTATCCCTGGAGCGCGTTTGTTGGCTGAGCTCCCCCTCACGCCGCCCAACGTGCGTCGTCGTTTTCTCGACCCCGACGCTCCTGCTGATGCGCCACGTTTGCGCCCCAGGCTCAGCCGTGAAGACCGGGCCGAGTTGCAAGCGCTGGTCTTTGAACGCATGCCTTATGCCGAGAAGATCGAGTACTGCGATCGTCCCGAGCAGATCGCCGGGCCTTCGGTTGACGCTTGGGCTGAGATCAATGCGCATCTTGGCACTGAAGCAACGAACCTCCCGGAACTTGCCACCCAGCTAGGGCTTCTTCGCTTCGGCCACGTGCCTCGCGTTGGCGACGCCTTCTGCGGCGGCGGCTCTGTCCCCTTCGAGGCCGCGAGAATTGGGTGTGATGCATATGGTTCAGATCTGAATCCTGTGGCGGCCCTGCTGACGTGGGCTGGAATGAATATCGTCGGCGGCGGGCCAGCGATAGTTACTGAAGTTGAGCAGGCCCAGCGCACCGTCTTTGCCGCTGTGGACGAGCAGATCAAGGCGTGGGGTATCGAACAGAACGAGCAGGGCTGGCGCGCAGACACATATTTCTATTGCTTAGAGGTTAAGGATCCTGAAACCGGTTGGTTGGTTCCGTTAGCCGCTACTTGGGTTCTTGGAGAAAGATCTCGCACTATTGCCAAGTTAGTGCCTGACTATACAGGGAAATGCTATGATATCGAGATTCTACAAGGAGCATCAAGTGAGGAGATGGCTGAAGCAAAAGAATTAGCCACCGTCAAAAATTCGCGTATTACACACAAAAGCGGTAATCAGCCCATACCAATCGATGTTATTAGAAGAAATATGAGACTTTGGGAGAAGAGCAACGTTTCACCACATGATAATGACGCATTACAAGAGCGGCTTTTCTGTATTCGATGGGTAGAGTCTGTCTATGATGAGTCAGGAAAAGTTATTAGTGAGCGACGTCATTATCGAGCACCTACGAGCGCCGACTTTCAAAGAGAAAAACTAATCCTTGGATTACTAGAGGAACGTCTTTCGAAGTGGCAAGCCGAAGGCTATATTCCAGATCTGCGCATTGAACCGGGAGTGAAGACCAATGAACTTATTAGGACTAGAGGCTGGACATATTGGCATCACCTTTTTACACCACGACAATTACTTGTAGCAGGATTCTTAGCTGCAAAAGCAGATCAGTTAGCTGTATCCACTCCAGCAAGAGTTGAATTAATACTGGCATTAGGTCGCTGTGTGGCCTATATGTCACGTCTTTCAATGTGGCATAAAGCGGCAGCAAACGAAAATGTTGAGCGAGCACTGACAAGCCAAGCCCTAAATCCTCTATTTGTATTTGCATCGCGTGGTTGGACTGCACTTCGAGACAACTTTTGTCTTCAGCATAACTTCAGTTTTGTGACGGGAGAGTCTTACATTACGACTGCTAATGCGAGTCAAATTACAAACACGCTTGATTGTTGGATTACGGATCCTCCTTATGCAGACGCTGTAAGTTATGAAGAGATATCTGAATTTTTTCTTTCATGGTATGCAAAAAGAATCGGTAGAATTTTCCCAGACTGGAGCCTAGACTCTTGTCGAGCATTAGCAGTTAAAAGAAACGACCAGCGCTTCCGCCAGTCTATGGTCGAGTGTTACCGTAATTTGACAGAGCACATGCCCGATGATGGTTTCCAGGTTGTAATGTTTACACACCAGGATACCGAAGTGTGGGCTGATCTGACCATGATCCTCTGGGCTGCGGGATTGCGTGTCTCAGTTGCATGGTGCATAGCGACAGAGACAGAATCCTCGCTGAAGCAAGGCAACTATGTGCAAGGCACCGTCCTGCTCGTGCTGCGCAAACGAACCGAGGCCGAGCCGGTCTTTTTGGACGAGATCACGCACCGCGTCGAGCTTGAGGTACGGTGCCAGCTCGACGAAATGCTGCGCATTGAGGATGCCAGCGAACCAAACTTCGCCGACGCCGACTACCAACTCGCCGCCTACGCCGCAGCGCTGCGCGTGCTCACCGAGCGTCCGATCGCGGAGATCGACCCGGCCCGCGAGATCGCCCGCGAGCGCAAGCGTGGCGAAGTAAGTCCGGTCGAGCAACTCATCCGCAGCGCAGTGAAGATCGCCTGCGATCACCTGGTTCCTGGCGGCCTCGACCGCGAACTGTGGAAGAGCCTGACGCCAATGGAGCGCTTCTATCTCAAGGGTCTGGAGGTCGAGAGCCACGGCGAGCACCGTAGTGGCGTCTACCAGGAACTAGCCCGCGGCTTTGGTGCCGCCGAGTACACCGAACTCTTCGCCAGCACCAGGGCCAACGAAACCCGGCTGATGAACGCCAGCGAGCTCAAGCGGCGACAGCGCGGCGTGTTCGGCACCTCACTGGTGCGTCAGGCGCTCTATGCGATCTCCCTCACGGTTGAGCGTGAAGATGCGCGTGATGGACTGAATTGGCTGAAGACCGAGCTACCCGACTACTGGCCTAACCGCGAGAAGCTGATCCATATCCTGGAGTATCTGGCCGTGTTGGGCAATGTCAGTACAATGCCGCACTGGTGCGCTGACGCGGCAGCGGCGGCGGTAGTGGCGGGGGCAGTGCGGAATGATCATATTTGATACCGCATAAGGATGATGCATGATTACAAGATTGACGGGCAGAGGATTTAAAGGTTTACGCGAATTTGACATTCAGCCGAGCAAGATCAATGTCCTTATCGGTGCGAATGGAACTGGCAAGACCAACTTTGCCGACTTGATCGACTTCTTCTCGCTGATCGCCCGACGCGGGCTTGTCGAAGCGTTTGGCGAGTATGGCGGTCTTGAACAAGTTCGCACACGAACGCCTCGTGGTGCCTTCACGATGCGCTTTCGTCTTGAATTAGGCGAAGATAAAGATAGGGGGATTAAGCGGGTAAGCTATGGCTTCGAGTTGAGTCGTGCGGCAAACATTCAAATTAAGCATGAAGTTTTAGATGCAGTTGTCTATGAACGGCCTATCCGTCGCGATGATAAGGGTATAGTTCGCCCCAGCCCAAACTTGGAAGAGATAACCATTGGTTTTGAGCGCGATGGCACAACGATCAAGAGTTGGCATGACCCCCAAAATACGATTGAGGCTCAAAATATCGAGGCTCTCTTTCTGGATGAGAGCGGTGAAGATGAGTTGCTGCTTTTTTCACGCTATATGCGTGGTGCGCGTTTGATTAGTAACTATATTGCTTCGTGGCGCGTCTACAATATTGAGCCAGGAGCCGTACGGCGCTCCATTATCAATGACGATCAGGAATTGCGCCGTAATGGTGAAAACATTGTTCCCTATGTAGCGCGCTTACTACAAAAAACTGATCAATCAGAGCAGTTACTTGCTGCATTGCAAGAGGTTGTGCCCTATATTGACGAAATCAAGCCCGATCGGCTGCTTAACCTGAAGACCCTACGCTTCACTGAGCGTGATACCCGCGTAGACTTTCAGTTACCTGAAATGTCTGATGGAACGATTCGTCTTTTAGGACTCTTTGCGGTACTGCTTCAAGCGACGCCGCCCCCAGTTATTGTGATTGAAGAACCAGAGAATGCACTCCATCTCTATGCCATCCAACGCTTTCTTCAGCGTGTTCGCGACACAGCTACCCGCCGACGGAATCCTTCGCAAATCTTTTTGACAACGCACTCGCCAATCGTCTTGGATGAGGCCTTAGGTCTAGACTCTCAGCATGATGTCGAGGGCGGAATTGCCTGCTTTGTCACCCAAAGGAAGGGGGCAAAAGCAATTATCCCAGCGCCAAGAGCGGCAATGATCGGCATAGCAAAAAACCTCGGACGACCGAGTGACTTCCAACGGGAGGGTGGCTTCGGGGACGAACCGCAGCCAATTGCACCAGAATTGATGGATAGCGAAGTATGATCACGGTAATAGTCGAAGGTCCTGGTGAACAAGCTATCATCCCGATCCTGGCGCGACGTACTTTGGCTGAGTCAGTCAGAATTAAATGCGTCAACGCAAGCGGGAAGGCAAATATCATCCGGCGCGTACGTGGCTTTGAGGATACGCTTAGGCGTCTTCACGCGCTTGGCGAGCAACGCTTTATCATTCTCATGGACGGTGACACCACCTTTGAGCCGTATCAAAGTTTGACGCAAGAGTATCTTGATATGCCAAGGCGAGCTACCGTGATTGCTAACGAGTTAAGGGTCAGCGTTGTTGTATGCTGGGCAAAGATCGAGACCGAGTCCTGGCTGATTGCTGGCTTAGCACCAGGCTGCACCTACTGCAGACTCGCAAGAGTTCCGGCAGGATCTGCAAACACCGAGCATACGCCCCCTGATCCCAAGAGATGGCTCAAGGCCCAACTTCGACAGAATTACACCGAACACGTGCAACAATGCCTGGCAACGCATGTTGATCTCGAATTAGCACGGCAGCGTAACGCTTCGTTCGCTACATTCTGCACACATTTATGATTACCCGCTACTCATCACGTCGCCAGCGGCTTGACCGCTCCTTCCTCACCGAGCGCCTGCGCGGTGCTCTGCGCTATGACCGCATCGCTGGCTATTTCAGTTCATCACTTTTGGAAGTCGCAGGCGAGGAACTCGAACACGTCGCTGGACAAATCCGGGTGGTGTGCAACTCTGATCTGCACCCTCACGATGTTCGTACGGCCCGAGCCGCAGAGGCGGCCCTGCGCCGCGCATGGTGTGGCACACGACCCGAGGCCTTGCTTCAGGGCGAGGGCGAACCACAGGTACGTAATCGCTTCCAACGCCTCTACGACATGCTGACCAGCGGAAAACTCGTTGTTAAGGTGCTCCCCGACAGCGTGTTTGGTCTTATCCACGGCAAAGCTGGCGTGATCACGTGTGCGGATGGCAGCGCCACAAGCTTCATAGGCAGTGTGAACGAGTCGAAATTCGGCTGGCAGATTAACTATGAGTTGCTGTGGGAAGACTCGTCGTCTGAGGCGGTCACCTGGGTACAGGAAGAGTTTGATGCGCTCTGGAGCTCACCATACGCCGTGCCTCTTGCCGAGGCAGTCATCCAGGATCTCGAGCGCCTGGCCAGGCGGCAGGTCATCAGCACCGTCGAGGCGTGGACTGATGAGGCACCAGCGCATACGCCGCCTGATCCTGCGTCTGCGCTGGTCGAGACGCCTGTCTATCGTCGTGAGGCCGGCCTCTGGGAGCATCAGAAGTACTTTGTGAAGACCGTCATTGATGCCCATCACGGGCCGCAGGGCAAAGCGCGCTACATCCTCGCCGACCAGGTTGGCCTTGGCAAGACGCTCCAGCTTGCCATGGCCGCGAAGCTGATTGCCTTAGCAGGAACGAAACCGGTGCTTGTGATCTGTCCAAAGACCTTAGTTTGGCAGTGGCAGACCGAGCTTGCCGACCTGCTTGACATGCCGTCGGCTGGATGGAACGGCAAGCAGTGGGTCGATGAGCGTGGCTTTGAGTATCCTGCCGCTGGGCCAGAAGCGATCCGGCGCTGCCCAAGACGCGTTGGCATTATTTCTGGGGGATTGATCAGCCACCGCTCAGCCGCCGTAGAGCATCTCTTAAAGGTTGAGTATGACTGTGTCATTCTCGACGAGGCTCACCGTGCTCGCCGACAGAATCTTGGCGATCGACGCGATGGCGAGAAGCCTGATCCCAATAACCTTCTGGATTTCATGTACAAGATCGCCGAGCGTACACGTAGCCTCCTCCTCGCGACGGCCACCCCTGTACAGTTGCGACCGATTGAGGCATGGGATCTGCTGAGTGTATTGGGCTACGGCGACGAATCTGTCCTTGGCAATGCTCATAGCCGTTGGCGACAGCCGATAGAAGCGCTGAACCTTATCATGGGGCGGCGCGAACTGCCGCGAGATGAGAACGAGCAGTGGGAGTGGTTGCGCAACCCGCTTCCCCTTAAAGCAGAAGGGCCATTTTATGAGCGGCTACGTCGTGAGCTGCAGCTCAATGACGATGTTGCCGTAGCCAACGGCAGTCGGCTCATGGATCTCAATGTTAGTGTGCGCTCGCGTCTCCGTGCCCAATTCGGCGATTTTATCACAAGCCGCAATCCCTTCATCTGCCGCATTATCCGACGCACACGGAAACAATTAGAGGAGCAGATTCACCCCGAGAGTGGTGAGCCGCTCCTTGATCCCATCCACGTCGACGTGCTCGGAGAGCGTGATGAAGAGGCCATAAGCGTACCGGTCTATCTCCAGACGGCCTACGAGCGAGCCGAGCAATTCTGCAAACAGATCAGCGTGCGTATGCGTGGGGCTGGCTTTCTCAAAACCTTGCTGCTGCGGCGCGTCGGCAGCACCGTCTATGCAGGCAAGATCACTGCAGAGCGCATGCTCGGAGACTGGGCAAATATAGAGGAGCCCGAGCAAGACGACGATGAGTTTGATGGTGAGCCTCAACTGCACAGTACAGACGAAGCAATGCCGCGCACGCTGACACCAACCGAGCGCGACCTGCTCGAGTGCTTTGTCGATGCTTTGGTCGCTAATCAGGGCCGCGACCCGAAATACGAGAAGGTGCGCGAGCTCTTGATTGATCACGGCTGGCTACAGCTTGGTTGCATCGTCTTCAGCCAGTACCGCGACTCGATTCAGTGGCTCGCTGAACGACTTACCGAGGAGTTGCCAGACGAACCGATCGCCCTCTACTCGGGATCGAGCAACTCAGGGATTATTCAGGGCGGTGAGTGGCACCGGCAGACACGCGATGAGTTGAAGAACATGGTTCGACTCGGTCAACTGCGGTTGCTCCTGGGGACTGATGCTGCATCCGAGGGGCTAAACTTGCAGATGCTCGCCCGGCTGATCAACCTGGACCTGCCTTGGAACCCAACGCGGCTTGAGCAGCGCAAGGGCCGCATCCAGCGGATCGGTCAGACCCACAATAAGGTCGCGATCTATAATCTGCGTTACCGTGGCTCGGTCGAAGATCGTGTCCATGAATTGCTTTCGAGTCGGCTTCAGGGTATCTTTCAGCTCTTTGGCCAGATCCCTGACATACTCGAAGATGCCTGGGTGGCCGTAGCATTAGGCGAGCAGGAACGGGCGCGCAAGATTATCGACGAGATACCTCGCGCCCACCCATTCGAGATACGCTACGCAAAAGTCGAACCAGTTGATTGGGAGTCCTGTGCGACTGTGCTTGACGCAGCCGAGCAACGGCGGGTGCTCAGCCAGGGATGGTATAATAATTCCTGAGCACCAAACAGAACATGGAGAGACTGCAATGGAGATTGGATTGATCGGCCTGGGCCGTATGGGGGCCAATATGGCGATCCGCTTGCTTCAGGGTGGGCATCGTGTGGTTGTCTATAATCGAACCGTGGCGAAGGCTGAAGAGCTTGCGGCTGAACACGGCGCAATTGCGGCGTTAACGCTGGAGCAACTGGTCGAAGCCCTCCCTTCGCCGCGGATCGTCTGGTTGATGTTGCCCGCTGGCGAGGCAACCGATGAGCATCTTGCCCAGGTGACGCCCTTGCTGAGTCCAGGTGATATTGTGATCGATGGGGCCAATAATAATTATAAAGCGAGCATTGCCCACGGTGAGCAACTTGCTGCGCAGGGTCTGCGCTTTATGGATGCGGGTGTCTCCGGTGGCATCTGGGGGCTTCAGGTTGGCTACTGCACCATGGTTGGCGGCGATCCTGAGACCTTTGCCTCTGTCGAGCCGATCTTGCAGACGCTGGCTCCGCCCGAGGGCTATCTGCTCTGCGGGCCGGTGGGCGCGGGTCACTTCGTCAAGATGATCCACAATGGCATCGAATATGGCATGATGCAGGCCTACGCCGAGGGTTTTGAGATCTTGGAGAAGTCGCGCTACGAGTTTGACTTGCAAAAGATTAGCCATCTCTGGAACCAGGGGAGTGTGGTGCGGTCGTGGTTGCTTGAGTTGGCCGAGCGGGCGTTTGCCGATGATGCGGATCTCAGCAAGATCCGGGGGTATGTGCAGGATAGCGGCGAAGGTCGCTGGACGGTGCAAGAGGCGATTGATCTTGATGTGCCTGCGCCAATCATTACGCTCTCGCTACAGACACGCTTTCGGTCACGGCAGGACGATAGCTTTAGCGCGAAGGTGCTGGCGGCCCTCCGCAATCAGTTTGGTGGTCACGCGGTCAAGCAGTCAGATAGGTAACTATGTCAGATCTGCCCAATCCTTTGCGGCACGGGTTGCGTATTGGGCGTACCCCTGAACCATGCACGGTTGTTATTTTTGGGGCCAGTGGCGATTTGACGAGCCGCAAACTCGTGCCGGCGCTCTATAACCTCGCCCACGAGCGCCGTTTGCCGGGTGGTTTCTCGGTGGTGGGCTTTGCGCGTCGCCCCTGGGATGATGCGCAGTTTCGCCAGGTGCTGCTCGATGGCGTCAATGCCAATTCGCGGAGTGGTGCGGTTGAAGCTGAACTCTGGGCCAGTTTCGCCGAGGGTATCCACTATCAGCCCGGCAACTTTGATGATCCGTCTGCGTATGCGCGCCTGGTCGAACGCCTGGCCGAGCTTGATCTGCGCCGCGGTACCGGGGGCAATCGCGTCTTTTACCTCGCGACGCCCCCCGAAGCCTACCCCGACATTATTCGTCAACTTGGTGCCCACGGGCTCCATCAGTCGCCGCATGGTGGCTGGACGCGCATCATTATCGAGAAGCCCTTTGGCCGCGATCTCGCCAGTGCCCAGGCCCTCAATCAGCAGGTGCTCGCCGTCTTTGCGGAACCGCAGGTCTACCGTATTGATCACTATTTAGGCAAAGAGACGGTGCAAAATATCATGGTTTTTCGTTTTGCCAATGGTATTTTCGAGCCGCTCTGGGATCGTCGTTCGGTGGATCATGTGCAAATTACGGTGGCCGAGAATCTGGGGGTTGAAGACCGGGGCGGCTATTATGACCATTCCGGGGCCTTGCGCGATATGATCCAGAACCATCTGATGCAACTGCTGGCGCTGGTCGCGATGGAGCCGCCGGTTTCGTATGATGCCGATGCCGTCCGCGATGAAAAGGTCAAGGTGCTACGGGCGGTTCGGCGGATCAGGCCCGAAGAGGTGGCAACGTATACCGTGCGTGGTCAGTATGACGCCGGGAGCCTGAGCGGTCGTCCGTTGGCTGGCTATCGTGATGAGCGTGGCGTCGATCCGGCCTCGCAGACCGAGACCTACGTCGGGCTGAAGCTCTTTGTCGAGAACTGGCGCTGGGCGGGCGTGCCTTTTTATCTGCGGAGTGGCAAAGCGCTCCCGCGCCGGGTGAGTGAGATTGCGATTCAGTTCAAGACGGTGCCGACGATGCTCTTTGCCGAGACGCCGATGCACGATATCGAGCCAAATGTGCTGGCGATCAAGCTCCAGCCCGACGAAGGCATTACGCTCAAGTTTGGCTCGAAAGTACCGGGTCAGCCGCAGATTCGCCCGGTGACGATGGATTTTCGCTATGGCACCTCGTTTGGGGTGGCTTCACCCGAAGCCTACGAGCGCTTGCTGCTCGATTGCATGCTTGGCGACAGCACGCTCTTTACGCGGCGTGACGAAGTTGAGGCGAGTTGGTCGCTGATCACGCCGATCCACCAGGGTTGGTTGGCGTCACCTGCGCAGTCCTTCCCCAATTACGAGGCCGGGAGTTGGGGGCCAAACAGTGCCGACGAGTTCATGGCCCGTGATGGGCGTACCTGGCGGCGCTTGTGAATACGCAACGAGTTTCTGCCCCCTGGGAGCGAGCGCGTCCCGCCTTCGAACGCACGCCGAGCGCGGGACTGAGGTGTGACCAATGACCAGTATGACTATGGTTGAGATCGGGGCCATCGAACGCGAATTGCGTCAACTCTGGAGCGAGAGCGCCGAGAAGTCGCCTGATGGTCAGGCGGTGATCCGTGCCCTGACGCTGAATCTGATTGCCTGTACGCACGATGCCGAGCATGCCGACCGCATGACCGACGCAATTCAGCAGTTGACGGCGAGCCATCCAAGTCGGGCGATCCTTGCCCTCTTGCAGCCGGATGCACCTGAACCGCGGCTGGACGGCTTTGTGCAAGCCAATTGCCTCTTGAGTAGGCGCGGGACGCCCCAGGTCTGTGGAGAACAGATCACGCTTGATGCGCGTGGCTCGGCGGTGCAACAGGTTGCCTCGCTGATCCTGGCGCTGCTCGTGCCCGACCTGCCCGTTGTGCTCTGGCTCAGCCACCCTGATCCTTTTGATGCCCCGTTACTCGCCCGTTTGCGCAGCGTCGTTGACCGGGTGATGGTCAATTCACAGGCTTTTGCCCAGCCAACGAAGGAACTCGTGCGCATGGCCGAGCTTGAGCGTACGGTGTCGTCGGGCGGGTTGGCCTTGCATACCTTTGCGATTAGCGATCTCACCTGGGCCTCGCTGACGGCGTGGCGCGAACTGACGGCCCAGTTTTTTGATACACGCCCCCTGTTGCCACATTTGCGGCGGATCGATCATGTGACGATCACGTATCAAGCGCCAAACGGTGCCAACAACCCGGTGGCAGGCCTATTGTTGGCGGGATGGCTTGCGTCGTGTCTCGCCTGGGTTCCCTTGGAGGATGCCGTTAGCATCGAAGCCGCTCAGATCCGCTTTCATCTGCGTCGCCCGGCGGTTGGGGTGGGAACTGGTGCGATCCGCCTGGTCACCATTGATCTCTGCCCGGTGGAGGCTGGCATCGGGGCGATGCCTGGCCTCCTTGCGCTGCATCTCGAAGCGCTCGACGGGATCACCGCGAGTTTCCGCGTTGAACGCGCCGAGACCCCAGGATATGCGTTGACCACAGCGACCATCGCCGGGATGGAGCCGATCAGCCGCCTCGCCCGCTGTGAAGAACCGAGCCTCGCCGACCTGCTCGCCGCCGAACTCCGCCTACGGCATCGCGATCAGACCTTCAGCGACGCCCTGCGGGTGGCTGGTCTGCTGGCTGCCCGTTTAGGACGGGATATTTGACGCAAAGGCGCAGAGGCGCGAAGATTTGATCGATCTCTATGCGCAGCTTTGCGCCTTTGCGCCTTTGCGTCAACCCGAGTCAACCTTTTCCTTAACGCTTTTTGCCGCGGGGCACACCAGAGGGCACCTGGCGTCCGCGTCGCGCCTCGGCCTGGGTTCCGGCTGGCACAGCCTGGGGCTTGCTTGCCTGCGCAACGGCGGCATGGACGGGTTCTGCTCCCTGGCCCTGAGCAGCGAGCAGATGGACAAGCTCTTCTTCGCGGCCTTTGTGGCAATGCTTGAACTTCTTGCCACTGCCACAGGGGCAACGTTCGTTGGCCCCAATATTCGTGAGCTTCCGCTGGGGTTTGGCCGCCAGATTCTGCATCTCGCTGCTGCCACCCGCCGCCCGTGCCGTGGCGAGACGGCTCTTCTGCTCAAGCTCAAGCTGGCGCAGGTAGCGTTCGTAGGCAAAAGACTGTGCAATAATCTGATAGACGATATCGCGGGTGATATTAACTTTCAATTGATCGAACATCGCAAAGGATTGTTTGCGAAACTCGATCAACGGATCACGCTGGGCAAACGCCTGCAACATAATGTTCTGGCGCAACTCGTCCATTGCGGTCAGATAATCGATCCACTGGCGGTCAATCGTGCCGAGCATCATCCGGCGTTCGACAAAGCGGATTGTCTCGGCCCCCATCGCCTCTTCGCGCTCGGCATAGGCGGCCTCGATTTGCTCAACGAGCCAGATCTCGATCTCATCACGGCTTTTTGTGCTGAGGGTTGCGGGGGTAATCGCCTCAGGCAGGGTCGGATTGATCTGGCGATACTGGCGCAGCAGGGACTCGAGATCCCAGCCTGCGGGCCCCTCATCGGGCAGATGCTCATCCACAAGGGCCGCGATCTCTTCGCCGATCATCTGCAGGATCTGGTCACGGACATCTTTGCCATCAAGGATATCGCGGCGATCCTGATAAATAATCTGGCGCTGCTTATTCATCACATCGTCGAACTCGACCGTATGTTTGCGCAGATCGAAGTTATAGCCTTCGACGCGGGTCTGGGCGCTTTCGATCGTCCGATCAAGCAGGCCAGCTTCAAGGGGCAGATCCTCATCAAGGAAGCGATTCATCAGGCCCTTGATGCGATCAACCGGCCCAAAGCGACGCATCAGTTCATCTTCGAGGGACAGGAAGAAGCGTGACGAGCCAGGATCACCCTGACGACCAGCGCGACCACGAAGCTGGTTATCAATGCGGCGCGCCTCGTGGCGTTCGGTACCGATAATATGGAGGCCCCCAAGCTCACGCACCTGATCACCCTCGGTCGCCGTCAGGCGCCGAGCCTCTTCGGTTGCCACCCGAACCTGTTCAGGGGTAGCCTCTTCAAACACGATCCCTTGGGCGGCCAGCAACTCTTCTACCAGGCCATCGGGGTTGCCACCGAGCAGAATGTCAGTCCCACGACCAGCCATATTGGTTGCCACGGTGACCGACCCCTTGCGGCCAGCCTGGGCGACAATGGTCGCCTCTTTCGCGTGGAACTTGGCATTGAGCACGCTATGGTCAATGCCGCGTCGCTTGAGCAACTCACTCACCTTCTCTGAGGTCTCGACCGAGGTTGTACCAATCAGCACGGGGCGGCCCAGTTCATTCAACTCGGCCACCTGACTGACCACGGCATTGAACTTGGCGACTTCGCTGCGATAGATCTGATCGGGCAGATCATCGCGTACGGAAGACCGATTGGTGGGGATGATCACCACCTCAAGATTGTAGATCTTGGCGAACTCTTCGCGTTCGGTATAGGCCGTACCGGTCATCCCGGCTAGCTTGCCATACATACGAAAATAGTTCTGAAAAGTGATCGTCGCCAGGGTGACATTCTCATTTTTGACGAGCACGCCCTCTTTGGCTTCAACGGCCTGATGCAGCCCATCAGACCAGCGACGACCGGGCATCGAGCGACCGGTAAACTCATCAATGATAATAACTTCACCTTCAGAAGTGACCATATAATCGCGGTCACGTTGGAAGATGAACTGAGCTTTCAGCGCATTCTCGACAAAATGGGTCTTTTCAAAATGCAGCGGGTCATACAGACTCTCGCCATCAGGGATTTTCAAGAGGCGTTCGACATGCTCAATGCCCTGTTCGGTGAGCGTAATGCTTTTGGTGCGTTCTTCAATAAAGAAGTCGCCATCGGGCTCCATGCCCTCTTCCTTGATCTGCTTGGGCGTCACGCTTGAACGGCGCAGATGCTTGACCACGCCGGTCATCTGACGATAGAGATCCGAGGATTTCTGCGCCGGCCCCGAAATAATGAGCGGGGTACGCGCTTCGTCAATGAGAATATTGTCAACTTCGTCAACAATGGCAAAATGCAGCTCGCGCTGCACCATCTGTTCTTTCTCATAGGCCATGTTGTCGCGCAGGAAATCGAAGCCAAATTCGTTATTGGTACCGTACGTAATATCAGCCGCATACGCCTCACGCCGGGGCACCGGCCGCCAGTGAATGAGGCGCGTATCTTCGGCATTGGCATTGGGATCAACATACGTCGGGTCAAAGATCGCGCTCTGATCGTGCGCAATGAAGCCCACCTTGAGGCCGAGGAAGTGATAGATCGGCCCCATCCAGCCGGCTCCAACGCGGGCCAAATAGTCGTTGACCGTCACCAGATGAGACCCTTTGCCTTCGAGGGCATTGAGATAGAGCGGCAGCGTCGCGACGAGCGTCTTGCCTTCACCGGTCTTCATCTCGGCAATTTTGCCATCGTGCAGCACAATGCCACCGATCAACTGCACATCATAGTGGCGCAGGCCAATCGTCCGCTGGGCCGTCTCGCGCACTGTGGCAAAGGCCTCGGGCAGGATATCATCAAGCGTTTCGCCGTCGGCAAGCCGTGCCTTAAACTCGGCTGTCTTCCCGGCCAGAGCCTCATCAGACAGCGCCTGATACTCAGATCCAAGGTCATTTATCTCTTCAACCAGTGGTTGGAGCTCACGGATGGCTTTCTCGTTGGTATCACCAACGAGCTTTTTGAGCCATTTGAACATACTTTCTCCTTGATAGAGGGGCAGATCCCCGGGACGCTTGTTCTACGCGGTCACAAAACTAGCTATGCTGGTTTCTGGCCCGACGAGGCAACAAAAGCTTTCATCCGTTAGGCCAGGTTTCAGGTTATTTTACAATGCGGAGGCTTCGAGCGCGTCAGGACGCGCTCGGCTATTTCCTATTTCCTATTTCCTCGCCTTAGGCATTATACCTGAGTAGCCGAGGCCGGTGCAAGCCTTTCCGCCACCATCGTGTGCAGAGCCTGGGCGAGTTCATCGGCGGTGAAGGGCTTCTGCAAGTAGCAAATCGCCTGGTCGGCCAGCGCTTGCTGGCGCAGAGCCGTGTCACTATAGCCAGACATATAGATGGTGCGGATGGTGGGGCAGAGTTGTTGGACGGCAACGCCGAGTTGAAACCCGTTCAGCTCGCCAGGCATCACAACATCGGTGAGCAGCAGATCAATCGGGGTAGGATGGCTCCGCATGATGACCAGCGCCGCCTCGGCATCACTCGCTTCGACCACCGCCATGCCCATCCGGTATAACAACTGGCGCGTCAATTCACGTACATTCGCATCATCCTCAACCAGCAGAATCGTACGGGGTTCGGTTTGCTTTGCCTTCGGCGTAGGACCGGGTGACGTCTTGTGCGGTCTTTCTGCTGTAGCAACGACGGGAAGGTAGATCGTAAATTGTGTTCCCTGACCGGGTTGGCTCGCAAACAAAATTTTGCCCTCACTCTGCCGGATAATGCCATGCACCGTTGCCAGCCCCAGACCAGTCCCTTTGCCGCGTGGTTTAGTGGTGAAAAAAGGCTCAAAAATATGATCGCGAATCTGCTCGTCCATGCCCTGGCCGGTATCACGTACGGTCAACACCGCATAGGTGCCTGCCTCTACAGGGGCATACTCGGCCTCCATTGTGGGGGTAATCGAGCGTTGCGCGGTTGTCAGCGCAATGATGCCTCCGTCGGGCATGGCATCGCGTGCATTGATCACCAGGTTCATCACGACCTGCGTCATCTGCCCAGGGTCGGCCCGTACCACGGGAAGGTCAGGATCCAAGCTGATCTGAAGTTGAATCCGTTCGCCGATCAAACGCCTCAAGAGTTGTTCGATATCAGTCAGGACTTCGTTGAGACTAATTGTTTCCGTCTGGAGCACCTGGCGACGGCTGAAGGCAAGCAACTGGCGGGTAAGCGCGGCGGCCCGTTCGCCTGACTGACGGATTTGGGTGATCGAGGTGCAGAGATCCTCATCGTCAGGTGGGTCACTCAGGATCAGATCGGCCTCACCCATAATGACCGTCAACAGATTGTTGAAATCGTGGGCCACCCCGCCGGCCAGGCGGCCCAGGGCCTCCATCTTTTGGCTTTCGCGCAGTTGTTCTTCGGCGCGAATACGCTCACGCATATCGTGGGCAATCGTTGAAATAAACTCGGTCTGACCATCGGGGGTGCGATGCGCGAGGATCACCTGCTCCACGGGAATTTCGGTACCATCGCGGGCATAGATGCTCGACTCGCCTGACCAGATCCCCTCGCGCATCACCGCAGGGATCGCCTCGGTACGCAGCCAGGTCAAACGTGAAGGCGGATAGAGATCGGCCACGCGAAGGGTGGCAAGGTCTTCATCGGGTAAAAGGCCGAGCACTTGACGCCCAGCGGCATTGAGGAAGAGGATCTCGCCATTGGGATAAGCCATGCCAACAAGGTCGTTGGTTGATTCGATAATCGCGGCGAGCCGGGCATACGCGGCCTCGGCGCGGCGGCGATCGGCCAGTTCACGCGAGACTTCTTCGTAGAGGCGGGCATGTTCCATCGCAATCGCGGCCTGGGTCGCAAAGACGGCCACGAGGCGGGCATGTTCCACGGTATAGAAGCCGGGTTCGTACTTGTCGAGCGTGATGATGCCGAGCACCCGCTCACCCATCAGCATCGGGACACCCATCCAGGCGCGGACAAGATTATTGACCGGCGGATCGTCGTTGAAGCGTGGGTAGCTCTGGATGGCATCGTTGAGGATCAACGGTGTGCGGCTACGGGCAACTTCGGCGTTGGGGGTCGTGCCCGCTTGCAGGCTGAATCCTATGCCGATCAGTGTCTCGGCATAGGCGAGGCCATAACAGCCGATGATCACCGAGGTGTCGCCCTGAATCGCTTGCACCGACGCACTATCATAGGGCACAACCTTGCGCAGTTCGCTAAAAATCAGCCCCAGCACCTCTTCGCGGTTGAGGCTCGCACTCAACATCTGCATCGCCGAGGCCAGGGCTTCGGCCTCGTGGCGACGTTGTTCCGCTGTCGTCAGGGCTGTCTGCAGGCGGCTCACCGTTTGATCGAGGGTCTGGCCAAGCGCACGGATCTCGGCGGGGCCAGTCTGCGGAATAGGAATGGCAAGATTGCCGGCCCCAATCTGTTCGGCGGCGGCTGCCAGGTGTTGGATGGGGCGGACAATGGTTATGGAGAGCAGATAGGCGGCGATCAGGGCCACAAGGATGCTGAGGCCGGTGATCAACCCGATGACCAGATACGTTTCGGTGACCCCGCCGAGCAGTTGGTTGAGGGGTTGTTCGTAGATCAGCGTCCATTGCAACAGACTCCGGCTTGATGGTGAGAAGCGGGCAAAGGAGAGTAGTTTCCCCGGGGCATCAACGGGGTTGACAAGGTTGCCTGAGCCTGCCTGGAGGATCGTGGCGGCACTATGAGGATACACCTGTTCAAGGCGTCGGCTCTGCTCGGGTGCGGCTGTGATCTGGTTCTGGTCGAAGAGATAGGTGCCATCCTGTTCGATGACCGAAATCGTGAGGTCTGATGCATCGGCCTGCAGGCTTGCCAACAAGGTTTCCAGCGGAACTTCGAGGATGAGCACGGCAATTGGCGCATTCGACGCATCGAAATACGGAGTAGCAAAATCGAGGCGAGGGGGCGGCCCGGCGCCAAGCGGCGTCCGGGTAATGCTCATGAGCCACTCACTGTCTGATCTGATTTCGTTCCAAGTGCGTTGAAAACTACGTTCATTGGCCCGATTGCGAAGGGCGGCCTGAGGAACGGGCAGATACGTACCCTCCGCACCTCGCACACAGAACTCTTCGTTGCCCGCGCTATCGACCAAGCAGAGACCAAGATACTGGCCCTGTGCCTGTTGCAAGAAGTTCGTAAAACGCTTGATCACAGGTTCAGGATCGTCGCGTTGCGCGAGATACTGTTGTAGTTCAGCCGCCTTGAGCGCAATAATCAGGCTTCGTCCACTGCTGATCAGTTGACCGTTGAGCAGCGTCGTCTGGTTTTCAACGAGGCGCAACTGATCGGTACTAACCTGTTGCACAATCATCGTGCGCACGCGCGCCAGCACATAGCCCGAGAGCACAACAATCGGAATGAGCATCACCAGGACAAAGGCGAGGAACAGTTTGCGTTGCAGGGTCAGGTGGGTTCTGTGGCTCATAGTTGTGCCTTATCACACCGGCATTCCACCTTACCGTGCAGTTGCACCATGGTGACACTCAAACACCTACCCTACTGTCCAGAGATACAGACGCCCGTCGTGGCATCCTGTGGCCAGGAGCTTGCCATCGGGGCTATAGGCGAGCGAGGCGATGCCCGCACGATGTTCTAGCGCAACAGGGATGCGAATGCCATCGCTGAGGCGCCAGAAAAAGACCTTTTTATCTTCGCTTCCTGTGACCAGCAACTGGCTATTAGGACTAAACGCGATGGCGTGCACAGGCCCACGATGTTCTTGAAAAAACTCGATTGGCTTCTGGTCGCTCATACGCCAGACCTGGACACTCGTATTGCTACTGGCGGCGAGGTAGGCGCTATCGGGACTAAAAGCAACACGAAGAATAAAGGTAGGAAAGCCGCTCAACGAAGGCAACGGCGACGTATCGCTCACCTGCCAGAGATAGACCGCCCCATCGTAGCCTCCGGCCGCAATCAGGGTGCCATCGGGGCTAAACGCGACACTATGGACAAACGGGCAGACAAGGGTCTTGATGATCCGCACATACTCGTGATCTACCTCACAGAGGGCGAGCGAACCACCCCAGCCACCAATGACCAGTTTTGTCCCATCGGGGCTAAACGCAATGCTCTCGACCGGGCACCCGGGCAAGCGCAACTCACGGATGAAGGCACCATCATTGGCCTGCCAGAGGCGCACCGTCTCATCATCGCTGCCGGTCGCCAGCAGATTGCCATAGGGCGCAAAGGCGACACTCCGCACACTGCTGACATGGCCTTTGAGGGTAGCGAGAGGGCTATAGCTATTGACCTGCCAGAGCCCGGCGGTATGATCGTCATAACCAGCCGCAAGCAGATCACCCGCCGGATTGAAGGCCACTGAACGGATGGCGCTACCGGTGGTCAGCATATGCAAGAGGGTTGCTTGAGGATCGAGACTTGATCCGGTGATCGCCTGACTCCCGTTTGTCCCAGTCTGCGAAGCAAGCGGATTGCCTGCCGTTACTTCGCCTGGCACCAGGCCGGCGATTGGTTCGGGCGCGGCCTCAACCGGGAGTTCTTGCTCGGGGGGGGCCGGTTCAACATTCTCCTGGCGTGCGTGCGGACGTTCTCGTGAGCCGCCCTGGTTGCGCGCACGGGCCAATGCGGTGCGCATCTCGCGGGCCGAGGCCGGGCGTTCATCGATCATCACGGCCAGGGCGTGTTCGAGCACCCGGGCAACCGGTTCTGCCACATGGGGGGCAAGCGTGCGGATTGGCTTGAGTGGATCGGCTTGCCCACTGATCATGCGCGTCATACGCGTCATCGCATCAACGGGAAGGGTTCCGGTCAACAATTGATACATAGTAGCCGCGAGCGAATAGAGATCGCTGCGTGGGTCAGCCTCGCCATCGCGCATCTGCTCGATTGGTGCATAGGGTGGCGTGAAGCCATAGATCTTGCGGGCATTGGCCGATGCATCGGCTACTTCTTCAAGATCGATTGCCACCGTCACCCCGCCGCGGGCAAGACCAAAGTCAAGCAGAATAATATCGTAACTCTGGGTGAGTTTCAGGTTTTTGGGTTTAATATCACGGTGAAAGACCGGGACGGGGCGGGTATGGAGATAATTCAGCGCATCAAGCAATTGATCGGTCCACCGCAGGATCATGGGCATCGCTTGCGGCGACGCAAAACGGCGTCCGAGGCGATTGATCTGATTACCCAGATCTTCGCCGTGAATAAACTCCATCACCAGAAACTGGCCCTGGCCCTCGTTGAAATGGTCAATGACCCGTGGGAGGGCCTGATGGCGGAGGCGGGCAAGCACCTGCGCTTCATGTTCAAACGCCCGTCGGTAGACGGCATCCTGAAAAAAAGTCTCTTTGAGCGCTACATCGGTACGCAGACGAAGATCACGGGCGTGATAGACGGCACCCATCCCGCCTTTGCCGATCTGCTCAACAACTTTATAACGATCCTGGAGAATGGCCCCCGGCTCAAGCATTGCGGTGCTTTCCCTACTCTTCTTTTACCGTGCCCTTAGTATACCGCGAAACTGCTACCAATGAATTACCTGGTGGGTGCAATGGCAGGGCTGATGCATATGCGGACGAAGTGCTTGGGGTTCCATGGCAATATGGTATACTTCGTGCATAGCAACAGGGTGACCCTCTAAATAATGTCGGAGGCATTGTGCGATGAAGCGCATTGTAAGCATCAGTCTGGGTTCCTCAGCCCGTGATTATCGTGTAACAACGTCCATTCTTGGCCAGACGATTGAACTTGAGCGACTTGGGGTAGACGGCAATACGGCGCGTGCTGCCGAGTTGATCCGAGCCTTCGATGGGCGGGTTGACGCGATCGGGCTTGGTGGTTTGACGCCGGTTTTTCGGGTTGGCCGGGCGCGTTATCCACATCACGAGGCGATCCAGATTGCGGCTGAGGCGCGTCGCACGCCGGTTGTTGATGGTGGTGTCGTCAAGGCGACGCTCGAGCGTTGGGCAATTGCGCAGGCAGTGCGCAAGATTCCGTCGCTGTTGCGCTATCGGCGCGTGTTGATGACCAGTGGCATTGAACGCTATCAGCTTGCGGCGGCGATCAGTCAGTATGAGCCTGAGTTGCGTTTTGCCGATCCGTTGATCCATAGTGGGCTCCCCTTTCTCCCCGTGCCACGCTCGCTCGAACAGCTTGAACTCTACGCGGCCACTACGCTTCCGGTGACGGCGCTTTTGCCGTACCGCATCTTGCACCCGGTCGCGCTTGGCCAGGAGGGGCACGACCGTCGGGCAACAGGGCTTTTTGCATGGGCCCAGGTGATTGCCGGTGATTTTGCGTTTATTCGCCGCTTTGCGCCCGTCGATCTGACGGGCAAGACGATTATTACCGATGATCCTTCGCCGGCGGAGATCGAGGAGTTGCGCGAGCGGGGGGTGATGACGCTGGTGACAATGACCCCGCCCATCAGTACCGAGCGACCTTTCCTCGCCGCCGATGCGATCGAGGCGATCATGGTGGCTCTGCAAGAGACCGATGGGCAACCAGGCGAGGCCGATGCGCTCGATTTCATTGCTGCCGCCGGGTGGACGCCGACGGTGCAAGATTTGAATCCGCGCCCGCTGCCGAAATTTGCGTTCGTGATCCACCCGTTGCGCACCAACCTGATTGCCAATGACCCCCGGTTTAGCTGGACACGTTTTTTGCCCGAGCGCCTTGTGGAGCGGATCGCCGCCCATATGCCACCGCTCTACCTTTCGCGCATCAGGGGCATTCGCTCGATTGCGACCGGCCAGGAGGCGGAAGGTATTCTCTTGAGCCTGGGCACGACGCCCCGCGAGATGATGCGCCGTCCCCCGAGTTTTACCTATCGGCGGCTTATCCGTGCTGCCCGGATGTCCGAGCGGATGGGCGCACAACTCATGGGCCTCGGGGCCTTTACCTCGGTGGTTGGCGATGCGGGCATTACGGTGGCGCAGAAAGCCGATATTGGCATTACCTCGGGCAATTCGTTGACCGTTGCCGCGACGCTCGAAGCGGCCAAGCAGGCGGTTTATTTGATGAAGGGCGGTCGGCCCGACAAGGTGCGTGCCGTTGTCATTGGTGCGACCGGCTCGATTGGCGCAGTCTGTGCACGGTTGCTGGCCCAGGCGGTGCGCGATGTTGTCTTGATTGCGCCGCGCCCCGAGCGCTTGCTGTTGCTCAAGCAGCAGATCGAGCAAGAGACGCCAGGGGCACGGGTGATTGCGGCAACGCACCCTGATGCGTATGTTGGCGACGCTGACCTGATCATTACGACGACCAGTGCGCTGACGGGCAAGGTGATCAATGTTGACAAGCTCAAACCAGGGGCCGTGATCTGCGATGTTGCACGCCCGCCTGATGTCAAAGAAGCCGACGCTGCCCGCCGCCCCGACGTGCTGATCGTCGAGAGTGGCGAAATTGTCCTGCCAGGCGAGCCAGACTTTGGCTTTGATATCGATATGCCTCCCGGCACGGCATACGCATGTCTTTCCGAGACGGCATTGCTGGCGATGGATGGCAAATTCGAGGACTACACCCTTGGGCGGACGATTGAGATCGACCGGGTCAAAGAGATGTACCGGCTCTGGCAGAAGCATGGCTTAAAACTGGCTGGCCTGCGTTCCTTTGGGGTCTATGTCACCGACGAAATGATCGCCGAGAAACGACGGCTCGCCGAGGAACTGCGCCGCGAGCGGGGGTTACCACAGGAGATTGGCTCGGCATAAGGTTTGGTCACGTCCCCAAAAACCAGCAAAGCTGGTTTTTGGGGACGTGACCAGACTGTGTTTGTGGGCTGCCATCTATGAACACGCTAGAACACATCTGTATTCAACCTGAAGTTCAGCGCTATGCTGCGCCGCTGCTGCTGTTGCACGGGGCGTGGCATGGGGCGTGGTGCTGGCACGAGGCGATGCGTGACCTGGCGGCGCGGGGTTTTGTCGTGCATGCTTTTAGCACACGGGGGCATGGGGCGAGTGATCGCCCGCGGCGCCACTGGCTCACGACGGCGTCTGATTATGGGCGCGATCTGATCAGTGTGGTGCGGGCGCTGCCGAAACCGCCGATCCTCGTTGGGCATAGTTCGGGTGGGTATCTGGCGCAACTGTATATGACGGGACGCTTTGGGCCAGTGCCGCCCCTGGCGGGCGTTGTGTTGCTCGGCAGTTCGCCGGTTGACAGCGTGCGCTATTTCCTTACCCGTACAACGCCCCCCGAAGCAGCGATCGATCCGCGGGCGATGCTGCGCCGCGAACCCGAGACGATGCGCAAGCTGCTCTTCCGCCGCGACATTGCCCCCGAAGCGTTGCATGGCTATGTTGCGCAGATGGTTGCCGAGCCGCCCCTGGTGACGATGCAGAGCATGGTGTTGCGCCCGCGACCGGCGCGCAACGCCACGCCTGTCGTCGTCATTGCCGCCGGGCGCGATATGGTCTTTGGCCTTGAAGCGCAACAAGTCACCGCAGCGACGTATGGGGCCGAACTGATTGTGGTGCCTGAGGCTGCACACGACCTGATGCTCGACCCAGACTGGCCGCAGGCGGCGGCGGCGATCGAGCGGTTTGCGCAGATGCTAACGCTCTGAACACTTGCTTCTTCCCGCACAAAAAAACTAGCGTAGCTGGTTTTTTTGTGCGGGAAGAGTTGATTGACTGGTCAATCAACTTGTGCTACAATCTTGATTGACTGGTCAATCAAGATTGAGGAGAAGCGTTATGCCCCCGCGTGATCAGGATGAATTTGAGCAGCGGCGCAGGCAAATCCTTGATGGTGCGCTCGAAGTCTTTGCCGCAAAGGGTTTTGAGAAGGCAACGAATAAAGATATTGCTACCGCAGCGGGGATCAACTCGCCAGGTTTAATTTATCACTATTTTGCCGATAAAGCCGATCTGTTTCGCCATGTGGTTCAGCATTTTGTGCCGATGATCAGCTTGCTCGATCATCCCGATGATCTGATGCAACGCCCAGCGCGTGAGGTTTTGACGCTCTTTGCCGCGACGGTGTTGAAAGCGACGGAGAATCGTCAACTCTTTGCGGCCTACAAACTTGTGGTGAGCGAGGCTTTTCGCCGCCCTGCTATTGCCGAGCTCGTGAATAAGATTGGGCCACAACGGGGCGTCCGCTTTCTCTGGCTCTACCTCGCTCAAGAGATTGCGTCTGGGCGGATGCGCCAGATTGATCCTGGCATTGCGGTGCGGTTGTTTATTGGCCCTTTGCTGGCTTTTGTGATCATGCGCGAGCTCTTTCCCCAACCCGATGCGGCAACAATCAGTGCCGAGACGATGGTGGAGCAGACGGTCGAGGCTTTTTTGCGGACGATGGCGGTCTAGGGGCAACACCTTTCAGATACGACGAGAAGAGACCTCACAGGTCTTGATGATGGCGTCCCAATGCCGACGAGCAGACCTGTGAGGTCTTCTTTGAAATAGAGGTTTGTATGGCTCCACGCTGGTCAAAAGTAATCCGGGATCTCTTTGCCCATCGCACGCGTACGCTGTTGGTGGTGCTTTCGATTGCGATTGGCGTGGCGGCCTTCGGGGCAATTCTGACGGGCCTGACGATTATTCGCGCTGAGTTGCAGTCAAGTTATCTTGCGGTCAATCCGGCGAGTGCGCTGATCACCACGCAGCCTTTTGATGAGGTGTTGCTCGAGAGCATTCGGCGGGTGCCGGGTGTTGCCGATGCGCAGGGGCAGCGTGCGGTGGCGGCGCGGGCGCAGGTTGGCCCTGACGAATGGGTCGATCTGCAATTGTTTGTGGTGCCCGATGATGGGGTGATGACGATCAATCTTGTGCGCCCCGAGACGGGACCGTGGCCGCCGCCTGATCGCACTGTCTTGATCGAGCGGGCTTCGTTGGATATGACGCGTGCGTCGGTCGGCGATGTGTTGGCTCTGCAACTGGCTGATGGGCCGACACGATCAATGCCTCTGGTGGGGCTTACCCATGATTTGAGTTTGCCTCCGGCCGCCATTGCGGGTCAGGCGTTTGGCTATGTGACTGCCGACACGTTGATCTGGCTCGGTGGCCCTGCCGATGATAATCAGGTGCTGATGACGACGAGCACGGGGCGCGATGATGCCGAGCATATTCAGCGCGTTGCCAGCGAGGTCGAACAGTTGATTGAGCGGAGTGGCCGTGAGGTGCTGGTGATTGATGTGCCAACGCCGTTGCAACATCCTGTTGAACTGGTGCTCGGTACGATTGTTGCGATTCTGACGACCTTGGGGTTGCTGGCGTTGTTGATCAGCGGCTTTTTGATTATTAATACGATCACGGCAATTTTGACCCAACAAACACGCCAGATCGGGATTATGAAGGCCATTGGGGCACGTACCAGCCAGATCATGGGGCTCTATTTTGTGCTCGCGGCGGGTTTTGGTCTGCTTGCGTTGCTGCTGGCTGTCCCGCTTGGCATGTTCGGCGGGTATGGCGTGGCTTTGTTTGTTGCTTCGCAACTCAATGTCACGCTGGAAGGGATACGCTGGCCCCTGGAAATTATGGCTTTGCAGGGTGTCGCGGCAGTGCTGGTACCGATACTTTCGGCGGCAGTGCCGATTCGGTCTACCGCACGGATGACGGTGCGCGAGGCGCTGAGTGGTGATACGACACCGCCGCCAGCCCGGATGAGCCTCTTGAGTCGGTTGTTGGGGGCGGTCGCCTTCATCACCCGCCCGACGATCCTCGCGCTGCGCAATACGTTTCGGCGGCGCGGGCGGCTTGTGCGTACCCTCATTGCGCTGTCGCTCGGCGGGGCCGTCTTTGTGAGCGTGATGACGCTGCGCGTCTCGCTCTTTACGACGCTCGACGACAGCATCGCGGCGCAGCAGTATGACCTGGAAGTCCAGCTAGCGCGTCCTTACCGTGGCGAACGGATCATGCAGGAAGTGGCATCGCTGCCCGAGGTAACGCATCTCGAAGCGCTGGTGCGGGCGCAGGCGTTTCCGGTGCAGCCCGATGGCACAACCGCCGAGATGGTGAGCCTGCGGGCGTTGCCTGCCGAAACGAGTCTGCTTACCCCGCGCATGGCGGCTGGGCACTGGCTTGATCCGGTCGAAGAGCGGAGTATTGTGCTCAGTACGAACTATCGAACCAAAGATCCGACCGTACAGGTCGGCGATACCATCACGTTGCGGATCAATAATCGTGATACCACCTGGCAGATTACCGGCTTTGTCGAAGAATTTTTGCCGCCCACAACCCCGGCGCTGGGCTATGTCAATCTTGCGTCCTACACGCGGGCCTATGGCGGGACGGGGCGGGTTGATGCCCTGCGGATCGCGACGACCGGCCACGACGCAGCCGCGCACGCCGCAGCCACCACGGCGGTCGAGCAGCGTTTGAACGAGCGTGGCTACGAGGTACGCCTGATTCGCTCGCGTACCGAAGATCGCGACATTCTCAGCGAGCGGTTCAATGTACTGACCGGCGTGCTGTCGCTGATGGCAGCGATTATTGGTACGGTAGGTGGCCTGGGCCTGGCTGGCACGATGAGCATCAACGTGCTCGAGCGTACCCGCGAGCTTGGCATTATGCGAGCCGTCGGTGCTGCTGATCGTGCCGTGCAGCAGATGGTCTTTGTCGAAGGTATCACCATCGGCCTGCTGGCCTGGCTCATTGGCACGCTGCTCTCGTTCCCGATGAGCTATGCCATGAGCTATCAACTCGGCATGAGTCTGCTCAATTTGCCGCTTACCTGGACGTATGCCCCGCTTGCGGTTGTCGCGTGGCTGTTCATTGTCCTGTTGATCGCAAGCGTTGCCAGCTATCTTCCCGCCCGCAATGCCACGCGCCTAACGGTCCGCGAGGTACTGGCGTATGAATGAGTGCTGGAAAAAGCTAGCGAAGCTAGCTTTTTCCAGCACTCACAAGAAGGTAATAAGAAGCAGTGATCCAGCTAACCAGGGTGATCAAAGAATATCCCACTGCGGCAGGCCCCTATCGGGCGCTCAAGGGAATTGACATAACTATTGAGCCGGGCGAGTTTGTGGCGGTGGTGGGCAAATCGGGGAGTGGCAAGAGCACGTTGATCAACATGATCACTGGCATTGACCGTTCGACCAGTGGCACCGTTTGTGTTGCAGGCACCGATCTGGGGCGTTTGAGTGAAGGGCAACTGGCGATCTGGCGGGGGCGCACGGTCGGCATTATCTTTCAGTTCTTTCAACTCTTGCCGACGCTGACGGTCGCCGAGAATATTATGCTGCCGATGGATTTTGGCAACATCGGGCGGCCCCGTGAGCGACGGCAACGGGCGATGACGTTGCTTGAGCAGATGGAGATCAGTGAGCACGCCGATAAGCTGCCAGGTGCGCTCTCGGGCGGACAGCAGCAACGGGTGGCGATTGCGCGTTCGCTTGCCAACGATCCCCCTTTGCTCGTCGCCGACGAGCCAACGGGCAACCTCGACTCGCGGACAGCGGACGCGATCTTCCATCTCTTCGAGCACCTCGTCGAGATGGGCAAAACAATTGTGATGGTGACGCACGATACCGATCTGGCGCAGCGGGCCGGACGGTCAATCACGGTGACTGATGGCTTGATTGTTGCGCCTGATGGATTATAGAGGAAGACGAAGATGCGTAAGCTTGTGATTGGGTTGATCGTGATCGTGGTTCTGCTTGGTGGTGGCATCGTCGTGGCGCAAACGGGTTGGTTGAACCCTGCTCCTTCCACGACTTCAACGACAACTCCGGTCGCTGATCAGTCCACCGCGCCACTCGCCGTGATCGCTGATGCACGGGTTGTTCCGGTGGCCGAGGCGCACCTTGCGTTTGAACGCAGTGGCACGGTTGCCACCGTCCTGGTGGCCGAAGGCGATCTGGTCACGGAAGGGCAGGCGCTGGCTCGCCTCGATACCCGCGAATTGGAGTTACGGATTGCGCGTGCGCGGATCAACCTCGAACGGGCGCAGGCGCATTACAACCAGGTCGCGTCTGGCGCGGCCCCCGAGGCGATCGCTGCGGCCGAGGCGAGCATTGCGCAGGCGGCGGCGCAGCGTTCACAGGTCGTTAGTTCGGTCTCGCGCCAGGATCTGGCGGCAGCGCAGGCTCAACTCGCCGAGGCACGAGCGGCGCTGGCGGCGTTGCTCGATGGCCCGCAAACGAGCGAGCTTGACCAGGCACAGGCAGCGGTTGATCAGGCGCGCACGGCACTTGATCAGCAACAGACCGCGCTCTCGGCAGCCAGAACCAATGCCGAACTGGCGCTGGAGCAGACGGCGAATGCGTTACGCAATGCTCAGGATAGTTACAGCCGGATCTACTGGGAAAATATTGAACTTGCCGATCGCCTGGATGACGAAGATCTGCCGCAAGCGCGCATTGATCAAGAGGCGGCGGCGTTGCGGGCGGTCGAGAATGCCGAGCACGCCTTGGCGCAAGCCCAGGTCGCTGTTGAGCAGGCCCAGCAGAACGAGCGTGACGGCCTGGCGAATGCGGAAGCCCGGCTCCGCGAAGCCGAAGCGCGTCAGGCGCTGTTGGTGGCGGCCCCCACTAATGACCGCATCGCGGCGGCGCGCACCCGCATTGCGCAGGCCGAAGCGAATCTTGCCCGTCTCCAGGGCGAGCAGCGCACCAGCCAGATTGCCGTTGCTGCGGCAGGCATTGACCTTGCCGAGGCCAACCGTGATCAGGTGAGTGCCGCGCCCCGCGAGGTCGATCTTGTTGCCGCCCAGGTAGAAATCAATGCCGCCCAGGTTGATTTGGATCAAGCAGAGCTTGACCTCGAACGCGCCACGCTCGTTGCCCCGATGGATGGCAGTGTTGCGCAACTCAATCTGACCATTGGCGAAGTGGCTGGCCCTGGCATCCCTGCGCTGATCCTGGCCGATCTTCAGGCCTGGCAGATCGAAACCGACGACCTCAGCGAGCTTGATGTGGTGCGTCTACGCGAAGGTAACGCCGTGACGCTCACCTTTGATGCCCTGCCCGATCTAGAACTGCCTGGTCACATCATCCAGATCAAGCCAATCGGCAGCAACCGCCAGGGTGACATTGTCTACACCGTTGTGATCGAACCCGACCGGTTTGAACCGCGTCTGCGGTGGAACATGACGGCGGTGATGACTGCTACGTAAGCAGTGTGCTTCACGGGGAGGCCAACCCAACTACCCTGGGTTGGCCTCCCCGTTTTTTCTTGCAGCACGCGAAAAAGTTAATTGTGAATAACCATACAAAAAAAGACCTCTCCCAATAGTCACTTTTTCTCCACCAATGCGCTCTCTTGCTTGTGCTATGCTCTGGCTGACATCCCCCTTCTGCGTTTTTACCGTGCGGTGCCGAGCGAGTCAACGTAGTGGTCTGTGAATGAAGTATTCTGGCGTCGTTCGCCGTCCACGAATGGGGGCACGAATACACGAATACCGCACCGCAACGCCCCTATTCGTTTATTCGTGATCAGTATTCGTGGACGGCGGTGCTGGCAGAAACCTTTGGTATAAGTACAACTGGTTACGCCCAAGGAGGCGACGATGAAGCGGAGCGCTTGGCTACGATGGCTGATTGGTGGTCTCTTCGTACTCGTCTGTGCGTTTGTCCTGCCTGTTGTTGCAACAGGCTTTCGTTTTGTGACTGCGGCTCAAAGTGCGCAATCGCTTCCCATCATCGCCCCGCAGAGCATCGTGCTGGTCAATGGCACGCTCAGCACGGATACCACCTGGACAGCGAATAATGTCTATGTCTTGCAGAGCGTCACGATCGCCCAGGGCGTGACTGTAACGGTGCAGCCGGGCACGGTGCTGAAGTTCGCCGACAGCACCGGTTTGGACGTAAACGGGACGCTGCTGGCGGTGGGAACCGAAGCCCAACCGATCATCTTCACCTCGCTGCGAGATGATGCCTATGGCGGGGATACGAATGGCAACGGCAATGCGACGAGTCCGGCGGCGGGGAACTGGGTCTGGATTCGCTTCATGCCGGAGAGTGCGGGGAGTCATCTGCGGTATGTGCGGGTGAGTTATGGCGGGAATACCTACGGGCGCAGTCTGGACGTGCAGACAAGCGCCCTGCTGGTGGAAGAGAGCACGATTGGCTGGACGGGGGGCCACGCGATCCACAACGCGGGCGTGACGCCGTCGCTCTCGAACAATACGCTGCGTGAGAATAGTGGCTACGGCATCTACTACCAGGGCGTGGGCACGCGCAGCAGCCTGGGGGTGACGA
>NZ_RYFF01000020.1:33981-93567 GCF_004138165.1 Candidatus Chloroploca sp. Khr17
CCGGCGGCGGGGAACTGGGTCTGGATTCGCTTCATGCCGGAGAGTGCGGGGAGTCATCTGCGGTATGTGCGGGTGAGTTATGGCGGGAATACCTACGGGCGCAGTCTGGACGTGCAGACAAGCGCCCTGCTGGTCGAAGACAGTACGATTGTTCGGTCGAATGGTAGCGGTATCTATAACGAAGGCGGCACCGTCACGGTGCGCAACAGCGCTCTGCTCGACAGCACCAGTGGGGCGCAGGTCAGCGGGGGCCAGTTGCTGATCGAAAATAGCTTGATCAGCGGCAACAGTGAGGGTGTTGCGGTCAGTGGCTCGCCTGCGGTGACGATTACCAACAGTTCGCTGGCTGACAACAGCAGTTATGGAGTCAACAATAGCAGTACGACCGTGATGGTGCAGGCGGGGAATAACTGGTGGGGCGCGGCTTCGGGGCCGTACCACCCTACGCTCAATGCCGCTGGTCAGGGCGCCCGCGTGAGTGACCGGGTTGTCTTTAGCCCGTGGCTTGGCGCGCCGCCCGCAGGCGTCGAACGACGCTATACCGTTGGTGGGCGGGTGACTTTCGACGGAGTTGGGCTGGCGGGCGTAACCGTCTCGGACGGTACGCGCAGTGCGGCGACCGATGCGAGTGGAGTCTACCTGCTGAATGCGGTGCCGGTGGGCGACTATACCCTAACCCCGGCCCGCGCTGGCTACAGCTTTACCCCGGCAACCCGGGCGATCAGTGTCACGAATGACCTGAGTGGTCAGGACTTCAGTGCGACGACGACGAGTGGGCCGTCGCCAACGCCGACCGCGACAGCAACGAGTGTGCCGCCAACGGCGACATCTACCTCTACGGCAACGAGTGTGCCGCCGACGGCAACATCTACCTCCACGGCAACGCCGACGACAACCAGTGTGCCGCCAACCCCAACTGCGACGGCAACTGGTGGCCCGTCGGCGACGCCGACACCAACGATTGTCGCTGCGCCAATCTGTGGCGCAACGGTGCAGGAAGTCAACGGGACGATCAATGGAGTGGTCACCTGGACGGCGGGCACGGTCTATGTGCTCAACGATGTCTATGTCAACAGCACGGCCACGCTGATCATTCAGCCGGGTACCGTGATCAAGGGGCGGGCCAACTCGCGCCTGCGGGTTGATGGACGCCTGTTCGCCGATGGAACGGTTGCCAATCCGATCTATTTCACTTCGTACTACGATGATAGCCTGTGTGGTGACACTGATGGCAATGGAGCTTTGCCTCCGCCGGCAGCGCAGGACTGGGGCTTCATCCAGTTCAACTCGATCAGCAACGATACGAGCAGTTTGACGCGGGCGGTGTTGCGTTATGGTGGCAAGGGTCAGGACACGGCGGCAAGTGGCGTTGTTCGGCTGGTTGATGCCGGGCCGAACCTGGCGAATCTGAGTATGAGCCAGAACTATCGCAATGGGGCTGAGTTGGTTTATACCGGGTCGGGTTGGAATACCACCACGCTCAACAGTCCCAGTGTCGTCTACTGGCTGAGCAGTGCGCTGGTGGTGAATGCCAACCAGACCTTGACGCTTGGGCCGGGGGTGAAGGTCAAGGGGGCGGCTCTGTCACGCCTGATCGTGAATGGCACGCTCACGGCTGATGGTACCGTGCAAGCACCGCTGGTCTTTAGCTCGGAGAAGGATGACACCGTCTGTGGCGTTGGCGCGTCCGATGAGCCGGTCTGCGACATGGACAATGCCGTAGCGACACCGACGGCCCAGAACTGGGGCTACATCCAGTTTGGCGCGGGCAGCAACGATATCAGCAGTCTGACGCGGGCGGTGCTGCGTTATGGCGGGCTGGGCCAAGACACGGCGGCAAGCGGGGTGGTGCGGCTGGTGGATGCCGGGCCGAACCTGGCGAATCTCAGCATGAGCCAGAACTACCGCAACGGGGCCGAGTTGTCCTACACCGGGGCGGGCTGGAATACCGCCACGCTCAACAGCCCCAGTGTCGTCTACTGGTTGAGCAGTGCGCTGGTGGTGAATGCCAACCAGACCTTGACGCTCGGGCCGGGGGTGAAGGTCAAGGGGGCGGCCCTGTCACGCCTGATCGTGAATGGCACGCTCACGGCGGATGGCACGGCCCAGGCACCGCTGGTCTTCACCTCTGAGAAGGACGATACCGTCTGCGGCGTTGGCGCGGCTGATGAGCCGGTCTGCGATATGGACAATGCCGTGGCGACCCCGGCAACCCAGGACTGGGGCTTCATCCAGTTTAGCGCGGGCAGCAACGATACGAGCAGCCTGACGCGGGCGGTGCTGCGTTATGGCGGCAAGGGTCAGGATACGGCAGTGGGTGGGGTCGTGCGGCTGCTTGATGCTGCCCCGACCTTGAGTTACAACCTGCTGCGCACAAACTATGGTGGCGTCGAGTTGCTCAACGGTGCGTTGCCAGCACTTACCTGCAACGACTTCGAGCAGAACCAGCAGTTTGGCATGCGGAACGCGCTGCCGGCCACGGCGGTGACCGCCGAGAACCAGTGGTGGGGCCGTGCGACCGGGCCTACCCACGCCGGCAATGCGGGCGGCAATGGCGATGTGGTGTCGGATGGTGTGGACTACAACCCGTGGCGGAGTATGCCGTGTACCTATACCGGTGAGCCAACCCCGACGCCGACCGTGACCACGACGAGCCAGCCAACCGCGACGGCGACGGCAACGAGTGTGCCGCCAACCGCGACAGCGACGGCGACGAGTGTACCGCCAACCGCTACCGCGACGAGCGTGCCACCGACGCCAACATCCACGGCAACCTCGACCACTGTGCCTCCGACGCCGACGGGCACAGCGACCGCCACCGCGACGAGCGTGCCACCGACTGCGACGGCGACCGCTACCGCGACGAGCGTGCCGCCAACCCCGACAACAACACCGATGCCAACGGTCGAGCCGGGTACCTGGCAGGCAACGGGCAGCATGCAGACCGGACGGGCCTGGCATACGGCTACGCGCCTGGCCGATGGTCGCGTGCTCGTTGCTGGTGGAAGTGCCGGTGCGTGGGGCACAGGGCTGCAGAGCGCCGAGATCTATGATCCGGCCACAGGAACCTGGACGCCCACGGGCAATATGAGCCAGGCTCGTTTTGCCCATACAGCGAACCTGCTGCCCAATGGCAAAGTGCTGGTTGCTGGTGGTGAAGGTGCTGGTTGGCTTGCCAGCGCCGAGATCTATGATCCGGCGACGGGCACTTGGAGTAGAACCGGTAATTTGCAGCGTGGACGGTCAATGCATACGGCAACGCTGTTGCCCAATGGCAAGGTGCTGGTTGCTGGTGGGTACGGCGGCGGCGATCTTGCTAGTGCCGAACTCTATGACCCGGTCACTGGTCAGTGGAGCACCACCGGGAGCATGAAGACGGCGCGGATGCGCTATCCGGCGGTGCTGTTGACGAACGGCAAGGTGCTGGTTGCTAGTGGCTCGCAGTTTGGCGGGGGCACCTATCCAACGACGACTGGCGCCGAGATCTATGATCCCGCAACTGGTCAGTGGAGTGACACCGGCAGCCTGAATATCTCGCGCCACCATCATCAGGCAGTGGTGTTGCCCAATGGCAACGTGCTGGTCGCCGGCGGCCAGAATCTTCCGAATGCGAATAACGTGTTGAGCGCCGAGTTGTATGATCTGGCGAGCGGTCAGTGGAGCATGACCGCCTCGATGCAAGAGCCTCATACCAATATTGGTCCGATGGCGGTGCTCTTGTCAAATGGTCAGGCGCTGATGAGTGGCGGTGGGGCTCAGGAGTTGGGCAACGCGATTGTGCTGAGTGAACTCTACAATGCGACGACAGGTACCTGGAGTCGTACTGGTGATCTGCGTGAGGGTCGAAGTTCGCATGCGGTGGTGGTGCTGAACAATGGCTTGGTACTTGCTTCTGGTGGCTTCACAACCTATGGCGTTGGCCTGGCTACGGCCGAACTCTATGCGGTTGCGCAGAACCCTGGGGCGATCACGGTTGATGCCATCACACCACGCGAAGGTTCCGCCGGTCAGACGATCCGCGTGACGGTGCAGGGCACTGGTTTTGCCACGACACCGCCACCGACGGCGCGGCTCGTTGGGGTGGCAGGCTCATTTGCGCTGACCGAGGTCACGGCGCAAGGTGCGACCAGTTTCGCGGCAACGGTGCCGGCGACGGTGCCGCCTGGTGCATATGATCTGGTGGTGGACACAAATGGGCAGACCGCGACCTTGCCCAACGCCTTCACGGTGCTGGCCGCCGCCCCGGCGGTGACCAGTGTCTTGCCACCGTCGGCGCTGAATGATGTTGAGACCGAGATGCTGGTGCAGGGGCGCAACTTTGCGGCAGGCGTTGGCGTGCGCCTCGGCACGACCAATCTTGAGACGACGCGCATTGATGGTGCAACGCTGCTCGCGGTGGTACCGGCGGGTCTTGCGCCGGCAATCTACGACGTGGTCGTGACGAATCTCGGTGGTGGCGAGGCGCAACTTGCGCAAGCCTTCACCGTGGTTGATGCGACTGATGCAACCTTCGATGACCTCTTTAGCAGCAGCGATCAGCTTTGGATCAACCCGGTCTTGCCACGGGCGAATGAGCCTTTTGAGGTGGGTCTGGTGGTGCAACGCAGTGGGGGCAAGACGACCCTCACTGATATACCGGTCACCTTCCGCCGTGACTCGGTGACTGGCCCAGTCTTGGGCACGGCGACGGTGCCGTTCCTCGATCCACCGGCGAGCAGCGAGAGTACCACGCCGCTGAGCATCACGCTGCCAAACGCTGGGATCGTGACGCTCTATGCGATCATTGATCCCGAGGGCACGCTCACCGAAAGCACGACGACCAACAATGTGATCAGCCGGACGATGCTGGTGGCGGTGGCCGCCCGTGACCAGACGCCACCAGTCGTCACTGGCATTGGCATCAATGGGGGTGCCGCGACGACCGTCGTGACCCGCGGCATAACGATCAATATCAGCGCTCTTGACCCATCGCCAAATGCCAGCGGGGTGCGGTCAGTCCATGTGATCGAGTATGTCTACAACGAAGGCGCGCAGCGCTGGGTGCCGATGGCGAGTTCGGGCTGGTTGCCCTACAACCAGACGCCCGAAAGCTACCGCTGGACCCTGGCACCGTTGCCAGGCATGCACTACCTGCAGGTACGGGCGCGAGACATGGCGAACAACATCTCGATCGGCCAGGCGCGTCGCTTGATCACCTACGAACCAGCAACTGACCGGATCAGGCGACGCCAGACGCGCATCTACCGCTATGAGGTCGGGGCGGGCCAGGAATTCCGGGTCAACCTGGATGTACTCTCGGGCGATGCGGATCTCTATGTCTGGTCATCTGATCCGCAGCAATCGGCCTGGGTGAGCAACCTGCCAGGCAGCGCCGACGAGCAGGTGAGCATCCCGGCTAGCCAGGTGGTACCGGGAGTGTACCAGGTCGAGGTCTACGGCTACACGGCGGCAGAATACCTGCTGACCACCTCGCTTGGCGGTACTCCGGCGTCGGCGCAGATGTTGGGTGGTGGACTGGCCCAAGCGAAAGATTTGCCTGTAGCACCGTTGTTGCCAGTGAATGCGCAGCCGGATGCGCTGGTAGGCGATGTACCGCCAATCGAAGCCGAGGTCTATCGGGTGTACTTGCCGTTGAGCTTGCGGTAAGAGTGCGTTTGGATGCCGTGCGTACGGAGGCCAGGGTAACTGGCCTCCGTACGTACGAGGGCAACGGCATTATACGAAACCGGATACAACGGGGCACCCGCAAGGGGTACCCGTACCGGGGTGGGGCACCCGCCAGGGGTGCCCCTACAGGGCCGGGGGGCGGGCCCGGTGTAGGGGCACCCCTGGCGGGTGCCCTGGCGGGTGCCTTGGCGGGTGCCTTGGCGGGTGCCTTGGCGGGTGCCCTGGCGGGTGCCTTGGCGGGGTGCCCTGGCGGGTGCCCTGGCGGGTGCCCTGGCGGGTGCCCTGGCGGGGTGCATACACGGAAGATGCAATCGCCCTGCGTACGATGTGAGCTATCATTGACACGAGAACTATAATAAAGATATGATGGCTCATCAGGTGATGAAAGGAGACACAACGCACTCAAATCCAGTTGGTTGTAACACACTCACATGCATTTATATATCTTTCTCGCTGATGTGAGGTCAGTGATACCTGTTTCTGGGCAGATACCACGGCCACAAACAAGGTGAATATCATGCAAGCCTCGTCGCGCCCTTCTCTTTCACCACGTTCATTGATCTTTTTGGGTCTGCTTGTTGTTGGTCTTGTGCTTGTTGGCTTTGCGCCCTTTGCCAGAGCCGCGCCGGGCTTCCCTACGGCCCCCGAGACGTTTGATGGTACCAGTCTTCCTTCTGGCTGGACTGTCGTCAATGTCCGCACTGATGCCCCCTATCCGATTGATGACCCCTATCCCTTGCCCAATGATAGCCATGGATGGCGCTTTGATAACCCCGGAGCACGCCGGAATGTGACTGGTGGCACGGGTAATTTTGCCATTGCTGATAGCGACCATGCTGGTCGTGGCAAAACGATGGATACGCAGTTACGCACGCCAACGTTCAGCCTCGAGGGCGTTGCTGCGGCCCGTCTCCAGTTCAATACCACCTTTCGTGCCTATGATCAGTCGACCGGCGATGTCGATCTGAGCATTGATGGTGGGCAAACCTGGACGACGATCTGGCGTACGACGAGGACGGTGCATGGGCAAGTCAAGGTCACCCTGCCCGCCAGTGCGCTCAATCAAACCAAGGTCAAGGTACGCTTCCGCTACTATAATGCCACCTGGGACTGGTACTGGGCCATTGATAATGTTGCCATTGTTATGGTTAATCTCCCCAATCCACCCGATGGCTTGCAGGCGACGCTCAAGGGTAGCGAGATTCAGTTGAACTGGAATGCCGCGCCCAATGTAAGCCGCTATGTCATCGAGCGTTCGCCTGATGGCACGAACTGGGCGACGATCGCTGAGGTTTTTGGTTCCCAGACACGGTTCACCGATACGCAGGGCTTGGTCTGTGGCCTCCCTTATCGCTATCGCCTGCTGGCGCGCAATGTGGCCGGCCTGTCACAGCCAAGCGCACCCGTAACCGCGACGACCGCCTCGTGTGATCGCCCGACGACGCTCAATGAGACTTTTACGGCCACCACGCTGCCTAATGGCTGGACAGTCGCGCCATCCTCGGGGGCGACCTGGTCGTTCAATAATCCGGGTGGACGCTTGAATTGGACCGGGGGGACAGGCAATTTTGCGGGTGTCGATAGCAACCGCGCTGGTGGTGCGTCGGTGGATGCCTCACTTGTCTCGCCTTCCCTCAACCTGAGCGATCAACCCAGTGTTGTCTTGCAATTCAAGACTTTTTTCTGGGCTTATCGACGGGCGACCGCTGGGGTTGATGTCAGTACCGATGGCGGAGAAACCTGGGTCAATGTCTGGCGACGAACCGGGTTGTTTTGGGGTCCCGTCACGCTCGATCTCTCTTCACGGCTGGCCGGCAAGAGCGTAGCGATGGTGCGCTTCAGCTACTCCACTCATGCGTACAATAATTCGTACTGGCAGGTTGACGATGTGCAGTTGCTGGCGATGAGCCCACCTGTCGCGCCGACCAATTTGCGTGGTTCCCTCCTGACTTCAGGTGACATAAGTCTCACCTGGGATGGCCGTGGGAGCCAGACCTTTGAACTGGAACGGGCGCTCGGCAGCAGTGGCAGTTTCCAGAAGATTGCCGAACTTGATCACGGCGTCACGAGCTTTATTGATACGACGGTTGCCTCGGAAACGCTCTATCGCTACCGTGTTCGTTCACGCAACGCGGTCGGCGTCTCGGCTTATAGCAATCTTGTTTCGCTCACCAGTGGCAATCGCAATGTACGAATGATTGACATAACAATTTCGTATTACGCGAATAGTGCGACGGCACAGGCTCGCCGCCAGGCGATCGAAGCGAACGTGCGCTACTTTGCCGATAGCATCTACGAGATGTCCAACGGGGCGAATAAACTTCGTCGGGTGACGATCTATACGGGTGGTGCCTTTGCCAATCAGGCGGATATTGTCTGGGTCGCGAATTGCTGGCCCAACGCCCATCTTTCAGGCTATGGCACGCCAGGGTTGCGCATTCAGCACTGTGATACGTTCCATGCGGCCAATTTCATGAACAGTGAGGTTGGCTATCGTCAAGGTGGCTATGTCCTTGGTCATGAAATGGGCCACTACTTCTACTCGGTCTACGATGAATATCGGGGCAGCAGCCCGTCGACAGCCTGGATTGGTTTTCCGCGCTTGACTGATACCCCGGTGAATAACTCAGTAATGAATAGTCAGTGGTATGCTGTGGACGGCAATCTCAACTGGCTCAACTTCTCGACTCTACGCAACAATACCGGCAATACGGCGCAGCACCGGGTCTATGCTGCCAGTGCCTGGCAAACCCTTGCCCGCCCCTTGTACCAGGATCCACGCAATGGTACACGGATGACGGCACCGGTGCGCCTCTTCCATCCTGAACTGGCGGCGGTTGCGCCGGCATTAGGGCAGGCGCCACGGATCGATCTGACCAGTCCCACTGCCCAGGCCAATGCACGCAACGCATTGAATTTCGTCTGGGTTGGCCAGTCAGGGAGCCCGCGCCTGCAGCAAGCCAATGCTGAAATGGCACTGCAGTTTGTGGTGGACACCTCGACGCAGATGAGCGAGGCGCAACTGGCTTCGATCAAGGCGAATCTGAAGAATCTGGTTGACCAGGCGGCTGACACGACGATGATCGGCCTGCTGACCTATGCCGATACGGTGACGGTTGTGCAGCAGCCGGTGCTGCTCGACAGCGAGGCGAGCCGTACCGCGCTCAAGGCAACGCTTGATGGTCTGATGCTGAGCAATAGCGCTGCCGTGTTGACCGGCGAAGCGTTGGAAGCCGCGCTGGGGGTTGAGGGTGCTGCCGGTATTCCCGACAACGCGGTGCGTGCGGTCTATCTCTTTAGCGCCGGGATGTATACGGGCGCAAGCCATCCTTTTGCGCAGGTTGGCGCGTATCAAGATGCCGCCGTTACGCTAGAGACCTTTGATCTGGGACGCGATCCGCAACTTGCGGCAGAACTCTTCCAGATCGCGACGGCAACTGGCGGCGACTACTTTAGTGTCGCCGATACGACCGCCCTGCAGATGGGCTTGCGTGACGTGACCCATCGTGTATCACCCGTCGTTGACGTAGGCATCGCCACCGGCTCGGGTGAGATGACGAATGGCACGCCGTATGAGGCGACCTTCTATGTTGATGCCAGCCTTGGCACCCTTGATCTCGATGTGATCTTCAGTGGCCTGCCCGCTGAGGCTACGCTCACGCTCACGCGACCTGATGGCACTGCGAGTGGAGCCATCTTTGCAACCTCTGGTGTTGATGATGGTTTTGGTGGTCAGTTTACGCTGGCCAGCACGCGCATCACTAATCCCGCCCTTGGTACCTGGACAGTGCGGGTGACCACAACGAGTGCCCGCAGCCGTGTCGCCTTCTGGGCTGACGGTGCGCCGCAAGCCGATGAAGGCACGTTCTTTGCCCACGTTCGTTCGCTGACGGGCAAGACAATCGCCGCCCCTGAGGCGCTCTTGATCGATGCGATGGTTGCCCAAGACTTCCCGATCACTGGTGGTGGTATCCGTGGCGAAATCACGCTGCCTGACGGCACGACCGTGCCGGTGGTCTTTACCGATGATGGCGTGGCCCCCGACTTCCTGGCGAATGATGGGCACTACAGTGCACTGATTGATTACCGGGGTGACGGTGCCTATTCCATTGCGGCCTTTTTCGATAACGACAACGGGCAAGCCGTCTTTACCGAAGAGGCGGTTGCCCCATCCACGGCGCCCGATGGCTCCGTCCGGGAAGCTCAGACCTACCCGGTCGAAGGCAACTTCCAGCGGTACGCCACCACGAAGGTCTTTGTGACGGGATGGCAACCTGACGATCACGCGGATGATATGTTCGCGGCAACGCAGGTGTCGCCCGATAACACCCCGTTTGATGGGCGCATTGATCGTGCCGGCGACGTTGACATCTTCAAGGTTGACGTACCGGCTGATTACAGCGACGCGCTGGTACTGCGCATCGCGCAACTGGCCTTGGGCATGGATCCGGTTCTGACCGCCTTTGACACCGATGAGACCTGGTCAATCGACCGCTCGCTCGCCGATGCCACGGGTGACATGATCAGTGTCAGCCTGCCGAATAGTGCAGGGACAACGGTCTATATTGCGGTCAAGCATCACAACGCCGCCGCAACCACTGGCCTCTACGAGCTATCGGTGGGGCCACTGCTCGCCAATGAAGTGCCGGGTAACCTTGATCCAAAAGGTGCAGAGAATGCAATCTTCCTGCCCATGCTCCGGGTACCGGCACAAGGTATCCCGAATGCAGTGCATGCGGTCTATCTGCCGCTTACGCTCCGGTGAAAGATGGGCGCTGCGTTAGATCCATAATGAATGGGTGGAGACGAGGGGCGTAGCTCCTCGTCTCCACCCATTCATTATAGGCTCATGGTACAATACGAGCCAGCAAGAATTGTGCAAGAAAGATCCACCGAAACGCGCCAATGATCAGCATACGGGCCGGCCAGATGAGCGGAACAGCGGTGGAACGTGAGAAACAGAGAAGCGTATGAGCGAATGGCTGCAGTTTCATGGCCCCAATGCGGGCTACTTGATGGAGTTGTACGAACGCTATCAGGCCGATCCTGCGTCGGTTGATGCGGCAACCCGCGACTTTTTTGCGGCGTGGACGCCTCCCGGGGCCGAGGTGCGCGATAGCGAGCACGGGGCCGGGCTTGATGTGACGCGCATTGTTGGCGCGGCACGCCTGATCCGCTATTTGCGTGAATTGGGTCACGTGGCGGCCCGCATCGATCCGTTGGGGAGTGACCCGCCCGGCGATCCGGGGTTGGAATTGATCTCGCATGGGGTGACCCAGGCTGACCTCGCGATGTTGCCCGCCCATATTATCCGCGGGCCTGTGGCGACCCATGTCCGCAATGCCGCCGAAGGGGTCGAGCGTTTGCGCCAAATCTATTCGGGGGCGATTGGCTATGAGACCGATCAGATCCAGAACTGGGAAGAACGGAACTGGATCCGTGAGTCGGCTGAGAGTGGTCGCTTTGGCTTTGATCTCGATACCGACCGCCAGCGTGAGTTGCTCGACCGCCTGACTGAGGTCGAGACCTTCGAGCGCTTTTTGCATAAAACCTTCCCCGGCCAAAAGCGGTTTTCGATCGAGGGCACCGATATGCTGGTGCCCGTGATTGATGCGATTATTCGCAATGCCGCTGCTGGTGGTACCCGTGAGGTCGTGATCGGCATGGCTCACCGTGGCCGGATCAATGTGCTTGCCCATATTCTTGGCAAACCATATTCGTCAATTCTGAGTGAATTTCATACGCCAGATTATACAAAAGATACCTATCTGGGCTGGACGGGTGATGTCAAGTATCACCTTGGCGCACGCAAGGCCTATCGTGAGAGTGGTGTCTCTGAGATGCCGATTACCCTCGCGCCCAATCCGAGCCACCTGGAGTATGTGAATCCGGTGATTGTCGGGCGTGCCCGCGCTGCCCAAGAGAAACGTACGCGCCCTGGCTATCCCGAGGAGGACGAGAAGGAGTCACTCGCCATCCTGATTCACGGCGATGCGGCCTTCCCCGGGCAGGGGATCGTCGCCGAGACCCTCAATATGTCGCGGCTGGAAGGCTATCACGTTGGCGGAACAATCCATATTATTTTAAATAATCAGATCGGTTTTACCACCGATTATCAAGAATCACGCTCAACGCTCTATGCTTCTGATCTTGCCCGCGGCTTCGAGATGCCGGTCGTGCATGTCAATGCGGATGACCCCGAGGCGTGCATTTCGGTCGCTCGGATGGCCTGGGCGTACCGCGATAAGTTCCAGAAGGATATCTTGATTGACCTGGTCGGCTACCGGCGTTGGGGCCACAACGAGGGTGATGAGCCGGAATTTACTCAGCCCCGGATGTATGAGAAGATCCGCAATCACCCGACAGTACGTGAGATCTGGGCCCGTGAGTTAGAGCGCCGTGGTGTGATTACCCACGAAGAGGCCCAGGCCCGCGTCGAGGCCGTGATGCAGCGGCTGCAACAAGCATTTGATACGGTGCGTGAGCGTCAGCGCCTCGCGGCCAGCCTGCCACCGACCGAGGAGTTGCCGCCTGCCCCTCTCGCCAACCCCTTGCGTGAAACGATCTTTGCCAAGCCGATCTCGGCGCAGAAGTTGCTTGAGTTGAATGAGGCGTTGCTCGATCGCCCCGAAGAGTTTATTGCGCACCCCAAGCTTGAACGGATGTTGCAGCGGCGGCGTCAGACGATCCATGACCACGCTGGGATTGAGTGGGCGCATGCCGAGGCGCTCGCTTTTGCGGCGATTCTGGCCGATGGTACGCCGATCCGTATGACTGGACAGGATAGTGAGCGTGGTACTTTTAGTCAGCGCCATCTGGTGCTGCACGATTCGCTGACAGGCGAACGCTTTGTTCCGTTGCACCATATGCCCCAGGCCCGCGCTGCGTTCGCGCTCTACAATAGTCCGCTCTCAGAGGCGGCGGTGCTTGCCTTTGAGTATGGCTATAGCACCCATGCCCCCGGTACGATGGTGCTGTGGGAGGCGCAGTTTGGCGATTTTGCCAATGGGGCGCAGGTGATCATTGATCAGTTCATTGTCGCCGGGCGCTCGAAGTGGGCCGTTGATCCTGCTCTGGTGCTCTTGTTGCCGCATGGCTACGAGGGTCAGGGCCCCGAGCATTCGTCGGCACGTCTCGAACGCTTTTTGCAACTCGCCGCCACGGATAATATCCGGGTGGCGAATCCGACCACGGCGGCGCAGTATTTCCACTTGTTGCGCTACCAGGCGTCGGCGCTGGCGCTGCATCCGCGCCCGCTGATTGTGATGACGCCCAAGAGCCTGTTGCGCAATCCGCGCTCGAATTCGTCACTTAGCGACCTGACGGCTGGCCCTTTCAAGCCGGTGCTCGATCGCGGGGCCGATGCGCCTCCTCCCGAAGATGTGACCAGGCTCATTCTCTGTAGTGGCAAGGTCGCAATTGACATGTTGGCCTCGGGCGAACTCGAACGGGCCGGGGGCAGCGTTGATCTTGTGCGCGTCGAGATGCTCTATCCGTTCCCCGAGCACGATCTGCGGACGACGCTTGAACGCTATCCCAATCTGCTCGAGGTGATCTGGATGCAGGAAGAGCCACAAAATATGGGCGCATGGTCGTATATCGCCCCACGGTTGCAGGCGATCCTCGACCCTGACCTGACGTTCCGTTATGTCGGCAGAGGTGAGTCGGCTTCAACCGCCGAGGGTATGCATAGTCTCCATGCCCGCGAGCAGCAGCGTATCTTGCGTGAAGCTGTCGCCGGGGTTGTGGTCAGTACGATAAGGTAAGCCGTCTCCAAGCTAAACTACTCACCGGTGTGGACAGTTTAGCCCCCGGGAGCGCGGGCGGCTCGCCCGCAAGTGCTTGCGGGCAAGTCGCCCGCGCTCCCAGGCGAAGGGTGAACAGTTACGCTTCAAATAGGGTGTTTTGTGAGTGACTTTGCGGAGCAAGCATATGGCATATGAGATCAAAGTTCCAGCGCTTGGTGAGTCGATTGTGGAAGCGATTGTGGCACGCTGGTTGAAGCAAGCGGGTGAAGCGGTTGCCGCTGGTGAGCCAGTCGTTGAACTTGAAACCGATAAGGTGAATCTTGAAGTTGCGGCTGATCATGCCGGGGTGATCGGGGCGCTGCTGGTGCAAGAGGGGGCGACGGTCGGCATTGGCGATGTCCTGACGACGATTATCCCCGGTGCTGCCACGACGATCGTGCCCCCGCCGCCTGCCGCTATCGCGCCCCATAGCGAGAATGGTGCGCACGCCACGCAAGAAGAAGCGGTGAGTATGCCCGGTGGGGTTGTCGCTACCCCAACGGCCCAGAAAGTGGCCGCGCAGCATGGCATTGACCTGCGTACGCTCAGCGGAACTGGTCCTGATGGGCGCATTACGAAAGAGGATGTCCTGCGGAGCGTGGAGGCGCCTGCGACCAGTACCATTGCGGTACCTGTGGCACCTGCGCGCCCCCAACCAGTTGCCCCCCCACGAGCGGCACCGGTAGCACCTGTTCCTCCCATTGCTGCCCCGGCCCCGACCCCTATCGAGTATGCACCAACGCCAGCCCCAGTGGTCGCGTCGGGGGGCGATGGTCGCCGTGAGGAACGGCAACGCCTGACCCGGCGCCGCCAGACGATTGCCCGTCGCCTGGTCGAAGCGCAGCAGACCGCTGCGATGCTCACAACCTTTAATGAGGTTGATATGAGCAGCGTGATGGAGTTGCGCAAGCGCCATAAGGATGGCTTCAAAGAGCGCCACGGGGTCAACCTCGGGTTTATGTCGTTCTTTACCAAAGCCGTAGTCGGGGCACTCAAGGCCTTTCCGACAGTCAATGCCGAAATTCAGGGCGAAGAGGTGGTGATTAAGTACTACTACGATATCGGGATGGCGGTTGGCGTTGAAGAGGGCCTGGTGGTGCCGGTGGTGCGCGATGCTGACCGCAAGAGCTTTGCGCAGATCGAGCAAGAGATTGGCGTGCTGGCGGGCAAAGCTCGCAATGGTACGCTGAGTCTCGCTGAATTGATGGGGGGCACGTTCACCATTACCAATGGTGGCGTCTATGGCTCACTGATGTCCACGCCTATTCTCAATGCGCCGCAAGTTGGCATTCTCGGTCTCCACAAAATCGAAGAGCGCCCGATTGTGCGCGAGGGTCAGATTGTGATCCGCCCGATGATGTACCTGGCACTTAGTTATGACCATCGTCTGATTGATGGGAGTACGGCGGTGCGCTTCCTCGTGCGACTCAAAGAATTGATGGAAGATCCTGAAGCCTTGCTGCTTGAGGGATAATCCGTTTGTGCGTCGTGCGCGGTGCCAGCAAGCTGGCACCGCGCACGACGCACAGGGTAGTCGAAGCGATCGGCCTATTGAGGAGCAACACTGATGTACGTGTGGCCCGAGACGGTTGCGGTGGGTGATGGGCGGCTCGCGGTTGGGGGATGCGATCTGGTTGCGCTGGCTGAACAGTATGGGACGCCGCTCTATGTCTTTGATGAGGTGACGCTGCGCGGCGCGATGCGCACCTATCGGGCGGCGTTTGCCGAAGCCTACCCGGCGCAGCATCGCGTCCACTATGCAAGCAAGGCGTTGCTCAATACGGCGCTGGCCCAGATTGTTGCCGAGGAGGGCCTCGGCTTGGATGTGGTCTCGGCGGCTGAGTTGTGCGTGGCCCAGCGAGCCGGGGTGCCGATGGGGCACGTGCATCTGCATGGCAATGCGAAAAGTGAAGCCGAATTGGTGCGTGCGATGACATGGGGCGTCGGGGCGATCGTCGTTGATAATCTCGATGAGCTTGGCTTGCTCGAGGCGTTGACCAGGCAGTGCGAAGAACCGCAAGGGGTGTTGCTGCGCCTCGCCCCCGATATTGCCGCCCAGACGCATGCCCATATTGCGACCGGTAGCAGTGACGCCAAATTCGGTTTACCACGTGAGGCGCTTGACACCGCCGTTAGGCGCATCCTGGCGGCCCCTGGACTGCATTTGCTTGGTCTGCATGCCCATATTGGCTCGCAGCTCTTTCGGCTTGATCAGTTGCAGGCGACGGTGCAGGTTCTGGTCGAAGCGGCGGTACAGGTGCGTGATCAGTATGGGTATACTGTGACCGAGTTGAGCCCCGGTGGTGGCCTGGGGGTTCCGTATACGACCGAGCAACCGCCGACGGACCTTTGTGGCTACGCGACGATGCTTGCCGCGACCCTGACAGATGCGTGTACGCGGGCGAACTTCCCCCTACCCAGGTTGACGATCGAGCCGGGGCGTTCCATTATTGCGCGGGCGGGCGTTGCGCTCTATCGAGTCATCGGACGCAAATATGCGCCCGATGGACGGCTGCTCTACCTGCACGTTGACGGCGGTATGGCCGACAATTTACGCCCGGCGCTCTATGGGGCGCAGTATAGTGCGCTGCTGGCCAATCGTGCCGACGAGCCAGCGGATACGGTCGTGGCGGTCGCAGGCCGGTACTGCGAATCTGGTGATATTCTGTTGCGTGAGATAGCCCTGCCATCCGGCGCACCTGGCGACATCGTAGCGATTGCTACCGCAGGTGCGTATACGTTGAGCATGGCGAGCAACTACAATCTTGTTCCACGCCCCGCCGTGCTCTTGCTCGATGCTGGAACAGTTCGGCTGATCCAGCGCCGCGAGACCGAAGAGGAGTTACTTGCGCGTGACATCGTGCTGTAGCGGGGTAGGTGATGCAAAATCATTTCTTTTATCGTGGCCCGATCCGTGATCGGCGCTACCTCTATGGGCGCGAGCCGCTGCTCGAGCGTGCGCTCGCCTTCATTACCTCTGGACAGAGTGTGGCGCTGATTGGCCCGCGACGCATTGGCAAGACCTCGCTGCTACTTCAGCTTGGTGATCCAGCGTTATATGCGCAGATCGGGCATGAGGTCAGCAGGCTCCATTGTGTCTACCTCGACTGCCAGAGTCTCATTCAGGCTAGCCCTGAGATGATCTATGGGCGGCTACTTGCCGCGATCGGCGAAGGATCGGAGGCTGCTTCAGCGGGGTGCCGTGCGGATGGCAGCGAAGGCGTAGCGTTTGCCCAGTTCGAAGCAGCCATTGAGTACGCCAGCTCCAACGGCTATGCGTTGATTTTTTTGCTCGACGAGTTTGAGAGTTTGCTTGCGAATACGCAGCTTGATCATGCTTTCTACACGAGTCTGCGGGCACTAGCTACAACGCAGAGGGTCGTCTATGTGCTTGCTTCGTCGTGCCCCTTGCTTGAACTCGACCATGTGCATCTTGAGGCGTGGAACGTCGCGTTGCTCAACGACTTTGCAGTTATTCACCTGGGGTTACTCTCGGTTGAAGCGAGTCGTCTGCTGTTGCAAGAGTTGTCAGCGCGAAGTGGTTTTGCCTTTGATGAACCGTTGATCGAACAGTTGCTTGAACTGGCCGGCTGCCATCCTCTCTTGCTCCAGATCGCCGGTTACCATGCGATCGATTTGCTGAAGACCGATGAGCTCCAGCATTCTTGTGATGTGCAGATGCTCGAGCGTGCCTTTCTGAGCGAAGCCGCCGCACAATGGAGTGCCATGTGGCATCGGTTGAACCTTGAGAGTAAACAGATGCTGGCCCTCTTTGCGCTGCTCGCCCCGACCTATCCAGCTGCGGTGCGTCGCCTCGAAGCCTGTGGTCTTGTGATGCAGGGGGCCGATGGGCAACCAACGCTGCTCTCGGTAGCCTTTCGTCGTTTTGTCGCGGAACAAGAGGTTCCCGGCGTGATCCAAGTGCCACCGGTGACGCTTGTGCCGTCACTCAAGACAGCCCTGTTGCGCGGTGAGCCATTGCCCTTGCCGCCGCAGCAGTTTGAGCTCTTGAGCTATCTGGTCGAGCATCGCCAGCGCATCGTCTCACGTGAAGAATTGACCGCGGCGCTCTGGGGGCGTTACGATGCAGCGAGCCTTGAGAGTCTGCGTACCGCGTTGCGCAGTCTGCGCGAGGCGCTGGGCGAAGACCAGGGCTGTATCCAGATTCTCCGCGGGCACGGCTGCCAGTTTGTTGCGCTCGATCTTCCGGTTTTGCTCCTCCAATGATCCGCCAAACTTCCCTGTTTGCTCCCTCCACAAACTGAGCGGCGATGGGCTATCATAGACTCAATCCCAGCAAAACATTGCTTCCAGATCGCTCCTTGTTCGTGTTTTGGACACTCTTATGCTCAGCGAGCCTCCCTGGTTGAGGTGCAACTGCCGCGCCTTCTGCCACTCCCCCTCCGTTGCCCAGGTGCCCCCTTGACAGGGCTTGCAGTTGCCCCAAACGCCAGCAGCAAGGCCCTGATGAGTACAGCGCAAAGGAATGGGTCAGCATGGGAAGGGAGCAACCCCGTCGGTTCTCTGGTCGCACGTCGGGTCGTTTGATCGGGTTATGGCTGCTTGTGGTGCTGCTTGGGGGCGCGTTGGCCTTGCCCTCGCTCTTGGCTGCAGCGTCACGTCAGGCGAGTCTCGCCAGTTGTGCCCAGGTTCCCGTGGTCGAAGCGGGTACCGAGTTGGCGCAGTCTTTCGCCCAGACGGCCTCAGGGGCAGCCTGGGTTCGTTTGATGGTCGAACAGGATCAGCGCTATCGGCTCGAGGTGAGTGAGGCTGCCGCGCTGCAACTGAGTCTCTATGACCATTGTAGCCGTGGTGGCGCATCGTTTGCATTATCGAATGGCACGCTTGAGTTTACCGCGCTGCGTGATGGACCACTCTTTTTGCTTGCCGAGCGCAACGGGCGTGCTGTGGCGAGTGAGGCGAGTTTTGCCGTCAGTCTGGCCCCCGCCGCGCCGCATCGCCCGAACCTCGCCCAGAGTCAAGAGGTGCCCGAGGCGGTGCAACGCCGGGCGATTGAGTTTCTCGAAGAGTTGCGCGGCAGCGACCTTGCCCCGGAATGGGTCGAGGCTCGCCTGAGCCGCGATGTGCGCATCATCTATCGCCCTGATCTGCAAACTCCAGCCTATTACGAATTTAGTGTTGAAAAACCAGGGCCAAATGGCTATGATCCGGCTGGGTTTATTCAGCTTGCCGCCGGCGAGCATGATTATCCGGTAGCGCACTGGGATGTCTCGGGCATGTCGCCGACCCAGGAGTTGGCCGAAATTGCGCCGCTCGGGGCGAGACTGACCGAGTTTTACAAGCTCGATGCGCTCTCGTATGCCTCGGAGTATGAAGCGATCACGCCGGTGGGGATCAGCGCCGTGGTCGATGATGTCGTGAACCTTGGCGATCTGCCGCAACGCATTCCGGGTCTGAGCGATCTGCCGCAGGAAGAAGCCGAACTGGTGACCGAAGGCGTCGACTCGGAGGGCAATGTGGAGCGTGAAGGCCCCGAAGAATTGCCGCTGAGCGAACAGGAAGAGTGGCCTTCATGGGAAGCGTTGAAGAAGGAGTATGAGACCGCCTACGCACCGTTGCTTGCCGCCCAGACGCAACGGGTCGAAGAGACCTGGAAACTGGATCAGAACCTGCGCACCAACGGCGAGACGTTGATTCGTGGGGATCTCCGTGAGGTCTTTGGTTTGCCGAATCAGCCGATTACCGCGATCAATGTGACGGGCGACGGTACCACAGCGCAGTATCTCCAGCAGGAGCAACTGACCGAAGAGACGCAGTTGCGCGGTGTTCGGCTGGTGGTGCTTGATGAGCCCACCGATCCCGCAACGCTGCTGCCGGTCAATGTTGAAATTACTTATGGAAGCGGTCTTTCCGAGACAGTCAAGTATGCGATTGCCAACAGTCAGGCCCTTGGTCTGACGGGAAGCAATGTCGTCTATTTGCCGGTCGTCACGCAGGGTGGTGCTGGTACCGCTGAAGTTGCGCTGAGCCAGACCGGGGCAGAGCTCAACGGATGGGGCCCGTGGCAATACTGGTGGGCCGACGGCAATGCTGGCGGCATTCGCTACGGCCAGTTTACTACCGGCGGTTGTGCCAGCGGCTGTGGTGCCACGGCCTGGTCGATCCTCTTTGCTTGGGTTGACCGACGGGCAGCCGAGAATCACCCGCTCTGGCGCAATCACTGGGGGCTCTACCGCGAAAATGGTGGCCTCGGCAGCAATGCTGTTGCACCGTTGAGCCAGGATACCGGTGTGCGCAATATGACGAGCGAGATCCGTGGGCAGATAGGCACCTTCTGTATTGCCGGCAGTGGGGCGACCTGGCCGTGGCGGATGATTGATGCGTCCAAGTATGTGCGGCCACGGGCAAGCACCTCGTGGCGCATGAATACGCGCTATGATCCGACGGGGCTCTGCTGGTTTGGGGCATGTGACCGCAACCGCAACCTTGCCCGTGATCAGATCATCAATCGGCGTGCGCCAGCCGTGGTTGGGACCGGCTGGTTGCAACATTACCCGGTCGCCTATGGCTACGCCCAGCGCCGCAAGCGCTCATGCTTCCTCTTTATCTGCAATACGAGCTATCAGCGTAGCTTCTATGTCAACAACGGCTGGTATGGCAACAATAACGGCTGGACAAGTGCCGATGTCTGGTTTGCTGGGGTCTATAATAATCCGTGAGACAAGGGGGCCATAGGCCCCCTTGTCTCACGTTCAGCCTTCGGCTAGGGAGGTGGGGGCCTACGGCCCCCACGCCCTGCTGGGATAGCGCAGGAGAAGCAGCATCATGACACGGATGACCTCGTATGCGCTTGGGATCACGATGGTGGGCTTGATCGGCCTGCTGGTAAGCCTGGGAACCGCACTTGGGGCGGCATCGAGTCGTAGCGGGACTCAAGCCTTTGCGCTAGCCTCAGGTATACGAGCGCCCCTCTCTCCTGCCCCTATCGGGACGCCCATCGCTGTATCGCACGGTGTGGCGGATACGACGTTGCCGGATCTGGTGATTACGGCGCTTAATCTGACGCCATCCGACCCTGGCGAGGGAGGTACTGCCGATATTGAGGTGGTGGTCAAAAATCAGGGCACCGCCGCAACGTCGGGCCGCTTCACTATCTATCTCTATGTTGAACCGACCGATGAACCGCCAACTGAGCAGACTGAGTATACGACCTTTGCTGGCTATGCGCTGACGTTGCCCCCCGGGGGGACGTTTAGCTTTACCCGGTTTGACCAGCAATTTACGCGCACACCGCCGACGGTCTATGCCTGGGTTGATCCGCCATGGGAAAATTTCATTACCGAGTTAAATGAAGCAAATAATCTCTTTCCACAGGTTGCTACTGGGGTTGATACCTTTGAAGATGATGATACGTGTGTTCAGGCGAAACCCATTCTAACCGATGGGACGCCACAGAGTCGCAATTTCTTTCCGAATTCGGGGCGTGAACGTGATGTTGATTGGGTGACGTTCAATGCGGTCGGTGGTGTCACCTATGCGGTCGAAGCGAGTCCGACCGGCGTTGATGCTGATCCAATTATTGAACTCTACAGTACCTGTACAGGGGCACCGAGTTTTAGCAATAAAGTCATTACCGAATTCACTGCCCCTGCCGATGGCCCGATCTTTTTGCGGGTTCTTAATAACAAGACCGACGCTGGGCCTGATCATCCTTACACGCTTCAGGTAACGAACGATAGCGCCTGCCCGAATTATTTCGAGCCAAATAATAGTGCCGCTACCGCTGGCGATTTGCCGCTTGCGACCGTGCAAACTCACAGCTTTTGCAAGCCTGCCGATCACGACTGGGTACGCCTGGCGGTTGAGGCGGGGGCCAGTTATCGTGTGGTTGCGACGAACGTCGGGCCACGAGCGAACGCGATCCTTGAACTCTATCGTACGCTTGAGGCGGCAACGAGTGCGGCAAGCGGGGCTACCATCGAGTTTATTGCGGCAGAAACCGGCCATGTCTATCTCAAAGCGGCCCAGGTTGAGCCTGAGGTTGCTGGTAGTGGCACTGAATATACCCTGCGCGCCGAGCGTCTGAGTGCCTCGGGGTGTACGCCGGATAGCTTTGAAGATGACGATACGCTTGAACAGGCCGGTTCAATTGCGGCTGATGGAACCACCCAGACGCGCAATGTCTGCCCTGAAGGCGATCTGGATTGGATCAGTTTTACGGCCAATGCGGGAACGACCTATACCATCGAGACGCTGAATCTGGGTGAAGCGGCTGATACCGTGATGTGTCTGCATACCAGCACTGGTGAACAGATCGCGTGTGATGATGATGGCGGCACCGGCAAAGCCTCGCGCCTGAGCTTTGAACCGCCCGTGAATGGCAGCTATCTGTTGCAGATCAAGGATTTCTCGCCAACTGTTGCGGGTGATCTGACCAACTACGATCTCAAGGTGACACAACGCATTTGTCAGCCCGATGTCTTTGAGGATGATAATAGCCGTGATAGTGCGCGGGTCGTTGTTGTTGGAAGCGCAGCAACCAACCGCAACTTCTGCCCGGCAGGTGATGAAGACTGGATCGCCTTTGTCGCTGACGAAGGCAAAAATTATCTGGTCGATGCGATTGCGCTCGGTGCCGAAGCCGATACGCTCGTTGAGTTGTACGACGCCAACCAGGTCTTGCTCGCGCTCAATGACGATTTTACCCCCGGTACCAGTTCGCAGGTGAGTCTGGCCGAGGCTCGTGCAGGCAACTATTTTGTCCGGGTACGCCAGTATAATCCGAGCTACCAGGGCATCGGCACCGAATATTCGTTGCGTGTCCGCGAAGGTACTGCGGTACCTCCGCCGACGCCTTCCCCTGGCCCAACCCAGGGACCCTCGCAACCCCCAGGGGAGACCGACGTGCGGACGTTGATCCTCTTCAACGAGACGCGTTTTGGGCAGATCCATAGTGTCGTCGAGGCCACTGAAGTTTTGACGCGCCTTCAGGCTTTAGCGCAACATCCGCAGGTGAGCGGCGAGCTTGTTTTGCTTGACGATAATGCCCAGGTTCAGGCTGCTTATGCCGCCTGGACGGCCGATCTTGGCAATGTCGAAAAAGCGAATCAGGTGACGGCCGCCATTCGTGCGGTTGTTCTGACCTATCAGCAACAGCGGAGTGGCCTCGCATATCTGGTGCTGGTTGGCGATGATCGGGCGCTTCCGATGCGGCGCATCTTCGATACCACCCCACGCTCATCAGAACGAACCTATCCGCATGTCAGTACGAACAATCCCGCCGGAGTGGCCCTCAAGGAGAACCACTATCTCACCGACGACTACTTTTCAGATCGCGAGCCAGCCGAGGTTAACGGGCGCGAGCTCTTCATCCCTGATCTCGCCACCGGACGCCTAGTTGAAACGCCTGCCGAGATCATCGCTCAGCTCGACGCCTTTCTCGCACGCCAGCGCACCACAGTGACCAATACCTTGATCACTGGTTACGATTTTGTGCAGGATCTTGCCGCGGCCGATTGCGACGACTGGCGAGCCGATCTGGGCATTCCCCGCATTGATTGCACGCTGATCGGCGATACCTGGACGGGCGATCAACTGCGTGCGTTGCAACCACGCACAACGTCGCCGTTTAATATTCAAATCTTCAATGGTCACGGAACCCACTATGCCCACGGGGTACCGGTGGGCAATGCGTTGCGCGCCAACGAGGTTGCCGAGGGCACCGCCGATCTACGTGGTGGCCTGATCTATTCGCCCGCCTGTCATGCTGGACTCAATTTGCCCCCGGCCAATGAAACGAACCCGCTTGATCTGCCGCAGGCCTTTGCCGGTCGCGGGGCCAGTTATATTGGCAATACCGGCTATGGCTGGGGTATGCGCAGTGCCGTCGGTCTCTCGGAACGCATGATCCGGCTCTATACGCAAGAACTGCTCAAAGGCACGCGGGCGAGCATGGGCCAGGCGCTGGCGACAGCAAAAAGCCTCTATTTTCAGCAGGGCCAGTCTTTTTCCAGTTATGACGAAAAGGTGATGCAGCAACTGGTCTTTTATGGCTTGCCGATGTATGAAATCGAGACCGGGGCGGTGCTCTCGGGCCCGGGCAATGAATTCCCCGGGGTCGGGTTCACCCCGATCCTGCCGGGTGGCGGCGCCGCACTGATGAGCAATGGCTCAGTCTTGACCGGCTCGGTGGCGATTGACTTTCGCAACGCCGAGAATCTTGCGCTGTCAGAGACCGACGATGGCGGCTATTATGCGTTGAATGGTTCGGTGCAGACGGTACCGGGCTTGCCAGTGCAGCCGTTGCACTTTGGCAACGTGACGGCCCCCAACCTGGAGGCTCGCGGAGTCTTGTTGCTCGAGGCGACCTATCAGGAAGCCGAGCCGTTCGATCCGCTCATTGCGGCCCCCTTCAACGAATATCAACCCGATAATGAGCCTGGCGAGCTGGCCCAGGCCCGTGGGCTCTTCCCGCTTGTCCCAGTCTCGATCCAGCGCCATAACCAAACGTCGAGCCTGGTAACGCAACTTGGCCAGTATGATGCGGATCTGGGATCTTTGCGCCTGCTGAACGACGTCAATGCCGAAATCTACTACAGCCTCTCAGAGGAGCAGTTTTCACGCGAAACGACCGTCATTGACGGCATTACCCGTGTTGGCACTCCTCAGGTCGAAATTAAAGTTGGTACTGTTGAAGTTGCCGGGATCGAACGAGTTGTCTTGTCGTATATTCAAGACATCAACCAGGCCGCCCGCCAACTGCAATCAATGGATCTCACCTACGATCCACGCTCACAAAAATGGGTTGGCTCGTTCCAGGGTGACACCAACTCGCGCTATCTCGTTCAGATCGTTGACAAGGCGGGCAAGATCACCGTTGCCGCCAACAAAGGCCAGTATTACACTCCGGGCCTCGTGACTGCCGCACCGGATACGTCGTGTACCGGCCGTTGTGTGTTCCTCCCGCTGGTGAGTCGTTGACCTAAGCTTTGTGACAAAGGGTGACTGTTATGCGTATGTTATTCACGGCCGTGCTGGTCTTTGCCGTCGTTGTGCTCGTTGCGACGACGCGCTATCCAGCCGAAGCTCAGGGAACCTTGAGCGCCAGTACCAGTTTCAACTACCAGGGTGTGCTGACGACTGATGGAGCACCAGCCAGTGGAAGCTTCGATCTGCGCTTCATTCTCTACACTGCTGCCACCGGCGGCTCGCAAGTTGGTGCGAGTCTTTTGCGCGAGGATGTCACGGTCAACCGTGGGCTCTTTGTGGTAGCGCTTGATTTTGGAGATGTCTTTGATGGCGACCCGCGTTTTCTCGAAATTGCGGTGCGCCAGGGTGGTTCCACGGGTGAGTTTACGATCCTTTCGCCCCGCCAGGAACTGACCAGCGTGCCGATGGCGATCTTTAGCCAGAATAGCGTCAACAGCCAGAATAGCGTCAACAGCCAGAATAGTGTCACGAGCGAAAGCACCAATGCTTTGCGTGAGCAACCCATCGCCGAGACTGCGCCAACCAGCGGCCAGGTCTTGAAGTGGAACGGGACAGCCTGGTCACCGGCGGCTGACAATAATACAACCTACAGCGCTAGTACCGGGTTATCGCTTGCAGGCACCACCTTTAGTGTCAACTTTGGTGGCAATGGCAGCTCGAGCCTCATAGCCCGGGCGGATCACACCCATCTTGGCTCATTGTGGCGCGGTGATGTTGGGTTCACCGCGCTGTGGGTCGAAAACCAGTCGACGGTGAGTGGCGCTTCGGGGGTGGTCGGCATCAGTGTCGCGGCGAACGGCTTGAGTGGGCGGAGCACGTCGGGCAACGGCGTGAATGCGGTCAGCACGTCGGGGAATGGGGTGAATGCCAGCAGTTCCACAGGTACCGGTGTGCGTGGCGTCAGTTCGGCTGACAATAGCGTCGGGGTCTGGGGTCGCAATAGTTCCGGGGGATGGGGTGGCTATTTCGAGGGTCGTGTCACCGTGGTGGGCACCTTGAGCAAGTCGGGCGGCTCGTTCTTGATTGATCATCCGCTCGATCCGGCCAATCGCTATTTGAGTCACTCGTTTGTCGAGTCGCCCGATATGATGAATGTCTACAATGGCAATGTCGTGCTTGATGCCAACGGACGCGCCGAGGTCACGTTGCCCGACTATTTCGAGGCGCTCAATATCGAGTACCGCTATCAGTTGACGCCGATTGGCGGCGCGGCCCCCAATCTGCATATTGCCGAAGAGATCGTTGACAACCACTTTGTGATTGCCGGGGGTTCAGCGGGGCTCAAGGTCTCGTGGCAGGTGACGGGCATTCGCAATGACCCGTGGGCACGCGACAACCGGATCATTGTTGAGCAGGAAAAGATCCCGGCCGAACAGGGCACCTTCCTCTATCCAGGGGCGAATCCTGACGTGACAGTACAGCCGCAAACAACGCCTGGCGAGCCAGGGCCAATGGTCCCGGCTTCATCTGGTACGACGGTAGATGTCCCTGCGCCTGCTGATGTGTCCCGCTAGCGATGGAAAGGCAAGCCTCATGCAACGCACATCGCTTTTCGGGGTGATTATTGGTGGCTTGTTGCTCGTGCTGACGATCACGATGGTGGCGGCCCAGGCCGGTTTTGGCTTGCCGTGGGTAGCGGTCAGTGGTGGCGGCGGCACGAGTAGCAGCGGCTCGTTTGCGGTTCAAGGTTCGGTTGCATATGACAGTAGCCCACCCCTGAGCAGTGGCGTCTACACGCTGACCGGCGGTTTCTGGCCCGGCCTCAATGACGAGGCCCCGATGTTGAGTGCCGTCGAGCCCACGGCAGCGCGCAGTGTGGTGCCAGTTGCGTTGGCGCTGACGGGCAACTATTTTCAAGTTGGGGCGACCGTGACGCTCGGCACGACGGCGCTGGAAAATGTGACGACGATCAGCGCCTCGCGCATCGAAGCGGTGATCCCCGCCGGGGTAGCTGCCGGGGTCTACGCGCTTGAGGTGCGCAACCCCGACGGGCAGAGTGTCACGCTTGATGATGCCTTTACCGTCGAATTGCCCAACCTGCGCATTTTGCAAGTCCAACCTGATCAGGGTGCCAATCAGCAACCCGTCGAGATTGTCATTGCCGGCGAGGATTTCTCGCCAGCGGCTGAGGTTCGGCTTGGTGAAACGCCGCTGACCGTCATCCACGATAGCACGACCCGCATGCGCGCAACGGTGCCGGCTGGACTTGACCCGCAGGCCTATCCATTGACCGTGATCACGCCCGGGGTCGCTCAGGCAACGCTTGAGAATGCCTATACCGTCGTGGTACAGGCTTCAGCGGGGGCCGACAATTTTGAGCCAGACAATACCTGTGCGACCGCAAAAACGATTAGCATTGACGGCGTCGCCCAGGCGCGCACGTTTCATCGTACCGAAGATGTTGACTGGGTCGCCTTCAGCGCCGAAGCAGGACGGCGCTATCTACTGGTAGCTCGCCCACCCGCAGGTTCCCCCGCCAGTCTTGCGGTCGAACTGTATGATCGGTGCGAGAGCGACCCAACAGGTGGGCAGAATAACACCTTTAGCAACGGCGTCAGCATCTCGTTTGATGCTGCAATCACAGGCACGATCTACCTCAAGGTGATCAACCGCGATCCAAGCATCTTCGGATCAGAGGTCGCGTACGACCTCTCGGTGCGCGATCTCACGACGATCACCACCGCTGAGGCGCGAGGTGCAGTGATCATTGTTGCTGGCAAGTTGCGCGACAATGATGATGTGCAACAGCAGATCCACGGGGTCGCACGCAATGCCTATCAACTCTTCCGCGCCAGCGGGTATGACGACGATCATATTCAGGTACTGGCGACTGATCCAACGCTGGATGGGTACGATGCCCCGGCCACGCTCACGAACCTGCGCAACGCGATCACCAGCTGGGCGCGTGAACGGGTCGTCTCGAGTAGCCCCCTGACCATCTACATGGTTGGCCATGGTGACGAAAATCGTTTCTATGTTGATGAGACTGCGGGGCAGCAGCGTCTCGAACCCGAGCAACTCAACGAGTGGCTGAATCAACTCGAAACAGCCCGCCCCGGACTCAAGGTCAATCTGATCATCGAAGCCTGTTTCGCCGGCAGCTTCATTCTCGACCCGGGCAGCCTCAGCAAAGTCGGGCGGGTGGTCATCGCCTCATCGCCTGCCGACAACGTGGCCTATGCCTCGCCCGAGGGGGCCTATTTCTCGGATACCTTCCTTGCGTCACTCGCCTCATACAGTCTCTACGAGAGCTTTCTTGACGGCAAAGCGATTGCCCGTGCGACCTATCCCGACCAGATCGCCTGGCTGGACGATAACGGGAATCGGGTGCCGAACGAAGCCGCCGACGGGCAAGAAGCGCAGCAGCGGAGTTTTGCGCTTGCAACCCTGAGTGACGATCTCAACTTCCGCCCGCTCATTGTCGAAGCGACCTTTGTGCGCACCGAGGGCAGCAATGGTACCATCAGTGCGGTGGTACGCGACGATCATGGCGTCGAAGAGGTCTTTGCCCAGATCTTCCCACCCTCATACCAACCACCCGATCCACAGTCAGGGCTGGTCACGGTAGCCGTACCCTTTGTCACCCTGACCCCGCTGGGCAATGATCGGTACAGCGTAAGCTACGACGGCTTCACCGAAGAAGGTGACTATCGCCTTGTCATCCAGGCCCGCGACAATGACGGATCCAATGCCTTGCCCGCTATTGCCACCACGGGCGGGCAGCGGGTCTATTTGCCATTGACGATCAGGTAGGGGCACGGCGGTGCCATGACCCAACGGAAGAATTGGTATAATAGAGCCATGGCGTTCGCACCCCTTACGCGGGGATGGAAAAGGTGGTATGTGTGTGCTCGTGGCTCTGCCACGAGCACGCACATACCACCTTCACAATGATATGTTCTATGCGATTGGCGTGCTTGTTCGGGCACGTTTGCAGATCACACGCAATAATCTCATCCGAAGCTCGCTCGGCAACAAAATTGGCCTGGCTTTCCTCTTGGTGTTAGGCAGCCTGGCGATGTTGGGGCTCTATAGTTTCACCCGTTTTACGGTGAGCCTTTTACGCGATCCTGAGTTCGCGGCGCTTTTGCGTGAGGCCGCCGAGACGACCCCCGGGTTGCCTACGGCGATCGCGCCGTTGCTGGCGGCTGTGCCGAGCATGATTATGCTCATAGCGCTGACCCTGCTGATCTTTTCCAGTTTTACCAGTCTGCTCAATTCCCTCTATTTGGCGGGTGATCTTGATATGTTGCTGGTCGCGCCGGTGCCGATGCGGGCGGTCTTTGTGGTGAAGTTTTTTGGTGGTTTGCTCACGCAGTATCTCATCCTCTTTGTGCTGCTCGCCCCCGTGCTCGTTGGCTATGGGCATGGGATGGCCTACGGGTTTTTCTATCTCGTCAGTGTCTTGGTAGCCTTGCTCGTGGTGCCTTTTTTGCCGGCGGGGTTGGGGGCGATGCTGGTGATGGGTGTGGTTCGCATCATCCCCGCCCGTCGCGCCCGCGAGTTGGTGAGCATCCTGGGCGGGCTCATCGGGGTGACGTTCTTTCTCTTGTCGCAGTTCAGTCGACAATTCATCGCTTCAGTTGCTGGCCCCGATACACTTGCCCTGCTGTTGCTCCTTGATATGCCGCTGTTGCCCTCGACCTGGGCAGGCCGTGCGCTCGTGGCGTCCGGCGAAGGTCAGTGGCTGACTCTGCTCGGGTATGGTTCGCTCTTTCTGGGCACGTCGCTGGCTGTTTTTGCCGCCTGTCTGGTGCTGGCTGAACGACTCTACTATGATGGCTGGAGCAACCTCGCCAATCAGGGGGGCAAGCTACGGGCGCGCAAGGCGATCGAGCGGAACGCCTGGCTGCCGGGGCGCACCCTGGTCGCGCGGCTCCTCCCGAGTGAAGCCCGGGCGCTGCTCGCCAAAGATCTGCGGCTCTTTTTTCGCGATTTGCGCAATCTACAGGCGCTCATCTTTCCGCTTGCGCTCGCCGGGATCTGGACGTTCCAGGCGCTGACCACGCCAAATACGCTTGAGTCCCCCGCCGTCGCGTGGGCGCTCCCATTTGTGCAACTGCTCAGTGCTGGCATTGCTTTTTTCATCTGTCTCAGCATTTCAAGCGTGCTTGCCGGTACCGGGATCAGCCGCGAGGGCAAGGCCTTCTGGCTCCTCAAACTTGCCCCGATCAGCGCCAGCAGGCTCTTGCTTGGCAAGATGACCCTGGCCTTCCTGCCCTTTCCGGTGATCGGGACGGCCTTTCTGTTGATTCTGGCGCTGGTTGGGCATCAATCGCCTGGCATCTTCGTGCAGCAGTGGGTTCTCTTGATGCTCGTAGGGCTCGGCTGCGCCGCCTTTGGCATCGGCCTCGGCGCGGCGTTCCCCCGGCTCGACTGGGAAAATCCACAGCAACAGGCGACCTGGCAGAGCGGGTGCCTCAGCACGATCTTCTACCCGCTCTACCTCGGGTTGATGCTGCTGCTCGTCGCGGGTAGCGGGTCGCTCGGTGTGGTGCTTGGCGGCGGCGTCGCCGGCTTTGGCATCCAGCTCACTGGCTGGTCGGCTGCCGCGATCGTTACGCTGGGTGTGATCTGGAGTGGTCTGAAGATCGGGGTAAAAGGGTTAGACCGGATCGAATTGTAGCGTCGCATTTCGCATGGCCCACAAGCCAGTGACGCCGCGAGCAACCGGGCGGGCACCCGTCAGACCTCACAGGTCTTGCAGACCTGTGAGGTCTCGCCCGTGTTACCCATACCGGATTATGTACTGAAAACCATAAGTAGTTTGGAACTAAATCTCCCGGTAGCGCCGCCGACCACGAAGAACCCTCACGAATATACGAAGCCAGGCTTTGTGACGCAATTATTCGTTGTTTCGTGGCCCCAATTCGTGGACGGCAACACCCTTTGCGCCTTTGCGCCTTTGCGTCAAATCATCTCAGAGACTCGTCACCAAGCCGGGTCGTACGATCACATTCTGCCAGACTTGCTGGCGATCATTCTGCGTTACGACGACCGTGTAGCTCCCTGGGGGCAATTCAACGGCCCCAAACCAGCCATCGGCGCTGGCGGTAAGATCGCGCAGCCAGGTGCCTTCGTGGATGAGCGTAACCCGCGCATCGGGCGTGAGCACGCCGTCAATGGCGGCCATGCCTTGCAGATGGCCGGCGGTCGGGGCGACGATCCAGGGCCAGTCGGGGGCGCGGGCTGGTTGGGCAAAGACGGTGGCGCGCAGTTGATCCATAAAAGCCCGGCGCGACTCGTCATTGCTGCCGGCAAAGGCCCCTGCATACGAAAAGAAGGCGACCCCAGAGAGCACGCGCCCTTGCTCATCAGGCGTCAATGCACGGGCAACCTGGCTGATATTCTGCTCGGGCGTATTAAGCCACGAGCCGATCCCAGCGACAATCGTGCGCCGTCCAGTATTGGCGCGATCAAAAGCCAGCCAGCCATCGTACCACTCACGTGAACGCGGCACGCCTTCGGCAAAATAGTGCATCGGGATCGCCACGTCAATGATGCCCTCGGCCAACCAGGCAGGCCAATCTTGAAAAACTGTGCTATAGGCCGACGAACGCCCCCAGTTGCCATCGTTGCCCAGGCTCCCCCAGGTAATCGTGGCTGCACTCACCTCGATGGATGGCTTGATCGCCTTGGCCCGTAGATAGAGCCGTCGCGCCAGTTCGGTGACACGATCCCGCCGCCACTGGCTCCACGCCGGATCACTCGGCTCTGGCCGGCTGTTGAGCGGGCGGCCCGTCGCCCGGTTGAAGCGCTCGACGCTCACCTGATTGTAGCCATAGCTTTGCCCCCCAAAACGAATATAATCCCAGTGGAGGCCATCGAGCGTAGGGTACGCCCGCAGCAGATGTTCGACCACCCGCTCGGTATGGATAATCGCCTCGGGATGCCCAAAATCAAAATCGCCGATCTGCTGCCCCGCATACGTCGCCGTCGTCCAGCGGGCCGTGCCCTGCGCCCGTGGGCCGTGGGCAGTACAGACATGATCCGGATGGCCCCAGAGCCGATCCGAGGTACGACAGACAACCGAAACGACCAGCCATGCATGAACGCGCAACCCCTCTTCGTGGGCGCGAGCCAGCAAATAGCCAAGCGGATCAAACTCGGCGGCAGGGGCGAGGCGCGGATCGGCCGCCCGGGGTTCGATGGCATTGTTATACCAGGCGTCCCCGTGGCGACGCACCTGCACAATGATCGTATTGGCCCCGGCCCGCTTCACATTCGCCACCAACTCATCGACCTGCGGATGATTATGGAAACCGGGATTGAGACTATCAACCCAAAAGGCCCGCATCTGCTGCACCGGCTCTTGTGCCTGTACCCCCGGGGTGGGCAACGCCGTGATCAGCAGCACGAACACGAGCAACGAAAGAATGAATCGCATAGAGATTAGCCTTTGCGCCAAATCATTACAAAACGTACGTTACAGGCTACTTACTGGTCTGTCAACAGAGTTTTCCGATAGCACCGCCGACCACGAATACTGATCACGAAGAAACGAATATGGGCGTTGCGGTGCGGTATTCGTTTCTTCGTGCCCCCAATTCGTGGACGGCTGAGGACGCCAGAAAACTTAATTCACAAACTACGTACCTACCCGGTTGAACCGAGCCCATCCGCAATCGCGTTGACCGTCAGCAACAGCCGGGTGAGCAAGGTGGCGTCGACTTCAGTGCCTGTGGCCCGCTTGGTGCGCCACTCACCGAGCAACGTGACTTGCTGACGGTGCAACAGGCGTAGCCCCGGCGTACGAACCTGGATCATGGCATGGACGTTGGGCCGTCGCTGGTCCAGCGGTGCGCCATAGATCTCTTCCAGAAGCGTGACGGTGCGGTCGTACTCGGTCAAAATGATCTTCTCCAAGCGTTCGCGTAGTGCGCGCTCTTCGACAAGATCGCTGTACCAGCCCATAACTTCAGTATCGGCGGTAGCGACGCTGGTAGCTGCGTTGCTGAGGATGTAGTGCAGGGGTGCCCAGGTAATCAGGTGTTCGCTCAGCGCCGCAAAAGCCGCTTGATCTTCACTTTTCAACCGTTCGAGGGCGCTTCCAACTCCATACCACCCAGGCAGAAAAAAGCGCGCCTGGCTCCAACTAAAGACCCACGGGATCGCGCGCAAGTCAGCCAGGGTAGCCTGACCAGACCGACGGGCCGGGCGCGAGCCAATCCGGCTCTCTTCCAACACATCGACGGGCGTGGCCTGACGATAAAAGCGCAGGAATCCGTCACTACTCAGCAGCGTCGTATAGGCCTCACGACTCCAAGCGGCTAGGCGATCCATCGCCGGTTCGAGCGGATGGGTTGTCGCCGTACCGAACCGCTCACGCATTGTGGTACGGGTGACACCAGCCAGAAACAGCTCAAGGTTGTAGCTTGCCGTGACGGGGTTGGCATATTTTTGCGCAATCGTCTCACCCTGTTCGGTAATGCGCACATCGCCACCAACTGATCCGGCGGGTAGCGCCTTGAGGAAGCGATGCGTCGGCCCGGCCCCTCGACTGATCGTGCCACCGCGCCCGTGGAAAAAGCGAATCCGCACGCCCCGCGCCAGGCCGACGGCAGCGAGGGCCGCCTGAGCACGATAGAGCGCCCACAGGCTCGCGATCAGGCCCCCATCTTTGTTACTGTCACTATAGCCAATCATCACCTGCTGGATAAGATCCGCCGCGCCGGTCTGGCGCCGTTGCTCTTCCAGACTGCGCTGGGTCATTGGATGATCGAGAAAGGCTGCAAGAATGCTCGGGCTGCGCTCGAGATCTTCAATCGTCTCGAAGAGGGGCACCACCGACAGCGGGCAGGCAAGACCATCCGGGGTCGCAACGAGCAAGCCGGTCTCACGCGCAAAGAGATAGACGGTGAGCAAGTCAGCGACATTGCGGGTCATGCTGACGATAAGCCCGCCCAGACCCGCCGCGCCATAGGTGTGCAAGGCAATCCGGATCGCCCGATAACTACTGAGGATCATATCGGCTTCGGTGCCGACGCCTGCTCGCGCACGGGTAAAAGGCCGTGGCGAAACGAGTTCGCGGGTCAACAGATCCATCCGACGTGCGACATCCCAGGTTGTCACATCATGATCAGCAAAACCGGCGGCAGCGAGCAATTGCGCAAGCGCACGGTCGTGAACCGCACTATTCTGGCGAATGTCGAGCCGCGCGAGGTGGAAGCCAAAGGTATGAACATTACGGATAACTGGTGTCACCAGATGCGCCACGAGGCTCCCTGCCCCGATCATCTCCAGGGACTGCGCGAGGATCTGCAGGTCGCGCACCAGTTCCTCGGCGCGCTGATAGACGTGCGCCGCAGGAGCATCAGGGAGGCGTGCGAGCATCAGATTGATCCACTGACGCCACGGCTCATTGGGATTACGGGCAAGCGCGTGCGCCCCTCGTTCGCCCAATTGGGAGGCGGCGATCGTCATCTGATCGACCAAGAGCTGCGGGGCAGCCTGCAACTGATCAGAGAGACTCAAGTAGCTCGCCAGATCGCTCAACTGGTCGTGGAGCAGACCAAGCGCCTGGCGGCGGAGCTCTGCAAGTGTCTCGGTTGTCACCTCGGCGGTCACCAGCGGATGCCCATCACGGTCGCCACCGACCCAGGTACCAAACTGGAGCGACGGAAGGGCCTCGGGAGCCTGGAGCAGCGTCGGATTGAAACCAGCTGCTTGCCAAGCCTGGCGCACCCGTGCATCGAGCATAGGAAGAACGGAGGGAAAAACCGTCCGCAGATAATGAATAATATTGCGTCGCTCTGAAGCAACATCCGGCTTCGCGAGAAAGATCTCGCCGGTACGCCAGAGCGCAATCAGACGAATCACCGCCTCGTCACGGATCGCCTGCTGCTCATAGGGGGTCCAGTGCGGATTAGCGCGCTTGAGCAACAGCAGATAGAGAGCACGGTGATGTTCAAGCACCGTCGCACGTTTCGCCTCAGTCGGATGCGCCGTCAGCACAATCTCAACGCGCATCGTTGGCAACGCCGCAGCCAGCGCCGCCTCATCGAGGCCGTGGGCCTGTAACTGCGCCAACGCCTCACCCCAAAGCGCAGGCACCGCCGCGAGACCAGCGCGGGTCTCGGTCGTACGGCGATACTGTACAGCAGCGCGTTGTTCAACCATACTCAACAACTGAAACGCGATCGAAAGCGCCTGCACCAACCGCTCGGGCGGCAAATCGGCGCGAGGAGGATCATCCTGCGGCGGCGTAATCCAGGGCAACACCCTAGCAAGATCCGGCTCACCAGAGTCAAGCAACGCCTCACGCAGACAATCCATCAGAAAAGAAAGCTCGTCGGAAAACGTCGCCGGATCAACGGTCGACAAATTCACCAGGGTCATAGGCACATCCTCCCGCAGTCAAACCGAGCGCAAAGGCACATCTCTCACGCTATGATGCCACATTCTGGTAGTTCATGCCAGGGGCATTTGCCTGGTGGGAGGGGCGGCAGGCACGAACAGAAGCTGACATCGCTGAGGTTGGAAGAGACCTGTTTCGTCGATTCGGCGCTGCACGAGAGTGAGTTGGATCTGGGACGAGTCATTCAAAGCCGAGCCAACGCAACAGTTGTTACGCTCCATTATCCCGATGATCTTCTATAAGGGGCGCAGTGCCTGGACGTATTCGCTGCAGTGACCGCCAGCGTCATGCCGATCAAACCAGCGGCGAGCAGCATCGCCGCTGGTTCCGGCAAAAAGATCCAGGGGATCCCGCTCGCTGACAAGAAAAAGACCAGGATGAGCGGGATGCTGAGGATCACCAGGGCTGCAAAGGCGATCAACGCGATGGTCGCCAGGCTGTAGAGCGTTGGATCAACCGTTGCAATGACCAGCGCCGAACGCCATTGCGCACGCGAGGAGATATAGCTGAAGCCCAGGGCTACCAGGATGACCGCCATGAAGAGCCCGTGTGCCAGGGCGGTCGGCAAAAGTACCAAAATACCGAGACTTTCGTGGCCTCCGGGTTCGCCATCCGTAGAGAGCCCATAAATGCAATGCCTAATCCGGGGTGTGGCATCTTTATTGATGATGCCACACCCTCTCTGGATCGTCATCGGCCCATTGCAACAACAAACTAGAGATAAGCTAACGGTAGCGTAATGAGGACGTGTGCGTGTCTTTCACCATTCAGCAATCTCATTCGTGATGATCTTCTGCTTGTGGCGGTGGCCGACAACCAGAATTTTCTCTAGTCTCATGCTATCGCCAATCGGCGATCATAATAGCGCTACCTCTGGAAGGAATGCCTCCTCCGCCAGCAACTCTTCGGCCATTGCCGTCGAGAACAGTAATAGTCACTTCTTGACCTACTTGCAAACCACATAAACGAGCATTCCCACCAGTATCAAAGCGACCACTTAGACCAATTCCATCCACCACGAAGTACCAACCTGCAGGAGTAATACCATTAATTTTAACCGAGATGCAACGAGGATCGTCATTGTAATTCACTACTCTGAACCGAAGCCTCTTAGCTTCAGGTTGAGGTGCTGGTACGGGTGTTGGTGGAGGTCTGAGACGATCTAAGGCTGCTTGCGCAACTGATGTATTTGAAATAGGGAGAGCGACAGCTTTGGCATAGATGCGTCGAGCATCACTAAGATTACCTTGCCGTTCGAGTTGTTCGCCATATGCAATGTATGCATCATAGAGCAGAGCATTGCTATCAAGAAAATTCGCTTGTATTGCAGCTAACTCCTCGAACTTAATTGCTGCATCACGCCATTGACGCTTCTTGTTCAATGCTACTCCATCAAGGTAGAGTACTAAGATTTGCTGCTGAGCAAGAGCCAACTGATGTGACGGATCAACGGCAAGCGCTGCATTGAATTTATCAAGTGCATCAACTGGCTGCTCTCCCCTAATGAGTTGAATTCCCCAATTGTAGTAGGTAGAACTCAACTTTTCGGTTACATCTAGATAGTTTCTGTCACTCTGGTAAATGGACTGAAAAGCATCGGCTGCATCACGCCATCGCTCTTTGGTGTAAGCATCGACTCCTTTCCTATAGTTTAGTGCGTTTACCGTTCGGGTATCTGGGGTTGGAGATCGTGCCGCGATAGAGGTTCTGGACGGAGAAGTTCTGGGTGTAGCTGAGGGCCTTTGTTGCTCTGGTCTAGAGGTCGGTTGAGTGCGCACCGGTGTAGCGGTATCAGCGCTGGCTACTACTACAGCAGCTGGCTCACGATTAGGCGACTGGCTAACCTCGGGAGGAGGTGTGCCATTACGCCCAATGATTACACCAATCAGCACCCCCACAATGAGCAAGACACCAACCCCGATTGCGATCACAATTGGTGGAAAAGTTCGTTGTGCTATGCCTCGTGTAGGCGGTGTTGACCGTTGAACCTGCTTTTCAGGAACATCAATCGGCCCCACCTCTTTCTGCTGGAGATACTGTTGATACTCTTCATCATTAGCATCGATCTCACCGTGTTTGTTAAATGTGGGCATAAACATCCTCGCCTGGCAAAAACGTGCGGTTAATTCCACCACAACTGACTACAGATAAGAATACATAAGCGTACAAATCAACGTGTTAAAGCGCGTTGAACCATTGCCGAAGGGCGCAGAGCTTGATCACTCTCGAGAAACGCCCGCGCCATCCGCATGGGTTGGTAGCGGCGCGAACCTACCACCACGACACTATCCTCAAGCGGATCCGCTAGATCCCAACGCCCCAGTCCATGACGTACCAGTACCTCGCCGATGTAAGCACCAAATGTACGTACATTGGCTGTAAGCAGATCTTCATCCCGTAGGAATGTACGATGTTCATTGTCTACATTGAACTCGAAACGTTCCAGGCTCTCGACGGAGTAGTCGAGAGCAAGATCTTCATAGAGTGCCGTACGAAAACGTTCAGCTAGGGTAGCCGGTTCGAGCTCTTCCGCATCCGTGTCTTCATCATACGTATCACCATTGAAGGCACGGTAGATGAGCTCAATGGTAGCTTGGAGGTGCGCTATCGTCTGAGTCACTGTTGCGGCCGTGAACGTTGGTAGTGGACGATCACAGATCAAGCAGAGGTCACGATCATGATCGAAAGATAGACATGCATCCACTAAGTCATTGTTCATTTGGCTCATTATCAATGCAAGGGGACTGATATCTTCCCCTTCCTCAGCCGCATACAAGGGCGTTATGCAAAAACGCACATACTCATCGCCAAGTGGCCCTATCTGGGGATATGCCATAAGACGGAATGTGCCGCTCGTAGTAGGCCCAATCGGACACTCGATGTCGAAATAGATAATAGGTTGATCGCTATCAGGATCTTCAACGTCGTAGACAAGCCCTGCTGTGGTGAAAGCAGTCGTAAAAGATATAGACACAGGCTTACTCCTATTACGGTATCTGACGAATTTCCACATTTTTACGCTTCGCGGCTGTAATACGCTGCTTGATTATCGCATTTTGTTCAGGTGTGGTGTTCTTTGGCTTTGGAACCGCGACAACAAGATTGCTATTCTTGCTGGATAAAGCGTTTAATTCGGGATTTTTATTTGATTTAAACTTCTTGTCCTTATAAGATTTGACTTGTGATATCTTTCTGTTGAGATTTTTTTGATCAACACCAGCGATACCCTTTACCGGTCGATAATTTTCAATCAATTCAAATTTAAATTTTTTCGGATCAGTACTCCGCTTTAGCACCCTAAGTGTGTCAACACGTTTTCTATTCTCAAGTGCTACTTCAGAGAAAACATCTCCGCGCTTAATTTGCTTATAGTTTGGCGGTGTTTTTCCCTGCAAAGTAGTTGCAGACTTCGGTTTGCGATTGTGTAATTTTGCATGGTAATTTGTGGAGATTTTGTTGAATTTATGTCCATTAGCTGTATTTCGCCGCAGTTGTGTTCGCTTAAGCTCATTTGACGAAGAGACATTGCGTGCGGCAGCTTTCATTTTTGTTTTGGAGATCGGAACGGAGATGCTACTTCTATTTACTTTGGGTGTGCCATGCGTAGATTTGCTGCCAACTTTTTTCATTTCACACCCCTATACATTCATTACTTCTTACGCACAATCTTTGGTCTGCCCTGGAAACGTCCGAGCCGCCGCGCCTGTTCGATATGCTGTTCGTTGCGCTCTTGCATCTGTGCAGCTTCAAAATCGCGCAGGATCTCGTCGGGTTTCTGTAGTGGTTCGGCATGGGGCATAAACATGCTGCTGAGTGCTGCCAACCCCACGAGACCATCAACTGTCTTCACCGCAGTGTAGGCTTTGGCCTGATTGAACTTGCCTTTGAACCAATTTAGTTTAGATATTTGATTCGGTGTGGGGGATTTTGGCTGATTCGAGCCACGAACAGTAGGGTGCTGCAGACCTCCTCGCACGTTGCGTGTTGGCAACGTACTGCTTGGCTTCGCCTTAACTTGTTTTAGTGGTGGCGTCCGAACCTTTGATGTTGGGTGCTTCGCCAGTTTGCGTGTCGCTTGCTGCAACTTGACTGGTGTAACCCGCTGCCGGGCGGTTGTTGAAGCAACTGGTTGTAGAGCACGTACTGGCGGCGTAGGCTTTGGGGTATTGGGGTTGCTCACACCTGCCCCACTTTTAGTACTCCGATTAACCTTCATGCGCCTGCTCCAATCAACATTTGCAGCACCTGGGCATCTACGGGTAAGCCCGAGTTGCGCATCCAATCAGCAGCCAAACGCAGGTAGACCCGTCGCACTTCGGCGTAGCGCGGGTGCGCACCAAATCGTGCCGTACAGATCTGCTCAATCTGGGTATGGTCCAGGGCACGATCTCCATAGCCCCCCAGAACATCTTCAATCGTTTCAGGCAAGCTATACCCATCTTGTGCAAGCACCCACTTAGCTGCGGCATGGGGATCGTCCGGTAGGATGCTAACGGTCTGCACTTGGTTTGGCATCGGTGGCTGCCAGAGCGCCGCTGGCGGCATCTGCAACGGGCGGCGGGCCATCATCGCCTTCACGGCCTCATCGGAGTCATCAAAGATCGGGCGATCATCGGGCGTCTGAAAACGATCCAGGTAGTTGCCAACCTGCACGAAGATCGGGCGACTATCGGGGCCTCGTACAATCACTTGGCCCTGCCCGAGTGAGCGTACGTATTCGCGCTGACGCTCATTCAGGTTCATCACCTCACAGAAGAGCTTAAAGCTCTCCTGATCTTCGAGCCGATGCATGATTTTGAGGTTCGTATTGCCTAGCGCACCATTGACCAGTTGGGTTGGGATCTGCTCAGCGATCAAGATCCCTTCCCCAAACCCGCGCACCTCAGCCAAAATATTGGCGAAATCCTCTCCACCACGACTCCGTGCGTCAGCAAGATCTTCGCTACCCTTGTGTCCAGCCGACATAAGCCGATGGGCTTCTTCGATCAGAGTCATGTGCAGTTGTTTGCCGCGTTGTTCGGGTGGGAGGCGTTTGTAGCGGCTCTGCAATTCTTGGGTCAGTTGTACCAACAAAAAGGCCATAATCAGGGCGCTATCTTCGGGGGAGCCAACCCTTCCTAATTCCATGACGGTTGGCCGTGAGAGCACTACACTGAGCGGGGCTGGAGCCGTGGTATTGACAATTGTCCCTGCATTGAGCAGAAGATCACGCATGCGAATTTCGGCTGATTGGCGTACCCGGTCTTTGGCCTCCTCATCAAAGCCCGCCGTCATCAACTCGCTCACCGCAACGAGCGTCGTGTAGAACGCAGCCAAGGTGGGGGTGCCTACCCCCGGATCGCCCCCCTTGCCCTGTTCGAGATTCCAACCTGCATCGGTATAGACCTGACGCAGGGCTGCGCGATAAATCGCTGGCAGAGGATCCCACATCGAGAAGGCGGCCATAAAACAGCGCATCAACAAACTGAGATGGGTCTTAAGCAAGATCCCCTCTGCCACGTAGAAGGGGTTGAAGCGGAAAGGCGTGGTGGTTTCATCACCCAGCGTAAAAATTAGCAGATCGTCGGCCATTTGTGGGTCGGCCATGAGTAGCCGATAGTCCGGTTTGTCAATTGGGTACATCACCAGGAATGGTACCTGGTGGTCGGCCCAAAGTTGGGCCAGCATGTGCAGGCATGTGTTAGTTTTACCGCTTCCCGTAGCCCCTGCGATGAGACCGTGGCGGTTAAGGTCACGGATCGGAATTTGCATATACTGGCCAGTACGCGTGCCACGATGGATGATCTCACCGAGGTTCAAACAGGGCACGTTGGTGAGCAGGCGATCGGTTGGCAAAACGAATGGCTCGTCGCGTACCTCAAGCCCGGGTAGATAACCACTCTCGGGGGGGATCGGCAGACGGAAGGCCCCCGCCGCTTGGTCGGTACTGACGAGATAGCGCAAGCGTACTGTCGCCTGATCAACGCGTGTTGGCCCCCAGGCTCCGTACTCAAGAAACGCAAAGTTATAACGTGCAATCGCCAGATCTTGATCATCCTTAGGGCTTTCGCTGGCCCATTGACGTGGCTCCGGCGTATTGTTTTGAATCAACTCGGAACCCAGCGCTTCCATTACATCATTAGGTGCATAATCCGATCCTATCACTTGGATTTTTATGCGGAATAAATGATTTCTTTTGTTGATCAGAGGCATAAAGGTACGGGAAATATCATCAAAGCGTTCACGGCGATACAAATCAAACCATGATTTGGACTCAACTTCTGCTGTGAGATTGCGATAACGTGAGAGCAGTAAGTTAATCTGGAGTAGCTCTTCGTGGAAGAGCACTGTTGGTCGCAAGCAGATGCTTGCGACACAGGTTTGCTCTTGTTGCACCAGCGTTTCTAAGAAGCGGCCAAAAGCAGAAGCATCAAAAACTGGACTAAAGGGATGTGGGAAGTAGCCAATGGCATCAGTACCTGCGTATGGATCAAAATCCTCAAACTTGCGAATCTCGACCAATTGGTTCATGCCTACCTGTTCAATGGGAATAGGTAACATTGAACGCATGAAGTCGTCTTCGCCTAACGGCTCTAATGGGTAGTTGAAAGGATCTTCGAGAGGGTAGTGACTACGAAACTTGCACCAGAGCTGCCAGCACAGATTTTTGGCGCGATTGCGGTTGGGATGGAAAGCCTTGCCAAGAAAGACAATCTCAATGGTTGGGCGATGTCCTGTCACTTGACTTGGTCGAGCAATAAACCGCAGATCGAAGGCGGCACTACCCTCGGCAATCATCCGAGCGTTGATCAAATCATTCAGGAAGCGGATTTGACGCAGCGTAATCAACCGAATACGACTCAGTTCACCTCCACTGAGCGTACGCGTGAAATCGCTGGTTAAAAAACTAGGAATGAACGGCACCCGTGCTGCAAAGATAGCGTGCGCCCCCTGCTGGCGAGTGACTTGCACCCCACTACCCCCCCAACTCTCGGCATAGTGGAACTCATCGGGATTGCTGACGTAGATGAACGGCTCTTGCAACATACGGGTGCCTTCCTGATCACTAAGCGTAAGCGGTCATAACGGCTTCGACCAGCACAAGTAGATCGCACTGGGGCGTCCAGTTAGCGAGCGGTTCAGGCATGAAGCGCTGCTCTTGTCCATCGAACTCTACAAACATAGTTGGAGCCTCTTGGGGATACCGAGCCGTACAACTAAAATAGATGCCGAGGGTGTGCCCAAGCTGATCACGCAGGCTGACACTGACCAGGAAGACGTTCGCATCTTCGTGTAGGGCGGCGTTTAGTCCCTGTGCTAGCATTGCGCCTATCTCGTTGCGCAGGCGTTCGCCAGCACCTGCGCCGCTGAAGCGTGCGACGGGTGACGGTAAAGCGGGAACAGTCACACCATACATCCCTCCGAGAGTAGCTGTAGGTGGGGCTACGGCCTGTCCGGTGAGCGCCCCAAGCAACACCTGTTGAAGGTCATTGCTACCTGCCGCCGATGTCCCCATCGGCAGCATCCCCGCCTTCGCCATCTCGGTCAGGGCCAGTAAGCGTTGTCCATCTGTTTGCGCTTTATCACCAAAGACACGCGTGTACATGTCTGGATTGGTCAGCAAGAGATATTGCGGTGTCAATTCAATCATGCGCGAGATATTCATCTGTGTGAGCGCCTGTGCCATCGCAATCTCGGCCTGCGAGTTCGCCTGGATCTTCGCGACCTCGGCATCAGTTTGCGCCTCGCGGGTACGCATATAAACGTCACGTAATTTCTTGTCCAGTTCTTCAGCACCCGCAATACGCGTGATCTGGACGTTCGAGACTCGTATTCCCAAGTTGTCTTCAATGCCGCGTTGCTGCAATTGCTGTGCAACCATGTAACCTGCATGACCGCCCGCCTGGAAATCCTGGTATTTAGCAATTGATGCAGTGATCGAACGAATTGATTCCATCACCGTATCATAGAGCCTCGTGAGCGGCTGTTCGACGACAAGCGCAACGTGTTCAGGATGAATTATCTGATAACTGACTGCAACATCGAGATCAACTGGCAATGCAATCTTCTCACCCTGGGGCGGCTGATAGAAAATCGTAAACTCCTTCGTCGTTGTTATATCCAGCGTGCGCTCACGCGTATTGACCACGTAGAGATCAATGCGATTCATCACGGGAAACGAGAGCGCGTGATAACTCCCTTCTTGCAGCACTTCGAGCACTCTGCCATCCCCGGTCACAACGACGGTAGTGCCAGCCATAACCCGAAAGATACGAAAGATACTGGTGAAGACATTGTTATGAACACGTACTGGACCAAAGACAAGGGGTGAATTACTTAGATCAGCAAACGGTTCACGCAGGAAGTCATCAAGCGAGCCCTGTCTGCTCGCTGCTTCCTTATCGTTAACGTGACGACGGTTTAGGGGCATGGTCTGGTCACGGTTAGTTCCCATACGAGCCAACTCCTTCCTGAGGCGCACAAGGTTGTTAGGTTTGATTGGGTAATATGCTAAGCTGAATGACCGGAAGATCAGCCAAGATGTCCGAAGCTTCGGCGGCTGCTTCTTGTTCACTCATCTTGAGGCTTTCGGCTACGAAAGCTGAATAGTTGCACACCGGACATTGAGCATTCTTCGGCACATCAATGAAGAGGCTCTCTAACGGCTGTTGAAAGATCCACTCCGCACGATTACCGAAGAGGAGCCAGTTCGTCGGCAGATCCGGTAGCGTGTTCTGCTTATCGCGCAGAAGCGTTAGTAACGCCATACGCGCCATTAACAGCGCAATCATACCCACATCAACCCCTAGACCTGGCTGAGCCAGTAATTCTTCCATACGTGCGGGATCTTCGTAACCCAGCGAGAAATCCTGTGTAGCGGCAGGGGGAGGGCCAAAAAAATCGGCAATGACGGTCTGAAAACAGGCGTAGCAAGCACCCTCGGAGGGAATTGCACGGAAGATATCACCCCCAAAGGCGCGATTGTAGGCTGCGGCATAGATAGCCGGGATCCCTCTTGGCCAGCACACGGTATTGACCGCCAACTTTGAGTCTTCATGATCAGTAGCGACCACAACCAGATCACACCCGGTAACAATGGTAGCTAGTTGATCCTCATGGCCTAACACGTTCAACTCGTAGGTCTCGACGGTAATTGCGGGCGAGATGTCGTAGAGCAGATCGCGCAGGGCACGGGTCTTATAGCGCCCGATATCGTGGAGGCCACACGCATGACGTGCAATATTGTGAACTTTGAGCCGATCAAAATCCACCAACCGCATCTGCCCTACTCCGCAACGAGCAAGCTGGCTCGCCACCACTGAACCACCTGAGCCGAGGCCAATCACGGCAATGCACGTATTGGCGAGGCTGCTCACTTCAAAGATGCCGTGCATACGTGAGGCATAGTCAGTATGCAAACGGATGACGTTGCAGGAAATCGTTTCCCATCCAGTAGCCTTGCTTTGCCAACCAGCAACCTGATCTGGCAACTCATCGTCAATGTTGAGGACTATTTCTTCCGGGGCCAGTTCTGTTGTTGGCGGTACAGGGCTGCGATACCAGCGACCTAGGTACGCACCGGACGCCTCAAGGATTCCCCTGATTTGCACGACATCGCCATCGTCATAACGGTAGCCGTAGAGCTTGCCCTCTGTCTGTGCAGCAGTACCAAGCAACTGGTTAATCAAGCTATCAGGAACGGTAAGAAACATCGGCAGACTCCCTATTGCAGTGGCTTCCCTTGATCTGGTTGAACCGATGTTGGAAATACATAGCTGCGGTTGAACTCAGCGCAGAGGTCAGCCGCACTACGACAGGCCAGTTCAACTTGACGTACGATCAGACGACCTTGAAATTCGAGCAACTCACCAATGCGCTGGGATGGACGTGGTTGGGTCAAGGTTTCAAGCACATTGCGCACTACATCACGTAGGCGTATATGGGTACGCCAACCACCAGGAAAGAGTTGTTCAGTCACAATACGTACTACGTTATCATCACTCAACACGACTTGGACTTCAGGCGCTTGCTGCGGAAACTGTGAACCAGGATCAAGCTTAATAGCTTTGATCTGTAGCGGCTCTGTTTGCGCAACTGGCGCGACATTTACCATCCCCTCCGGCGTTTGCTGGGGTGCTGGGATTATCTCAGGGATATTCAGGGTCATTAGGGGCGGATGCGTAAAGGTAATCGTATACCAAACTCCGTTATCATCGCGCGTATGTACCTCCAGATGCGCCCCAGATCGCAAGGTCTGGCAGTACTGTTCCAGATCCTGTTGTTCGCGTGCAAAGCGGCCAGGAAGGGGAGGGATTGGCGGAATGCTTGCATCAGGTGGTGAACCTGAGAAAGGTGGTATTTCAGGCGGCACGAAATCAGTCGCTGAACGACGAGTGTAAGAGGAACTTTCTAGATCGATGACCTCCAGGGTATCAGGAGGTTCCACATCTAGTGTGTAAGGTGAGGTATGTGGCTGCACCGGAGGATGGGAATGCAGATTGGCCCGGGCAGCACGGAGATCGGCCGGGTTGACTCCCCAGCGATCAGCAGTTCCTGATGTTGCGTGAGGAGGTTTTGGCGCAACTGTCTGTTGTTCTAGCGCAACCAGACCATCCAACAAGACGCGAAGGTCGCCTTCGACAAGCTCACATGGCACAGGCGTCGCACTCATCGTCTCACGGGGATAGTAGTGCCCATGGAGCAGAAATGTACCATCTTCAATGGTTACAAGTGGGGTGAAGATACCGTGGGGCAAATGATAGGACTCATCGCTCAAGATATCGACCACCTGAAGCGTATCACCCGAACTTGGCCGATGCAAACCTGGCGGATGCTTATGCCACTCACCAACATAATCAACGTGGTAGGTGGCGTAGTGCTGACGCCACGTTTCCAGGTCGCGTTGGCGAGCAAGTGCATCTGGAGCATAGGTATGCGCCCGTCGGTCGGCATTGCTACCAGGACCAGAGGCTGCCACAACGACGAGGTGGAGTCCATCGGGGAGTTGGAACATACGTCCAACCAGGATGCCGCCGGTCTCACGTCCAGGGCTCGTACATGCCTCGTCGTACATCCGCTGATAGACATCTTGTTGGGCCAGATAGACGGTATTTGGTACTGGCATGTTAGTCTGCCTCAATTCCAGGCCAATAGGTTTTCCCTGACTCAAGCCAGGTTTCGTAGGCAAAGAACCAAGCGGCGGCTACCGCGATCACGGTTGCTGCCGTGGTTTGCTGGGCAAACGAACGATCACCAGGGTAGTAGAGGCATAGGTGTCCATCGTTATACTGGTGCTTGAGGCGGCCTGCTTGCTCGTCCTTCCAGACGGTAATCGCTGGGTTAATGGGATAAACTTTAGGCGGATCATCGGGAAAGTTGTCAGGATAGTAGAGTGCAATCTCATAGCGCCTTTCGCGATTACTCTCTAAGGTGCCGATCCAGACCAACTGGTTACTATCACGCACGAGCTGAAACTGGGGAAAGCGCGTTTCCATAGCTCTCTTTTCCAGTACGAGTCGTGCGGGATTAAGGTCATACCACGCTGCATACCAGCGCATCGGACGGAGAATAGTTTGGCCCATCGTAACTACCCTTATTCGTTGCTGCTTAACAGTGCTTTAGATGTCTATGTCCACAAGTGGATCGTTTATGCTCGTGTAAATAGGGCAAACCAGCGCTGCGGTTTAAGCACTGTCTTGCTCTGTGGATCGGTCTGCGCGACCTTGGGATCTTCTGGGACGTGCATCTTGCCATCCGGACTGACGACAACTTCCTGTGCGGTGGCAAGACGCTTCTTAAGTTCTTCCAGGCTGGATTGTGGGCTACGAGGGGGTTGTGGCGTGCTCATGGTGGTGTACCTCCTGGGATTTGCTGACACGACTGGTATACGTACAAGGGAATTAGATAATACGTTCGGTATATTGTGCCCAAACCGACTGTTGCGTCGGTGGCTGGTTCGTGACTTGAGCATAAGAAATGAGGCCCAAAAGGTTGTTGACCACTGCCAGCAGTGAACTATTGCCATTCCAACTGCGCAGAACAGACGAATCAAGTGCGAGGTGATGTTCGGCTAGTTCACCACAGGCATCAAACCCGAGCATGGTGGCAATGAGCTGCGGTGCGATAATTGGATAGTCATCCGTACAAATGAGATGGATCGAGACATTCTCCCCATCACTCCGTGCCACCCGGATCTGAACACAGTACTCTTCGACATCCGGGCGCCCGGCGAGGCTCACCGCCTCGTAACCATTACTGCGTAACTTCGCTACTTCTTGCGTCAAACGTTGCACCACATTTATTGGGGTAACATCAATCACTTGGCGACTTGCAACTGGGGTTCCGGCTGGTGTAAAACCACCCGCGCCGGAACTCCAGGTTGGTACCTGCGATGAAAGCGTCGAAGTGTCTTCATGGATTGGCATTGGAGGCGGGCGCATGGTGGGACTAGCCGGTGGGAGAATGAACGCTTTACCCTGTTTTGATGTTACTTCTGATTGGCTCGTTGTGGCGCGTCGCCCACTCCCGCCTCGTTGGAGTACGAAGACAACGAGGATCAGGACGACGAGAACGAGGACGCCCCCACCAGCAATGATCAGCAGAATTGATGTATCCAAGACGCCTCCTAGCGGGGTATGATGCGTACCAGATAAGTCGCACTGGTACTCAGATCCAGGTTCGCTTCGCCTACCATCGGCAATTCCGCCAGGCTCAGCAAGTAACGTCCACTGGGTAGGGCCGCACTCGCGACACCTGTCTGATCAGTCACGATCTGGCGATTGCCGCTCGATCCCACAAGGTTGAGTACCAGATTAGAGGTAGGTGCAATAATCAGCAGATTGACCGGATCGCCATTGATCTGCGTTGCGAGACGACGATCCGTAAGCAAACGCGTCCATTCAGATGCATCGAGTCGGGTTGTAATGATTTGATAGGCACTCGTGCTTGCAAGCAAAGCTTCGGCTTCGCGCTTGAGTTGGCGCGCACTTTCCCCACGATCCTCTGCAACCTGAGCAAGGCTAAGTGCGGCGTTGGCCTGAGCGAGCGCGTCGGTGCCAACTGTCCCGCCGCGTTCGAGCAAGGCTAGACCGTAACCGACATAAGAATCGTAGAGCCACTGCTCGACGGTGCGTACCGCAGGGTCGCTTGTGTTAGGCCTTAATTGCACGGCCTGTTCAAGTTCGCTGATCAGGGCGGGCCATGTAGCGACACTTGCATCGCGGAATTGTGTCGCCCGTGCAATCCACTTCAAACGATCAGCTAGTCCTTCAAGATCTTGCTCCAGAGTTGCAGCAAGTACATAATGCTCGTGAGACTCAATGACATCCGTGGCAAAGAGGAGGTCACCCCATGCCAGCTGGGCTTGTGCCAAGCGGGTCTTGACGCCTATCGCTGCTTCAGGACTCTGCGCTTCAGGGTGGAGAACATGGATCTGTTCAAGCAGGGCTACTACTTGTGCCCAACTTGCCGTGGTATTCACTGCCCATAGTTGCTCGGCCTCAGTCCAGAGCGTCTTCGTCCGGGCTTCGATAACAGCAACTAGTCCAGCCTGAGCATCAGAGGAGGCTGGATCAAGCGCGAGAGCCTGGCGAAACATGGCTTCCGCCTGATCAAGTTGGTTCGCTTCGAGGAGTGCGGACGCATAACGCTCATAGGCGGTGATGAGCGGGATTGGATTGGCAACCAGGCTACCGCAACTACCACCCACCCCGCTCTGACCACGGTTGTGCATTGCTTCGAGGGTATGGGTTACTTGCGCGAGGGATTCGCGATCACCGACTGCATAGGCTTGAGCCACGAACTGCTGCTCGGAAGCGCACGGATCGTAGAGCAAGGTATAGTAGAGTAGCAACCCCCCGGCAATGAGCAGGGTGACACCTCCACCTACCACGGCTAAGATCTTCCCTGTGGCGGAACGACGCGTTGGGGTAGGAAGGGGACGTTCTTCACGAGGTGGCAACTCCTTAGGGAATGGCACATCAAGTGGTGGCATGGGGGCCACCGGTTCAGCAATGCGTGCAAGCCGTAGATTGGAACTCTGTACGCTGTCCTGGACTTCCAGAACGATTTCGTAGAGCATCTGGCGACTCGACCAACTGAGACGGGTTTTTGACTCGACATCAATCGGGAGTTCTTGTAACTCGCCGTAGCTTGTTGTGCCGGGTGTGGTCACGGTGACCACAAGATTGGGCGCCGTAGCTGGAAAATTTGCATCAAGCTGGAAGTAGAGATGCACCGGCTGTGGCCCTTCGTGCGTGTCACGAACCAACTCTACTGTTAAGTAGTAGCGCTGAGCACTCGCGTCCTGCTGGAGGTCGCAAGCATAGCCCATATCACGGATGGCCTTGACCTCTTGACCAATGCGCTCAGCGTGACTTTGGTCAGCGGCCATGGGGGGGAGGGATGACATAGCAACTACTCTCTTGTAAGCGACGCGAATGCCCAGCGTTGACGAGCCTTACGAAACTCAGATCCGGCCATAGAGATCAGTAACAATCGTTGCCAGACGACACGAACCGTCCCAGGGGAAGAAGATTCCGGAACCAATATTGAGCGAGGTGCCATGGCGCTCGACAACCACGGAAGGTGGTTGCTGAGGGTAAGTTGGCTCACACACCATATAGATCGTCGTCCCATCCTGTGGTCGGGTAACGGTTACGCAGCACGTGCCGTCTTGGAGGGTATTGATCTGGACGGTGCCAAATTGGGCCAGTGCTATGCGCTCACCAGCGATACGCTCGGCGAGATCCAAACTAGGACGAGGTGTGGCTCCCCCTACCGTCTGGTGCGGGCTAGGTGGTGGATCAGGTGGTAGTAATGGCCCCGAACTACGTAGCCCAGCAGTAGGGGAGGCGTTCGTTCTAGCTATGAGTCCGCTCGTCCGGAGATTGCCGTCCGACCTAGAGGCTATAGTAGGCCCGCGGCCCATTGAACTGCCAAGCACGAGGCCAAGCAGTAGGCCGGGAGCTGTCCCAAGCAGCATTGCCACACTGTACATACGCAAACTCCCAAGGGCTAGTCCTAGATTATCGCTCAGCAGCATATTTAGGACACCACAAAGCAGCACAAAGACGAGCGCACTAGCTGCGGGGCCAACGAAGATCGCCCAGTGGTAACCTTGTGCGACACGCCCGCGTAAGAGTAGACCTCCACCCAGGCCCCCGATGATCAGCCCGATCATTGCCAGAGCTAGAACCACCAGCGGGTTCGTGCTGATCAATAGGCCCATGCCCAGGAAGAAGAGACAACTGACGATGATAACCATTGCTGCAAGCATGGGTTATTCCTCCAGGCTAACAGTAATTTTGTAGTATTTCGATTTCTCGAAGCTAAACTCAATTGCTGTTGATCGAATTTTTGTTTCACCACCTACTGATTCCACTGTCAGTCTATTGCGGCCATCAATATTCATAAACTTAAAGCTTACACGAATTTCAGAATCTCCTCCTCTTAAAATTGCATCACTAGGCCCTACGAGAAGTACATTAACATTTGGAGGCGGCGTTCCACCATTGGCTTCGGTCATCTCATTCTCTGAAATTTCACTAATTGCGATTCTATATAGGGGCCATGTAGCTTCCTCAGCCGTTTGGGTTTGGGTTTGGGCTTGCGCCAGAGCCTCCGCTTGTGCGGTAGCAGCAACAGCAGAGGCTGTGGCTTCAGCATTAGCGGTGGCACTAGCAGCAGCAGCAGCAGCAGCAGTAGCGCTGGCCTGGGCCACAGCCGTGGTCGTTTGCGCCTGTGCGGTTGCGGCGGGGTTAGGTGTGGGGCGGGGTGTAGAGACATCAGCAGCCAAGGCACGATTAGCACTTTCCTTTAGCTTGGCAACTGTCTCTGCTGTCTCTGCTGTCTCTGCTGAGCTCGGCCTGACGGCTTCACTACCAAAGTCGTCGAGTTGCTCCAGCAAGCTTAATGCGTCTAAGACCGCACGCCAATCAGTACGATTGAGCGCCTCTTCAACTTCAGACCATAACTCATCGGCCTGCGTCTGGGTAGTATTGGCATCATCAATGGACTGATCTAATGCATCATCACCACGCTCATTCGTACGCAAAAAATCTGCATTTACCCTGGCTTCATTGATCTGAGCCTGTGCATCGTCAAGCTTCCCATCCCGCCAGAGAGCACGGGCATATTTTAGGCGGGTCTCAGACTGGATTTTAGCCACGTCTGATATGCGTGGATCACCTCCTTGAAATGCAACAGGATCCGGTAAAAGGCCAGTAGTTGCTACAATTTCGTCAAGGATCCTCACCGCCTGTTGCCAATTACCATCGTCTACTGCTTTATCGTAGCTGGCCCACTCGGCCTCTAACCGCTGCACGTCACCAAGAGCATCAACAGCTTGACGGATCTCAGTACGTAGTGCGCTGAGTTCCTCCTGTAAGGAGCGCGAGATTTGGCTGTCATTGCCTTCCGGCCAATTAGTAGATAACAGCGTTCGTGCCTCTACCAGTTTCTGTGCTTCCACGTTTTCAGTATCAATCTTTGTACGCACCTCGGCCATGAGCACTTTCACGAACCAATCGTTAGCTCGTTGCTTCGCTTCGTCATCCATACTCAAAGCAGCACGCTGAGCCTGCTTCGCTACCTCGCGTGCGAGGTCGAACTCAGGTGGCTCAGCAGCAAGATAATCGTTGATTAACAGTAGGCGCGCATCATGGATCAATTGCGTGATGTCGCGTCCTCGTGGGTCCGTAGTTTCACCTTCTTTAAGTCGTTCCTGTAACTTAGCAATGCGCTCTGAAAGCGAGAGGTTAGGATTATCTATTTCGATCCACATAGCGATGGCGGTCTGGGTTTGGGTAGCCTGAAGAGCAGCAGTCGCCGTTGCGTCGCTCGCTGTCTGATCCAGAGTTAAAGTTGCGCTAGGTGTCTGTTCGATCCCAGTCAATGGTTCCTGGCCCTGTGGTTGACCAACCTGCTCACCACTGGACCAGATCTGCCAACCGACAAAGCCAAATAAACCAAGCGCTACGAGTGATAAGGCCGCAACGAGAACAACAAAGCCTCCATTCTGGCGTTTCCTTGCCGCAGTTCTCGATGGCGGCGAAACCGGGCTAGGCGTTGATGGATGCACGACAGGAGCAATGGGCAGTGCAGCGGCGACGGGCATCGCACGAAGAACGCCCTCGACTACATCAACCAAGTGTGAATTGCCGTTATGATAGGTCCACTGGTTAATCACACCATCATCGTTCTGTGGCAACGCAGTGCCAGCCCGTTCAATGGCTACCAGGGCCGGTGGTACTCGTGGGAAGTCATTCGGGGCCATCAGATAGATCGTGAGATCAGGATGCTGGTTCGTGCGGACTTCAAAGAAGAAATTCGTATCTTGGCTCTTCAGCGTCACCTGATAGCCCCGCTCACGAAGCAAACGATGCTCTTCGCCAATACGATCATTGATCGGTGGGCTGCTTGCACCATCAGCTCGCTCGCGCTGGATCAGAGGATGCTCATCATCAATTTCATGCACACGTGAAGCCTGAATTTCTACAAAAGGCTCACGCCGTTGCGCCATTTGGCGACTCATGTAGTAGTAACGGATGGTAAACTCACCGCGATCAACCCAGACAATCGGGTTAATGATCTCATTGATTTTATAGGCCGGATCGCGAAAGACGGCATGGGCAGTGGCGACATCACCCGCACTAAATGTCTGGTAACGTGCAGGATGTTTATGCCATGTGCCGATATAATCTGTTTTCGGGTAGCGGGCGTGATATTCTTGTAACTTACCGTTAACATAGTCAATGTCGGGATTAAATTCCACCGGATGGTGATACGCATTTTCACCCGGCCCAGTGGCTGCAATGATCAATAGCTGAACGATCTCTTCCCCATCAAGACGTCGTCCAACCAGGATGCCCCCAGTCTCATTTTCCAAACTCGTTGTACTACCTCGCCGGGCTTCCTCTTCAATCAGGCGGCGGGCTGAACGCGTGATATAAATCTTACCAGGGAGCGGTGACTTCTGGGTACTGAGCTGTGACATGCATCCTCCGAGACGACATGGGGTGCGAACGTTAGGACATCACTTTCTGATGAACATAATCTTGATTCTTGAATAAGGTTCAGCGTCTTAATCTTGGTGAGCGATCTCTCTCTATAATCTTAGTAACAATCTTTGGAGGTTTGCGCTTGTGTTTTTTGCTCTGGTTGATCAAGGTGGTCAGGCTTGAACGCAGGGAAGCAGCGCACGCGGGCATGGTGACCGTGGTCGCTCGGTGAACGAACGAGATTCTTCAGTTCTTGGTTCGCATATGTACCGCAATTGCAGCTTCGGGCCGTGAACCGCGCGGCTTGTGGGCAGCGAAGGCTACCTGCGTGGCCTGATCCAGCCGACGAAGGTCGGCTTTGCCATGCGTCGCCGCCGCGTTGACGCCGACGGTCTGGGCGGATGGGTGCGTTCTGCCGGTTGGGGAATTTGCGCGCCTGGCTTTAGTGTCGTATCATGATACTATGGAGCTAAGCAGTCGCCACCGCAAGATGCTACGGGCCGTTTTTGCTGATCCCGTTCGCGCTGACGTGAAGTGGGCGGACGTTGAGACGCTGCTGCATGCGCTTGGTGTCGACATTGGCGAAGGAAGAGGGTTACGCGTCCGGATCCAACTCAACGGTGTGCGCGCCGTCTTTCATCGACCGCATCCTATCCCGGATACCGACAAAGGTGCGCTTAGGTCATTACGACGGTTCCTAATAGAAGCAGGTGTGAAGCCGGAGGAATGAGCCATGCTGCAGTATAAGGGCTATACGGGTCGCGTTGAGCTTGATGATGAGGCTGGCATTTTCCATGGAGAGGTGCTCGACCTCCGTGATGTGGTCACCTTCCAGGGAAGGAGTGTGGACGAGTTAGTCCAAGCCTTTCGTGACTCGATCGATGACTATCTCGACTTCTGCAAAGAACGTGGCGAGGAACCGGATAAGCCTTTCACGGGACGGTTGATGCTTCGCCTGCCGCCTGAATTGCATCGGAAGGCCTATGTTCGGGCGCAGCGTGAGGGCAAGAGTTTGAACCAGTGGATTAGTGATAAGCTGGCGGAGGTCAGCTAACCCTGCTTGAAAGCTGAGTGCGAAACGGTTCTCGGCTGCGCAAACACGTATAATGCAGTGCTAGGGGACTTGTTTGGGGGCCGCGCCCAAGCGACAATCACAAATCTGCAATCTACAATCCCCCTGCCCCTATTCGCTTATTCGTGAGGGTTCTTCGTGGTCGGCGGTGCTCCCAGAAAACTTTTGTTACGCACTACTACCTTGTCCCGCCTAAGCATAGTGTCTAATTCTTAACGGAATCTGCCCCTCTGCTGATGCGTTTCTGCTGTATACTTGCAGGGTAGAAAAGCACGTCTTGCCCTGCCCTTCGGCAGGGTGCTTCTCACTTCTGGCTCCGGTGTTGAGCGTCGCTTCCCAGTATGAAGAGTGCACCTATGGACTATCAGCATCCCTCCGTCGATCAGATGACGTTGCACAAGATAATTGCCCAGTGCAATGCTGAATTTGGGTGGGGGCTCAGTGCAAGTGAGCTTGAGTCTTATGCGCAGTCGCTTGTGCGCTGTCTGCCTGAGCATGTCGATCAGGTGAAGCTTACGCAGATGGTGCTGTATTATCATCAGGATCATCAGCAGGTTGCGGCGCTGCAAAATAGATCCCATCCAGACCATGATCAGTTCTGGACGATCTGGTTGCATGACGTGGCGCAGGTGATTAACCGGGGTAAGATGGCGTCACTTGGCGATCATGCGCTTGATGCTGATGATCTTGCCCAGACGGCGCTCGATGAAATGTCACGCTCGCTCAAGAATTTCAAATACCAGAGCAGCCTGAAGACTTGGGTGTATAGATTAGTTGTGCAGACTTCCCGCCGGATGCTGCGCGATCTTCGTGCGAAGAAGCGTCCGCGTGGGGTTGCGTCGTTAGATGAGTTGCCTGAGGAGGCGTTGGCGCTCTGTGATGCTTGTGAGCCCGATGAAGAAGCATGTGGCGAGATGTTGATTGGGTTGACGTGCGCGTTGCTTGAGCGGATCAAAGATCAACGTATGGCTCAGATCTTCTATCTTGCCGCCGTTGATGACCTCTCGACTGCGCAGATCGGCAACATCGTGCATCTCCATCCGTCACGGGTGCGGGCGTTGTTGCAGCAGGCTCGCACGTTGTTGCAAGAACGCCCGGAAATTCAGGCGTGGCTCGCGGATCACGAAGCTTCCCCGTTCGTCTAAGCCCAATGCGCTGTAACAAAGATGTTTTTTTGACGCAAAGGCGCGAAGGCTTGATGTATCTCCAGTTAAGAGCTCACAGGTCTGCCAGACCTGTGAGCTCTTAACGCTATGCCTTGCAAACCCGTCTTCGGATCTGTTTTTCTGTGCTGATTGATTCATATTACTTTGTGACCCTGAATTTCTCATGTTACTCTACGTTCAGGTTTGCAAGCGCTTTTCTGAATAAATTGTTACAAAGAAGGTAGCGAAGTAGGGTTAGTTGATGCAGCGCATGACATGTGCTATGCTACTCTACCGTTTGAGAAATGAAGATAGAGTGATCCTATGAGTCTTGTAAACGATATATGTACGGACATTCTTGAGTGGCTCGCTGGGCGTCAAGATCCGTCTTCACTGGAATTACCCTCACAAGCGTGGTGTGACCACGTTGCTGTCTGCCCTCGCTGCCGTGCCGCGTTGCTGTTGCTGATGACGGATCTGCTTGAGGTGCCTCGCGATATAGCCGCGACGTCGTGTGATCAGTGTCAGGATGATCTGGCGGCGTATATTGATCTGGAGCGCTACAAAGGGACGCAACAGGCCATCCGTTCCTATCCCCATGTCTGGTGGCATCTCTGGGTTTGCCGTGATTGTTCTGAAACCTATCGGATGGTGCTCGCCCTGCAAGAGGCAGAGGCTTCGGGTTTGTTGCCACCGATGCCGCTGGATAAGATGGTTCAACCCGTGACGCCGCAGCCGACGACGCCCGTGCCTCCACCGGCGACCCAGTTACAACCAACGCTCCGCCATATTACACTGCCCCGCATCTGGTTTGCCCGCATGTTGGCGCCGCAGCTTGGGGTTGCCTGGGGAAGCGATGATGCTGAGGACGAGACGATTCTGCACGAGGCTGAAGATGCGGGGTACCAGTTCTATGTGGGTATTCACCGTACTGATGACCATTGGTTCATCGCGGTGACGATTCAACCGCCGCTTAGTGGTGATGCGCTGGTGACGTTTGGTTCAGAGCGTTTTCGTGCGCCGTTTGATCTGCGAGGTGTGGCCAAGGTTGGGCCGATTCCTCCCGCCTTGCTGACGAGCCCAATTGGCCCGGATATGGCGATTGCACTGGAGGTGGGTGGGGTCTGAGGGGGTTTTTAACGCAGAGGCGGTGAGGTGGGGAGGCGCAGGGATGGGGCGCTTTTTTGAACGCAGAGGCGCATCTGCCGGCGGTGACGGTTGACTCGTGTTGGCGCGAAGTTGCGCATACAGCTCCATCAAACCTTCGCGCCCTTGCGCCTTTGCGTCAAATAAGGATAAGATGCGATGAATATTCACTACCTCACGGCGGAGGATCTCCCGCTGATGGATGGTCTGCTCACCATGTTTGGTGAGGCGTTCGATGATCTGGCAACCTACACCGCGCACTGTCCCGATGCAGCCTATCTGCAACGGTTGCTGAGCGACGACACGTTTATCGCCCTGGCTGCGGTGAAGAACGGCACGGTGATCGGCGGGCTTGTCGCGTACGAATTGCGCAAATTCGAGCAAGCGCGGAGCGAACTCTATATCTATGATCTCGCGGTTGCCGCTGCACATCGCCGCGCCGGCGTTGCGACCGCCTTGATTCGGGCCTTGCAAGCGATCGCGGCCGCACGCGGCATCACCGTCATCTTCGTGCAGGCTGACACTACCCCCGACGACGAAGCGGCGCTGGCACTCTATAGCAAGCTCGGCACGCGGGAGGATGTCGTGCATTTTGATCTGGGGGTTGAAGCAGAGGCCCAGTGAGATAACCCCCTACAACTGTAGTATTAGGGGCTGTCTGAAAAGGGTGGCAGCATCGTTCGCCACCACGTGGTGTACCCTTGGAGGGCCGGCTAAAGCCGGCCCTCCGAAGCAAACCGGCGACTTTTCAGACAGCCTTTTAGGGGCGCAGTACCTAGATCTATGAAAGGGAACTGCTCGACCCTCTCAGAACCCACCAACTCGGCCAACTATGCGTGCATACACACCGCAATGTTGATCACAGCCGGTTCGTTTTCGAGGGTGCCATCGTCGGCGACTCGGTGGCGCTCACACCCCCCGCCCTTGAAGAATTTGTCATGCATCGTTGAGACGATGATGCCATCCTCGTCGGGGCAAGCTTGCTGGTCTAACTCACGCAGAACCGCTTCGAGGCTATACGTGATCGTTGTCGCTACATGCATCGCATCCTCCTCTTGAATGAAAGCTCAGATGGCAAGCTCGCACAGATCACACGCGTCGAGTTGGTGATTGATCTGCTCACGCAGCATAAGTACTGCTTGCGATTCCTGCCAGATCTCGCGGAACGAACGCTCGGTCAGCCGACCGAGCGGATAACGCGACAGCCGCTTCATCTTCAAGCAGGGCAGCAGGCGACCATCTTCGCAGATCGAAAAAAATGAGAACCCCGCTCGGCAGAGCTTCGGCCTGGGTGGTGCGGCGTTCGGTCGCGCCTGCGCACGCAGATACTCCTGCAACTGCGACGCATCAAGCCGTTCAACGAGATTGTCCGTCCCGCCGTCATCCCGGGGAAAGATCTCGGCATCAAAGTGAACCGGTATCCCCATGGGATCACCGATCTCGTCGCGCACCTTGTGGTACGTCGCATAATTCGCCTTCATCACCGAACAATTGATGCGTAAATCGAAGCCTGCTGCGCGCAAGAGATGCAGCGCGTGCAGGGTTTTGTAATAAGATCCCGGCGCATTGGTGATTTGATCGTGGATCTCTGGCTCGGAACTGTAGAGGCTGAGATGAATCCGGTAGATATTGTTCAGTTCCTGTAGGGCACGCACGACCGTTTCGTCGATCAGGGTGCCATTCGAATTGATCCGCACCACAAACTTCTGCGCATCCAAGTAACGCAGCAACTCAAGGATATCCTTGCGAAAGAAGAGTTCCCCCCCAGTCAGCACCAAGCCTAGCGTCCCACTGTCGCGCAGGTCATCAAGAATACGGCACACCTGTTCTGTGCTGAGCGTATCCTGTTTGGTCTCGAAAAGACCGTAACAATGGCGACAGCGCAGATTGCAGCGCGAGGTCAGTTCGAAGTGGCCGCTCAGCGGAATATGGTTCTTGAACGCCCAGAGATGCAAGGCACCGATATCAATGGTGTGCGCTTGCTCGTCGCGTGCGTTGGGGTGCGGCCTTGACGGAGGGAGTTCGGCAGGCTCGTCGAGCATACCAAGGTGTTGCAGGCGGGCATAGAGGGGATGGCGACGATCCGGCTCGTCGGCCTGGACGCACTCCTTCCAGAATTGGAGGGACGGCCCCTGGAGCATGGCGACTTGCCTGGTCTTGACATTCATCAGGACAGCAAGCGCCTCACCATAGATGCGGTAGACAACGGCTTTCGCAATCATAAGCCCCCCACACGCACTAAAGAACCTGAGAAGGAACGCTGCGCGTCCATCTTGCTGGCACATGCCGCCAGCGTGCGGCGGTGTGCTGCCGTAGGTGACAGGATGGTGCGTACACAAACCTGTTGTACCAGGATGCGTAACCAGGATGAGGGCCAGAAAATCTGCTTCAAAATTGAAGACAGATTTCATGATGATTTTATCCTACTACGCTCCGTAGCTCTTGTCAAGTAGTGCGAACACAGAGCTAGGGCTGTTGCAAAGTCATTTCGATCGTTCGCAGATTACGCAGATTAGGTTTCTACCTTATTGTCGCAATCTGGCTCACCTTGGCCGATGATGAGCAACCCGACAGATACCATCTACGTCAACCGTGGTGGGCCATACTTCTTTCCAGGAACCGAAGATGCCATCCAGAACTCCTGGAATATGTGGTGGACGGCGTTTGCTGTGCGCAATGGCTTGAATCCCTTTGAAACACCCCTGCTTTACTACCCCGAGGGCGTAGAGCTCTATCTACAAACAGTCAATTACGCGACAACGGTGCTCGTTTTACCCTTATGCGTGCGGAGCATCCGTCGCTGCTCAATCAGATCGCCCATCAGCAGCCAATCCTCGCTGGCTATGTCGCCAGGGCGCCTCAGCGTTATGATGCGATGAACTATGTCCCACTGATCAATGGTTTGGGGCGTATGAAAGCCTGGCCTGACACTAACATTGTGGCAATGGATCAGGCAAGTTATCAAGCACAACAATGCTTTTATCGCCTACGCCACGTTGTTATAGCCGAACATCTGGTGATAGCAGACGAACGAGCCCAGGTGATGGAGGAGCACCACAGCCTTGTCGGAGGAGCGCCGCGAAGCATCGCTACCGTCGAGACGCCCGAGACTCGGTCGCACCGCCGACCACGAATACTGATCACGAATAAACGAATAGGGGCGGTGCGCTCTTCGTTGCTTCGTGGCCCCATTCGTGGTCGGCGGCGCGTTCATCGCCACGTCCAGGGTCACGCTCGCCCCGGCGGTGAGGTTCGGCACGACCTGCTGTGCCCGGATCACCGAGTGACTGGGACGCGGTTCGGCGGGTGAGGGGTCCGCCGCCCCCGCCTCGTCGAAGTGCTTGGCGAGCAGCGAGAAGTCGCGCAGGTTGATCACCCCATCGCCGCTGAAGTCGGCCCGCCCATCGTAGCCCGTACTGCCGCTGCTCCGCCCGAAGGTGCTCGCGAGCACCGAGAAGTCGGGCAACGAGACGCGATTGTCATT
>NZ_RYFF01000096.1 GCF_004138165.1 Candidatus Chloroploca sp. Khr17
GACTGGGACGAAGTCGTAACAAGGTATCCGTACCGGAAGGTGCGGATGGATCACCTCCTTTCTAGGGAGCAATCCCATTATTGCGTGAATGACACGACCCAACATAGAACCACACTCGACTGTCAAGGTATTGTTTGTAAAAACGGTATCGCCGAGCAAAGCTCGGCGATACCGTTTTTTGCTTTGGCCTCTCAATCGTCGGTAAGGTGTTGTTTGAAATGGTGTGGCCGAGCAACGCTTGGCGACACTTTTTTGCTTTGGCCTAAATCTTAGAGGTACGGCACGATCGAGTAATGCGCAAGGATGACGATTTGTAGGTCAACAAGGAAGTGGACAAAAAAGGTCGGCCAGAATGAGCGTGCCTGGAAGTACATGACGACATAGGTTAGCGTCAGGAGGGTGTTGAGCGGTACCGTTAACCAGGTTGCACTTGTTTGGCGGGCTTCGGGCAATACTTCAGCCCAGAAAATGAGGTGAATGAGGGTTACGAGGGTGAGCAAGAGCAAACTGCCGATGATGAGGCCGAGTTTCTGTTGCCAACCTGTGGCCCAACGGTTGCGCCAGGCAATCAAGACATAGAGCCAAGAGAATTGTTCCAGCGCAGCGTTGAACCCACCCCAGATCACCGCCGTGAGCCAGATGCCCCACCACGGCCCGCCTGCGTCAGCAAAGGCATTCCAGTTGCGCCAGGTGATCGCACCTGCGAGGATCACCCCGAGAAGAAACATCGGCCACGGCCAACGCGTCGGGCGGTCATAATCAAGGGCACCCAGCCGCCAACGATAGAGCACAACGCCACATACGACGTAATAAAGAATGAGACTTGTCAGTGCCCCTCCTGTCCAGCGCAATACGCCGAGGGTAAGCCATGGTAAGCCAAAGGCCATCAAGAGGGACAGGATGAGATCCAGGGTTGTCGTGGGCGTGTCGCCGCCAAATGGACGCGGAGGCATTGGACGGACGGTCTGCAGCTTGTCTTGACTGAGGTCAATCACGAGGTGATTCCTTCCAATCTTCGGTGAGGATGGCATAGCGTTCATGGTCGCGCCAGGCACCTGCGATGAAGAGGTAGCGGCGTGAGTAGCCTTCGCGGGTGAAGCCAAGACGCTGGACGAGTGCAAGTGAGGCGTGGTTGCCGGGTTGGATGTTGGCTTCGATCCGGTGCAGTTGCAAGGGGCCAAAGGCAGCATCGAGCGCCAAGGCAATTGCTTCGCGCATGTAGCCTTGCCTGGCATACGCTGCACCAATGTAGTAGCCCATGTAGGCGCTCTGTAGTGGCCCATAGAAGATCTGGCTGAGCGTGATCGCACCCATTATTGCGCCATCTTCCCTCCGGCAGACGAGGTTGCTCCAGGTATCTGCCTGGGCGCAGCGCTCGAGATAGGCGCTGAATTGCTCGGCAGTGATCGGCGGAAAGATCCAGGGCGTGTGGTGCGCAATACTCGTCTGGTTGACCTGCAAAAGCGCTGCTTTATCGGCAGGCTCTGGCGGTCGAAGCAAAACACGGGGCCGAGGTGGCGTGTGCATCGCAAAACCTTCTTCCCTGATCAACGGGCAGATGCGCATTGATTGTACTACATACCTACCTTTTGCCCAAAATAATGGCAATGTGTGTGCGCATGCGGACACCGCATCAGTATGCTACACTTGCTCCAAGGCAGAATCAGTCAGCTTGCAAGCTTGAGGAGAGATTTGCAATGGCGACTGTGCGCGAAGGCAACAAAGCGGTTTTGCTGGTGGTTAAGGGTTTCACCTGGCTCGGTCACGGCAACCCAGTTGACAGATCCGTGTACCTGTGCTATATTCCCCACCACTGCGAGCAAAGGTTTGCAAAGGAAGTCGGGCGCGTGAACGCTAATCTCAACAACTTCTTTTTTGCTTCCTATTTTACCCACCCACATATGGGCTGGTCGCTTCGCATTGTCTAGAAACCTTGGTCAACAGACAACTCATCAAGAGGGCGTGAAGCACCAGGCTTCACGCCCTCTCTGTCTGTTTGCCCCAGTCAGGGAGGCTCGGAATGACGGTCAGGTGTCGAGGAATCCGTGGCGCGACGACGTGTGAGGCAAATACCCGCGAGGCCATCCTTGAGGCGACCCGCGAGTTGCTGGAGATGATTATTGAGGCAAATCGGATGCAGCCCGAGGATATTGCGAGTGCGATCTTTTCGACTACGCCCGATCTTGATGCCGAGTATCCCGCCGTGGCCGCTCGTGCGCTTGGTTGGATCAATACTGCCCTGCTCTGCGGCCACGAGATGAAGGTGCCTGGCGGTCTGCCTCACTGTATTCGGGTGCTGATCCACTGGAATACCACTCGCAGTGCCGAAGAAGTCGTTCATATCTATATCCGTGGGGCGACCAACTTGCGCCCCGACCGTACCGCCGCTCTGGCGGCTTTTCGGGCAATCAATGGGGAAGGGTAACGCATGAGTGCGCAACCAACCGATCCATCCGTGGCGCTGCGCCTGGTCGCCCCGCCACAGCAGGCCGTATACCATCCACCGATAGTTCAGGGAGAAGGAGTCGAAGCAATGATTGTGGTGATGCAGACGGGGTCAACTCAGGAGCAGATCGAGAGTGTGCTGGAACGCTTGGCCGAATATGATTTGCGCGGCCATATGGTCTATGGCGCCGAACGGACGGTGATCGGGGTGGTGGGCGCGGCGATTCCGCCCACGCTCAAAGAGGAACTCGAACATTTCACCGGGGTCAAAGAGACGTTGCGTATTACGCAGCCCTACAAACTGGTGTCGCGTGAACTGCGCCCAATGGACACCATTGTTGATGTGCGGGGGGTCAAGGTTGGCGGTGAGCGCTGTGTCGTGATCGCTGGCCCGTGTTCGGTCGAGACCGAAGAGCAGATTATGGCGACGGCACGCGCTGTCCGTGAGGCCGGGGCTTCGATGTTGCGCGGCGGAGCTTTCAAGCCACGCTCGTCGCCCTACACCTTCCGTGGGCTCGGTGAACTGGGCTTGAAATTGCTCGCCCAGGCCCGCGATGAGACCGGCCTGCCGATTGTCACCGAGGTGATGACGATCAATGATGTTGACCTTGTTGCCCGCTATGCCGATGTGCTCCAGATTGGTGCCCGCAATATGCAAAATTACCAGTTGCTCGAAGAAGTCGGGCGCACCGGCATGCCCGTCCTGCTCAAACGCGGCCTCTCGGCGACGATCGAGGAGTGGTTGCTTTCGGCTGAGTATGTCACTGCCCAGGGCAACCCCAATGTGATCCTCTGCGAACGCGGGATTCGTACGTTCGAGACGGCGACCCGCAATACGATGGATCTCAATGCTGTCGCGCTGGCCAAGCGCCGCACCCACCTGCCCGTCATTGCCGACCCGAGCCACGGAACTGGCAAGTGGTACCTTGTGCCACCGCTGGCCCTGGCGAGCATTGCCGCCGGTGCCGACGGCATCATCATCGAAGCCCATCCCGACCCGGATCGCGCCCGCTCGGACGGCGGCCAGTCGCTGAGCCTTGAGAATTTCGCGAAACTCATGCCGCAGGTTGCCGCAGTCGCCGCCGCGCTTGGCAAAAGGATCTAAGTGAAGGTTGCGGTGCGAGCGCCCAGCCAAGCTGGGCGCTCGCACCGCAACCTTCACTTTTACTTCAGCTTGGCCGCGTACTGTTTGCGGAATTTGGCGACTTTGGGCACGATCACCCACTGGCAGTAAGGCTGGCTGCCGTTGAGCGCAAAATACTCCTGGTGATAGTTCTCGGCAGCGTAGAAATGACTCGCAGCCGTCACTTCGGTGACAATCGGACGCGGCCAGAGCCGTTGTTGGTTCAGGTCATTGATCACTTCAGTCGCCGTCGCCTGCTGTTCGGGTGAGTGGTAGAAGATCGCCGACCGATACTGCGGGCCGACGTCATTGCCTTGGCGATTCAGGGTCGTCGGATCATGAATTGTGAAGAAGACGTCGAGGACCTCGCGAAAGCTGAGCTGCGCAGGATCAAAGCGTACCTGCACCACTTCGGCATGGCCCGTCCGCCCTCCACAAACCTGCTCGTAGGTCGGGTTGGTCACATGCCCACCCATATACCCCGAGACAACATCTTCAACACCGACCAGTTGATCAAAAACAGCCTCAAGACACCAGAAGCATCCCCCACCAAGGGTCGTGACTTCGGATTGTTTGTTTGTCATGTGTTTTCCTTATTGCATGATAAAGCTTTCTTTTTAGTCTACCTGATTCATGCTGAAGGGGCAAGCCTGCACCTCGGTGCTATGCCATGCCGAGAAGGTTGATGTGTTTTGACGCAAAGGCGCAGAGGCGCAAAGGTTTGAGGAAAGTTTATGCGAAGCTTTGCGCCTTTGCGCCTTTGCGTCATAAGGAAGCCCTGCCCCTGCCTGTGTTTTATGCGCAAAAAGCCCCCGATGTATGATATGATAGGCTTCTATAGTAGCTAAGTCTATCTCAACTATTGCCAGGAGCCACCGATGAAGGCTGTGAGTCTGCGCATCTTATTGCTCTCAATGGGTCTGTTGCTGATTGCATGGGGTATCTTGCCAGTTGGTTTGACACCGGTACAGGCGTCGTCTATGCTGTTGGTCACTGAGGTTCCTACAGCTGAGCCACCTCCGCCGACCGATGTCCCCCCAACCGATACGCCTGTCCCGACCGATACGCCTGTCCCGACCGATACGCCTGTCCCAACTGACACGCCTGTCCCCACAAATACGCCTACGAATACCCCCGTCCCAACCGCCCCCCCATTGCCAACCAACACGCCTACCCCTGACGGCGAACTGCCGCCGCCCGCACAACCGACGCGGACGCCGACGCCGAGCCCGACACCAGTCCCTGGTATGCCTGCCGATCCTGCGGTGACCAAGCGTGTTGAACCGCCCGTAGCAACCGTTGGTTCGCAGGTTGTCTATACGATCCTGGTCACGAATCGCGGCGGGTTACAGGCGGTTGATGTGGTCGTTGAAGATGTGTTGCCAACGTTCGTGACGCCGGTCGAGGCCGTGGCGAGCCGTGGTGAGGTGACGGTCGATGGTCAGCGGGTGCGCGTGGTCATCGGGACACTCGATCCCGGCGAGACGGTGACGATCACAGTTACGGCGACAGTCACGGCGATGGTGTCGCCGCCCAACAATACGAATCTCGCTGTCGTCTCAAGCACGTCACCCGATGGCGATCCCAATAATAATACGTCGAGTGTTGAACTGGTGGTGGTTGAGGTGCCCGCAACGCTGCCCGAAACAGGGGTGCCTTCCTCTGCTTTTGTGCCGCTGCTTGCGCTGATCCTTGGCTTTGCGCTGATTACGGCGAGTTTCCTTGTGCGTCGCCGTGCAGCGTAGAGAAAGGCTTGCCCGCATTGCCTGGTGGGGTGCTGTGGCCTGGTTTCGCCATGCCACAGCCCTCCGCTCACTTGCCTGGTTCGGCCTCTTCGTTCTGTTCCTCACCAGCACCACGGCTTCGGCTACGTACGTCAACCCGACCAGCACCCTCGTCCGCGAGGGTTGGCTCCGTGGTCAGCAGGTGCGCGTGCTTGATGCCGGGAATGGGACGCTGCAGGTTGAAGTGGTTGGCGCTGGTCGCGTGACCGCTCTGCACGAGCTCGCCACGCTGACGACGACACCGTTTGCGACGGGCGCACCACCACCAGACCCTGCTGCCGCGCAGCCAGCCTGGCATGTGCATGTCACGTCAACGGGGATGCAGCGCCTTCCCGTCGCTTCGCTTATTGCCGCGGGTTTCCCACTTGAGGGCGTCACCAATGCTCGCCTTATGCATCGTGGCAACGAGATCGCCATGGAAGAGGTGCGCGATGCGCAGGGCGACCTGGTTGAACTGCGCTTTTATGCCAGACCAGGGGATCGCTGGTCAGACACAGCCATCTTCTGGTTGACTGTCGGGGCATCCCCAGGTCTGCGGATGGCCCACCTTGAGGCCCAGCCAGGCCCGGCCAGCCTGTTGATCCCGATCCGCACGACAGCCTTGGAACGAGGAACATGGCGCGAGAATCGGATCTATGAGTCGCGCTTGCCAGGGCATGATGGCGATCACTTTTTCAGTCGGGATCTACGGGTGGACGCAAGTGATACCGAACCTGTCCCACCGGTGTATGAGGTTCCACTCTCCACGCACCTGCCCGCAGCACCAGGCCCCGTTAAACTGACGGTTGAGGGTGACACCTTTTCACGTGAGCAGCATACGCTCGAAGTACGGCTGGCCGACCACACTGTGCGCCAACAATGGTCAGACAGCGGCCTCTGGGCGATCGAGGCGGTGATGCCAACCCGTGGCCCTACGATGACCGTGGCCCTTTTGCCAGGTATGCGCGCTGATCGTGTCCATGTTGATGCGGTCAGTTGGCAAGCACCAGTCACTCTGGATCTGGCGCAACGCGGGGCGACTTTTCTTGGCGAGACCGGGAAATTTATCTATCACCTCAATGCACAGCCTACTTCATCCGCAGTCTATCTCGTTGATGATCCAAGCCGCCCAGTGCGGCTGCATTTCACCGGGCCACGCTTTATGCATGAGGCAAGCACGCCTGGGCACTATCTTGTCACCGGCGACGGCACCCTGCACACCCCTGAACTGCGGCGCACAACACCGGTTGACCTGGCGCAACCCCTGAATGCAGAGGCCCTCTACCTTGCCCCCCAGGAATTCATCCCTGCGCTTGAGCCGCTGCTTGCGCACCGTCGCAGCCAGGGGCACACGGTGGCCGCCGTGGCAACCGAGGCGATCTATGCAACCTGGAGCCACGGTCAGCTTGATCCTGAAGCGATTCGGAGCTTCCTACGCTATGCCGCCGAGACCTGGGCGGTTGCGCCAACCAGTGTGACCCTCGTGGGTGACGGCAGCAGCGATCCCCGCAACTACTTTGGCTTCAACCAGCCGATACGAGTCCCGCCCTACCTCGCCTTCGTTGACCCGTGGCTCGGCGAAACCGCCTGCGACACATGTTATGTCCAGTTGCACGGCGATGATCCGCGGAGCGACAGTTTGCAAGATATGTGGATCGGGCGGCTTCCGGCGAAGAGTATGATTGAAGTCGAACAGGTCGTCAACAAAATCTTGACGTACGAACAGACCACCACAAATGAACCGTGGCAGAGCACGATTGCCTATATTGCCGATAACAATGATTTCGCTGGCGACTTTGCTCAGGCCGTTGCCGAGAGTGCCGCGTTGCACCCGGCGGGCCTTCGGCTTACGCGCATGCTCTATGATCCCGCAGCCCCGCCTGGTGATCCGTGGCGCGAACGCGATCCACTGGTAGCCCGTGACCGCACGATGCAAGCCTTCCGCGACGGGGCCGCAATTGTCCACTACATTGGGCACGGGCTCCAGTATCAATGGGCCTACACGGGGCCACCGCTCAATCCTGGCGAACCCACTCAGCACCAGTACCTCCTTGGCCTCTTTGACGTAGACAGCCTGGGCAATCAGACGCGGTTGCCGGTGGTGCTGAGTATGAGTTGTCTCACTGGTTCCTTCCAGATCCCAGCCTCACGGGGCACCTCGCTTGACGAACGGCTCGTGATCCAGGCGAATGGCGGGGCCCTTGCCGCGTGGGGCTCGACCGGATTGGGGGTGCTATATGGACACGACGCGCTGCAACGCGGCTTCTATCGGGCGCTCTGGGCGGCACCGCGACAGGCTTCGCTCGGCCAACTGACCCTCGCCGGATCGCTTGAGCTCTTTGGCACCACCCGCTGCTGCCAGGCATCGCTGCGTACGTTTGTCTTGCTTGGTGATCCACTCACGATCCCTCAGATCAACCAAGCAGCGGAGACCATCTTTTTACCCGTGGTAGGGAGGTGACGGCTCCCAGGGCTAAAGGAGACTGCTGAAAAATGTGGCTTGCCGTGGTACGATGGACTCCACGCAAGGAGTGCGTTATGTTGAAGCCAACCTCTGCCCCAACGCTGAGTGACCACGATCATCAGGTGTTTGACGCGCTGGTGCCCGCCGATCATTACCTGCGCCAGGTGCTGCAGGTGGTCGATGTTGAGCGCTATCGGGAGACGATGGCCGCGTGCTCTCACCCCACCGAAGGACGCCCGGCCGCCGATCCGGTGCTGCTGTTGAAGCTGGGCTTCCTGCAAACGCAGTACCGCCTGTCGGATCGCGAGGTGTGTACGCAGGCGCAGGTCAAGGTCGCCTTTCGCCTCTTTTTGCAGATGGGGCTGGCGGAATCGCTCCCGCATCCGAGCTTGCTGACCGTGTTCCGCGCCCGCCTGGGTGCGGATATCGACGCCCAGATCTTTGATCGGGTCGTCGCCCAGGCGCGCACGGCAGGCTTGGGGCAGGATCGCCTGCGCCTCAAAGACGCCACCCATAGCATCGCCACCATCGCGGTTCCCTCGACCATTCGGCTGGTGGCGCAGACCCGCCAGTGCCTGCTGGACGCAGCCGAACCCTTTGCTCCGGAGCGGGTGGCCGCAGAATGGGCGCACGCCGTGGCTATCCGCACCGGCACCAGTGACCTGTCTGACGCGGAACGCCTGCTCCAGCGGGTCACCCATCTGCGCCAGATCGTGGACTGGGCCGAACAGGTGCATGCGGAGTTGGGGCCGTTGCCGGAGCCTGCACCCACGGATCGACGTGCGTTTGCCGACGCATTGGCGCTCGCGCACATGATCCTCGCGGATCGTGATGATTCCACCGGAGGGGATCACATGGTCAGCCTCCACGACCCTGATGCCCGGCGGGGCAAGCACGGGGCGTTCTTCACCGGGTACCTGCTCGATGTGGCGATGGATACCGACAGCCAGATCATCACCGCCCTGGAGGTATTGTCCGCCAATGGCGATGAAGCCGCCGATGCGACGGACTTGATTCGCCATGAAGAAACCATTCACGGCAATGACGTGCAGACCCTGTCGATCGATAAGGCCGGGTTTCGTGGCGAACGGCTGCGGGAATGGCACGATCCGGACGGACTGAATCTGGAGGTGGTGGTGCCACCCGTTCGTGAAAAGCCCACGTCGTCCTTCATGGCAGAGGACGTTCAGCATGATGCCGCGCAGGGGACGTTGACCTGCCCTGGCGAGCAGACCACGACGCGCCGCATGCGGAACCACGTGGATACGGGCTGGAAGGAGAGCTTCCGCCGCAGTGATTGTGCCACCTGTGGCTTGTTCGCCCAATGCCTGACTCGCCTGCCGAAAGCCACCGGGTGCCAGGTCGTGATCAATGATGACGCGGTGGAGTATGCGGCAGCGCGGGCATTCGCGACCTCGGAAACCTATCGCCGGATCCGGCGTGAACATCCGGCGATTGAGCGCAAGCTGGCTGATGTGGTGCGCCGCCATGCGGGACGCTGGGCACGCTACCGCGGGCGTGCCCGTGTGCGCATCTAATATCTCTTGACGGGGCTGGTGGTCACTATCAAGCGCATGGTGCAGCTGCTGGGA
>NZ_RYFF01000145.1 GCF_004138165.1 Candidatus Chloroploca sp. Khr17
TTGACGTTTAGACTACCCGTCCAAGGCGGAATACGCTATGATTCGCATAGCGTTGCATGTTTTGCATGATTCTGGTCAGATTGGAGAGCTATTCACGTTGTTTTCGCTGCTTTTTGGCCGATTTCCGCTTCGATTTCGTCGGTTTCTCGTGTTTCCGGATGACCGGATGCCGGGTGGCCCGCTTGACGGTGGCTCCGGGAACCCGCCCCGGCGCTTTTCCGCGGGGTTGGGGTGCCGCTGCTGGCGTGCCAAGTTCGCCAATAAGCTTGGCCATCGCCCGCCGCACCTGTTGGGGCGAGACCGAACGGTGCGTGGACTCCCACGGACGCCGCTCGCCGATGCCCAACGCCCGGCCCAGGACCAATTGATTATGCACGATGGCCACCACCTGTGTCCACCGCTCCATTTGTTCCGGACTGCGCACCCGGGCGGTGTCCCACAGCAAGGCCTGCTTGTCCAGCCGATAACCATGTTCCTGGCCAAACCGATGACCATACAGCACGGCCACGTCTTCCAACGGTGGCAACGTCTGGCCGTGCCACCAGAACCAGCTCTCCCGGGGGTCACGCTTCGTCCCGGCCGCGGACGTGCGGATGATCCGGACCGCACTGAGTTCCACCGTGCGCGCCTTGCGGATGTGCAGATGGTGCCACACCGCCACCTCGGTGGTGCGACCAGCCGCATCGGTGAGGCAGATCGTCGCATCGGGTGGCCCATGGGTCGTGGGGTCGCTCCCCTGAAAGCGCGCCCCATCGAGGCGCGGACGCCCCCGCGTGCCCGTGCGCTCCGGAGCGGCTCGATACAGCACCTGGTCACATCGCGCACGGATGAACTGATCCATGGGCAGGTGGGCGGTGGCGTGCAGCCAGGGAGCCCGGCTGTAATACCGATCCAGCAGCACGATGGGGCGCACGTCCAGCAACGGCAGCAGCGCAACGAGTTGGGCCGCTCCCACGGTGACCGGGTCGCTCGCGCTGGGAATACGCTGGTGGTCAAGGATGTAACTCCGACTGCTGACGGGCTGATCGAGCACCACGACGGCCGAGAAACTCCAACCCGGGCTGGTCGGGGTGGCCCCGTGGGGCGTGTTGGCCTGATAGACGTAGGTGCGGTCGCGGGAGGTCTGCGCCGCAGGTCGGATCAGCGAACTGGTATCGATCCCGAGCAGCAGACGCTTCCCCGCTGGTGGCGTAGGCCGTGCGTCCACAAACGCCTGCCGGAGGGCCGCCTGGTCAATGCAGCCATCCTCCAAGGCCTCGTACACACTGGGCCAGCGGCGACGAAACGCCGGACTGAGGGCCAGCTCAATCAGACTCTGGGCCAGCGGATCGGTCAAGAGCGCATCAGCGAGGTCGAACAACGCGTCAGCGGCACGGGTGAACGAGGCGTACACGGCCGTGCGGAAATCGATGAGCGTGGTACAATCCATCAGCGTCCCCTTTTGGTTGGTGGTACAACGTGAAAGGGTACGCCCACGGGCGGGTTTGCGCAAGCAAGCCGGCCCGTGTTTGTTCGGTGTGGTTACCCAAAATCGGGTTGGACGATCTGGCTGGGTAGTCTAAACGTCAA
>NZ_RYFF01000146.1 GCF_004138165.1 Candidatus Chloroploca sp. Khr17
CCGATGCCAGAAGATCTGGCACGACTCGGTGAACTGCTCCTGCCTGCGGAGAGTCCCTACCGTCTGATTGGCGAGCGGCTCTACGCCCGCTACGCGAACGCGGACTTTCTTGATTTGTATCATGTGGAGGGCAAGCCAGCCTTGCCCCCAGTCGACCTGTTGTTCGTGCTGGCCTTCCAGGCCATGGAAGACCTCTCTGACCGCGCCGCAGCGGACGCCCTGCGCCTGCGCCTGGACTGGAAGTACGCGCTCCATCTGCCCCTGGATGCGCAAGGCTTCAACTTTAGTGTGCTGAGCGACTTTCGCGAGCGCCTCGTGCGTCATGCGGCCAGCGCCCGCCTCTTCGACCGCCTGCTTGATGACCTGCGCGACCTCGGCGTGCTCAAGCGTCGCGGGCGCCAACGTACCGATAGCCTGGCGATCCACACGCGCGCCCGCCACCTCAATCGGCTGGAACTGGTGATGGAAACGCTGCGGCTGGCGGTGCAGGCGCTGATCGCGGCCGACCCTGCCTGGAGTCGTGCGACCATCCCACCAACCTGGGCCGAGACCTACGGCCAGCGGGCGGTGGCCGAACGCCTCAGCGATGCTGATCGCACCCGCTTGCAGCGCGACACCGGGCGCGATGGGCAGTGGCTGCTGCATCGCTTGGCCGAGCCGACCACCCCGGACGGGCTGGATCGCCTGCCGGAGGTGGCCATGCTGCGCACAGTCTGGACGCAGCAGTATGAGCAGCGCGACGACACGGTGGTCTTCCGCGAGCTGCGCGGCTATGATGGCACGACTCAGATCCAGACGCCCCACGACCCGGAGGCGCGGTGGAGCAAGAAGCGCGACCAGTCCTGGGTCGGCGACAAGCTGCAGGTCAGCGAGACCGATGACGCGGACATGCCCCACCTGATTACCGACATCGCGCTGACCAGCAGCGTGGAGAGTGATACGACGGCCCTGGCCGGGATTGCCGAGCGCCAGGAGGCGCGGGACGTGCTGCCCGCCGAACGGTTCGTGGATCAGGGCTACGTGAGCGGGGGCACGCTGGAGGCAGCCGCCCAGCACGACGAAGACCTGATCGGCCCAGCCTCGACCGCCGACCCCTCGCCCCAGGCGCGCATGGACGACGGGATCACCCAGGCACAGTTCCAACTCGACCTGGAGGCGCGGGTCGCCACCTGCCCGGCGGGGGCCACGGCGCAGGGGCGGACGGCGAAGGATGGGACGATCCGCTTTCGCTTTGATGACGACCGCTGTGGCGGGTGTGCGCTGCGCCCGCGCTGTTGTACGGGGAAGGGCGGGCGGCGGCTGACGACCAGTCCAGGGCATGCGGCGCTGGTCGCGGCCCGCGCACGGCAACAGACCGAGGCGTTCAAGGTCGCCTACCGCGCCCATCGCGGCGGGGTGGAAGGCTGCTTGTCGGCGTTGGTGCGCGGCCACGGCATCCGGGTCAATCGGTACATCGGACGGGCGAAGAACCATCTGCGGGCGCTGTTTGTTGGTGTTGGGGTGAATCTGCGCCGTACGGCCCGCTGGCTGGCGGGCGTGCGCCCACCACCACCCCGGAACCGCCTG
>NZ_RYFF01000097.1 GCF_004138165.1 Candidatus Chloroploca sp. Khr17
CGTGCGGCGAACGAGGAGACAATGGCAACAAGATCGGTGAGTAAATCTTCTTTGCCGTTTTCCGCCTGGTTTACCACCTCAATACTACGACCCTGCTGGACTAAGAGTGTTTCAATATAGCGAAACCCAAAACGTGTTGCGCGGTCTTTGTGCTCTACAACAATATGCGTGATCGCGGGATCGGCGAGTAATTTCAAAAACTTTGGACGGCTATCGTTCACGCCTGAGCCAACTTCTTTGACCACCACATGCACCTGATAGCCTTTTGCCGCACCGTACCCAACGAGGCGATCTGCCTGCGCGTTCAGGTTGGGCTTGTTTTCTGCCGCAGAAACTCGTGCATAAATCGCCACACGAGATGTGGTACTGGCGGTAGGTTCGTCCTCGGTGATAATGATCGTACCCGTAGGCAGTTGGTGTCCACGGATCGTACCGGCCTGAAACCAACGCCATGCCGTCTCGTAGCGAACCCCAACCTTTTTTGCGTAGTCGCTCAATTTCATAGCACAAGTGTACCATAAAACACAAGACAACGCAAGATAACGCAATGTTTCTTATAAACGTTCACAATACCACGCAGCCGTTTGCTATAATGCGTTCAGATCCACTACACCTTGCAAAGAAGGCGGCTATTTTGACGCCAAGGTGCAACGTTGTTCGCAGAGGTGAGCTTAACCCTTCGCGGCTTCGCGCCTTCGCGTGAGCTTCTGTGAAGCGTAGTGGCTTCAGATCAGAAAGCGTTTTGCAAGAACAGGCTGCGTGTATGGCAAATGCCCCTGATACCAGCGTACCGTCTGACCAGCCTGAGCAGGGCGATGCTGCTCGGGTAGCGCAGCGTTCCGTCAATACGGGTGGCGGCGCCTATGCCGAGGGCGCGCTTGATCAGCGCCAGGGGACGTTTGTCGAAGGTGATCAATACAACCTCGACGACCACTTCACCGGTGCCACGCTCAACATCAAGTCCACAATCTACCAGGCACGCCCTGAGCCATCTCCCGCGTTCCAGGTGCCCTATCAACCGATTCCACTTGTTGGACGCGATGAGGCGCTGGCCGAACTGGCGACGTTGCTGACGGGGGATGCGCCGGTGGTGCTGGCACCCGCTATCGCCGGGATGGGCGGGGTCGGCAAAACGATGCTGGCCGCGACCTTCGCGTATCAGAACCAGGCCGCCTTTCCCGGCGGGGTCTTCTGGCTGAATATGGAACAACCCGACCTGATCGCCGGCCAGGTGGCCGCCTGCGCTGGACCCGGCGGCCTCGATCTGCCTGACGTTGCGGCCCTGGCATTTGAAGACCGCATCGCCCGGGTGCGTGCGGCCTGGAACAGCCCGGTGCGGCGACTGCTCGTGCTCGATAATCTCGAAGACCCGGCCCTGCTCACGCGCTGGCAACCGACCGGCAACGGTACCCGCGTGCTCATCACGACGCGACGCGACGATTGGCCGCGCCAGGTGCAGCGCTTGCGTCTGCCGGTACTAGTGCGCCCGCGCAGCGTCGAACTGCTGCTCGGGGCACACGCAGACGACCAGCGCGTCCCAGTGGCAACTCTGCTCACCGACGAGGCCGAGCGTCGCGCGGCCGACGCGATCTGCGACCTGCTTGGCGATTTGCCGCTGGCGCTGGCGATTGCGGCGGCGCTGTTGCGGCTCACCCCCAGCCTGCGCCTGCACGAGTTCCAGGCCCAGATTGTGGCCGATCCACTCTTCGCCGCGCCAGCCGATACGCAAACGATGCAGGAGGTACTACGCGAGGCCGGGCTACCGACCGGACGCGCCCGGGGGGTCGCGGCAACCTTTGCCATCAGCTATCGACAGCTCCAGACGGCTGATGTGCTGGACGCCCAGACGCTGCGGGTCTTGCACGCCGCCGCCTACTGTGCGCCGGCGCCGCTTCCCCACGAGGCGCTCTGGCAGATTGCCGACCTCGACCCGGCCAGCGTGGAGGGTCGAACGGCGGGCGACGCGATCACCCGCCGACTGCGTGCGCTCGGCATCGTGGGCATCCCAAGCAGTGACCAGACCGGCACCATCACCCTGCACCGGCTGCTGGCGACCTTTGTACGCCAGCAGCCGCACCCCCAGGAACTGCTTGGCACCACAGCCACGGTACTGGCAAGCTATACCGCCACCTTGCGGAATGCCGGACAGATCAAGCGCAGTCGGGAGCTTGTGCCGCATCTGGAAGCCGTGCTGGACTACCAGGCGGCAACACAGGGTGCCGAGCACCCCGACACGCTGCTCACCGCCGACAACCTGGCCAACACGCTGTATGCCCAGGGCGACTACGCCGCTGCCCGGGTGCGCTACGAGGCGGTGCTGGAGGCCCACACCCGCCTGCTTGGCCCTGAGCATCCCCACACGCTGATCACCGCCGACAACCTAGCCCTCACGTTGTCGAACCAGGGCGACGACGCCGGTGCCCGGGTGCGCTATGAGGCGGTGCTGAACGCCCAAACCCGCCTGCTTGGCCTTGAGCATCCCGACACGCTGCGCACCGCGATGGGCCTGGCCAACACGCTGTATGCCCAGGGCGACTACGCCGCTGCCCGCGTGCGCTATGAGGCGGTGCTGGCGGCCCAAACCCGCCTGCTTGGCCTTGAGCATCCCCACACGCTGATCACCGCGATGGGCCTGGCCAACACGCTGTATGCCCAGGGCGACTACGCCGCTGCCCGGGTGCGCTCCGAGGCGGTGCTGGCGGCCCGTACCCGCCTGCTTGGTTCTGAGCACCCCGACACGCTGCGCACCGCGATGGACCTGGCCAACACGCTGTATGCCCAGGGCGACTACGCCGCTGCCCGCGTGCGCTACGAGGCGGTGCTAGAGGCCCGTACCCGCCTGCTCGGCGCGGAGCATCCCGACACGCTGCGCACCGCCCACAACCTGGCATTGCTTGGCGCTCGCTCAACTGAAACATCATGACGCTGGGGGCAGTTCTGGCGTCGCTCACCGAAGGAGCGTTGAAGATGCCCTTGCCCGTTACCCACACATTCCTGATCGGTTCCTACGCCCACGCGCCGCAACTCAACGTCCTGATCACCGCCGCCGATGCGAGTGTGGTGGCGGCGGTGCTGGGCGATCCGCAGTGCGGTGGCTCCATGATCGCGCAGGTGACGCTGTTGCGCAACGTCACCGCACGTCGCGAAGGTGTCCTAGCGACACGGGCCGGATCGCTCCCTTTCTGGCAACCGGCCAGTCGCTGTGGGCGTATAATGAACTGAGCGCATCGCGCCTGGTGAACGACCTCGGAGAGGAGTATGACGGAGATGACCACCGTACACCTTGATCTCCCGCATGAGATGCTCGATTTGCCCAATCAGACCCCAGAGAGTTTACGCACCCTGGCTCGTGAGGCCTTGCTGGTTCGGCTGTACGATCAGGGCGTAATTACCTCAGGATGGGCGGCCCAGGTGCTTGGTTTGTCACGGCGCGAGTTTCTCGATCTGCTGGGAACCTATCGGGTCTCGGAGTTCGATGAATCGATAGACGTCGCAGCCGAGGCCCGGTGTCGAGCGGGAATCAAGGCAACGAGCGCATGAACAGCAGCAGCATGCTGCAGGGAGAGCGTACCATGACGGTGAGCGAGCAAATTCAACAGCACCTTCAGAAGTTACCCCCCTCGGTTCAGGCAGAAGTGCTTGACGTTGTCGAATATCTCCTGGCCAAGGCAAGTGTTCGGGAAGAACGCGCGTGGTCAGATGGATCACTCGCCTTGGCGATGCATGGCATGGAAGATGAAGCCACGCCACACGACACCACGGCTGACGTGAAAAGGAGAATCCCGTCATGAGCAATCCCTCTGACCAGTTTACTATCACCGTCTCGCGGAATGAATTAGAAGCACTGCTGCGCCGGATCGTGCGCGAAGAGCTGACCCGTCTGATCGAAGCACAGCGGCCATCGCTGCTCGACTCCTGGAGTCACGAAGGCCCTGATGACCTGGACGGCGATGCTGCGCTGCTGGCGGAAGTGCTAGCCCAGATTGAACGTGAAGCGGCCACACCGACACCGCGCATCGATTGGGCAGCGGCCAAAGCAGAGTTGGCGCGCGCGGAGGCTGCCGGTGAGTTACCAGATTGAACTGCACCGTGAGGCGCTGGCTGAACTCAAGGCGCTGCCGGCCTATGTCCGAGCACAGGTGATCGAATTGATCGACCTGCTGGCCGCTACGCCGCGCCCTCCCCGCGCGAAAGAGCTACGTGACAAACCAGGCATCTATCGCATCTGGCTGGCTGGACGCTGGCGCATAGCCTACGAAATAAATGATGAACAGCAAACAATTATCGTCAGGCGGATCCGGCGCAAAAGTGAAATTGACTATGAGAGCCTGTAGCCAGGCTCCGAAGGATCTGGCAATCAATGCCCCGCCCCACCGCCCACACCCTGCAGATCGCCCCCGGCACCTACGCCCACGCGCCGCAGATCAATGTGCCCAGCACCGCCGCCGATGCAAACGCCGTGGCCGCTGTGCTGCGCGACCCGCAGTGCGTCTGCGCCAGAACCGCATGCTGGCAAAGCTAGGCACTTTCGGCGAGGCCTGCGCACCACCCCAGGGCGATTGCAAAGTCCCAGTAGGGTTCGATAGTGTCCGCAGATGACGCAGATTACGCAGATGCGGAAGCCCTAATCTGCGTAATCTGCGTCATCTGCGGACGATCAGGAGGATTTTGCAATCGCCCTGACGGGCGGTACATCTAGTTGACATTTAACATTCGCATGCTATACTAACGCACAGTATAGTACAGATCTCACCATCGCTGTCAAACTTCGAGTGATTTCTGTCCTGAGATTGAGATAATGTATTCGCGCTTCCCTGCTCTTGGAGCATCCCCGCAGGCCGCTCGTAAGGTGCATCGTAGCCCGGCGTAGCGCTGCAACGCATTGGGCAGCGCGTTGCCATTGCAGCTAGAGGCCGACTATGCTCGCTCCTCTCATCTCCTCCTCCGCCAACCCCCGGCAGCGCGACGCCATTACCTCCACCGATGGCCCCCTGCTCATCATCGCCGGCCCCGGCTCCGGCAAGACCTTTACCCTCGTTGAGCGCGTGGTCTACCTGATCACCGAGAAGGGCGTGACCCCCGAGCAGCTCATGGTCGTGACTTTCACCGATAAGGCCGCCCAGGAGCTGACCACCCGCATCGCGAACCGCCTTGTCGCGATCGGCGTGCGCTTCAACCTCAACGAGATGTACCTCGGCACGTTCCACTCGATCTGTCTGCGCTGGCTCCAGGACCACCGTGAGTTCACGCGCCTCAAGCGCAACTTCACGCTGATGGACCAGTTCGACCAGCAGTACTTCCTCTACCAGCACCTCCGGGACTACGACGCGATCCCCGGCGTCGAGCTGCTGCTCGGCGACCCGCAGAAGACCAGCGCCTGGTACCGCACGGAGAAGCTGCTGCGCTGGGTCAATACGGTCAGTGAGGAGGCCCTGGAGCCCGAGGCACTCATCGCCGCGCCCGACCCGGCCATCAGCACCCTCGGCCGCTGCGCCGCCCTCTACCGCCAGCAGCTCGATGAGGCCAATGCGCTCGACTTCTCGGCCATCCAGCACGAGGCGCTGCGGCTGCTGCGGTTCTACCCGGCGATCCGCGACGCCATGCGCCAACGCATTGCCTATCTGATGGTGGACGAGTACCAGGATACCAACACTATTCAGGAGTTTATCCTGATGGAACTGGCCCAGGGCGAGGCGCCGAACCTCTGCGTGGTGGGCGACGACGATCAGGGCCTCTACCGCTTCCGCGGCGCCACGATCCGCAACATCCTCCAGTTCAAGGAGAAGTTCGCCCCCGGGGTCTGCAAGCAGGTCTTTCTTGAGACGAACTACCGCTCGCATCCCGCGATCATCGACTTCTACAACGGCTGGATGGCTGGCCAGGACTGGGAGCACGACGGCCAGACCTTCCGCTACCCCAAGACGATTGTCCCGCGTGACGACGCCTTCCCCGAGCGCCCGGTGGTGCTCAAGCTCGCCGCAAAGACGGCAGATGCCTGGCATGCAGAGGTGCTGGACTTGCTGCACGGCCTGCGCGACGCCGGCACGCTCACCGACTGGAATCAGGTGGCGTTCCTCTTCCGCTCGGTGAAGCACGAGCAGGTGCGTGGGCTGGCCACGTTCCTGGAGGCCCAGGGCATCCCGGTCTATTCGCCCCGCGCCAATCAGTTCTTTGATCGCGAGGAGATCCGGCTGATCATCGGCGCCCTGATCTTCCTCTTCCCCCAGTTCCCCCAAGTGCGGATGTGGAAGCCCGATGCCCACCTCGACATCTGGGACTACTACGACGAGCAGTGCTTCCGTCCTTTCGCCGAGCACCTGCGCCAGCCCGAGAACGCTGATCTTCTGAAGTGGGCGCGGCGCAAGGCCCGTGACCACATGGCGCTCACCCAGAACGCCGACTACGCCTTCGCCGGGCTATTCTACGAGCTGCTGCGCTTCCCGCTCTTCAGCCGCTACCTCGACGAGACGCTGCTCCAGAACGGCCTGCTCGACAGCCGGCCGATGCGCAACCTGGGCCTATTCTCGCAGATGCTCAACAAGTTCGAGTACCTGCACCATGTCAGCGTGCTCACGCCGGACTATCTTGAGAAGAACCTGCGCGATCTGTTCAACCAGTTCCTGCGCTTCCTTCACGACGGCGGCATCAACGAGTACGAGGACGAGGCGGAGTACGCGCCGAGCGGCCACGTCTCCTTCCTGACCATCCACCAGGCCAAGGGTCTCGAGTTCCCGGTCGTGGTGGTCGGGTCGCTGGGCGCCGTGCCGCGCAAGCAGTACAGCGCGGTCGATGTGGTCCTCGAAGGCTACCTGGCCCGCCCGCCCTACGAGCCGCTGGAGAAGACGAAGTTCTACGACTTCCGTCGGCTCTACTATACGGCCTTCTCGCGAGCGCAGAATCTGCTGCTGCTGACGGCCCTTGAGGTGAACGGTACGGGCCGCACGCCCTCCCGGTACTTCACCGACTACTACACGCCACTCCCCTCTTGGCGCGCGGGCCAGGTGAAGCTGGCCGCCGTGCCGCTGGCCCACATCAAGGATGTGAAGCTGAAGCGCGAGTATTCGTTCACCTCGCACCTAACGGTGTTCGAGAACTGCGCCGAGCAGTACCGCTTCTTCCGCGAGTTGGCCTTCGCCCCGCTGCGCAAGAACCCGATCCTCTTCGGCACCCTGGTTCACCAGACCATCGAAGACATCCACAAGACGGTGCTGCGCGGCGAGCAGCAGCGCGTCACCGCCGATCAGATCGCGGCCTGGTTCGATACAAACTACGCCTATCTGACCCGGCGCGAGCGGGTCTACCTCGCGCCGCCCATCCGCCAGTTGGCCCTGGAGCACGTCCTGCGCTACGTGCGGCGCAACGGCAATGACTGGTCGCACATCCGCGAGGCCGAGGTCGATGTCTCGCTGGTCAAGGACGAGTACATCCTGGCCGGCAAGGTGGACCTGATCCAGGGCGAGGGCGACACCGTCGAGGTGGTGGACTTCAAGTCCGAGCGCAAGCTGGACGTGAACGACCCGAGGGACCGCGAGAGGCTCAACCAGTACCGACGCCAGTTGGAGGTCTACGCGCACATCATCGAGCAGCGCACGGGCCTGACGGTGAGCCGCACCCACCTCTACTACACCAGCGAGGAAGGCGGCAACCCCTACATCAGCTTCGACAAGAACACGCGCTCGGTGGAGCGCACCATCGCCGTCTTTGACGAGGTCGTCCAGCGCATCGAGGCCAAGGATTTTGCGATCCCCGAGCGCCCCGCCAAAGCGTGCTCAGCCTGCGACCTACGGCACTACTGCGACGCGAAGAATTGGGAGTTTCGCGTCCCATCATGATGCCTACTGCACGAGATGAAGCAACGGAGGGTCGCAAGGCGACCAACGCACCCTGCCTCGCCAACACCTACGCGACCCAGCGGGGGCCATCGTCCCAGCACCGCCTCGCACCGCCCCACACCGACTACCGTCGCACCAGCAGATCGTTGCCTGCGCTGAGGGAGGCCACCATGCTTCAGCACGGGAGCGCGGTCGTGTGGCGCCGCCGACCACGAATGCTGAGCACGAATATACGAATAGGGGCTGCTCCATCTAATGAGTCAGGAACTTCAGGATAAATCAGCAGAGTTCGCACGCGAGGATATGCAGCCCGAATATCACTTCGACTACACACAGGCGAAACCAAATCGGTTTGCGCAACCCCAAGCTGATGGAAGTTTAGTCGTCGTGTTAGAGCCAGATATCGCCCAGGTCTTTTCGACGCCAGAAGCAGTAAAACGAGTCCTCCGAGCCTTGATTGCGACGATGCCACCAACAGTTGAGCCAAGCAAGGGCAAGAGCGAGTAAGCAACAAGCAAGCGCCTCCTGCGTGCTCGGCCTGCCTTGAACTTGCTATTGCAAAATCCCTGTAGGATTAGATAGCATCCGCGAACGCGTTCGACGTGCACGCAAAGAATATCGCGCTGGGAATAGCGAGCGTCTTGACGCCATACGTGACGAACTGTTACGCGCACCAGACCCGGAATAAGCAACCAGCGGGGCCGTCGTTCCAGCGACGCGGCCCTCCGTAGCGATCACATCGTTCCAGCACCGCCTCGCGCCGCTCCACATAGGCCACCGTCGCGCCAGCGGATACCGTTGCCTGTGCTGAGGCATGCCACCATGCTTATGGCTTTGACGCATGACATCAGGGAGTGCCGCCTTCAGTCGGCGTCCGGCTCAGCCGACTGAAGGCGGCACTCTGAGTCGCGCGTAAAGTTGATCCGGCCCTTCTGAAACCTTGTCTATCGCACTCCTATCTGGGTTATAAACAGGAGTGCCGACTTTAGCCGGCTAAAGCCGGCACTCCTCAGACACAAATCGTCTAGGGTTGCTATATCAGCAGATGCGGATTTGGTATGCTATACTGCGCTTCATGGTTTTATGACACGGTTCGCGGATCGTATGTACACAATTACCTTTACTGCATCAGCACGCGAAGATATACGATGGTTTCGTAAGTACGACCAACAACGGATTGTGGCTGCGATTGAAAGCCAACGATGTCATTATTGATGATATGGTGGTATCCATTCTTGCAGTTGGCTACAAGGATGGGAATACGCTCTATGTTCGCGGAAAGGAGTACACGTTATGAAAACGGTG
>NZ_RYFF01000098.1 GCF_004138165.1 Candidatus Chloroploca sp. Khr17
GGCTTGGAACGCCACACCTTTGACTTTCCCAACCGTCAGCGTTATGGCCGTTTACAAATAATTTAGGACTGCTATATTAGCGCTCAGACGAAGGAGATAGACAATCTTGTACTGAATATCTTCCGCGTCCCTGCTTATGAGCGACATTTGCTTGAGGATTTGAGCGAGTACTCTATTAACTACTTCTATTGGTTTAAGCAAAAGAATCGAAACGCAAATGGCACTGCAGCTGTTAGGCGTCCTAGTCTAGATATGCTTAAAACATATGCTACGACTTTTGCCGATGCTGTTTCAAATGTTCTACAATATCAAAATGAGCGACTAAACGCAGTTGTGTATCAAAACGGAACACCGCTTAGTGTCGTCGGGTTCCTCCTAACCGACCAACGCAATGCACAAGAGGTACAAGTTGTCGAAACCAAGCAAGCCATGAAAGAGCTTCTGCGTCGCCTTGATAAGGCACTCCTAGAGCAAAAGTCGCCCTCACTATTTAGCCGTCGTCACGTTAGAATCTATGACGGGGATTGGCTTTATTTAGTGCGCCCAAGTGAGCAGCGCTTCTGGACGCGTACTCTCGCACGAGCTGACGCTGATAGTACAATAGCGGAAATGATGAATCGAGCCGAAAAACACCGGGACTAACAAGAATGCACCCACAACTATCGCTTCACGTTCCAGAATCGAGTGTTGGACATTCGGATAGATTTCAAATTCCGTGGGAAACATTTGTAATGATGGCACTAAGTGTCACCATCAAAGGGTATTTACTCTTGAGAGCCGATCAAAAGCCCAAGAAAGATTGGAACGAAGATACATTTACATCCAGCTTGGGCGAGGACTATATACACCATGTTGCGTATGAGCATAACATCTTCGTTATTGTACGGTCGAAGGTTCATACAGAGCAGATAAAATCTGGCGAAGTGTTAGCAAAGACAGCGAAAGAAATGGATATGTGGCTTTACGGTGCTTGGGAAAAGAGCTATAGACAGCGTAGATTTGTCTGGGAAGCCAAGCTAATTGCAGATAGAACTTCTAGCGAAGCATATAAAAATCTTGTCGCAGAGTATGTCAGTCAAGGGATGTTCAGATTTATTGACGAGGAATATGCACGCGAAGTACCCGATGCAGGAATGTTAGGGTATATACTATCAGGTAGTTCATCAGCTATTGTCGCTCAAATCAATCAAAGCATGAAGGAACCACAACGTCACCGTAAATTAAAGGACTCAGATTACTTACACTCACACAATCCTGTGGAAAATTTTACGGATATTTACCAATCAATTCATAATCGTACAGCCTCAAAAAATAAAATCCGCCTATTCCATTTGCTACTATCCTTTAACTTTTCCTAGATTTTCCGGATTCTGCGCCCGAACACCGCTGTCCTGAGAAATCCCTCTTCGGTTATGGGGTCTCCACAGGAGCAGGAGCGGCCTTGGAAGGCGCTGGGGTGATCTGGTAGCCGAGTTTCTGTGCATGTCGGGTCAACTGCTTGCGCTCACGTTCCTTGCGCCCTTCATCGGCGGTCGTGCTCTCCGTGTGGAACGGCTCGCCGCACAGCAGCATGGAATAGACCGTGCGCACAAGCTTGTGGCCCGTTGCCACAGTCGCTTGCTGCGGTTCCTTCCGCGCCCGCATTGCCTGGAAATAAGCATCGAACGACGAGTCTGAGCGCTCCACCGACTGGACGGCTTGCTGGAACGCTTGCCCATCCCGGCTGCTTCCCTTCATCGTCCGCGAGTGTAACACCTTGTAATGCCCCCCGTTTGTCAAACCACTCGGACGCCTTATCTGACCGACGGCAGGCGCGGCTCCGCCGCGGGCTTGCGAGCGGCGTAGGTCGTCGCTGCGCGTACGACCTACGCCGCTCGCACGCTCTGGTTTGGCGGGTCGGACGCCGGTGGCTGCTCCTTGGCGCGATACTCGTGAGGACTCAGGTAGCCCAGCGACTGGTGCGGTCGCTCGCGGTTGTACCACTCTAGCCAGTTCCTCACCGCGCGACGGGCCTCGGCAAAGCTCGTGAAGTTCTGCTGCCAGACGCACTCCTCCTTGAAGCTCCGAAAGAAGCGCTCGATCAAGCCGTTCTGCTCGGGCGTGGAGGGCGTGATGTACTCCTGCGTAAGCCGGTAGAAGGTGCAGGCCTCACGGAAGCGCCGGCTGAGGAAGACCAGACCGTTGTCACTGCGCAGCACCGGTGTCTCACCCGTCGGTCGGAGCGTCCCAAAGCGCGTAAGACACGCCATCTCCAGCGCCCGTTCCGCCTCCTGGGCTCGTCCGCGCAGTGCGAACTCCCAGCCCACAAGCTCGCGGTCGTGGCAATCGATCACCGCGACGAGGTGACCCCAACCATCGGCTCCACAGGACACGTGCGAGATGTCCATCGCCCAGCGCTCGTTGGAGCGGTCTGTGCGCGAGCGCGACTTTTGTACCCGAGGCTTGGGGCTCGTCTCGCGCTGGCGGATCATCCAGCGCTGCTCGCGCATCAGCCGATACACCTTCTTGCGATTGATGGTCAATTTGTCGCGCTTGCGCAACAACGCGCAGATACGGCGATAGCCGTAGGTCGGGAACTCCTTGATGAGGGCCTTGATGCGAGCAATCAGCAGCGCGTCCTGGGAGAGTTCCAGGGGCTGATTGGTCTCGCTCGCGGCAGCCTGTGCAGCTTCGGCCTCGTACACTGTCGAGCGCGTGACGTTCAGGACGCGGCAGATACGGCGGAGCGACGCCTTGGGCATCGCCTCCTTTACTCGTCGCGCATCTGCCGCATCGAAGGGTTTGCTTTCGACGCCTCCTTGAGGATGTCGATGTCCATGACCAGCTCGCCAACCTTGCGCTGCAGGCGCTTGATTTCCTGGTTCTTGAGGGCCTCATCGTCCAGCGGTCGGCTCCGCAGGGCGTTCTCGGCGCCACCGAGGAAGCGCTCCTTCCACTGCTCGATTTCGGCGACGGTGAGGTCGTGCCGGCGAGCAGCCTCGGCCGCGGTGGTCTCGCCCCGCAGGATCTCGAGCACCAGGGCAACTCGGCGCTTGGCCGTCCAGCGCTTAAGGGTCTCGTCGTTGGATGTCTGCTCGTTGCTCATCAACTCCACCTCCCTGTCTGACTACTGGTCAGTATGTCATCGTGGTGGTCTGCCTGTACAGGGGGGCAGTATAACCTGTCCACCCGAGATGTCAGTGTGCGGTGCTAGCCCCAGCCAGGATGCAACGTGCTTGACCGTTGGAAACCGGCTCATATTGGTACCGATCTCTGACAAGATGGTCTGCACCGTCGCGGCCGACAAGCCCGTCACGTCCACCAGGTCGCCCCTATAATTACCCCTAGAAACTAGACCACAACAAATGCAATGCGCTGTAAAGCGTTTTTACCGAATTGTGGGGGGAGCATGACCAAGAAACGCCAACAACGGAGTGCCGACTTCAAATTCCGTCTGGCCCTTGAAGCGGCCAAAGAGCAGAAGACGCTCAGTCAACTCGCAAGCGAATACGAGGTGCATCCGACGCAAATCACCCAATGGAAGAAGCAGTTGCTCGAGGGCGGCAGCAGCCTGTTTGGTCGTCAGCAGGTGCGTGAGCAGCAGGCGCAAACAGCGCGTGAAGCCGAACTCTTCGAGCAGATTGGCCGCCTCCAAATGGAACTGGCGTGGGTGAAAAAAAAGTTGACCGTTTCGGTTGAAGCGAAGCGGTCGCTCCTTGAACCGGATCATCCTGAACTGAGTATCCGGTGTCAGTGTGCGCTGCTCGGCCTCCATCGTGCATCGTATTACTATCAGGCCCAGCCCATCGATCCCCTGAATCTCGACCTGTTGCGCCGGATTGATCAGCAGTATATGGAGACCCCCTTTTATGGCGTTCCCCGGATGACGGCGGTGCTCCGGACGCAGGGGTATGCCGTCAATCGCAAACGCGTGCGCCGATTGATGCGCCAACTCGGCATCCAGGCCGTGATGCTGCGCAAGCGCCCCGCAACGAGCACGCCAGGTCACCGGATCTATCCCTATTTGCTCCGTGATCAGGTGATTGATGGCCCCAATCAGGTGTGGTGTGCGGATATCACGTATGTCCCAATGCCGCTCGGCTTCGTCTATCTGGTGGCGATCATGGACTGGTGGAGTCGCTTCATCATCGCGTGGGAGATCGCCACGAGCTTGGAGGGCAGTTTCTGCTGCGCGGCGTTGGATCGCGCACTCCTGCGCGGGAAACCGACTATGTTCAACACCGACCAGGGCAGTCAGTTCACGGCCCAGGCGTTCACCAGTCGCCTGGAAACCGCCGGCGTCCAGATCAGCATGGACGGTCGCGGGCGCGTGTTCGACAACATTTTTATCGAGCGCTTCTGGCGGAGCGTGAAGTACGAACATCTGTATCTCCACGACTATCAGTCGGTGCCGGCGGTTGTGGCCGGGGTGCGGGGCTCTATGGACGTTTACAACACGCAACGACTCCACCAGAGTTTAGCGTACCGGACGCCCGCAGCTGTCTATGGCGCAGGCTAAGCCGGGGCGGACCTGGCGCGGCAGCCGCAGGGTAGCAGACCGGTCAAGACCACCCGAGGCATGGTGGAATGTGTCGGGACAGTCGGTCTTGACTCGGCCTGCTGGAGGCTGCCTAACCGCGCCATGACACACCCAAAACCATTGACACTCGGTTGCTTATTTTCGTCCTTTAGTGGTCTTGACAAAGGGGGTAACCATACCCCACGATCCGGACGAGTTGCGCGCGAGTGCTCGACGCTGGTGCATGCTTGGTCTTCGACTTACGCTTGACCGGTGGTAGATCTGGTACTGGGGCGCTTGGTGTACCCCGCGACTCCATTGCCACAAGCATCTGCGCCAACTGGAAGCGCGGAACTCGACGAGTCGGCCAGGGTCACGCGCACACGCGACCATCGCACAGAGGATCGCCTGCCCGGTTATGCCAGTAATGTCACGCAACACCAGGCTGCGTTAGCGGTTCATCTGGGGCAGCGACGACGCCACCGGCACGTTCCTTCCCGCGCCGATCAGGGCGTGGCGCAGCCAGACGGGGCGGGAAGCGGGCCATCGCCATCTCACTCAGTGCGACCAGGTTGGTTTCGATCATCTGCGTTCGCCTCACCGCACGTATGCGGCAGTAGAGCACAAAGAGAGTCAAACATAAAACATAGGTCTATATTTTAGATGGTGGCCTTGGCTGTCGTATCGTAGGGGCGATGCACCTGATCCTGCTGCATCGCGTAGCGACTCGACCCGCACGGGCGGGTGCGTCGCCCGGCTCCATGCGGCGGCGCCGGGGCCATCCAGGGCGACGCACATCCACCGACCCGGCGCGGCCCAATGGTATCGGAGAGCAATGGCGGTCGGTAGGGTATCCGGTGCGGCGGGCCTTGCCTCTGACCACGAAGACACCCCTACCCTCGCCATGACCCCAAATTGCCTCATCTTTGACTCTTTTTGACTCATTGACACATGTGTGCAATAACGGTACGATAGGCTTATCCTCTGGGGATGCGGCGCTGGGCGCACTGAGGGAACCCGTCAGGGGCCAGCATGGCCGCTTCAGCGTCAGCTATCGGCCCACCAGTATCTTGACAAGGAAGGAAGGTCAGGGTAGCATGGTGGCACGGTAAACATGGAGGATCTATGGCCGGGAACGACCGGGCCAACGAAGGACGTCAGGCGGGGGTACCCGCCCGCATTTCCGAAACAACGCATCGTGAGCTACGCTATGTGGCTGCGGTCTGGTCGCTCAGCGCGAAGGACGGCGCGCCGACGACGATTCGGAGTCTGATTGATCTGGCCTGGGAGACGTTGAAGCAGCAACGCCCAGAGGTGGTTGAGTTGCTGAAACGGGTCGATTCAGCTGAGGCTGATTGACGAAACCCACGGATTCTGCGAACCCACCAGTCGTGCGCATCTGCCCTTCCTTCCGCGACCGATGGGCCTCATGAGGGAGATGATTGATGGACGTGCTGCCCCTTTGTGGTTGGCAGGGTCTGCGCACACGTACCCTGCACCCGTCCCGCTTCCTAGGTTGGAAGGATGTCCGTTGGACGTTCCCATGTGAAGAAGGTGTCGTTCGGGTGGTCTGCATCGGCAGACCACCGCAGTGCCGCCACCTCGTCGGAGGTGGTCAATGAAGCTGACGCATCGTCCGCGCATCACGGCGCATGGGTGCCACGTTCCCGGCGATCCGGGCGCTGGCTTGACCGAACTCGCCGACGCGCTCCTGGTGATGACGGCTGTGCCGGAACTGGCGGAAGCCTTCCGGATCGCGCATCAGTTCACCAGCGTTGAGGCCCAACGCCAAACCCGGCGGCGCACGCTGACGCAGGCCGCTGAGACGCTGCGTACGCAACTCGCCGCATTGACGGTGCACCTGGGGGAGGCTGCCTGATGTCGAAGCGTACCGCGCTCTACCTGCGCTGTTCAAGCGTGGATCAAGTCAAGCACGGCGTCAGCATCCCCGACCAACTCGCCCGCTTGCGTGCCGAGGCGAAGAGCGCTGGCGAAGTGATCGTCGCCGAGTTCATCGACCAGGCCCGTTCTGGCACGAGCGCGGCCCGCCGCGAGGAGTTCCAGAAGTTGCTCACGGCGGCCCGCCGCCGTGAGTTTGACCGGGTACGCGTCGAGAGTGTTGACCGCGGCCATCGCAACGATATGGAGCGCCGCCAGTTCGAAGCGGAGCTGCAGACGTTCGGTATCCAGGTGCTCTATGTCGGTGAGCCGGAGAAGCAGGCCCCGCAGTATCGTAAGTTGCAGCGCGGTATCCGCGGCGTGCTGGCCGAGTGGGAGGTCGATGAGACGAGCCAGCGCACCTACAAGCGCCATCGCTTTCGTGCCCAGCAAGGCAAGTGGCGCGGTGGGAACATTCCGTATGGGGTTCTTCCTGACGGCCAGGGCTGGTTCATGCCTGATCCCGAGAGCTATGCGGTGCTGCTCTGGATCCTGGGCAAGCGTGGTGAAGGGCTGAGCTATCATACGATCACGCGCATGCTTAATGAGGGGATCGTGCTGGAGGAGGGAGCCAAGCGACAGGTTCCACCAACCCCAGGGCTGTTGATCTACCAGCGCCGGCCCTACCTGGAGCGCCAAGATCCGGAGACGGGCGAGGTCATCCATGTGCCCCGGCGGGTTCCCGCAGGAACCTGGATTGCCTTCACGGTCAATGAGATCTGCCAGAAAGCGGTTGATGGCGTCTATGCGGGCGTGCTGTGCTGGGGCAAGCATGCCAATCGGTTTCGTGAGGATGCGGACGGCAACCTCAAACAGCCGGTGCGCGTGGAGACCGGGAAGCCTCTGGTGCCGGACGCAATACTCCGTCGCGTGCAGGCGGTGGAACTGGCGGTGCAAGACGGGACCGCTGCGACGATCTCACCCGCCAACGCCTACCTGCTCGCCTCATTGCGCTGCGGTCTCTGTGGTGAGGCTATCCATGGCTATACCAGCACCAAATACAAGGGGGACAAGACGTATCGGTATCGCAAATATCGTTGTGCCGGGCGGGTCAACAAACCTGGCGCATGTCAACTCCCCATGCTCGACGCTGCCGAGCTTGAGCAGGCGGTGTTGGAGGTGGTGCTGGCTGATGTGCAGGAGCGCAGTCAGGAGGCGCTGCTCGCCGAGATCAACGCGGCGATGGAGCGACGTCGGGCCGAACTGGAGAAGGCCATCGAATGTGCGGAGGATCGCCTGGCGGAACGAGAACGACGACGGAGTGCGGCGATGGACGCGCTTACCTTCCAAGTCAAGCATGCCTCGGAACGGGTTCGCGCCGCGTTGGTTGAACATGCCGACGATGCTCTGGCAGCCTGTGACGAGACCGAAGCGCAGATTCGTACGCTCCGGCTTGGCGTAGCCGTCCTGGATGAGAAGGCCCGCACGATTGAAGTGACCCTCACGGATCCGTTGTTAGATCCCGCCCACTGGAGCGAACCTGAAGCGCATTTCGCGCTCAAGCGCGCCCTGAACTTTCTGGTTCATGCGATGACCGTGCGGCAAGAAGGGCCGGGAGCCTACTACATCGAAGTGGAACTCTATGAAATTCGTGAAAATGGCTCGTTCGAGAGCGCGTGGGAGTCGAACCCACCGACGAAGTTCGTCACCCCGCCCGCTGGTTTTGAAGACCAGGGCAGCCACCGGGCCACATCCGCTCTCGCGGTGATTGTAGCCTGATCTTGTCCTTTGTGTCAATCGCATCTGCTGCGTGCGCTCCTGGTTGATGACCTCGACCGCGCTTGGTAATCTCTTGACGGCTAGCGTACAAGCTGTTACACTGTCCGGGATACAACCGGTATACCGATTTATGAAACGGGCTCTGCCTGACATGAGTGCGCGATGCCTCGCCCAAAATCCCTAAATGACCTCGGTGCGCCTGGCGCAGAAGGCGGCCTGAACCAGCACGCCTATCAGCAGATCCGGCGACGTATTCTTGATGGCGAGTTGCGGCCGTCAAGTCCCCTCTCGGAACACCAACTGGCCGTGACGCTGCAGCTAAGCCGTACACCGGTGCGCGAGGCGCTCAAGCGGCTTGAAAAGGAAGGCCTTGTGCGCTCTATCCCGAGCCGCGGTACGTTTATTACTGAGCTCACTGCCCACGATATCCTGGAGATCTACCAGGTTCGTGAGTGCCTCGAGAGCCTCGCTGCCCGGATCGCTGCTGAGCAGATGTCACCCTCCGATATCCAAGCGCCCTATGTGCTAGACTACCTTTGGACACCATGCTCCCAAAAACCCGTTGCATGCAGGGCGGTACGAGAGGATCGTTGTGATGACTACCCACAGCCCTGAACAGCCAGCTCCCGCCGCCGAAACGCTTGACACGGAAACCCCGGTACGGCCTCCGTCATCCTGGTCGGC
>NZ_RYFF01000021.1 GCF_004138165.1 Candidatus Chloroploca sp. Khr17
GCGGCACTGATCGCGAAGCTATCCGCGTCGCGCTGGAAGCCGCAAACATCGAAGCGCGGCCCGTCTGGAAACCAATGCCTCGAAGACCTCGCACGCGTCGTCGCGGTAGTGCGGCGAACATTTTAACGCAGAGGCGCAAAGGCGCAGAGATACAAGAGGAGACTCTGCGCTTCCGCGCCTCCGCGCCTCTGCGTTAAAACCTCCGGAACGCCGTGGTGCCATGGCCTCGCCTGGGTGCTGCGGCGTTTCTGGTATGGGGCGAACATTTTAACGCAGAGGCGCAAAGGCGCAGAGATACAAGAGGAAACGCTGCGCCTCCGCGCCTCCGCGCCTCTGCGTTAAAACCTCCGGAACGCCTGTCATTTTGACGCAACGGCGCCAAGGTTCAAAACGCATCCCTGGTATGGTTCACAAAGATATGATATCCTGGAAGGCATAGATGGTACGAAGCCGTGACCCAAGGAGGGCGTCTATGACCTCCGCCCAACAGACGTTACGCAAGATCCAATCGTTGGAACAACTCTATCGTCGTGGATACCACAGTGACATGATTGATACCACGATTGAGCAACTCATCGCTCGAGAACAGACGCAAGCCAAACAAGCCTTAGCGCGGTTGGCAGTGACTCTTCATGAATTTGAGGAGCGGTATCAGTTCTCTTCTGAGGATTTCTATCGCCAGTTTCAAGCAGGGGAACTGGGTGATGAAGCCGATTTCTTTGAATGGAGTGCGTTCTACCAGATGTGGTTAGCGACCCAGGAGCAGATCAACCTCCTGAACGCAGCGGGTGGCTAGGTGGACACACAAGACTACCTGGCTGACTTGAAAGCCAAGCTTGCGAGCAGTGCCCTCGTTATGACCATTGATATCATACAGGAATATGCCACCCCCACCCAGGGCTTCTTCCGAGCAAGACTGAGGCTCTGCAACCATGACTTTCTCGAAGTTGCCGAATTCTTCCAGAGCAGGCAAGCACGGATCCAAACGACGGAATACCGCTATCAGTTTTGATTGAGCCATCAGGCGCAATGGTCGTTTCTACACGATAAGCTTGCTTCGGCGGCCTCTTGTTCATTGACTTGTGTGGTTGAAGGTATTATACAAGAGCATCGTGCGATCTGGCGAGATCCTTCTCTCCCGAAGCGGCGCGCATTTTGACGCAAAGGGGCAAAGGCGCAAAGGTACAAAAAGAACCTCAGCGCCTCCCCGCCTCCCCGCCTCTGCGTTAAAACCTCCGCGCCTCCCCGCCTCCGCGAACCCTCACCCTCAGCGCCTCTGCCGGCGCGGCGCGCCCGATGAGGCTCAGCCCAAGGTACGCTGCCCCCGCCAGCGCCAGCGCTCCGATCAACCAGGCGCTCAACGCGATCATATCCTCGGTCCAGACGTACGGGTGCGTCGCGGTCAGCGCTGGAATCGCGCCCTGTGAAAGAAGCGTCAGCAGCAGCAAGCCCCCCCCGATGACCCCCGAGGCGATCACCGCCACGCCGACACTTCGCCAGAGCGCTGGCTGCGCCCAGATGCCTGGGATGGCGTTGCCAAGCACCAGCAGCAGCAGCAACGCTTCGATATTGTTGGCAATGCTGAAGGCAAAGGCGAGACTGGTGACGTCGTTGCCCGCACGGAGAAAGAAGATGCCAAGACTCATGTTCAACCCAACCTGGCCTATCCCGATCAGCACAGGTGTCCAGGTGCGCTGCATCGCATAGAAGGCGCGGATCAGGATCTCCGAGGCGGCAAAGGCCGGCAAGGCGAGCGCGTAGCCCATCAGGGCGTTGGTGGTGTGTTGCAGTGAGGCGGTATCAAAGGCCCCCCGTTGAAAGAGCACGCGGCTGATCGGGACCCCCAGGGTGAGCAGGATGGCCGTCGCGGGTAGGGTGAGCCAGAGAATGGTGCCCAGCGTGCGCCGAATGTCGTTGCTAAAGTCGTCGTAGCGCTCTTCGGCAACGAGCCGCGCAAGCCGCGGAAAGGCGACCTGGCTCAGGCTCAGCGAGAAGATGCCGTACGGCAGCAGCATAAGCTGGTAGGCATAGCCAAGTCCGGCGACTTTGGCGGTGCCGTCGCTGAGCCGCGCCGCGAGCACGAGCGTGACGACCAGGCTGATATGCGCAGCGGCCTGCCCCAACACCCGTGGCCCCATCTGCCGGGCAATGCGCTTGACCTGTTCGATCCCGCGCCCCAGGTGCAGTCGCAGGCGCATCTCGAGCGCATTCAGCCCTGGGATCTGGACGAGCAAGTAGAGCAGCGCACCAATCACGACGCCCCACGCCATCCCCCAGATGCCGAGGCCGAGCGCTTGCCCAAGCAGTGCGCCCCCGATGATGCCAAGGTTGTAGATTGAAGGCGCCATAGCGGGCAGCGTAAAACGATCCCGTGCATTCAGCGCCGCCATCGCCAACCCACCGAGCCCGAGCAAGAGCGGCGAAAGCAGAAAGAGCCGTGTCAACTGCGTGCTCAATTCCAGTGTGGCCTGATCAAAGTCTTGCCCACCATAAAGCGTGGTAATTAGCCACGGCGCAGCCAGGAAAATAACGATGCTGGCGATACTCAAGACCAGCAGTGACCACGTCACTACCGCACTCGCCACCTGCCAGGCTCGCTCTTTGCCGTCACGCTCCCACGTCTCAATAAAAACCGGAATAAAACTGCTCCCCAAGGCCCCGCCAATAATCACCAGATACAGCAGATCCACCACCGAAAAAGCCGTCCGATAGGCCGCCGCCTCCGCCGAGGTGCCAAAAAGATAGGTTGCCACCATATCGCGCAGCAACCCCGTCACCCGACTCAGCACAAAGCCGGCCATCACAATCAGACTATTGCCCAAAGCCCCGCCGCGTACGCGGCGCAACAGCATCCCAAGTTGCACGGACGGAACCCTTCTGCTATACTTAACCGTTAGCGGGAAGAAGACAAAAACGAAGCGTAACCTGGATTATACCGGAGGTACCCATCCTTGGCGAACACACAGTCGGCAAAGAAGCGCATTCGAAGCAATGCACGCAAACACGAGCGCAATACAGTCTATCGCTCGCGCGTCAAAACAATGGTGAAAAAGGCCGAAATGTCGATCTTCAGCGGCACACCCGACGAAGAGGCCGTACGTGACGCAATTAGCACGCTCGATAAAGCAGCCGTTAAAGGCATTATTCACAAAAACAATGCTGCCCGCCGCAAATCACGTCTGATGAAGAAACTCAACGCCGTCGGCGCCTAACCGCAATTTGACGCAAAGGCGCAAAGGCGCAAAGGGTCTCAATACCCCCGCGAGACGGGTGAGACCTGTGAGGTCTCACCCGTCTCGCGGGGCTTAGGAGACCTCACCGGTCTCACCCGTCTCGCCGGGCTAAGCAGACCTGTGAGGTCTCACCCGTCTCGCCGGGCTAAGCAGACCTGTGAGGTCTCACAGGTCTCGCGGGGCTTAGGAGACCTCACCGGTCTCACATGTCCCACAGGCTGCGCAGACCTGTGAGGTCTCACATGTCTCGCCGGGCTCAGGAGACCTCACAGGTCTCACAGGTCTCACAGGCTCAGGAGACCTCACAGGTCTCACATGTCCCACAGGCTCAGCAGACCTCACAGGTCTCACATGTCCCACAGGCTCAGCAGACCTGTGAGGTCTCACATGTCTCGCCGGGCTCAGGAGACCTCACAGGTCTCACAGGTCTCACAGGCTCAGGAGACCTCACAGGTCTCACATGTCCCACAGGCTCAGCAGACCTCACAGGTCTCACATGTCCCACAGGCTCAGCAGACCTGTGAGGTCTCACATGTCCCACAGGCTCAGCAGACCTCACAGGTCTCACATGTCCCACAGGCTGCGCAGACCTGTGAGGTCTCACATGTCTCGCGGGGCTTAGGAGACCTCACAGGTCTCACATGTCCCACAGGCTCAGGAGACCTCACAGGTCTCACATGTCCCACAGGCTCAGCAGACCTCACAGGTCTCACATGTCCCACAGGCTGCGCAGACCTGTGAGGTCTCACATGTCTCGCGGGGCTTAGGAGACCTCACAGGTCTCACATGTCCCACAGGCTCCGCAGACCTGTGAGGTCTCACATGTCTCACAGGCTGCGCAGACCTGTGAGGTCTCACATGTCTCGCGGGGCTCCGCAGCCCTCACCGGTCTCACCCGTCCCACAGGCTCAGCAGCCCTCACCGGTCTCGCAGCGTTAACCCTATACCCTATACCCTATACCCTATACCCTATACCCTATCCCCTAGCTCCCCCCACGCACGTTTCCGCCACAAAAAGCTCAAGCGCGGTCTCAGGCTGAATGCGCCCAGTTTTGGTAGCAAGGTCGAGTTCGAGCAGGCGGGCATGCAATTCGCTCAGTTCACCATGCCCAAAGGCCCGCGCCTGTTCAATTGCCTTGCGCACAACAAAGGGCTTTTGCCCTAATTCGGCGGCAATCGCCTCAGGCCGCATCCGCTGGGCGACAAGTTCCTGAACCCCCAGGAGAATGCGGATCTGACGGGCGAGCATAAAGAGAATGTAGGTCGGGGCCTGACCATCTTCCAGCAGGGCGTGGGCCCCGCGCAGCGCCGCGCCGATGCGCCGCATACTAAGATCATCGAGGAACGCAAAGAGATTCTGCTCTTGACTGTCTTGCACGAGCAGATCAACCGTTGCCACGGTGATCGTCCCCTTGCGCCCGACATAGGTCGCCAGCTTCTCCAGTTCCGTCTGGAGCATCCGCGGATCACCGCCTGCGAGCTCGATCATGTGCTGGGCCACCGGCGGATCGAGGCGCACCCCAAAGCGACGGGCGCGTTCGGTCATCCAACGCACCAGTTCGCCGCCCTGAGGGGGCTGAAACTCGTGCAACTCCCCGCTCTTCTTCAACTGCGTAAAGAGCACACTCCGGCGGTCAACATCTTCGCCCTCAACAAAGACCAGTAGACAAGCCGGGGGCACCTGATCGAGGTACGCCCGTAACTCATCGCGCTCTTTGCCCGCCTTCGTATGCTTCAGCGCATCGCTGACAATGACCAGGCGCTGATCGGCGAGGAAGGGCATCGCCTCACACGCCGCCGCCAGTGTCTCAAGCTTCAGCCGCCGCCCATCGAGCCGACTAATATTCAACTCTGCCACGTCCGCCGGCACACGCGCACACAACTCGGCAACCGCCTCACTGCGCGCCAGTTCATCAGGGCCGTAGAAGAGATAGAGCATACGAGTCCCGCCCAGAAAAAAATCTACCTCGGCATGCCGTGAATGGGTCAGTTTCGAACCTGCAAGCGCAGGTGGGTGCCCGCCTGTGAGTATCTGCGGCCCGCCGCATAACTCAACTCGTTAGAGCAAAGCTCCCATCGAAACCGTGTTGGCTCAAAACAGATACCCACCCACGTGCAGCCGAGGATACCCTGATCCTACCATGACCCCGAAGGTTACGCAAGTAGGGCCGAAGCACCCTCAGACCTGGCAGGTGGGCGGCAGGCAACCCTTCCGCTATCCCCAGGAGCCTGGTGCCACCCACCTGCCAGGTCTCCCCGGATCGCTTCATCCCTTTGTCTCCAACCCCCGCACGATGCCCACAATCAATCGTGTTGTGCGTTCCACGAGCCGTGGCATCGCGGCAGGATCACTGTTCTGCGCCAGCGCCCCCGGCGCAGGTCGTGCCAGAATAGTCATGGTTCGATAGCCGTGACGCCGCAGAATGCTTGCCAGTCGTCCCCGTTGCGCCAGGATCTGTGGTTCAGCATCAATCTGGGGATCGGCCGTGTCGGCTTCGAGCGCCAGTTCCAGCAAGAGCGGATCGGCCACACCCCCTGCCCGTTCGCGGCTCGCAATGACCACCTGGTTGCCCACCAGCGGCTCGAGCGCAATGCAGAGCGTCCGGGTACGGTCAAAGGGGAACCGCCTGAGCAGATTGGTGACACCACGCTGGTCGCTGGCAACGGCACCAACCGCGATTGCCCACACCTCGACATTGGTCAACGTGCCAAGGCGTTGCACAGCGGCCAACATCGTCGCCAGGGTTGCCAGGCCGCCATCGGGGTTGGCAGGCGTTGGCGGGCGCAAGGCGGCCACCAGCAACAGCAGATAGCCCAGCACACCAGGCAGGCTGATCAGCCATGGAAGACCGGGGAGCAAGAGACTCATCCCGGAAGCCAGGATCGTCACGGTGGCAATGGCGACTCGTGCAAGCGCGGCGATCGGCCCTGTCCCGCAGAGCGCCGCAAGCCCACGGTGCGCCAGCGCCATATCGAGGGGGGCCAGCAGCAAGATATGCCAGCGTGGCACGGCCGGTTCAAGCCCCATGGCACCGGCAATCGCCCGGGTACCCACAATATTCTGGCTCGCATAGCGCCGCCCTGGCGAGGGCAACGGCATGCCCAGACTATCGAGCAGAAACCACCCAAAGATCACCAGCGCCAGCAACAGCGATGGCGACGGCAGCAGCGGCGTCAGCAATGCCGCGACCAGCCCCAGCAGGGCCGGCCAGCGATACCAGTGCCCTCGGTGCGGAACGACGCGTATTTCGTAGGTGCCAACGCCCATCCCTGCATGGCGGAGCCGCCCATTGACAAACGCCGCCACCGTTGCCTCACCCTGCGACGTCGCCAACCGAGAACCAGTCTGGTCAGCCAATTGGCTGACCAGCACTTCGAGTTCTCGCGTATCGTCACGAATAGGTGTATACATAACCTGGGCAACTGGGCTTATGGCACAGGTGTAGCTGTATTGGTTGGGGTCGCCGTTGGCTGATCAAGCACAAACTCACGATCAGGCGTGCCGGTGGGCACAGGCGTAAGCGGGTTAATCGGCAACCCGGTGATCGCCGTCCGGCCACAATCGGTTTGCCCAGGCAAGCAGAGCAACAGGACAAGATCGTAGCGAATAAACTGGTTGCCAATATCGCCAACATTCTTGATCTGCATAAAATAGAACCCATCAACCTGAGGGATAAACTCGATCTGTGAGTCGAGCGAATTGCCGCCTGGGATATCGTCATTGATGTCAATCACCGAAACCCCATCGCGATCAGTGAGTACCATCACCGTATCCGCGCCCGCCTGCGTATCCTCGTTCACCCTCGTACGCCCAACATAGCGCCGGGTATCGGTATACATAATGTAACGCTTACCCGTCTTGCCAAAGAAACTTACCCAGTCAGCGTCGCCATCAGGACAGAGCGCACGGTTTTCTTGGAGTTCATTCGATGTGATGAGCTTGGACTGCTCAGGCAGACCATCGGGCTCAAAGAGATCGAGACAGACATTGCTAACCAGGGTTGGCGTTGGCCCGTAGCTCCCGCTGAGCAGCGCAATCACATACAGGAAATCCACTGCACCTCGTCCGGCAACATCACGTACCCGAATATAGTACCGCCCATCAGCAGGAATACGGATCGTAATACGGGGGCGCGTATCGCCCGGATTAGGACTCCCGGGGGTGCGGTTGAAGAAATCATCATTAAAGGCGATACTATTAAGATTAGCGTCAAAGATTTCGAGGCTCAGATCCAACCCAGGTGACTGACTCGCAATATCAATCGTATAGACCTTGCCCTCGACCCCACCAAACACAAGCCAGTCAACATCGCCAGCGGGGCAGATTGCCCGTTCTTGCGAGGTGTCAACATCAATCACTTTGGCCGTGGCTGGGCTGTTATCATCCTCAAAGCCATCACGACAGACTGGGCCACGGGTTGGGGTCACGGTTGCTGGGCGGGATGTTGGCGTCGTTGTTGGCGTTGGGGTAAACGTTGCCCCAGTGACGGTAAGCTGCAAAAAGATACTCTGCGTCACATTCGTCTGGCCCGCAGCGGTACCGGTAATAATGCCGGCAATCGTATAGACCCCTGGCGCAACCGTGCTGGCGACTGCGGCACCAATCGTGATCTGCTGGGACGATCCGACGGCAATGAACGTTGAACCAGAAGGGGCGATCTGAATGCCAGTGGGAATATTGCTAAAAGCTAGGGTAAACGTACGATCCACCGCACCGGGAATATTATTATTCGTGACGGTAATCAGAATCTGACTTGTCCCACCAGGCGCAACGCTTATGGTAGGGGTGGGAGGATCAATCGTAATAGCGGTCTGAGCGCTGAGCGGAGGTGAGGTGAAAGGGGCAGTTACCGCGAGAAAGAGTGCAACGATAATGAACGTGGCAACCGCGGCATTGCGCCAGTGTATACGGTGGTTCATGAATACACGCGGCTCCTAACATGAGGTTGAATCTTGAGTATTATACTAATGTGGGTTACTCCATGTCAAGATAAGAGCCGACAACCATTCGCGACGCCTGGGGCGCATCCCTAGGCCATGAAAGGAACAATATCCCATGCCTATGCCGCAACCGTACGACATCGCCATTATTGGTGCCGGGCCGATTGGCCTTGAACTGGCCGTGTGTCTCAAGCTCAGGGGGGTACGCTATGTGCAGTTCGATGCGGGTCAGATTGGTCATACGATGACCTGGTGGCCGCGCCAGACGACCTTTTTTAGTACAAGCGAGCGTATTGCGATTGCGGGGGTGCCGATCCCCAATAATCATCAGCAACGCACGACCGGCGAAGAGTATCTGGCGTATCTGCGGGCGGTCGTCGAGCAGTTCGACCTGCATATCAATAGCTACGAGCCGGTGACGAGCGTGACGGGCGCGCTCGGGGCGTTTACGCTGCACACCAGCCATCGCACCGGGCCTCGCACCTATCAGGCGGCGCGGGTAGTCCTGGCGATTGGTGATATGCACTGGCCCCTTCGCCTCGATCTTCCCGGTGAGGATCTGCCCCATGTGAGTCACTATTTTCGTGATCCGCACGACTATTTTCGGCGCCGGTTGTTGATTGTTGGCGGCAAAAATTCCGCCGTCGAAGCCGCTCTCCGCTGCTGGCGGGCCGGTGCCCAGGTGACGATGAGCTATCGCCGTGCGACCTTCGATGAGCGCCGGGTGAAGCATTGGCTCATGCCCGATCTGCTGGCCCAGATCGAAGCCGGGACGATCCGCTTTTTGCCCGAGACGATGCCGGTGGCAATTACGCCTGATTATGTTGAATTCGCTCATACCGTCGACGGCGAACCGGTGCCTGGGACGACGCTGCGCCATGCGACTGATTTTGTCTTGTTGGCAACCGGCTTTCGCGGCGACCAGAGCCTGCTCGAAGAGGTGGGCGTGTTGCTCGAAGGTTCCAATCGCGTTCCCCGCTTTGATCCCGAAACAATGGAGACCAATGTCCCCGGTGTCTATGTCGCAGGGACGGTGGCGGCCGGCGTTCAGCAGCGCTACTCGCTCTTTATCGAAAATTGTCACGACCACGCCGGCAAGATCACGCGGGCGGTGACTGGCCTCTGGCCGACAACGCTTGGCGATATTCCCGCCCGCACCTATGGGCTCGCCTTTGAGCAATTTGAGGCAAATTGACACTCTGCGTTATTTATGGCTTGACAGGTCTCATAGGTATTTGTTATACTTTTTATAACGCACCGTGTAATATTTGTCATATGCTTTGTGGCGAAGCCAGGATGCTTTCTCCCAGAGCATGTTCAGGTTCAAGAGGGCAGGGTTCTCGTTTTCCCTACCCTATCTTTCCCATTTTCATTCGACAAGGTTTTAGGCTCCTTTACCGTTCGGAGGCATGGAGCGCATCAGGATGCGCTGAGCTATTTCCTATTTGTTATTTCCTAAATCCTTGTCTTATAGAGGAAGATCTCATGCGGCGTTTGCTGGCGGCCATCGGCATAACTGGGCTCGGATTGGTTGGCGCGGGGTTCTATGCCAAGCGTCGCCAGATCATTGCTCGTGCGTTTGGCTTGCGCCCACCCGAATATGCGGTGGCTGCCGAGTATGATCTGCCTGTGCCAATGCCCGATGGCACGGTGCTCTATGCGGATCGCTTTTTTCCGCGTGCCAGTGGGCAGTTTCCGACGATTTTGATCCGTACGCCGTATGGTCGCCCCTCCGAGACCCGGTTGCTCGGGCCGGGTGGGTTGATGGGGGCGGCACTCTTTGCTGAGCGTGGGTACAATGTGGTGGTGCAGGGCGTCCGCGGGCGGTTCCGTTCGGGCGGGTTCTTTGAACCTTTTGTTCACGAGCACGAGGATGGCCGCACGACGTTGGACTGGATCGCTGCCCAGCCCTGGTTCGAGGGCAATCTGGGGATGTGGGGGCCAAGTTATCTTGGCTATACCCAGTGGGCCGTGGCCGCCGATGCGCCGCCGTTTCTCAAGGCGATCATGCCGGTGATTACAACCAGCCGCTTCTCGCATTCGTTCTATCCTGGTGGCCCGTTTGCCTATGAGTCGTCGCTGCGCTGGGCAACCTATCTTGAGGCGACCAACCGCCGCTCGCTTGACCTGGTTGCCCTCGTGCGGGTGTTGCGCCCGCAGCGCGAGGCGACCCTGGCGGCAACCCTGGCTTCGGCACCGCTCGCTGAAGCCGATCGCCGGGCGACCGGGGCTGTGCAGCCCTTCTTTCAGCAGTGGCTTGCCGAGCCAGACCCTGAGGGTGCCTATTGGTCGCGGGTGGATTTTGATCGCTCGCTTGCGCGGGTAACGCCAGCCGTGCATCTGGTCGCTGCGTGGTACGACATTTTCCTGCGTGACCAACTTGCCGATTATACCGACTTGCTGGCTGCTGATGCGCGGCCCTATCTCACGGTGCTCGCCGGGCACCATACCTCCAAGAGCATCCTTGGCGCGGCTGTGCGCGAGGGGTTAGCGTGGTTTGATGCGCTGTTGCAAGGGCGTGACGTGCCGCGCCGACGGGCCGTACGGCTGGCGCTGCTCGGGGCGCACGAAACGCACGAGATGGATTTTTGGCCTCCGCCGGCGCAATTGCAGCGGCTCTATCTGCACGCGGGGGGCTGGTTGCGTGAGACCAGGGCGCAAGAGGCTCCCGCTTCATCGTTCGCGTATGACCCGCACGATCCAACGCCTTCGGTTGGCGGGCCGGTCTTGAGCCCGAATGGTGGGGCGCGTAACCAGGCGCTGGTTGAGGCGCGGGATGATGTGTTGCTCTTTACCAGTGTCCCGCTCGAAGCGCCGCTTGATGTGCTTGGCTATGTGCGCCTCGAGGTTTTTGTACGTTCCAATCTGGCCTATTTCGATCTCGTCGGGCGGCTCTGTGCGGTTGACCCTGATGGGCGGAGCATCAATGTCTGCGAGGGTACTATCCGCGTTGAGCCGGGTGTCGGTGAGCGCCAACCTGACGGCAGCCTCCGGCTCGAACTTGATCTCTGGGCCACAGCACGGCGCTTTCAGGCCGGGCAACGCCTGCGGTTGCATCTCTGTAGTGGGGCTCACCCCCGCTGGAATGTCAATAGTGGGGACGGACGGGCCTTGAGCGACGCTGTACCGGCGGGTCTGCGTGCTCGCCAAACGATCTTTCACGACGCCCAGCATCCCTCAGTTCTGCTTCTTCCCGTTGTCAGTGAAGCAACCAGGCAGGCCATGGCAGGCGAGCAACTCCAGGAGGTTGCAACAACATGATGCAGTACATCCGGGCCACCGGGCCAGTAGGGTTAGGGCTACCGCCCTAAAGAGGTGTTTTGTGGGGGCCTGCGGTCTCCGGAAACTCGCGTCGTATGCTGGTAAAAACGGCCAGCATACGCAATGGCTCGTAGGGCGACAGCTCCAGGAATGGGTGGTTGTCTGGCAACAAGCCAGCTAGGCTAACTTGTTGCCAGACAAGTAGCAAGAGACGGCAAGGCAGGGCTCGGCCCTGCACACAACAACCAGGCGCAGCCAGAGAGGCTGCATCACTACAGCAGCGGTATCACTACCGCATCAAGAGGAGGCCTCGACAATGGAGTACGAGCACAGTGATGAGATCAAGATGCTGCGTCAGACGGTGCGCGAGTTCGTGGATAAGGAGATCCGTCCTATCGCCCGTGAGGTTGATGAAGAGGAGCGGGTGCCGCTAGAGACGTTTAAGAAAGCCGGTGAGTTGGGCTTGTTGGGTGTGCCGTTCCCCGAAGTGTATGGCGGGCTCGACATGGGCATCACGGGCTATTGTGTGTTGATGGAGGAGTTGAACCGTGCCTGTGCGAGCCATGCGACGATCTTTGGGGCGCATGCCCAGCTTGCCGCGATGAGTGTTTACCTCGGGGGCAATGAGGCCCAGAAGGACAAGTACCTCCGCCCGATGAATGAGGGCCGTCTCGTGGGGGCCTGGGCCTTGACCGAGCCGAACGCGGGCAGTGATGCGGCTAATCTTAGTACAACCGCCGAATTGCGTGGCGATGAGTGGGTCATCAATGGTCAGAAGATGTGGATCACCAATGGCAGCTTCGCCGATGTGATCATTGTGCATGCTGTGACCGACAAGACCAAAGGTGCCCGTGGTGGGATCACCGCGTTCATCGTCGAGAAAGACTTCCCCGGTTTCCAAGTGGGCAAAGTTGAGGACAAGATGGGCCTGAAGGCGTCGCATACCGCAAGCCTCTTCTTTGAGGATATGCGTGTGCCAGCCGAAAATGTGCTTGGTGGCGTCGGCCATGGGTTCCAGGTTGCCATGCGGACCCTCGATATCGGGCGCTGCGGGCTTGGTGGCAGCAGTGTTGGGGCAGCGAAAGAGGCGTTTGAGCTCAGTCGCAATTATGCTATCGAGCGCCATCAGTTTGGTCGACCCATCGCTGATTTGCAGGCGATCCAGTTTAAGCTTGCCGAAATGGCGGTCAAGATCTATACGATGGAGCAGATCGTCTACGATTGTGCACGCAAGGTTGATGATGGCAAGAATGCGACGCTCGAAAGCAGCATCGTCAAGCTCTACTGTACCGAGATGGCGAGCCAGGTGATTGACGAAGCCATCCAGATCTACGGCGGCATGGGCTTCTCACGTGAAGTGCCGCTCGAGCGGATGTACCGCGATGCCCGGGTGACCCGTATCTTTGAGGGCACCAACGAGATCCAGAAGAGCGTCATCGCGAGCGAGTTGCTCAAGCAGGTCGGCTACCGCGTCAATCGACGCTAGAGCTTTGCTCTGCCGATCCTCTGTCCCGAAGAAGCGTTTTCGCGTGGTTAGTGGCGGCAAAGCCGCCACTAACCACGCGAAATATAGGGATACGTAGCTGTGCCGTGAACAAAGATGACATAGCTGCCTAATCACCCTCTTGCCCCGTAGGATGGCAGCTAGCGCAGTCATCAATATTGCCTGAAATTCCCTCCTCACTATGTTTGGCAAGTGTGGCGGCTTGCGGATGTGCATGGCAGTTGTAGCAGGTATACACGGTATACTGTTGCGGGTTCGTGTGGCATGTCGCACACGCGATTGTGCCCTCACCGCCATGGTTCAGCGGGAAGGTATGATCAAAGATGGCCCCTTCCCAACGGCTCGTCGTGTGACAACTGTTGCAATTCGTGCCAAACTGTCCCAGGTGAACCTGTGGCTCGGCGTGACATGATGCGCAATCCGTGGGTGTACCCTGGAAGATATGGTTGCTGTGACAACTTGTGCAAGGTGTCGTGATGTGGGCACCGGTAAGCGGGAAGGCGGTGCGACTGTGATCGAAGGTCGCTTGCTCCCAACCAGCCGGGGTATGACAACTCGCGCAGTCACTGCCGTAGGTGCCATTATGGATGTCATCGGTCTGGTGGCAACCGACACAAGTCGTCGCAAGGCCAACAAAACCCGCAGCATCACGTACCTCACCATGGCAACTCGTACACGTAGCCTCGCCGTGTTTGCCAGCGAGAGGAACCGTCAGGGTATTGTGGTCAAAGCCGCTGAAGCGATCAATGCCGTCATGACAGTTTTGGCAGTCTGCCCCAAAATCAGCAACGTGCGAGACGACAAAATCAGCCTGGTAGTCCATATGGCAGTCGATGCAAATCGCCTGATCGAAACGATAGGCATTGATTGGGCGCGGGGTGATCTTCAGCGCAGTGTGGCAATCGGCACAGGCAAAAACAGACCCAGTGCTGGTGTACTGGTGAGCAGTCAACGCGAAACCCAGTGCAGCGTGCGGGAATGCCGTGAGCTCCATTTCAGTGAGCGTAGCAGTCGGTCCGCCATGTTCGGTGTGACAACTCAAACAAGCTCCCCCGTCGGGCAAAGCACCGTGCAGAGTGTCAGAGCTGGTGAGTTGAGCCTGGATGTCGGTGTGGCAGTCGAGGCAAAGACCGGCCATGCCACGGGTATCGAGCGGGTTGGTATGACAAGCACCACAATTCCCCCCGAGTGCAGCGTGTGAGCTCACGCCGCCAAGCGGTACACCCATCCGCGCCTGGGCATTCAGGGGGCCAGGGCTGAACATATTGCCACCACCGAGAATCCAGGCAATCAGGACGGCCACCATAGCCGTAAGCCCGGCAGCTATGCCAAAGGGTGTAAGACAGCCAAGACGATGCATCATCAGTCTCCTCAACGCAACAAGGTTGCGTAGTAGAGCGCGGCACCAATATGCACACATGCCAGCGCGAACAGGGCCACTCCGAGGGGGATATGGATGGTGTGCCAGAGAGCCATCAGGCGGCGTGCAATGGCGAGGGATTCGATCTGACGCAAGAGCCGTTGGCGCTCGGCCAATGTATGGCGGATCTCGACGACCGTTGCTTGATCGATGATCCCAAGCGTGGCAAGGAGGCGTTGCTGCTCGGCCCGGTCGCGCCAGGCAAGGAGCGGACGAGCGAGCAGTGCCGTGAGTGGACTACCAAGAACGGGTGGTGGTGTCGTAAGCAGATCGGTGGATGGCAGGTTACGTAAGGCCGAGCCAGGACGGGCTAGAGTCTCTAGGCGTGTCGCGCTTGCGGTCAGGCGAGCCTCGAGATCGGCGAGCGATAGTTCGGCACCGTCCACGGTGCGGGGAATGGCTGTGTAGACATAGCGTCCCACGAAGCCACTCAGAACAACCACGACTGTGAGTAAGGTGACGACTCCAGCCAGTCCATTGAACCGCCAGGCCGTATGCAACACCACCATATACGAACCCACGATGCCCATAACAATATGCCACTGAAGCCAGGTACTCAGCCGCCCATAGGTTCGCCCGCGCATCCGTTTGCGTAGCGAGTAGAGGGTTTCGGTAGCCAGCATGAGGAGAAAGCCGATCACACCCAGGCTGTGACCAAAGAAGGCGCCAGGGGCGGTGTCAAGGCGCTGCATGGCCCAGACATAGCAAGCTGTGACCGCTCCGACCCCAATCACGGCTATCTCTAGTTCATAGGTCGTGTGGCGCGGCGGTCGTCGCCCCCGAGGTAGTGGCAGTTCACCGCTTGTCTGCATGGCTCTGCTCCCATTCAGCATAGAACGACATGATGAGGTGCGCAATGGCGCTCTTATCAGCGAGCAGGGCTTGACGAATAGGCGTAAGATCGGCGTTGGCGGCAATCAGCCGCTGTAGTGGCCGCGAGAGCGTTTGATCCCCCATCACAAGCGCCCCTTTGAGCGTCTGCTCACCAAGCATCAGGCGTAGGCGATTGACCGGATGTGGATCCACAACGACCCACGCTGAGCCAGCCATCCGCCAGGTTTCGCTATCACCACGGGCAATCGCGACGAGATCTGCATCCTCTCCACTACCCACAGACCCGATGATCGTTGTGGGGATACCAGCGAGCAAGGTGACATTCTGCGCTACGGTACGGCGGTAGGGCGTGGGGATGCCTGCCATCGTGGCCGCAGCAGCTTCCCCATGGGCCCGGGCCGTTGCCCAGAGCGTGTCGAGCGTCGCTTTGCCCGTCACTTCATTGTAGACCTGGGCGACGTCACCAGCCGCCAGAACATCCTCCGCGCTCGTCTTGAGGTAGGCGTCAGTCAGAATGCCCCGGTCGAGCTTGAGGCGACCGCTTTGGGCAAGATCGAGCCGTGGATGTGTGCCAATCGCGACGGCTAATAACGCACACGGGATGCGCTCGCCAGCCATGGTCTCGACCGCAATAAGGCGACCGCGTTTGCCGATCGCTTCACGTATCTGACTATGATGGTGAAGGATGATCCCTGTAGCACGAAGGTGATCCTCGACAAGTTGTGACTCATCGGGGTCGAGCACATTGGCCCAGTAACGCGCCCCGCGCAGCATGTAGTGAACCCGGCACCCCCGCGCATTGAGGCCCTCGGCAATTTCCAGGGCGGTGATGCCACCGCCGACAACAACGGCTTGCAGACCTTGACGCGCACGGCGCACAATGCTACGGGTATCGGCAAGGCTATCAAGGGTGACGATGCCGTCGAGCTCGCTCCCAGGGAAGTCAGGTAAGGCTGCACGCGCACCGGTGGCGAGAAGCAGTTTGTCATAAGCGAGGGTTTGCCCATCAGCAAGGATCAGGCGATGCGCATAGGGATCAAGCTGATTAGCCCGAGCCTGCACCCAGGTCAAGCCGAGCGCACGCAACTCGGCGGGCGAGCGAGGAAAGAGTTGCGTCTCAGGGATAAGCCCACTGAGATAATAGGCGAGACCCGGACGCGAATAGAAACCCGCAGGATCGTCAGTAACGACCGTAACACTGGCCGACGGCTCACGGGTGCGTAACGATTCGGCAGCGGCAATGCCAGCTACGCCCGCTCCGACAATAACATAGCGCAAACCCATTAGATTCCTCTTCTTTGTTACGCACGCGAATGATCCGTCGGTGCAAAACGGAGCACACCTCGTGGGCAGCGGGCGATGCATTGCCCGCAGGTAAGGCAGCGTGGATCTTCAATCGCTGCGTTGCACCAGACGTAGGCTCGTACGTCAAGACCGATCGGGCAGTTGTAAGAGCAGACACCACACTGGACACAGCGCACCGAGTCGGCAACGACCTGTCCTGTGGCAAGCACCTCGGCCCTGATGAGATCCAGGGTGAGGGATCGTGCTACGAATGCCATCAAAACCTCTCTCTCGCATGGGCGACATTGTTTGTGGTCGCCTGCACGATAGTTATGAATTCTCCCTTGAGCGTAGCACCAGTTACTTGGAATTTGCTTGGAATTTTGATGATCCTGGTAGCAGAGTCATAATCTATGGTGAAGCAACCTTATCGATCTGTCCTGACGATCCTTCACCTGCCTCGCCACCTTTTTCCTGTGAGCAATCTTGGAATATGACGTGATGCTTTCCAATGTGCATCCAAGGAAAGAGTTGTAGAGTAGGCTCACATATCATTTTAGTAAGGAGCTTCATTCTTATGAACCAACGTGCTTTGTTTGCTATCGCTGCAGCAGTGACTGCCTTCGTGCTCATCCTGCTTGCGGTGTTCGGCCCTGGTTTCTCTGGTTCTAGCACGACATCCACTCCCACTGATGTGGCCCCCCTCCAGGCGACTACGGCCATTGGCACACAGCCCATGACAACCCCAGCGACTCTCCAGCCTTCAAATCCAGCAGGCTCTTATCCGGTCTCGGCTGATCAGGCAGGGAGCCTTGCGGTTGCTAGTAGTAGTGGTGCTACGCTCACAGGCACGCCTACGCTTGTAACGTATCAGGGTGCCGTTGCCTACGAAGTGCCATTAAGTACAGGCCTTGTCTATGTGGATGCAACCAGCGGCCAGATCCTCGCGACCCCCGGCACTAGCACTACCACGACCTCAAACGGAAATTCAACGACGAATGACAATAGCGGAGATGACGATGACGAGGAAGATGATGATTAGTGTCACCTTCTTCATCATCGTGTCTTGATCAAAAAAAGCCAGCAATGCTGGCTCTTTTTGATCAAGACACGATGGGTTGTCGGGTTGTGGTTTGCATAGAAAACACCCTTCACCGCATCGTATATAATGCACCGTATGCTGTATCGTCCTTCGCTGGTGCTGGTGCGCGTGGCCCAGGTTGCGCTGGGGTTGCTCGCGCTTGCCTATCTGCTCTATGCTGCTGTGCATGTGCGGCAACTTCTGGCGTTTCCTTTTCCTCTTGACTATGGCGAAGGCCCTCTGGTCTCGCAAGTCGAGCGCCTGCGTGCCGGGGTGCCGATCTGGCGTCTCTATGCTGATCCAGAGAACGCCCCTTTTCTGATTGTCAATTATCCTCCGCTCTACCTGGTGCTTACGGCGATGCTGACGCCACTGACAGGGTCGGTGTTGATGGCTGGTCGCTTGCTTTCCCTGGTGGCGACGCTTGCCGCAATGGGGGCCATTGCCTGGCTTTCTCACCCTGGGGCCGCGGCTTCACCCGTGGTACGCCGTACCTCGTGGTTGCTTGTGCTCCTCTTTCTTACCATCCCAATTGTCCGCGAATGGTCGGCCCTGATGCGGGTTGACCTGCTTGGCTTGGCGCTTGGGCTCTGGGGCTTGGTGGTGCTGGCGCATCCGCCGTTGCCCTCGCTGCGCCGCGTGGCCGTCGCTGGCCTCTTGTTGACCGCGAGTCTCTTTGTCAAGCCGTCACTGCTTGCGGCCCCGCTTGCCGCATCGGCCTGGCTTGCCTGGCAGGTCTTGCCAGGCCTGAGCGCTGCGCGCCAGACGCTACCGGGGCGCAGGCGGCACCGTCGCTATGCCGACCGCTTGCCGCTCTACCGCCTGGTAGTGCTTGGGTTGACCCTCGGACTGGCAGGCGGGCTCGCCTTGCTCGGCATGCAATGGGCGAGCCAGGGCTGGTTTTGGTTGCATGTCGTTGCCGCCAATGCGAATCGCTGGGATGCCGACTTGGCCTTGCAGTTCTGGGGGCAGCAAATCCGCCTGCGCTGGCCGCTGGCCGTTGCGGCCTTGCTGGTTGCGTTCGCCGGGCTGTCGTTGCTGCGCCGTGACCCTGTCGTTGCTACCGCGTTGGAGTCGGGTGCTTTGCCACCTAGATCCAATCCTTTGCAAACAAGAACTGACGAACGGCATAGCCTCCATTCCCAACCTCCCCCCACTGGGGGGAGGAGCCAGACACCCTCCCCCAGCGGGGGAGAGCCGGGGAGGGGGCGAAAGGCTTCTTTGCAAAGGATTGCACCTGGATCTTCCTCGCGAATCCTTCCCCTCTCCGCTATCGAGATGGAGCCTGGGGGTGAAGTCAGTTGGCCGCGCTCGTCGTTCCAACTCGCGCTCTTGTATACGCTCACCGGTTTTCTTACCGCGCTTGGCGTGGGCAAGGTTGGCGCGTATAGCAACTATTTCCTCGAACTCTACGCTGGTCTGATCTGGCTCATCGCGCTCGCGCCGAGTCTGATCCGCTCCTGGTTGCCATGGCGTGGCGCGATCTTCTATGGCTTGCTTGTGCTGGCGCTGGCCTACTATCCGCCGCTGTGGCACGCTGACCAGTTGCGCCCGGCCAGTTTGGTCGAGCCATTGAAACCGCGGTTCGTCTTTGGGCGTTATGGGCTGCTGACCGATGCCAGGCGGCAGGCGGAAGTGTTAGCGGCCCAGGCCAGGGTTGGTGCGCTGCTCACGACGACGGTGCAAGCGGCGGGGCCGGTGGTGCTGACCGACATGCCTGGGGTTGCCTCAGCCGCCGGGGTGACCTCGCGGCTCCAGGCGTTCGAAATGCGTCAGTTGCTTGATCAGGGGCTGGCTGATGAAACGGCGTTGCTGCACGAACTTGCCAATGGCACGCTGCCCCTGGTGATCCTCGATTACCTGGGCAACTGGCTAAGCCCCGGTGTGGTCGAACTGGTGCAGCGCCGTTATGCGCACGACGGTTCGCTGGGCACCTTCGATCTCTATCGTCCGGTCGCAACCGGGCCTGCCTCCCCGCTTGACGGCGAGTTTGTCTTGGGCGACACGGCTTTGCGCCTGACGAACTATCACGTCGTGCCGTCAGTTGGGCCAACCTACGAGTCCGGCGAACTGGTGACGCTGACGCTGGCATGGCAGCGTCTGCCTGCGATGCCTGCTCCCAACGATAACCTGAGTGTTGTGGTTGACCTGGTGCCCCTCGACGGCGGCGTTGTGGCGACAAGTACCCGCCGACTGCTCTACGGCGTCTATCCGCCGTCGCGCTGGCCGACCGACGCTACGGTGCAACATATGCACCCCTTTGCTATACCAACGAATCTGCCGCCAGGCTCGTACCAGATCAAGGTCAGCCTTGTTGAGCCTGAAGGCGCAGTAGCAGATGTGATATTGCCGACGATCCTCACGGTTGCGCCGCAAGGCGGGCAATATGTCGCCGCAACGGACTACATGGTACCAGGGGTTATGTTGGCCGCGTGGACAAACCTGGGTGGCCTCGAGCGTCTCGGGTGGCCGTTGACGCCGCTGGTTCCCTTTGACTGGGGGCGCCTGCAATGTTTCGAGCGCCTCTGCCTCGAACTCCGGGGCAACGCCGTTACCTCGCGCCCCTCTGGGACAACGCTCTACCTCGCCGAAACCCGCCGGAGCACCACGTGCCTCGATGGTGCCCCGAGGCCTGATGGCCTCTGCCCAGCTATGGCCGAAGCCGCAGCGCGCATCGCCCTACCTGGCACGCCCGTGAGTGGTGAAATTCGGCACGACGATCGCATCGTTCAATGGACCACCCATGCCCGTTTTGAACGCCGCTTCGACGACGACGCTGTCATGCTCGGGCGACTTGGGGCCGAAACCTTGCGCCTACCTCCAGGGCAGCGCTATCGCTGGCCGTAAGGCCCCGCGTCGCCCCGTGATGCCGTGCCCGTGCCGTACCCGCGCCGTGCCCCATGGACGGCAGGGTACGGGCAAGCCGTACCCCTACAGCCGCGTCGCCCCGCCGCCCACCGCGTAGGGTCACGGCTTGCCCGTGCCCTGCGCCGTGCCCGTGCCGTACCCGCGCCGTGCCCGCGCCGTGCCCGCGCCGTGCCCGCGCCGCGTAGGGGCACGGCGCCGCCGTGCCCTGCCGCCGTGCCCGCGCCGTGCCCGCGCCGTGCCCGCGCCGTGCCCGCGCCGCGTAGGGGCACGGCTTGCCCGTGCCCGCGCCGTGCCCTGCGCCGTGCCCGCGCCGTGCCCGCGCCGTGCCCGCGCCGTGCCCGCCGTGTAGGGGCACGGCTTGCCCGTGCCCTCCCCCCGCCCATATATGGTATACTACGCATAGTTTTGATGAGATTTGTATAGATTCTGAAGAAGAGCGCGTGCGCTCAAGATAAAGGTAGTTCGCTCATGTCCGTGCAGACTGGCATTGTGATGCTTAACCTCGGGGGACCAGCGACCCTCGATGAAGTCGGCCCTTTTCTCGTCCGCCTTTTTGCTGACCGCGAAATTATTCAGTTGCCCCTGCAAACCTGGCTCGGCCCCTTCATTGCCCGCCGACGCACCGCTGCCGTGCAAGAGAATTATCGCCTGATTGGCGGTGGTTCACCGATTTTGCGCTGGACTACTATCCAGGGTGAAGGTATGGTACGCTGGCTCGACCGGCTCTCGCCAGCGACGGCCCCTCATCGCTTTTATGTCGCCTTTCGTTATGCGCCTCCTTTTAGCGAAGATGCCCTGCGTCAGATGCAGGCTGATGGGGTGCAGCGCGCGGTCGCCTTTACCCAGTATCCCCAGTTTTCCTGTGCCACCACTGGCTCAAGCCTCAATGAACTCTGGCGGGCAGCGCGGCGGCTCGGCCTCAGCAACGCTTTCGCTTGGAGCGTAATTGACCGCTGGCCGACCCATCCTGGTTTTATCGAGGCAATGACCCGTAGCGTGCAGCTTGGCCTGGAACAGTTTCCCGCCGCTGAACGAGACAATGTGCTCTTGCTCTTTAGCGCCCACTCGCTGCCCCTCACGATCATTGAGCGTGGCGACCCGTATCCCCAGGAGATCGGTGCGAGTGTGCAGGCGGTGATGGAGCAACTCGGGCTTGCGTACGAATATCTGCTTGCCTACCAATCGGCGGTTGGGCCAGTGCGCTGGCTTGGGCCACAGACCGAGCAGGTGATCAAGCAATTGGGTGCGCAAGGGCGACGCAACGTTCTTGTCGTCCCGATTGCTTTCACGAGTGACCATATTGAAACGCTCGCCGAGATTGACCATGAATACGGCGAACTAGCTCACAGTGTTGGCATCACCAATTTCAAACGTGCTCCTGCCCTCAACGGCGACGAAAACTTTCAGCATGCTCTCGCTGAGCTTGTCGCTGACCATCTCGCAAGTGGGCTCAACCACTCGCGCCAGTATGCGCTGCGCTGCCCCGGATGTACCAGCGACCAGTGTCGCACCCTGCTCAATCCGGTTGCCTCTCAGGAATCTATGGCGCTCGACCACAACAGTCAGTTGCGAATGTAGGGCAACCGCCCTCCATCGCGTCCTGATGCGCTCGGCTCTTTCCTATTTTCTAGCTCCTAAATCCTTGTCTTAGGGCGACAGCCCTAACAACCCATACGCATAGGGCCGCAGGCCCCAAAAAATCCTTCCTATGGATGAGGTACCCACAGCCTGGCTGTGGTACCATACATCCTATGAACATAGCACCACAAACCCTCGAAACCCTCGAGTTTTTCAAAATTCGCGAGCAACTCGCTCGCTATACGGCCTTTTCTGCGTCACGCGAGCTTGCGCTCGCCCTCTTGCCTTCGACGCAGGTGGCCGAGGTTCGTCAGGCCCTCGCGTTGACTAGCGAGGCCCGTCAGTTGCTTGATGAGGTTCCTGATCTCTCAATTGGCGGCGTTCGCGATATTCGTCGCGCCGTCCGCCATGCCGAGCGCGGCGGGTTGCTCGATGGCCCGAGTTTGCTTGAAATTGCGGGTACGACAATGGCTGCTCGCCAAATGCGTACGCGTCTGCTCAAGCTCAACCCCGAGCTCTTTCCCCTTGTGATCGAGCGGGCCGCGTTGCTGCCGATCCTCCCGCCGCTTGAAGATGAGATTCTGCACGCGATTGGTGATGACGGCAATGTGCTTGATAGCGCAAGCGCTGAACTGGGCCGTCTGCGCCGCGAGATCCGGATTGCCTTTGCCCGCCTCCAGGAAAAGCTTCAGCATATGATCGGGTCGGCTACCATTGGTACTGCCCTGCAAGAGCCAATTATTACAGTGCGCAACGGGCGGTATGTGGTGCCCGTCAAGGCCAGTCATCGCAAAGATGTGCGCGGCCTCGTGCATGATCAGTCGAGTAGCGGTGCAACGCTCTATATCGAGCCAATGGCCGTCGTCGAGTTGAATAATCGCTGGCGTGAGTTGCAATCTGCCGAAGAAGAGGAGGTGCAGCGCATCCTCGCCTTGCTTGCCGAGCGGGTGGGCCTGGCCGCCCCGCAGCTTGTGGCCGCCGTCGAAGCGATCGCCGAGCTTGATCTCGCCTTTGCCAAGGCCAAATATGCGACGAGCCTGCGCTGCGTTGCCCCCGAGATAGTCAACTGGTCGCCCGATGCGCCGATCACGCCGGTGGCTGATCCTCAGCCCCTTGACCCCGACCGCCAGCGGGCACCGTTGCTGCTCACCGAGGCGCGTCATCCGCTGCTTGATCAAAGCACTGTCGTCCCAGTGACGCTCTGGCTCGGCGCTTCGTTTCGTTTGCTGCTGATCACCGGGCCTAATACCGGCGGAAAAACGGTTGCCCTCAAAACGACCGGCTTGCTGGCGCTGATGGCCCAGGCCGGTCTGCATATTCCCGCTGCTGCCCCGTCGCGCCTGCCGGTTTTCCACCATATCTTCGCCGACATTGGCGACGAACAGAGTATCGAGCAGAGTCTTTCGACCTTTTCGTCGCATATGCGCACGATCATTCGTGTGCTTGGTGCGCTCGAAGCAGTGCCGTTGCCCGAAGAACTCTGGGATGCCGATCACTGGAAATTGCTGAGTGAAGAACGCCCCCCCGCGCTGGTGCTCTTTGATGAACTCGGGGCCGGTACCGATCCGGTAGAGGGGGCCGCCCTCGCGCGCGCCATTGTCGAGCGCCTGCTCGAACTCGGTGTGCTCGGCGTCGCGACGACCCACTATGCCGAACTCAAGGCGTTTGCCTACAATACCGATGGCGTGCAAAATGCTTCGGTCGAATTTGACCTCGAAACGCTCGCCCCCACCTATCGGCTGAGCATTGGCTTGCCAGGCCGTTCTAATGCGCTCGCGATTGCCCGTCGTCTTGGCCTCGATGCAGTGCTGGTTGACCGGGCGCATAGCACGCTTGACCGGAGTGATGCAGCGGTCGAAGATCTGCTCGCCGGCATTCACAAAGAACGTGAAGCAACGTCGCTCGCGCTCCAGCGTGCCGAAGAACTCCGCGTTGATGCCGCGAAGTACCGTGATCGCCTTGGACGCGAATGGCAGGAATTTCAGCAGCAGCGTGAACAAGAGGCTGAAGCCGCCCATCGTGAACTTGAAGAAGAATTGCGCGAAGCACGCGGCCAACTCAAACGGTTACGTGACGACTTCCGCAGTGTCTCGCTCTCGCGCCAGTGGCTTGAAGAGGCCGATCAGCGCTTGAAGGATACTGCCGAGCAGGTCAAAGCTGCCGCAAAGCAAGCCAAGCCTGCCACCGTGGCTCCGCGTACGCAGGAACCGCGCCCATTGCAACCTGGCGATACCGTCATGGTGCGTTCCGTCGGGCTCAAAGGCGAAATCGTCGCGCTTGATCACGAAGACGCCACGGCGACCGTTCAGGTTGGTGGGTTTCGCATGACGGTTGATCTCCGCGAATTGACCCGCGAAAAAGGTCAGCCTGAAACGGCGCATTCCCGTCGCGACTATCGCCCCGAACGTACCGTTTCCCTCCCGCCCCCCCCAGATGTCTCTATGACCTTCGATATGCGTGGCTGGCGCGCTCACGAAGTGAGCGACCGGCTTGATCGCTACCTCAACGATGCCTACCTCGCCGGCCTCTCCCAGGTGCGCCTCGTGCATGGCAAAGGGACAGGTGCCCTGCGCCAGATCGTGCGTGATGTCCTCCAGACCCATCCCCTGGTCGTCAATTTCACTGGCGGCGGGCGCGATGGTGGGGATGGGGTGACGGTTGCCACCCTCGTTGACCGCTAAAATCCTTGCTTGGCTAAGCAACGTATTGGTTGGGTGAAAGGTGCCGACTTTGCTGGCATCTTTCACCTAACCAATATGTTGCAAATATCTGCAAACAAAAAGCATTTGATCGTTTAATATATACTCTGAGGGATTTTGGCCGGGTTCTGTTGAAGGAAATACCCCATGGCTGGCGCAAGCACACGTCCTGACCCTCCTGACCACATTCGTCACCTGCCAAACAGTGTCGCAGTGGTGGCTACCAGTGGTGGTGATGTGCTGGTGCATTGTCCCCCCGAGACGCTGAAATATTTGTTGCATGATGGTTTGATCCCTCCCTCAATTATTGTGCTGCCGATGGATCTGACGGCAGGGCAAGAACTCGGCTCGAGTGGTTTTGTGCGCCGGGGGATCAACTATGCGAGTGTCGAGTTTTTGATCTACTCGAACTTCTTTGGGCAGCAGCGCAAAACGCGTCTGGTGACCGTCACTGAGCACCAGGCCCTGCGTTTGCGCACGATCCTCAACGAAACAATCCGTGGGCCTGCCGATCCTGAAGATTATGGCGAGTTTGCTTGGGTGCAGCAGGAGTGTGCTGCCGTCGGCTATTATCCACCGCTTGGGCGTGTGTTGATGCTAGAGGATCTGGTTGAGATTGTGAGCCTGGAGGCCGGGGGCGGCGATTTTGGGGTGACGCAACTGGCCCTTGAAGATGACCATTTTGTCTTTCGCGAAGAAGGCTGCGTCATCGCTCGTCTCACGACCCAGATTACGACGCTTGCCGTGCCCCTTCATCTTGCCCCACCGCGCCCGCTCCAGCGCCAGGAGATTACGCTGCAATTCATTGGCGGCAGCGATGGCTTTGATCCCTCTGGCATTACCACCTGTTTTCTCGCTTACCTTGGTTCAACGGTGCAGACCCAGGCAACGCTCTTTGATGCGGCGGCCTATGTTGTGCTGCGTCTTGGCAATCTGGGCGTCTCGCCAAGCCATATCTCTGAGGTGGTGCTGTCGCATCTGCACGAAGATCATCTCGCCGGGTTGCCTGAATTGATCTTGATGGGCAGCCATCGGGTGCGCTTGGTGACTTCGACCTTGATCTATCGTAGTCTGCTGCGCATCCTCGAAGCAATGCTCGATGTCCCGGCTCATCAGGTGGCGGCGCTCTTTGATTTCTACTGTCTTGATCCCGGAACTCCGCTTGAACTGGAAGGACGCCGCTTTGAGGCGATCTATGCGATCCATTCGATCCCCACGATTGCGGTGCGGGTGCAGGGTATCTGCTATTCGGGCGATATGCGCTATGATGAGACCTGGTTTAGTCAGCTCGAAGCCCAGGGGGTGTTGCTGCCCTGGCGTCGTGAGCAACTGATGCGCTTTGCCGAAGGTGCCAGCATCCTGGTGCAGGATGTTGGGGGCGGATCGATCCATACGACGATGTCGGCCCAACTCCTTCAGACCCTCACCGCCAAGAGTCAACGCCTGGTGCTCGCTCATACCAACAAGCATCAGTTGCCCGAGGATAGTGATGGCCTCGGCGATCGCATTGAGTTTGCCGGCAGTGGTATGGTTGTTGGCATGGGTGCCCATGTGCCTGGCGATGCCTTTACCGAGATGGTCGAGACGATTGCTGCCTGCCCAATCTTCGCCCGTTTGCCCATTGGCGAGCGGCTCATCCTCGCCAGCCAGGTCGAAGTGCTTAACTGGGCCGACGGCGATGTGATTCTGCACCAGGGCGATCCCTCTGATGGGGTGACCTATATTGTGCATTCTGGCCTGGTCGCGATCGATATGGATGGGGCGCAGATGCGCCTGCTGGGGCGTGGTAGCAGTATCGGTGAGCGTGGTGCCCTGCTTGGCGAGGCCCGTACGACCACGATGCACGCCCATGGCGAACTCCAGCTTTTGAAACTTACCCCCACGGTCTTTTTGCCGATTGCCAGAACCTTGCAGCTTGTCGAGGCATGTACCCGTGCCGACTGGATGGCCGAGTTGCCAATGCTACGGAGTTTGCCTTGGGCCAGTTTGCTTGATCTTGCGCTCGATTTTCAACCATATCATCTGTTGCCGGGTGATACCCTCTTTTCGGCAGGCGAACCTGGGTACGAAGGCTATCTGCTGGTATCTGGTACTATGCGCCTGATCGATCCTGCAGGCAATGAAATCGCCCTCAAAGCCGTCCCGGGTACCTTCGTGGGCGGCTATGCCGCCCTTTTGGGCGAGCCGCGGCGTACCAGTGCGCTGGCGGTGACACCAGTTGTGGTGTGGAGCCTGCCGGCCTCGACGCTCGAACGGCTCAATTTGCTCTACCCTCATCTGCTCTTGCACCTGCGTACGATCGTTGAGTAAGCGCTTGAGACCTCACAGGCTTGCCCGACCTGTGAGGTCTGACGGGTGTTCAACTCAGGGCGCATCTTCAGCCCAGAGCATGCCGACGCGCCCGCCTCCTAGGGCCATGATGCCATTATCGAAGGGGGCTTCGCTCAATGAACGCCAGCCTGTTATCGCTTCGCCCTGCAAATCGTAGATTGCTACATCGCCACTGATGGCCCCGTTGGTAAAGTAACGACTTCCCTGGGGAAAGAGCGCCAGAAACTCGCTCGCCAACACGTCGGCTTTTTCGCTGGGCATTACCTCGGTCGGATACGCCAGTTCACCAACGATCAGATGGGTCACGAGTTTGGCGGCAATCCGCCGAGGCACCTCGATCCACGCTGCGCCAAGGCCACGTAAGCCCGCTGCCTCAGCGAGTGCATCGAGCGCTGCACTCGCCGGGGCAGGCGTGGCTTCAGCGAGACGGGCCACGAGTAAACTCAGCGGATAGCTCGCGGCCCGTGCCTGGTCGAGCGCATCGGCTAGTTTCATCAACGCTGGATCTTCATCAGGGAGTAATATTGACATCAATTTTGCCTTTAAGATAAGGTTTCAGAAGAGCTAGATCGGCTTTACGCTCGACGCGGAGTGCCAACTGCAGTCGGCTTCCGGCTCAGCCGACTGCAGTCGGCACTCCGCTGAGCATCAACGGTACAGTACCCTGAAACCTTGTCTAAATATAACTTCGTAACATGACATGATGAGGGTGCTCAACGGGCAATAGCCTGGCAATAGAAAAGAAGCCCCTGCATCGCAGGGGCTCCTTAAGGTCTTGGAGGGGTATCACCAGACTGGTTTGAACCTAACGGGCCTCACCAGCAGTGATACCCAGACGCTTATGATCACTCATGGGCATCACCTCCTTTACGCCTGAACGGCATTTCTTGTGAAACTTCCAACAGGAGTACTATACCTGAGAGATGTGCCTGTGTCAAGAGTAAAAAGAGGGAATTTTTTCCTGCCGTGGTCAACGAGCCAGTTTTGCTGGCTCGTTGACCACGGCAAGGGTGGGGACATGCGACCATTGTCCTTGTCGCGGCGCGGCTGAATCTGGCGTATACTAAGAGGATGCGAGCGCATTTTGCACAGAAAGTGAATATCCATGGCTCAGCAGAGTGATTATGATGTTATTGTCGTTGGCGGTGGTCACAATGGGTTGACCGCTGCTAGCTATCTGGCAAAGGCTGGCAAAAGGGTGCTGGTCGTTGAACGGCGTGAGATTGTTGGGGGTGCCGTCTGTACCGAAGAAGTTATTCCAGGCTACAAGATTGATGTTGGTTCGTCAGCCCATATTATGATCCACCTCACCCCGATTGTGAAGGATCTGGAACTTGAGCGCTATGGGCTCGAATATATTCAGATGGATCCTTTTGCGTTCTTTCCCCTGCCCGATGGAAGTGGTTCGATTAGCTTTTATCGCGATACCGAAAAAACAATCCAGAGCATTGCCTCAGTCTCGCCGCACGATGCCGAGGCCTACCGTCGCTTTCTCGCCTATTGGAAACCGCTCAATGAAGCAGTTTTTGATGTGTTTCTCAATCCTCCGTCGGCGGCCCGCCTCTTTTCGACGGTTGGTTCGGCGGCCTCACAGTTGCCGTCGGCTGACCGTAATTCGTTTGAGGTTACGCGACGACTCTTTACGAGCTACGCTCAGTTGATCAACGAGACCTTTGAGAGCGAGCCGATGCGGGCGGCGATGACTTGGCTTGCCGCCCAGAGTGGCCCACCACCTGATGAGATTGGGGCAGGGGATTTCTTTGGCTGGCACGCGATGATGCATACCTGTGGGGCGGCCCATCCGCGCGGTGGAAGCGGTGAGTTGACCCAGGCGATGGCCCGATCCTTCAAGAGCGCCGGCGGCGATCTGGTGCTTGGTGCCCCCGTGCGCCGGATTATTGTCAAGAACGGGCAGGTGCAAGGGATCGAAACAATTGATGGACAGCGTTATTCGGCTCCCATCGTTGTCTCCAATGCCCATGTTTTGACTACCATGCTCGATCTGGTTGGCCCTGAATATCTTTCGTCAACCCTCGTGCATCGCCTGCGCAATATCCGCATTGGCAATGGCTTTGGGATGACCGTTCGCTGTGCCGCCGAAGAGTTGCCCGATTATCTCGCTGCCCCGAGCGGCGGTCAACCCCACGAGAGCCACCACGGGCTGCAATTGCTCTGCCCTTCGATGAATTATGTCCGTCGCGCCTATGAGGATTATTTGCGTGGTCAGCCTGCCCATGATCCGGCCGTCATTGCGATGACCTTTTCGGCGATCGATCCCGATGTTGCCCCTCCTGGCAAACACACGGTCTTCCTGTGGGCGCAGTATTTTCCCTATGCCCTCAGCGATGGCCGCCATTGGGACGATGTGCGCGAAGAGGCCGCCGACTCGATCCTCGAGGTGCTCTACCGGTATGCCCCCAATATGCGCGGCAAGATCATTGATCGCTTCATTCAGAGCCCGCTTGATCTTGAGCGGCGCATCGGTTTGCTCAAGGGCAATGTGATGCACGTCGAGATGAGTTTTGATCAGATGTTCTTCTTTCGTCCGCTCCCTGAGCTGGCCGAATACCGCACGCCGATCAAGGGGCTCTATCTGACCGGGGCCAGTACGCATCCGGGCGGGGGCGTCTTTGGGGCGAGTGGCTCGAATACGGCTCGTGTTGTTTTGCGCGACGCTCGCCAGCGCACCTGGGTGCCGCTCGCCGCCGGTGCCGGCGCCGGTGCGCTTGCCGCCGGGTTCTGGGCGGCCAGCCGTATGCGCCGCCCGTAGCAGACTGCTGCGGGGGCGGTGCGGCTTGAGGCCCCAAGAATCTCGCGTCTGCATGCGCAAACGGCCAGCGAAGCTGGCCGTTTGCGTAAGCATAAGTACACTGCCTGGGGCGTAGCCCCAGAATAGGCTACTCTTCGTGCGCTTCGTAGTAGGCCGCCAGGCCAGCCAACGCCATTTGCGCCAGGAAGGGCGTGACTTCGTTGCCAAGTGCGGTGCGGAAGGCACTGTAGTCAATGGCGACGGCTTCGCGCCACTGCTGCGCGCCAACGTAGTCTGGGAGGTACCGCCGCAACTGCGCCGCTAGATGCCGTCGTGTGTTGGGCAAGGCTATGGCGAGTACCGCTGTCCGCAGGTAAGCCGAAAAGGCCTCGCTCTCCGCTTCCTCAACGATTGGTGGTTCACCACACTGCCGCAGCATTGCCTCGACGAGTTCATCGGCGAAGTGCAGTGGCGCAAAGGTATCGCTTCGAAAGAGTTCTAAACAAAAGCTGTTGGCTACCTCAGGGTCGGCATAGAAGGCATTGGCGACCGCACGCTGCCCTTTGAGCGCCTGCGAAGCCGCGAGAATGCGCCTTTGCTCGCCTTCATCTGGCTCTAATGCGAGCCAACTGCCTGCACATCGCGTGAGCCGGGTGGCTTCTGTACCCCCGCCCGCTCGCGTTGAGACCCGAACCGATCTTCCTCGCATGCGTTGTCTCCCCTTCGTCTCCCTATGTCTGGCGCTGTCCTCGGCTCTTTCCTCTTTCCTTCTCTAAGGCTGTAGTATACTCGATCTCGTAATCTTTACTATTTCTATTAAGAACTTGACTTTACGCCCCGTCAGGTCTACAATATGCAGGAAAGTAAAGTTTGTAGCTTGTAAGGAGTAGGAGATCATGGCGCGCATTTTTGGGAACATTACTGAACTAGTGGGCAATACTCCGCTTGTGCGCATCAATCAGGTCAATGATAGCCATGCAACGCTTGTGGCCAAGTTGGAATTTTTCAATCCCGCCAGTTCGGTCAAAGATCGCATCGGGCTTGCGATGATTGAGGCCGCCGAGCGCGCTGGCTTGATTACGCCTGGCGAGACGGTGCTGGTTGAGCCGACCAGTGGCAATACGGGGATCGGGTTGGCCTTTGTCGCTGCCGCGAGGGGCTATCGCTTGATTTTGACGATGCCCGAGACGATGAGCGTCGAGCGTCGGAAGTTGCTGCGTGGCTATGGGGCTGAACTTGTGCTTACCCCGGGGCCTGATGGCATGCGGGGGGCGATTGCTCGTGCCGAGCAGATCCTCGCCGATCTTCCCAATGGCTATATGCCTCAGCAGTTCAAGAATCCGGCCAACCCCGAGGTGCATCGCCTCACGACCGCCGAAGAGATCTGGCGCGATACCGATGGGGCGATTGATGTGCTGGTCGGTGGGGTGGGTACCGGTGGCACGCTCACTGGCGTGGGTGAGGCGCTCAAGGCCCGCAAGCCTTCGCTGCGTGTGGTTGCCGTTGAACCCGAGTCCAGTCCGGTGCTCGCCGGTGGTAAGCCTGGCCCGCATAAGATCCAGGGTATCGGGGCCGGTTTTGTCCCCGACGTGCTCAATATCGCGATTCTTGATGAGATCCAGCCTGTCAGCAACGATGATGCCTTCGCCATGGCCCGCCGCCTGGCGCGCGAAGAGGGTCTGATGGTTGGCATCTCAAGTGGTGCCGCTGGTGTTGCCGCACTTCGTGTCGCCCATCGCCCCGAATATGCAGGCAAATTGATCGTCTTCATTGTGCCCAGCAACGGCGAACGCTACCTCAGTACCCCCCTCTATGCCGAAGAGTAAGCATTGGCTGCTGGCCTGACTATGCAAAGGGGGCGCGCAGTTTGACTGCGCGCCCCCTTCGTGTTGCGTTTAGCCCCACTACTTTTCAACTAAGCTCACGCGAAGGCGCGAAGGGTTCGCTCACGTAGGCTAAAAACGTTGCGCCTTTGCGCCTTTGCGTCAAAACAAGCGCCTTATTTGCAAGGTAGTGCGCTTAGCTCTGCGCACTACGCTGTTTTTTGAGATAACGCAGCATCCCTGCGGTACTCATCTCGCTCCAACTGCGTGCCATGGTGATCGCCGGGCTGTCATCGGGGCAACGAATCCACTCGGCGGCCAGCGCGATCGTGTCAGGTTCACCTGCATCGAGCGCCTTCTCTGTCAGGTCAACCAGTTCTTCCAGTTTCGCGTGGGCGCGCTCTAGCTGGAAGTCAACATCATCGTGCGGCCCATGGTGGGTCACATAGATCCGCGGTAGGTTCATCTTCCGCAGCATCGCGATCGTGTTCCGCTGCGCCATCAAATCATAGGTTGGCACTGGCGTCACCGGGAAGGCGAGCCCCCAATGATCCATAATCAGACCGGCTGCATCGCCAATAAAGAGCCCCCCGCTCTTGAGATCACGGTAGGAAAGATGATCCGGCGAATGCCCCGGGGTCGCGATCGCGGCAAGCACCACATCACGCCCGAGGTCAAGCCGCAACGCTTCAGCTGGAAGCAAGCGTTCCGCCGGGATCGGTTTAATGTCGCCGTGCAACGGCCAGGCCGCTTCACCAACTGCTCGCCGCACGCTCGGAACCAGCTTGGAGGGGTCAACAAGATGCGGCACAGAGGTGCTGTGAATATAGACCGTCGCTCGGGGGAGTGCCGCCGCCAAATACCCGGCCCCACCGGCATGATCCATGTGAATATGCGTACAGAGAATGTGTTCGACCTCTTCGGCTCGCACCCCAAGCTTTTCCAGCCCCGCCAGCGTATGCGGTACCGTCAATGAGGTTCCTGTTTCGATCAAGGCGATCGTTTCACCACGCACAACATAGGTTACACCGACCCCAGGTACACCTAGCAGATTGTGGTCAATCGCGGTAATATGCGAATCAACATTGATGATTTCCACGCCATACTCCTTTTTGATTGATGCGTTTGCAGTGTAACACTATTCTGCGATCACGCGTTCAGTCCCGAGCACTTCCTTTAAGTTGTCAATGAGGCCAGCGGAGATCTGAATCGTGTGCTGTGATTGGAGGATGACCGTGCCGACGCCATTGGGCAGATAGAGCGTCACGCGATCAGGGCCGACGCTCTCGCGCAGCACACTGTAGATATCCTGCATACACCGGACATCGGCTTCGTCATTGCCAGTCCGCAGCAGATAGAGCCGCAAGGTGCGTCCCTGTGGTGCAGCCGGTGTTTCGTGGTACGTTCCGCCATTGCTGGCACTGCCATTCCCTTTGCCATTGCCACGACTCTCGCCGCCGTTCACCTTCACCTGTTGCTTGGCCCGAATCGTCGTGATGGGGGTGGTCGCCGGGGGACTCGGGGGCGGTGTTGGGGGCACTGGCGTTAGGGTGGCGTCGTTTGTTGTTCGTGTTGGCTCACGCACTGACCCTGTTGCCGTTGCGCCTAGCCGGGCCTCGGGTTCGACAAGCTCACCAAACCCCTCAAGATCCATTTCGCTCGCGATCGGTGCAGGCGCCGGTTGGGCCGCTGCAATGACAGGCTCGACACTCTCGACGACAAGTTGGGTCACATCGCGGCGGTTATCAACCTTGGCGGTCAGTTTGACGGCCCCATCATCACACAGCAGATCGCCCGCTTTCGCCAGGGTGCGCGGGAAGGCGACCAGTTCGATGGTGCCGGTCAGATCTTCCAGATTCGCCACGAGCATCGTATCGCCTTTGCGCGTCGTGATCCGGCGCACGCCATTCAAGACGCCGACAAACGTCATCGTCGAGCCGATGCTTTCTTCACTGATATCGCTCAGACTGCTGACCTCGGTCAGATCGACCCCCTCGAGCGCACGCGCAACGGGATCTTCCGACACATTCAGCCCGAGCAACTCCTTTTCCCAGAGCAACTCCTCTTTCATTTCCGCTGGGGTTGACGTTATGATCGGCATCGGCACGCGGGACACGTTCAGGTTCTGGGAGTTGCCGGTTGTCTCGCCAAACATATCAAAGAGGCTGCTCTGGCCCACGTCGCGGGCCTTTTGGGCTTCGGCCCCTGCGCTGATCGCTTGGTCGAGAATCGCAAGTTTCTGCCGTCGCGAACCGGGCATGCTATCGAACGCACCACCCTTGATCAGACTCTCCAGGACACGCTTGTTGATCGCGTGGCGATCAACGCGCCCACAGAGATCCTCCAGTGAGACAAAGGGGCCGTTGGCTTCACGTTCGGCAATGATCACCTCGACTGGCCCATCGCCAACATTCTTGATGGCTGCGAGCCCGAACCTGATTCCGCGGTCAAATTGCACGCCTACGGGCAACGTCCCGTTGAGTGCCTCGATCTCGAACCCCTTCTGCGACGCATTGACATCGGGTTGCAGCACCGCAACGCCCAGTCGCCGTGACTCAAGTGCTCCCTTCGCGACATCCTCAATCGTCCCACCCGCGCCGGTCAAGACGGCCGCCATATATTCGACTGGATAGTTCACCTTCAGCCAACTCGTCTGATAGCTGAGCAAGCCATAGAGCGTGGCGTGAGGTCGGTTAAACGAGTAGCCCGCAAAAGGCAGGATTAGTTCCCATAACTCGTCGGCAACCTGCTGACTGATTCCCTTTTTGAGACAACCAGCCTTGAAGATAGCGCCATTCTCGGCCATTAGCGCCTTGTTCTTCTTGCTGATCGCCTTGATGACCACATACGCTTGCCCAAGCGTATAATCGGCAACACTCTGAAGCAGTTGCATAATCTGCTCTTGATAGACAATCACGCCATAGGTGTCTTCAAGGATCGGCTTGAGAATCGGATGCAGATACTTGATCTGGCTTGGATTATTCTTATTCGCAATATAGAGCGGAATCTGCTCGAGTGGCCCGGGCCGATAGAGCGCTACCATTGCATAGAGATCCTCGACCCTGGTTGGCTTGAGTTGCATCAGATAGCGGGTCATGCCCGCAGACTCAAGCTGAAACACATTGCGTGTTTCGCCCCGCCCCAGACTTGCAAAGACATTGGGATCATCAAGGGGGATCTGATCCAGCCAGAGGCTCTGCCCGGTTGAGCGCTCGATATACTTCAACGCCTCGGCAACGATAGAGAGATTGGTCAGCCCGAGGATATCCATCTTGAGCAGACCCATTTTAGCGAGGGTTGAACCTTCAAAAGCGGCCATGACGGCCTGCTCATCCTTGGTCGTCCGCTGGAGGGGCACAAGATCCTCGAGCGGCGAGCGACTCACCACGAGCCCACAGGCATGTGTCCCGACCGAGCGCATCCGTCCTTCGACCTTTTTGGCCCAATCAATCAGATCCTTCAGATGGGGCTGGGTCTCGTAGATCTGGCGCAACTCAGGCACGCGCTCGAGCGCCTGGGTAATGGTTGTGCCGACAGGTAGCGTCGGGATAAGCCGGGCAACCCGATCGACTTCACTCAATTCGATGCCCAGCACCCGCCCCATATCACGCAACGCCGCCTTGGCCCCGAGCGTACCATACGTGATAATCTGGGCTACATTTTCACGCCCATATTTAGTGGCGATATAATCAAGAATTTCGCCACGACGACTATCAGCAAAATCGGTATCAATATCGGGCATTTCAAGCCGTTCACGTGAAAGGAACCGCTCAAAAAGGAGTTTATTGGCAACCGGGTCAACATCCGTGATCTCAAGGGCATAGAGTACCAGCGAAGCCCCAGCCGAGCCGCGGGGGAGACAGGGGATACCACGTGAACGCGCATACTTCACGTAATCCCAGACGATCAGCATATAATCGGGGAACCCGGTGGCATTAATCACATCAAGCTCATCTTTGAGCCGAGCCATATAGTGATCAGGCGGAGCGCCGTGAAAGCGCTTCATCAACCCCTCTTCGCAGATGAGTTTCAGATACGACGACGCATCGTGGCCTTCGGGCAGATCAAACTGGGGCAACTGCACGCGGCCAAAGTCGAGCTTGAGATTGCACATCTCGGCAATGCGCCGGGTATTCTCGAGCGGGCCGGTACCATAGCGCTTGAAGCGCTCCCACATGGCTTCACCCGACATAATGTGATAGCTCTCGTCCATGGCAAAGTCTTTGGCACAGAACTCCTGATAGGTCAGGTTCATCCCCATTGACATCACCATATGTTGCGTCTTCACATCCTCAGGGCGCACAAAATGGGTGTCACTGGTTGCGACTAGGGGAATGCCAAGTTCGTTGCCAATCCGCACCAGTTCTTCATTGATGCCCTCGAGTTCGGGAGTATTATCGTGCAGCTGAAGTTCAAGAAAATAGTTGTCGGGGCCAAGCAAATCGCGGTAATAGGCGGCCATCGCGACGGCCTGGTCGCGTTGCTGCGCTATGAGTGCCTGAATGACTTCACCAGCAATGCACGATGAAGTGACAATCAGACCTTCGTGGTGCTGCTCAAGTAATGCGCGGTCGATGCGCGGGCGCGCAAAGATCCCTTTGCCCATGCCGTCAAGATGCGAGCGTGTCGTCAAATGCACCAGGTTGCGATAGCCAACCTCGTTTTTCGCGAGCAGCAACAGATGGTAATAGTTCTTTCCGCCCTTGACCATCTGACTCGTCCGCGAACCGGGGGCCATATAGGCCTCGACGCCGATAATCGGCTTGATGCCGGCCTTTTTCGCCGCATCATAGAACTCCATCGCCCCATACATCACCCCGTGGTCAGTTAGGGCAATGCTATCCATCCCTAGCTCAACGGCACGTGCAGCGATGGCCTTGGTTGAGGCGTATCCGTCAAGCAGGCTATATTCCGAGTGAACGTGGAGGTGTACAAAGTCTTTCATGGAAAAGTCTTTACACTTGTAAAACCAGCAAACCCCACTGCTTATGCAAAAAACGAATGTTTTCCACAGCCTTGCTGTCAATTTAGCGCACCATAACGCGCTTTTTAGACATAACGTAGAGGGGGGCGGGTCAGACGATTGCTGGTCTCTATTATAACACAGGGCTCTGGCTCTGTGGCTAGTGTAAAGGGTACAAAGCGGTCAGTCGCCTCGTATGAACGGTTCTTACGCGGCGACTGATCGGATCGTGCAGGCGCATCAAGACGCCCTAGAACGGTATTTCTTCGTCTTGCACTGGGGCTTCCACATCTTCGACTTCGGCAACCGCTTCGCTTGGCAGTCCCGGACGAGCATCAAGAAAGAGCACATTTTCAGCGCGAACAAGGGTTCGTGAGCGTGTCTGCCCACTTGCTTTGTCTGTCCACGCGTCGGTACGCAACGCCCCGTTGACCCGCACCCGACTACCCTTGTGCAGATAACTATTGCACAATTCGGCCAATTTGCCCCAGGCCTCAACACTTGTCCAATCTGTCTCAAATTCACGCCGCCCCTCGGTATCAAGGTTGGCAAACCGTTTCGTCGCGACCCTCAAACGACAGACCGCCGCACCATTGGCCAGAAAACGTAACTCAGGATCGGCTCCTAGCCAGCCAAGCAACTCTACGCAATTGACGGTTCCCTTCACCGGTTCCATACCTGCCCTCTTTCTTCCTTATGCGCCCGCCTCTCCTCCACAGGGTATGCGCTGCGCTCTGCTCATACGCTCGCCATCTATACCGTCGCGCCCCCCCCAAAAGATACGGCTCTCTCGGCAAGTTCACCTCTTGCCAAACCCATTAGGCGTGCAGTACATCTCCGGGGTCGCCGTCGCCGTAAACGGCTCGGCTACTGCGTGCGAAGCCGACCTGCGCCGGCTGAGGCTGAGTCAGGCCGCGCAGGCGGCCTTCGCTCTCGCTCGCCAAGGGCTTCGCCCCGACGGCGCTCCGGTCAGGTGATCTTTACATCAGCCCTGCAAGGTATTGTCTCTAGGGTAGGTATACTAATAAAGACTGGTATACTCTTATTGTCTTTGCGCAATGCATCCGCTCGATCCCGCGCAGGTGAGTTTCGCATCCCAGCGCCGAGCGCTTATGGTTTTTCAGAATTAAATCAGGTAGTGCCGACTTCAGTCGGCTTCCGGCTCAACCGACTGATTAGTCTGTAGTTTAGATACAAAAGCAGGGCACATGGGCGACTCTCTTCAAGCAGCTTCTGCCGACAAACAGGCAACGATCCTCGAGTTGAGCCAGCTTGTCTGCTCTTCACTTGATCTGGCAGAGGGCTTTGAACGCATTCTGACTGCGGTGCGTGATCTGAGCCTCGCCATGACCCGACCAGTCTGGCGTGAGGCACCTCAGCGTCGCGGCATTCTGATCACGGTCATAACTGATCTCCAGCCTGTGCCTCCCTTCGCCGGTGATGCTCCCGCTCTTCGTGAAATGATCACGAATCTGCTCTTAAATGCTGTCGATGCGATGCCTGCGGGTGGTCAACTGACCTTGCATATTGCGCTTGTGTCCGCGTCGGCAAGCCCCCTGCGACAAGCATCAGCGCTCATCCAACTCCAGCGATACCGGGGTTGGTATGAGCCAGGAAGTGCAGGCGCGCAATCCCCTCGCGCATACGCCAGGCACCTTCTTGTTGTCGAAGATGAGCCGCTGGTGCGACGGGTACTGGTGCGCCAGATCCAGCGCCTCGGCTATGATGTCACGGAAGCCGCCGCTGGTGCGACCGCCCTTGCCTTGCTGACGGCACATCATTTTGATCTGCTCTGTACTGACTTGGGGATGCCTGGCCTCTCGGGATGGGAACTGATTGACGTGTGCGTATGCAGTACCATGATCTGAAGATCGTGCTGATCTCGGAGTGGGGCGATCAACTTGATCCCGCCGAAGCACGGACCCATAGCGTTGATGCGATCCTTGCCAAACCTTTCGACCTTACTAGTTTGCAGCGTATTTTGTATAGTTTACTTGACCAATGAAAGAACAACCTTTGCCCTCATCAACTCGATCGGTTTCACCGTGGCCGATCCGCCAGCGTCAGATCCGTCGCCAGATCGTCTATCTTTGGTGGACATTGATGTTGATCGTGAGTCTTATGCTCGCGAGTGGCATGCTGGCGGTGACCCTTCAGGCCTCACGTGATGATACGAGACGCACTGATCTTGCCTTGGTGGTGACACCTGTCGTGCCCTCACAGGCGATGATTGATCATACCCTTGATCTCTATCGCCGCGGTCTTGTCGCCCAGATGTTGCTCGTCGGCGAGGGCAGTGATGGCCTGCGTGCGCGCCTCGTTGAACAGGGCCTTAGTGAAGAACGCATTGTGTTGCTATCGACCGCTCACCACGTGCCTACCGACCTACAACTCGCCGGACAGAGTGCCCGTACCCAGGGAAGCCAGACTGTGCTTGTCGTTGCTGAACCTGTAGACATGTTGACCGCACTCAAAATTATGCGCGACCAGGATCTCCGTGCCTATAGTTCACCTGTCCGCGAGTCGACCCTCGATCTCGGGACGTTATTCCGCGGTACGATGCGCTATTGGAACTATGTGCTTGCCTTGTCTTGAGGCTGAAAAACGTGTGATTAACACGAGACGTTGTGCCCACGTTTGACAGCCCCCTCACGCTCTGCTATAATGCACCGGGTTAAGGGCGGTGTTCCCGCTCTATTTTCATGTTGTCGAGAAACGAGTTGTTGGCCGCAGCACCAGCAGACCTGCAGCGGGTTCCTGCTACTCGTCATGCAGCTGCCGAAGGAGAATGTTGCCGTGTATGCGATTATCCGTGATCGCGGAATGCAATACCGCGTTGAGCAGGGTCAGGTTCTTACCATTGACCTCGTAGCACATGCCGAGGCTGGGGCTGAGCTTGAGCTTGGCGAAGTGCTTCTGGTCAGTGATGGTGAAAAGGTTACGGTTGGTTCGCCCCTCGTCAGTGGGGCTATGGTACGGGCCGAGGTGCTTGACCATGTCAAGGGCGACAAGATTGTTGTCTTCCGTTACCGCAACAAGAAGCGCTATCGCCGTCGCACCGGCCATCGCCAGCGCTATACACAGATCAAAATTAACGAGATTACGATCTAGAAGAGGAACAAGTCATGGCACATAAAAAGGGTGTAGGCAGTTCGCGCAATGGCCGCGATAGCAAGCCCAAAATGCGTGGCGTCAAGATGTATGGCGGGCAGCGCGTCGTTCCTGGCAATATTATTGTTCGCCAGTGCGGCACCAAGATTAAGCCTGGCAAGAATGTTGGCCTCGGGCGTGACTATACGATCTATGCGATGATCGAGGGTGTTGTCAAGTTTCAGCCCTATTCGCGCACCCAGAAGATGGTGAGTGTCATCCCCTTTGAGGTTGCCGCGAGCGCTGATTAACGAGCGTATAGTTAGCCTGATCTGTTGCGTAAAGCTTGTCAAAACGCGAAGAAATAGCCCGGAAGGCCTGATGAGAGCGCTACGTTCTCGCCTTCCGTAACGAGGAGCGTAGTTGTGAAGCAGGGCATTCACCCCAAGTACAATACCGATGGCGTGGTTTGCACGACCTGTGGCACCCGGTGGCAAATTGGCACAACACGCCAGAATCTGCGTGTTGAGATTTGCTCAAATTGTCACCCGTTTTATACCGGTGAGCAGCGCATTGTTGATACTGCCGGCCAAGTTGATCGTTTTATGAAGCGCCTCAGTGCTTCGCAGGATCGCCAGGCCGCTATCGAAAAGCAGCGCACAGCCAAAAATCAGCCCCAACCCAAGAAGAGTTTGCTCAAAGAACTCTATGGCGACGATGCGTAATTCGCGTCGCTTGCGTGCCGCAACAAGAAGCGCACTGGCTTGACCAGTGCGCTTCTTGTTATGGTACGCGACTCAGGCCTCTTGTCCGCCGTCGTATAAGGCTACCATGCGCCTGGCGTGTGCTTGTATCTCTGCACGCAGGGCCGGTGGGGCGAGAACTTCGGCGTCGGCACCCCACCCAAGAATCCACGGCAAGACTTCGCGGATGCCGCCAATGGTCATCGCGAGTTCGCATCCACCGTTGGCTAGTTCGGTCAGACGCTGCGAGTGATGCCAGAGGCTCTCACGGATCTGAGGGGCCACGTGGGCACTGAAGCGTACCTGCACCTCGACCTCAGTCTCGTCCATCACGCCCCAGGCACGGGCAAGAAAGGCGTACGGGTCAAAGTCAGTCGGCACCGTATAGCTTTCATCAAGCAGTTCGGCGGTCTCGATGCGCTCGATTTTGAAGGTGCGAATCGCCGCTCGTAGGCGATCATGCCCAATCACATAGGCCGCTGGCGCACTACGTGAAACCTCAATGAAGTAGGGCGCTACGTCACGTTCGGTAAGTTCACGGTTGGGAGCACGGTAACGGAGCCGCACCATGCGCTGTTCGGCCCAGGCTAGGGTCAGGACTTCGAGGATGCGAACATAGGCGGTGCGTACGGGCCGTTCACGAACAAGATCGGCAACCCGTGCAATGTGCTCAGCAACGGTGCCTGCTGGCATCCCTGCGGCAAGCTTGTCGAGGGCCGAGACCGTGTGCGGATTGTGTTCGTCGCTATGATGCGCCAGCAGGCGGGCGGCAAAGTAGAGCGCAACCGTTTCGTTGAGGTTGAGCCGGATCGTCGAGAGGTAGGTGGCACGGTTGATGCCAAAGCGTCCGCTATCCTCCCAGATCGGAACACCCATCGAGTCAAGGGCTTCGAGATCGCGGTAGATGGTGCGTCGGGTCACCCCACAATCGCGGGCCAGATCACTGACCCGCAACCCCTCGGGTGCATTGTAAAGCCGATGCTCGAGCCGGCGGAGGCGGGCCGCTTTGCTGGCAATGCGATGATCTTCCTCCTCCGGAGACCGATCCTGTGATGCTGCAATTGCCACGGCTTAGATCACAAAAGAGACGGCAACCATCCCGAAAAACAGGACAGAACTCAAGATGGCGATCAGCCGCAAATCGCGCCGGACATACATATAGTCCTGCGTATAATCGGGCGCAGACGCATGGTGGCGTGCAACAGTGGTTGGCCCTGGACGCCGCTGCTGGGGGCTGCGGATCGGCTGCCGACGACGCTGTTGTGAGCGAGAAGTACTGGGCATGAGACGTTCCTTGAACTTGATGACGCTATCGCTACAGACACGGTATTATACCATGTTGCGGCTGGGGCTTTGCCCCAGCCGCAACATGGTATAGGGCTACACTGAAAAGCTGTTTAGCGGACACCAAGTAGCTCGACGGCATCGATTTCGTTCCAGCTGGCCCCGTTTCGCTGGTCAATGGTAAGCCGTACGCCAACGATCCGGGTGAGCGTCTGGGGAAAGGTAATGTCACGGGCCAATGGGCACGTTGCGGACGGGCCTGGTTCGCCGGTGTAGACGGTAAAGGCCTCGCCGCGTTCGTCAATCAGTTCGATCTGGCTGACAAAATCCGGGTTAAAGCTGTGGTAGATCACCACACCAACCGCAAAGACCGGGGTTGCATAGCGTAATTCAAGGGTCTCAAGCGTATCAGGGGTAGCGGCGGCCCAGGCGTTGGGGCTATCCTGGCAGCCGACAACATCGGGCGGCCCGGTAGCGCCTGCCGGTTCGTAATCGGGGGCATAAAAACTCGAGGCCGTCGCCTCGCTGGCCCACTGACGGATCAGGGTTTCTGGATTCAGGGTCGGTATGAGGGCGGCTTCTTCCCCCAAACTTTCAGCCGTTGCACTGGTCTCTTCGTCGGCAGCCGCAAGGGCCTCCTGGTCAAGCTGGAGGCGGAGCGCGGTGATGGCGCTATACTCGCCACTATTGTCGCTGACCCAGACGATCCCGCCAGGTGCGGCGGCAAGGCCATTGGGGAGGTTGAATTCGCCGGGGGCGGGCAGATTGCCACGGGTGACGGGTTGGCCGCCCCGGGCGACGATCCTTCCGCCTGGAGCGAGTTGGAGGATGCCCTCGGTGTAGGTGGCAAGATAGATGAAACCGTCAGCATCTACATCAATGGCCCCGGCGGCAAATTGTTCGGGGAGCGCCGGATCGCCAAAGCGCGCCAGTTCTTGCCCGTTGGCTCCAAGTTTGACGACGCCACCAAAGGTGTCGGCGAGATAAACGTTGCCACTGGCATCAACCGCGAGATCGGTTGGCGAGAGGTCAGGCGTTAATTCAATGCGCCCGAGCGCACGCCCGGTGGGGCTAAAACGCACAATGCTACTGATAATCCGCCCGCTCTCGGGGCCGGGGCGGGCATCCAGGGCATAGACATTGCCGTCGGGGCTAACCGCGATGCGTTGCGGCGAGGCGAACCCAAACTGATCAGGGCCACTGCCGGCACTGCCCCAGCGTTCGACAAACGTGCCCTCGGCAGTGAAACGAGCAATTGCATTGCGTCCAAAATCGGCAACAAAGAGATCGCCCTCGGTTCCATAGGCGACATCATACGCATCAAGGATCGTTTGGGATTCGAAGGTGCCGATCAGGTCGCCATCGGCGGCAAAGATCCAGACCCCACGGCGACTCTCGGCGAGATAGATGGTGCCATCAGGGGCGGTTGCAAGCCCGCGGGCGGCCACAAAACGCCCATCAGGTGGGCCGGCACTTCCGCCGAGCCGTAAAACAAAACCGTCGGGGCCACGATCAACCACCACCGGCTGCTCGGCGCGATCAACAATCGGCACTGGCGTCGGGGTTGGCAACGGGATCAAGCGAATACTCTCAAGCATCGCTTGATAGAGGGCTGCCTCAGCAGGCCACGCCTCGGCTGAGGCCTGACCAAGCACCCGCAGGGCTGTTTGTGCCCCCAGCACCGCAGAAAGTTGACCGGCGGCACCCGGCGCACGCAACTCGGCGGTGACACCGGCCCCGCCATCAAGGGTGAGTGCCCGCGTTGGACTGATGACATAGCCGGCCTCTTGGGCGGCCATGCTACTCCAAGCAAACAGCGCCTCGGCATCCTCGGCGATCGCGGCACCAAAGCGTCCGGTCAGTTCATCAAGGGGGATGGCGTCAATGCTCAACACCAACGCAGGCCCGGGACTAGCAAGATCGAGGGTCGCCTCGTCAGGAGCGAGTTGCAGCACCTGATCAGTCTGACGCGTGACCCAACCAGCCGGGTAGCTGAGGCGAAACCCCTGAACCTCGGCTGTGAGCGTATGCGCCAACACAATGGGTGTTGGCGACGGCACTGCCGTAGGCGGGGGCGGCTCAACCGATGGTGCCTCAGGCGCAGGGGGCATAAGAGTACAGGCACTCAAAACGAACGCACACACGAAGATGAAAACGTGACGCATCACAACTCCTCCTGGCCACGGCGCTACGGCGAGCGCACAGGTTCTGGGGCTGCCTTGAGAGGATCATGGTTGGCCTGATTGACATAGAGCATCTGGGTTGGATAGGCAAACTGAATATTTTCAGCGGCAAAGCGCTCAAAAAGAGCTAGATTGATCGCCTGTTGCGTATCCATATAGACCAGGAACTCGGGGGAGAGGACAAAATAGACCACTTCGAAGGTCAGGGCAAAGTTATCGAACTTCTGAAAATGGGCGCGATCAAAGCGGGTGTGGGCCTGGGCTTCAATGGACTCGCGAATAATTGTGGGAATCTTGCGCAAGAGTTCGGGGGGCGTCTCGTAGATAATCCCGAGCGAAAAGACGATCCGCCGTTCTTGCATGCGCGAGAAGTTTTGAATGCGACTATTGAGCAGATCGGCATTAGAAAAGACCAGATGTTCACCCGAGATGCTCTGGAGGCGGGTCGTTTTGATCCCGATGCGCTCGACGGTACCCGCCATCGTCCCCACGACAATAAACTCTCCCGGCACAAAGGGCTTATCGAGTGTAATCGAGAGCGATGCAAAGAGATCACCGAGAATATTTTGCACGGCCAGGGCAATCGCAATGCCGCCGATCCCCACACTTGCAAGCAGCGGCGTAATATTGATCCCGGGCAGATTCTCGAGAATGAGTAGCAGAATGATCGAATAGAGCACCAGGCGGGTAATCGCCGTCAGCAACTGGGCGGTCGCCACGCGCCCACGATCAAGTTCGAGGTTACGCTGGGTATACTGGTCACCCCATCCCGTAATCAGGGCATTGCCCCAAATGCCGAGCTGGATCAGGAAAGAGATGCCTGCAGCCGTTCTGATCAAGTCTATCAGCCCATCAGGCAGGATCAGAATGGTTAAACCAAAATAGAAGGCAACAACAAACTTGACCCAGCCCTTGGTCTTTTTGGTGATAATGGCGATTGCATCATCAACAAAAGTATGAGTTGTCTCGGGATGACGGGCAAAGCGCCACCGCAAGCCAAGTTGCAGCAGCGTGATCGCCAGAAAGATGACGGCCATGATGATCAGGGCAATCAGCCAGCGTGTTGGTGAATTCGTCGTAAAGATCGCGGTCAGATCGCCAAAGATCGTCATCCACTCATTGACTGGCTGGAGCAATTCAGTAAGTTCGGTTTCCAATTCCTCTAGTTCAGGCATAACTCCTCTTCAAGAAACGTCCGAATCAGGTCACGCAGTTGTGCTGGCTGGTCAAACTGGATGCCGTGACCGCTTGCCGCAATGATGGTGGCGCGACAGTGCGCAATGCGCTCGGCGAGCCGAAAGAAATCGGTTTCCAGATTATTGACTTCACCGTCGCCATTGAGCAACAACACTGGACAGGCAATGCGGTCAGCCTGGTCGTAGCAGATATTGCCGCCGGCTGCATAGATCGCCTGCGCCGCCGCCGCCCAACCCTCGATCAACGGGGCGATCTGGTCTTCGCCATGGTTGGCAATGATCTCGTCGCGCCAACTGGCATAGTTGGCGTCCCAGGCACTGACAGGGAGCCACTGCTGGGCCGCGGCGGCCATCGGGGCCGAGATGACCCCGGCGACACCCCAGGCAACCACGCCACAGACGAGATCGGGCCTGGTTGCCGCTACTAGCAACGCACTCTCGGCCCCATCACTAAAGCCAAGCACGACGACTGGCCCCGGATTGAGGTGCTCGAGCAGCCGAATCATATCGTCGGCATCACGCTGGTAAAAATCAGGCGGAAAGTCGCGGAACGGGGGGCGGCTGGCCCCATAGCCCCGCAGATCGGGGGCAATGACCCGCCAGTTTGTCTTCAGATCATCAATCAAGTCACCCAGGTGACTACGTGCCGTCCCTGTAAACCCGTGCAACAAGAGCAAGGGATGGCCTGCACCTTCATCATAATAGGCAAGATTCAGATCATCGAGCACAACGTGGTGCATATAATTTCCCCTATAATAGTAACAAGCACTCTCTTATTATAGCCGAAGCGCAGTATGACCATGACGCTTGATGAGTTGCGATCCATTCCGCTCCTTGCTTTGCTCGATGACCGAACGCTTGCCGATACGGCCCGTCGCATGCATCGTTCAAGTTTTCGCCCCGGACAGCAGATCCTCCAGGAAGGTGAGCAGCCGCCTGGTCTCTTCTTTGTGCAGCGTGGGCGCGTGCGGCTCTCGTGCATGGCGGCTGATGGGCGTGAGCAGGTACTGGCGATGGTTGGCCCTGGAGAACATTTTAACGCCGTGCCGCTCTTTGATGGCAACCCCAACCCGAGCTCGGCCCGGGCGATGAGTCCGGTGATCTGCCTCATTTTGTCACGTGAAGACCTGATTGCCCTGATCCGTCAGCATCCCGATTTTGCGCTGGCCGCGCTCAACGCGATGGCCGTCCAGTTGCGTGAGCTTGTTATGCTTGTCGAGGATCTCGCGTTTCGTTCGGTACGGGCGCGGATGGCGCGGCAACTGCTGGCCGAGGCGGGTAGCGGTGCGGCGGAATTGACCCATCAAGAACTGGCCGAACGCGCCGGTACCGTCCGTGAAATCGCCGGACGCGCACTCCGCCGTCTGGCCGAAGAGGGCATGGTACGGCTCGAACGCGGGCGCGTCATCGTGCTTGACCCCGAGGGCCTGGCACGCGTGATCGAAGAATAAAGTTTGTGCTACGAAAGGTTTGTGGAGTTATGAGACTTTAGTGGTAGACGAGGGCATCGGCATTATAGTAATCTGTTTACGAACAACTCTTTCTTCAGTTTGAGCTAATGAGGAGCAAGCCTGTGCCGTACATTATTGTCGAACCCTGCATTGGGACCAAAGACGCGTCGTGCGTAGCCGTTTGTCCAGTTGATTGCATTTACGAGGGCGAAGATCAGTACTACATCAACCCTGACGAGTGCATTGACTGTGGCGCCTGCGAGCCAGAATGCCCAGTTGAGGCTATTTTTGCTGACGACTCGGTGCCAGAGCAGTGGAAGAGCTATATCGAGAAGAACCGTACCTTCTTTGGTGCCTAATTTGGCGGCGAAGCCGTCAAGAAGCAACCCGTAAGAAGCATGGTGCTTCGCGTGCAAAAGCCCAGCTTAGCTGGGCTTTTGCACGCGAAGCACCATTGGCTTTCAGGGCATTAGCCCTCGGAAAAGGCTTGATAGCCCTCGGGAGTATCAAGATCAATGCAGACCGCAGGATCAGCTACGTCAAGCCAGTGGACACGTGTGGTCGGATTGCGCAACAGGACGCGTGCGCCCGTATCACCTTCAAGGGTTGCGACAGATGGAAAGAGTGCGGCGGCAAGCAAGACAGGATTGCCGCGCTGACCCTGATAACGTGGCACAATGGCATCAGCTTCGGGGTGGGGGGCAAACGTGGTGATCAACTGATTGATGAGCCCTGGCGTGATGAAGGGTTGATCAACGAGCAGGATCACCGCTGCGGATGCCTCGGTGGGCAAGCTTGCCAGCCCACATGTGAGCGAAGCCGCCTGTCCAGTCGCAAAGGCGGCACACTCCACAACATGCACGCGGCTGCGCAGATCGCCGAGGGCCTGCCGTACAGCCATGGCCTCGGCCCCCAGCACCACCGTTAACCCGGCGAGGTGACTGGCGAGGGCAACCGTGGCGACGTGGCGTACCAGCGGTTGCCCTCGCCAGATCAACAATGGCTTGGGTGCCCCCATCCGGCGTGACTGACCGGCGGCCAGCAGAACCCCATAGATCACGGGTTCAGTTCAACAACCTGGGCATTCAACCAATAAACCACACGCTCGGCAATATTGGTTGAGCGATCGCCAATGCGTTCAAGTTTATGCGCGATCAACAAGAAATCGGCCGCCCGGGCCGGATTAGGATAATCCACCAGGCTATGGGCCAAGGTATGCTTCACCTGCCGATAGAGCAGATCGACTTCGGCCTCTTCAGTCGCCAGAGCTTGAGCTGCCCCAAGATCGCCGCTGCTCAACACTTCGAGGGCGCGCCCAAAAAGCCCCTGAACCATCCTAGCAAGGTGCATCAGATCGGCTGGTGGCTTAAGTGGCTCGGCTTGCTCGCCCCCAAGCACCATGCGGGCAATGCCTTTGGCATAATCGCCAATTCGCTCGAGTTCACTCCCGATGGCGATAATGCTCAGGATGCTCCGCAGATCGCGTGCGACGGGCTGTTGCAAGGCAACCAGGGCGATGGCATGATCTTCTAGGGCACGTTGGGCCGTATTGATCAGGCGATCATCTTGCTGCACTTCTTGTGCCAGTTCACGATCCTGATTTGTCAGCGCCGTCAACGCACGTTGAATTGCGATATTCGTCTGAGCACCAAGATCTTGCACCTGATGCCGCAACGAAGCAAGTTCGGCATCAAAATGATCACGTACGCGCATCGCACACCTCCTCGTGTCACTGCTCAATTCTCTTCTTTTTTCAGTTTACCCGATAGAACCTCTTCAGTTCAACGAGAGATTCGGTCACAAAAGCGAGAGGTCTGATTACCGGCTGAGGATGTGCGAGCCATAGGCCCGCACATCTTTAGCCGGAGGCCGGTAATGTTGCAACAGGAGTTAGTGCCGCCCAAGGCGTTGCAATGCTTGCCATGTCATCCCATTGGCGAGCAGCGGCACCATATGAACCGTGAGCAAGACCCCCTGGCTTGTCGGCACCATGCCGGGACTCACAAGAGCGATGGGCATCGAGAGCAACAGGATCAGATGGAGCATGCCAAGATCCACAGGTCTGAGTTTGCCACGTAGCCCTTGACCAAACAGTGTACCGGTGAGCAGCACAACGAGACTCACCGCACCAAGGGCCACGCGCTGTGCTGCTGGTGTCAGCGCCATCTGGTTGGTCGAAGCACCCCAGAGGGGTAGAATTAGCAAACATAGTTGCAGGCTCAGGGCATATATTTTCATCAACAAAGGAACTTCCATAGTGCCATGGGCATTTACAGTTGCCCCAAACATAATCGCCGTAGTCTGCGCCCCACGGTCACGGTCATTGGCGAGATCGCGCAGCGCACCGTGGACACCATTGACCAGCATGATCACGAGGCTCTCGTAGATGGCAAGCAGGGCCGTAAGGCGGGTGGGCTTGCCGCATTGGAGCGCCCCAGCCGCAAGCAGGGCCGTCCAGCCGAGGGCCTGGATAAGATCGGTGAGGATCGGCCAGCGCACCCGCTTCCCCCAGTGATTATAGGCTCCTAGCGCCAGCACCGCCAACCCGAGGGCAAGTCGAGCAGGTCGCAGCGGTATGGTTGATGCCATACCCGTGGTTTGCAGTGCGAACGCCGCTGGCACTGCAAGGGCTGCGACTGCCCCGGCCTGGGGTGGTGAAATACGCCCCTGGATTAACGGATAGTCGACACGAAGTGGCTGGGTACGATCAAGCTCGCGATCACACAGATCGTTATGAACATATGCAAAGACATGGAAAGCCGCTCCCATACCCACGAGCTTTGCCATCGCACCAGGTGACAACCGCAGCTCAACACTGACTGCCCCGAGCACCGGCAGCACCATCGTTGCGCCGCTCGCCGAAAAACGCACAAAACGATAGAGATCATCCAGCCAAAGCTTGAAATTCATGGCACCTTCTCTTGACAAACCAGGATAATCGTGGTAAAATCAGCACATAAGTTCAGTTCTGCTCGATCATCGTTACGGCGGGCAAAGCTTAAAGAAGACAGCGAGGAGGAAGCCACCATGGCCAAGGATCTGAACAAAGTACAGTTTACGGGACATCTTGGCGCAGACCCTGAGATGCGTTACACTGCTCAGGGGAGTGCCGTCACCAACTTTCGGGTGGCGAGCAACCGCACCTGGAAAGACCGCGAAGGTGGTGCTCACGAAGACACCGAATGGTTCCGCGTGGTTGCGTGGGACAAACTGGGTGAGATCTGCAACCAGTACCTGACCAAAGGCTCACGGGTCTACATCGAGGGCCGCTTGCAAACGCGCAAGTGGGTTGATCGTGAAAATCAAGACCGCTACATCACCGAGGTGATTGCCCAAGATATGATTATGCTCTCGGCACGTGGTGAACGGGGCATGCCTGCAGGTGACGAGCATTTTGGTGATGCCGAGCAGTTCGAGGAAGCGCCACCGCCACCTGCGGAAGCGCCGCCACGGCGAACTCCGGCGGGTGCGACATCGAATGGCGGCCGGGCAGCGGCTAGTCGCAGCATTGCGCGGAACCAGCCCCAGCCAATCGAAAATGACGAGGATATTCCCTTTTAGGGTTGATCTTTCTTGCGAGCGCCCCCAAAAGCCAGCGTAGCTGGCTTTTGGGGGCGCTCGCAGTGCCTCAGGTTGAGGGCGTGAGACCTGAAAACCCGTGGTTAGGGGCATCACCCGCGAAGTTCACTGCTAGCGTTGTAGGCCCGGTTGAAGGATGCTTCATACTTCGGAGTTGTGTATCACGTTCTGATGAACTCGGCCTACCTGCTATCTCCTATCTCCTAGGCATAGATCGGTGTACACCAGCGGCGATAGGCGCTCAGCCGTGCGCGCACGAGATCGGCATAGAGCCGTACCAGCAAGCCAGCGATCGGGCCGACTTTGCCGTCACCAACGGTACGGTGGTCAATTTCCACGATTGGTTTCAGTTCAGCCCCGGTACCGCAGAAGAAGGCCTCGTCGGCAACGTAGAGTTCGGTGCGGTCAATGGCACGTTCAATGACCGGCACGCCGAGGTGCTCACGGGCCAGTTCGACCACGACCTGGCGGGTGATGCCTTCGAGCACGTCGCTGTAGAGCGGCGGGGTGATCAGTTTGCCGTCGCGCACGATAAAGAGGTTTGCTGCACTCGCCTCGGAAACCTGGCCGTCACTGCCCAAGACGATGGCCTCATCGTACCCATTCAAGAGCGCCTCGGTCTTGGCCAGCGCCGAGTTGATGTAGGCACCACAGGCTTTGGCGCGTGAGGGGATGATATTATCGTCAATGCGTCGCCATGACGAGACACAGGCACGTACCGAGTCGCCAGCCATATATTGGCCAAAGCCAAGGGCAAACATCGTAAAGGCATCAGTCAACCCGTTCATCTGCACCGCAATCGCCGGATCGCTCTTGTAGACGAGCGGGCGGATGTAGACATCTTCGCGAAAGCCCTCGCGCCGCAGCAGTTCCACGGCAAGGTCACACAACTCATCAACACTATAGGCCAACTTCATATAGAGAATGCGGCTTGAACGATGCAGTCGTTCCATATGGGCGCGCAACTGAAAGACATACAACTGCTCTTGCTCGGGTACCCAGTACCCACGAATCCCCTCAAAACATCCCGTGCCGTAGTTGAACGTATTGGTCATCACACTGATCTGAGCCTCTTCAATCGGGACAATGGCACCATTGAAAAACGCGAAGCGATTGGCTGGCATAGTCTACTCCTACAACATCTTCAAATTTGAAGCGGATCGCATATGATCGCCGCCGGACGTTCGGCGACTCGGGTAAGCACAACAACAAGTGCCCGTTGGCCTGGGCCACGTAACTGACGGGCTAATTGGTCGGTGTCGAGCGGTGAGCCCCGTTTTTTGACCGTTACTTCACCAGCGTCGAGCATGCGCAGACGGGCACGCAAGGCTTTGAGTTGAAACGGGAGCCAGGCAAGAATGCGCCAGGCACGGGCCAGCGGGGTTGGCGTATAGACCGGCGCAGTCAGATACGCAATTTGCGGGTCGAGTTGCGCGGCATCAAGTTCAACGGCAAGATCGGTCACCATGCCTGCACGAATGATCGCGGGATCAGGCTCATAGAGCCAGGCCGCAGGTGGAGTAAGGCGGTGACCTGGAGGCGGCGAGGGGTGTTCGGTGCTACGGGTTGCAACCTGATAGCCGCCAGTTGCATCGAGGTGATGGAGTACCGTTGCGCGGCGGCGGGTGGAGACCAGGGGGCCACACCAGAGCGTCGTTTCTTTCAATTCGCCATCAAGTGAGACCAGTTCAACTTCGGCGTCACCGGGCAAGGCTTCACGAGGAACCCCTGGGGCCAATTTGATTGCCAACGCTGGGGTGACGCTTTGCCAGCCGAGCACATGGCTCAGGGGTGGCTCGTAGGCATCGACATCTTTGAGGCGCCGGTCACCGCGGCGGCGTCCGGGGTCACAAAAGAGCGCCTCGGCGTCCGGGGGCGGGCTTGCACGTAGATCCCCCACCCGCGCCGCAACCTGTGCGCCAAAACCGAGCGCCTCAGCATTGGCCTGGCACATGGCAACCCGCACAGGATCGCGGTCAACCGCCGTGACCGATGCCCCGACCGATGCCAGGGCCAAGGCATCGCCCCCGATACCACAGCAAAGATCAGCGACCTGGCGATAGCTACCAAGGCGGGTTGCACGATGGGCCGCAACCGAGGCGGCACTCGCCTGTTCAAGGGCTTCACGGGTAAAATAGAGCTGTTCAGCCTGCGGGAACTTGGCACGCGCACGTTGGCGCAACTGCACCGTCTCGACTACTGCACGAGCCTGCTCGGGCGTACAGAGGCGTCGCAGCCGCTCAAGCTCGGGCAACACGGCCGCCTCACCGGTCAGGCGTGGTGTCAATTCAGCCAGCACGGCCTGACCTGTGCTGGTCAGCAGCCACGAAAACGTCGCGAGATCCACAGCTAATCTGCCGCACCCTTCACCTTCATAATATCGGCGTGAATGCGAGCGGCCAGTTCTTCGGCCTGCTGACGCGCCACAGCCGGCATCAACTCACCAGCCTCACGCGCCCGCCAGCAAGCAGCAAAATGACCATCGCCATAATCAATAAAAGGAGGTTCTTCCTCTTGGCACTTCTGGATCGCAATCGGGCAACGCGTATGGAAGTGGCACCCAGACGGCGGATTGAGGGGACTCGGCACATCGCCTTGCAGAATAATGCGGCGGCGCTGTTGTTCCACCCTTGGGTCAGGAATTGGCACAGCCGAGAGCAGCGCCTGGGAATAGGGATGCAAAGGCATGCTATAGAGTTTCGAGCCTTCGGCGAGTTCCACCATCTTGCCGAGGTACATCACCGCCACGCGATCCGAAATATGCTTGACCACACTCAGATCGTGGGCAATGAAGAGATAGGTCAACCCAAGCTTATCCTGCAACTCTTCGAGCAAGTTCACCACCTGGGCCTGGATCGAGACATCGAGCGCCGAGACGGGCTCATCGCAGACGACAAACTCAGGTTCGACAGCAAGGGCGCGGGCAATACCAATCCGCTGACGCTGACCGCCCGAGAACTCGTGGGGATAGCGGCTCGCGAAGGCCGGATTGAGCCCGACGAGACCAAGCAGTTCCTCGATGCGTTCACGGACAGCGTGCCCCTCACGGAGCTTGTGAACCCGAATTGGCTCACCAATAATATCGCCCACGGTCATACGCGGATTGAGTGAGGCATAGGGATCTTGAAAAATCATCTGCACCTTACGGCGCATCTTGCGCAGGGCATCACCACGGATCGCCGTCAAGTCGGTACCCTGAAAGCGCACCTCGCCCTCGGTAGGGCGATAGAGTTGCAAAATAGCGCGCCCGGTCGTACTTTTGCCACACCCTGACTCACCCACAAGCCCGAGCGTCTCACCGCGCTTGATCGTAAAACTCAGGCCATCAACTGCCTTGACCGTACCAACGCGACGCTGAAAGATGATCCCACGCGTCACGGGGAAATGCATCTTCAGATCCTTCACCTCAATCAGATTTTCGCCACTGGTGCTATCATAGGCAGAAACTGTCATGCGCGGTCTTCCTTCACTCTAGAGCAACTGTCAATGATTGCTTGCCAACCTTCGTTCACAGACCTCTCACGCAGCCTGATCCTCAAGTTTGAGTTCAGGAATTGGTGTTTCCATCGAAATATCAAAGAGACATGCCGCATGATGATCGGGGGCAACCTTGCGCAGCGGGGGTGTCTGAGTCAAGCAGCGTTCCTGGACATAGTCACAGCGAGGGCTAAACGGACAGATCGGGGGCAGGTCGATCAGATTGGGCGGCAACCCACGAATTGGATTGAGCTTGTGGCCGCGTTCTTCGTCGAGCCGAGGAATTGAGCGGAGCAGACCAATCGTATAGGGCATCCGCGGATTCGCAAAAATCTCTTTTGTGTTGCCCTCTTCCACCACCTTGCCCGCATACATCACCGTCACGCGGTCGGTCATCCCGGCAACAACCCCAAGGTCGTGGGTAATCATCAACACAGCGGTCTGGAGTTCTTCCCGCAGGCGATTGATCAACTCAAGAATCTGGGCCTGGATAGTCACATCGAGGGCCGTTGTTGGTTCATCGGCGATCAGCAACTCGGGATTGCACGAGAGGGCCATCGCGATCATCACGCGCTGACGCATTCCACCTGAAAACTGATGGGGATAATTATCAAGGCGCTTAGAGGCACTAGGAATGCCGACCATATGCAACAACTCGGCGGCTCGATTATACGCCTCTTTGCGCGAGAGACTCATATGCAATTCGAGCGACTCGGTGATCTGTCGCCCGATGGTCAGCACCGGATTGAGCGAGGTCATCGGATCTTGAAAGATCATCGCGATCCGATTACCCCGGATATGGCGCATCTCCGCATCGCTCAGCGTCAGCAAATCCTCGCCATCAAAAAGAATCTGGCCCCCGGCAATCTTGCCTGGAGGCGAAGGAATAAGGCGCATAATCGAAAGCGAGGTGACACTCTTGCCACATCCCGACTCGCCCACGATCCCGAGGGTTTCGCCACGATCGACATGAAACGAGACACCATCAACCGCTTTGACCACCCCATCCTGAGTATGGAAATGGGTCTCTAGGTTCCGAACTTCAAGCAATGGGGCCATCGCTATCCTCGCTTGGATATCCAGATGTAGCACATTAAAGAGAGACGGTGGTAAGACCTACCACCGCTTGGCGATCATGCCAGGATCGTGAGAGAGCAGCCTTGCTGGCGCATTCGTTTTGCCTAAATCTCGTGTTGCTGGATCGTACCACGAGCACGGCACACTGTCAAGAATTTACCACAGTTGCACAATCACCAGAGGCGTGGTATACTCTTGCTGGTTGCACAAATACGACCCCGTAGCTCAGTGGATTAGAGCGTTTCCCTGCGGAGGAAAAGGCCGTGCGTTCGAATCGCACCGGGGTCGCCAATTGAAGGTCAAGCGTCCAGTTGCAAACTGGGCGCTTGTTTTTTGTTGGGGCACGGCGCTATCGTGCCCCGATCGTGCGCCTGCGGAGGGCACGTTATGATCCAAAGCAAGCCGTCACGGTGAAGCGCTCGCTGCCGCGACCCCCGGTGACGATCAGTGAACCGCAGCGCAGCCAGGCGTGGGCCTCCATCGTGGTCGATGTGGCGGGATCAGTTTTGTTCAGGGCGACGCCGAGGTAGAGCGTCGTGGGGATGTGGCGGCGGGCGAGCCAGGCCCGGGCGGCCAGCGCCTGCGGAAAGCAATTGCTTGTCCAGGGGGTATAGCGATGCACCCGAGCGATGGCTTGCCCCACCCGGCGTGCCTGCGCGAGCTGTTCAGGCGGTACCTCGGTGGGAGTTTCGACGTGCAACGTGCCGAGCGCACGGGCGAGGCGGCGAAACGGAACAACGCGCAGGGCGAGGCGTGCGAGGCCCAGCAGCCCAAAGATCTCGACCAGCAACCAGCGGTCGGCCCACGAGAGGGCGGCCAACTTGCGTAGTTTTGCCTGATGGCGACCGAATAATCCCTGTGCCAATGATGTCTCCCGAGCAATGTGATGCCCAGGCTGATTATACGGCACTTTGCTGACGGTTAGAACAACCGCCGTGCGATTGCTTCTCAATGCCGAGCGCGGGGCACGGGGTGGGCACGGGGGTGGGCACGGGCATCGTTTGGACACGGTGGGAGGTACGGGCACGGGCAAGCCATGCCCCTATTTTAGGTGTGCGCATTTGTGAACCCTCATTGAGATAGGCTGGAATTAGAACGATCAATCAGCCTAGCCATAGCAATGAGGACAATCATGCCTAGCAAACTCACATCGACCACATGCGCATCGACTCGGATCAATACATGCAAGTACGCATCTGATCCGGGATCTGGTCTAGGAGGTAACGGTAGAACTAAAACGCCGTATGCTTGCTCCTTGTAGTACAACAACAAACAGGCCAGCATTGCTGGCCTGTTTGTGTTTGCACATAGGCACTAACGCCCGAGGCGTTGGCGCAACTCGGCAGTGAGCAGGGGCAAAACCTCATTGACATCACCAACCAGACCAAAATTAGCAACCCGGAAGATTGGCGCTTCGGGGTCTTTGTTAATTGCCACAATATTGCGGCTGGTGCGCATCCCCGCGAGATGCTGGATCGCACCCGAGACGCCAGCGGCCACATAGAGCTTGGGGCTGACTGTCTTGCCCGTCTGCCCGACCTGATGCTCGTACGGCACCCAGCCGGCGTCAACGATGGCACGCGAAGCGCCATACGCGCCACCGAGTGCCTCGGCGAGCGGTGGGATCAGCTTATAGTAATTATCCTTATCGCTGAGGCCACGGCCACCGCTGACGATGATTGCCGCATCGGTCAGGTTGACGGCACCAGTCTTTGGGGCCACATTGTTGACCTGGGTACGCATGGTTGTAGCGGGCAACGGGAGGCTTGTAACCGTACCGCCACTTGCGCTGCCGGCTGCTTCGGCAAAGCTCTGCTTGCGTACCAGAGCAACGACGGGACGTCCGGCAGCAAAGGTGTAGGTATTGATCACATTGCCACCGTGCGACGGACGCACCGCGCTGACCGCCCCGCCCTCAACTTTCAGATCGGTGACATCAACGGCCAACCCGGCATCGAGATCGGCAGCCAGGGCCGCACCAAAATCGCGCATCTGGAAACTGGCGCTCGCCAGCATCAAAGCTGGCTGAGCGGCCTCGACGGTGGCCTTGGCGGCGGCTACGTGACCATCGGTTGTATAGGTCGCCAGCGACGCATCACTCACCGTATAGACTGTTGCCGCACCGAGGGCAACTACCTGGCTTGCCAGGCCTGCCACATCGCCACCGACCACCAGGGCATTGAGTGGCCCGCCGAGGCTTGCCGCTAGTTCCTGGCCCTTGCCCATTAACTCACGCGAGACAGCGGCGACGTCACCGCCGACCTGCTCAATATAGACGAGAACACCCGCCATTGGGAAGCTCCTTCTAGATGATCTGATTTTCGAGCAACTTATCGACCAGTTTGCGAACCTTTGCGGCAGCATCAGGGCCATCAATGATTTCACCCGAAGGGCGTGGCGGCGGTGGCACGCGGCTCGAAATCGTAGCTGCGGCGCTTAACCCACTCACCCCGAGGTCAGCAGCGGTCCAAACTGGAGGCTGGATCTTGGCCACCTTCTTGATCTTCAACAACGACGGATAGCGTGGGTTATTAATATCCTTGATCACACTGACCACAGCCGGCAGGCTTGCTGTCACCGTCTCGACCACCGTCTCGAGGTGGCGTTCAGCCGTCACCTTCTTGCCAGCGGGGTCAACGTCCAGCACCTTGCCCACATAGGTCAACTGCGCCCATCCGAGGGCACGGGCAAGCGCGGGCGCAAAAGCGCCACTCTCATCATCGGTACTATTACGGCCACAGAAGACCAGGTCAACATCACCCAGTTTCTTGATCGCAGCGGCAACAACCTTGGCGGCCGCGAGCGTATCAAGCTGCGCAAACGACGCATCCTTGAGCAGCAGCGAATCGGTTGCCCCCATTGCGAGCGCACGCCGCATCTGCTCAACCCACTCATCACTGCCCATCGAGAGCACCGTCAATTTGCCGCTATGCTTCTCATTCCAGGCCAGACCCTCCTCGATGGCGTACTCGTCGAAGAGATTGATAATCTTCTCGATCCCATCGGCGTTAATGCTGAGGTCAGAATTGATCTTGACCGAGTTATCGCGTGGTACCTGTTTCATACACACGACAATGTGCATACCCAACTCCTTGCATGTCCTGGCGCACAAGGTGCGCTGCTATGACTGTTCCCTAACGGGGTTGATTGTACCACTTTTTAGCCTATCAGTCAGACGCTTTTAGGCAAGCGAGATGCATCATTTCTCGGTTGCCTGACGTATAATATTCGTGGGAGATACGTCCTCAGAGGCGTTCATGTGCTGGCACCAGAGGCCAGTTTAGCTGGCCTCTGGTGCCAGCACATGAACGGAAGGTACAACCAATGCCATTTTGTCCTCAATGCGGGGCCCAGAACCCTGCTTCAGCACGTTTTTGCGATCAATGTGGTGCCCAGATGATCCCTTTGCCCGCGCAGACATTGCCACCGGCACCGTCGCCAGCACCGCCGCCGCCAGTGCGCCCGGTGCCTCCGGTCGTACCGGCGAGCCCTGGCGTACAGCAGGGGGGCATTGCGGTTGCCTCACCAGGGCCAAGCGTCTGCCCGCAGTGTGGTACATCGGTGATTCCGGGCGAGGCGTTCTGCGATAACTGTGGCGCGGCCTTGCTTGGAACGATGCGCCCGAGCATGCCTGCGGCAGCCCCGGGGCTCCCTTTTGGTGGCGTACCAGCCCAACCCACCTACCCTCCACCCCAGCCAGTCACCCCAACCCCTCCGCCACGTCCGGTACCGCCGCCCCCGGCCCCGCCAGTGCGTCCGGCCCCACCAGTCGTACCTGCGTCACCGCCCCCGGTACGCCCGGCCCCGCCGCCGCCACGCACCATACTCGCCCCGGCGGTCTTGATCATGCGGGCAAACAACGCCCGGCTTTCGCTGCCGCCTGCGGCTGAAGCACTTCTTGGGCGGGCCGACCCGGTCAGCAACTTCTTTCCGGATCTCGATCTGACGCCTTATGGCGCGGTCGAGCATGGTGTGGGGCGTCGCCATGCGCGGATCTTTGTGCATGCCAACCAGATCTATCTCGAAGACCTCGACAGCACCAATGGCACCTTTCGCAACAACGCCCGGCTGACGCCTCGCCAGCCTGTGCCGTTGATCAACGGCGACGAATTGCGTCTGGGGAGGCTCGTGGTCACGATCCAGCTGTAGGGGGATGGCAAGGGTTCTTGTGGTGCAAGCTGGCAGCTTGCACCACAAGAACGGCGGGTTTTTACTGAAGTTGCGGCTGATCCATCAAAATTCGCAGCAATTTGCGGATTTCATTTCTACACACCTGTGTTATACTGAGCAACAACAGATGCATAAAGGGGTAGATTTTGCGTTTTTGCATACAGCCAAGGAATAATTTTCTAATGCTTGTAGCATACCCATAGGCAGTCTGATTCGTGTTAGCTTGCTGTTGTATGCATGGCGTCTGATTTCAGAGTTGAGCAGATGTAGCCTGCTGTGGTTGCCACTTCTCTTCCACCTATATTACCCTGATTGTCTGATTTCATAAGCTCCTGCACCTACCAGTTGTTCATTGGTAGTGTTCAGTGTTGTCTCTTTCCTCGCGTGTCTTTCCCTTGATTGTGGCAAAGTGCGTATGTTGCAATGCTGATCGCAGGACAGCAGGCTGGGCTTTGCTGTGGGCATCAGCTTGATCTTCACCATTGCTCGCGCAAACGCAGGTTCATAGACCATGACGGTGGTAGCGATAGAAGACAACTTATTGTAAGGAGGAACACACGCTGATGAAGGAAGACACCACTTCTCGCATTCACCCGGGGATCGAACAGGCTCAAACGCAGTTACAACAGGGCCGCATCAGTCGGCGTGATTTTTTGCGTGTAGCAACGCTGCTTGGCGCATCCCTTCCCTTTGCGTCCGTGCTGGCTGCCTGTGGTGGCGGCACGACCACGACTGCGCCCCCTCCAGTTGACCCTGTGGCTCCTGCGGAGCCAACCCTTGGTGCGATCAAGCGTGGCGGTGTACTACGAGTTGGCATTGCTGTGCAGGCGGTTGATCATCCGGCACGTTTCTCGTGGACTGAGAGCGCCAATGCGTTTCGTCATGTCTTTGAGTATCTGACCGAGACCGATGAGAATAATATTACGCATCCGTTGCTACTGGAAAGCTGGGAAGCCAGCGATGATCTGACGGTCTGGACGCTGAATTTGCGTCAGGGCATCAAGTGGACGAATGGCGATGAACTGGTCGCCGAGCATGTTCGCTATAACTTTGGTGAGTGGCTCAACCCGGATGTTGGCTCGTCGATCCTCGGTCTATGGGAGGGTTTCCTGACGATCGATGGTGTCGAGGTGGTCGATGATTATACGGTTCGCCTCAATCTGAGCGCACCGAAACTGGATGTGCCCGAGAACCTTTACCACTATCCAGCCGTGATCATGCACCCCAGTTTCAATGGTGACGTCAAGACTGGCACCAACCCGAGTACGGGCCCGTATACGCTCACCGAGTATGTCGTTGACGAGCGGGCCAAGTTCACCCGTCGTGAGGACTACTGGCAGTTGGGCGAGGATGGCGACCCGTTGCCCTACCTTGACGCGGTGGAGTTCATCGATCTTGGTACTGACCGTACCTCGTATGTGGCTGCAATGCAGACCGGGGCCATCCACACGATGTACGAGCCCAATGTCGAGAATTACCTCTCGTTGCGCGATGATCCCAATATTGTCGTCTACAGCGTTGATACCTCGCAGGCCCGGGTGCTGCGTATGCGCGTTGATCAAGAGCCGTGGAGCGACAATCGGGTACGCACGGCCCTCAAGATGTGTCAGGATCGCGAGCAAATCCTCAGCGTCGCCTACAACAACGAAGGCCTGATTGGTCACGATGTTCACGTCTCACCAGTTCAGCCGGAATTTGCGCCAATGGACACCCCTGCCTATGATCCTGAAGGTGCCAAGGCACTGCTCGCCGAGGCCGGCTTCCCGGATGGTCTCAGCTTCAATCTCTCGGTGGGCACGGGGTGGACCGATGTTGTTTCGTATGCCGAGACACTTCAGCAAGATGCGCAGCCAGGGGGTTTCAATATTACCCTCGACACGATGCCCAATAATGCCTACTGGGATATCTGGACAGAAACGACGGTTGGCATTACCCCGTGGACGCATCGCCCGTTGGCGGTGATGCTCTTGCCGCTGGCCTATATTGCTGATGAAGCGGGCAATCCCGTCCCGTGGAATGAGACGCGCTGGGTTGACGAAGAGTTTTCGACATTGCTGCGTCAGGCCCAGGGCACGCTGGATATCGAAGCCCGGCGCTCGATTATGGCTGATCTGCAGCGCATTCAGAACGAGCGTGGCCCGGTCGCGATCGCCGTCTGGCAGCGTGTCTGGGAAGTTTTTAACCCGGCCTTCCAGGGCGTGGTCGCCCACCCCACGCTGCACAATCAGTGGTTGCGAGTCTGGTACGATCCCGATCTCGACCCACGGGCGTAAGCTCTGAGGCCGCCAACTGGAGGCGCGGCCCCGACTCTCCCGCATCCGATGCTGCCGGCACAGGATGCGGGAGAAGAGGATATTTTATGCTCAAACTCCTCTTACGCCGGTTTCTCTTCTTGATCGTCACCCTCTTTGCCGTATCCGTGACCGTCTTTGCGATCTCAGAACTGGCACCAGGGGATATGGCCACCAATGTGCTGGGCAATACCATCACTCCGGATCAGCGGGCGTCGTTCAATGCCCAGAATGGACTCGATCAGCCGGCCTTGACCCGCTATCGGCGCTGGATGTTGGGCAGTGACCGCGAGGCGGCACAGCTGATTGGTGCCCCAGTTGATCGGTTTTACGATACCGAAAATAACCAGACCAACTGGTGGGTGGTTGGCTCCAACGAGACGATTTATCGCCATCGCTCAGAGGATGGTGAGGTCATCCTCCAGCTTGAACGGGCTCTCTTGCCCGATGGCAAGCTTGGCCCATCGCGCATTGTCGCTCTCGGCGATGAGATCTGGGTAACGAATGACGAAGGCGAAGAGATCTTCTGGGGCGTCAATGAAGATGGTCGTGCGGCGATGTGGATCCGTGGGTTGAACCAGAGCGAGGAACGTTTAACACGGGCCGGCTGGATTAGCACGGCTGGTGCTCCGAGTGCGTATATTCCGCTCCAGAAGGGACTTTTACGGGGCGATCCTGGGATTTCGCTCATTACGCGGCAGCCTGTGATTGATACGCTTGTGCCACGCTTGCTCAATACGCTCTTTCTCGCCGGCATTGCGTTTGTGATCATCATGCCGCTGGCCCTTTTCCTGGGGGTCATTGCTGGGCTGTATGAAGGCCGCCCCCTTGACCGTGTCTTGTCGGTTGGTGGCCTGGTTGCGACGGCAACCCCAGAATTTGCCAGCGGCGTATTTCTCATCGTCATCTTTGCGGTCTGGCTTGGCTGGTTCCCTGGCGCGGTTGTCATTCCACCAGGAACCTCGATTTTTGAGCAGCCTCAGATGCTGATTTTGCCCATTATGACCTTGATGCTGGTTGAACTAGGCTATGTGCTGCGCGTCACCCGTGCCAGCATGAGCGAAGTCTTGCGCACGAACTATATTCGTACCGCTGTGCTCAAGGGCTTGCCCTACTGGCAAGTCATCTGGCGTCACGCACTGCGCAATGCGCTGCTCGCCCCGATTACGGTGATCATGCTGCATATCAACTGGCTGATCGGGGGCATTGTGGTGGTCGAAACCCTTTTTGGTTTTCCCGGCCTGGGTAGTTATGTGCTCGCCTCGGCCCTCAACAATGACGTCTTTGCCCTCCAGGCTGCAACGATGATCCTGGTGGTGATTGCGGTCGTCTCGCAATTGCTCGCCGATCTGATCTATGTCTATTTGAATCCGCGTATTCGTTATACATGAGCTAACCTGCCTATGGCTACTGCAGAACAGACCGCTGGTGACCAGTTGCCCAGCCCTTCGGCGACGCGCACGTCGCGCTGGCAGCGCCTTGAGGCACAACTCGGTCTCTTTCGCCGCTCACGCATTGCCCTCGTTGGCCTCTGTCTGGTTGGCTTCTGGGTGGTGGTTGCCCTGTTTGCCGATAATTGCCTCGTTACGCCGTCCTGTTATGCGGGCATTGTGCGTGGCGATGATATTACGACCTGGGCAACGTCGGACGAGTATCGCTCGTGGCTTTCGCGCTATTCGCCGGTTGAGCAGTTTCGTGGACGTACCCGTGAAGGTCCTTCATGGGATCATTGGCTCGGCACTGATACCCGTGGGCGTGATATCTGGGCGCGCCTTGCCCACGGTTCACGGCTGATCCTAACCCTGGCGCCGCTGTCGGTGATGGTGGCTTTGCTGGTTGGTGGCACGCTTGGCTTGCTTGCGGGTTATTATGGCGGCATGGTTGATGAGGTGACGATGCGCATTCTTGATGCGATCATTGCCTTTCCGCAGATCTTGCTCTACCTCGTCATTATTGCCTCGTTTGGTGCGTCGGCAACCAATGTCTTGATCGCCATCACGATTGCTGGTGCACCAGGCATTGCCCGTCTGGTACGTGGCCTTACCCTCGATATCAAGACCCGCGATTATGTTGCTGCCGCTCAGACCCAGGGCGAACACTCGTGGTACATCATGGTTTTTGAGATCCTGCCTAATGCCCGTGGCCCGATCATTATTGACTCGATGCTTCGCGTGGGCTATGCCGTCTTTTCGATTGGAACGCTCGGCTTTCTTGGCCTCGGCTTGCCCCCACCTTCGCCCGATTGGGGCAGCATCGTCCAGGCTGGACGTTCTTCGATCCAGGCCGGACGCCCCTGGGAAGCGCTGTGGGGTTCGCTTGCGATTGCGATGGTGGTCGTCGGGCTAAATCTGATTGCCGATGGTATGTCCGAGGAAACGCGGCGCTATCGCTAAGGGCATGCCGTCAAAGCACGTGCCCAAAAGAGAGGAGCAGAGATGCGAAGGTCAGAAGACATCGCCAATCTCCCGGTCGTCAAAGTCAATAACCTTGGCATCGCTTACGAGACAAGTGCCGGCGATGTGCTTGCGGTGCGTGATGTCTCGTTCGAGATCTTTCGGGGCGAAGCGCTTGGCATTGTGGGCGAGTCGGGGTGCGGCAAGAGTACCGTGGCCTTTGGCATGGTCAATTATCTTGGGCGCAATGGCAAGATCGCCCATGGCTCGATCGCGTTCCAGGGGCAGTCGCTGGTTGGGCGAAGCCCCGAAGAGTTGCGCCGTTTGCGGGGCGACCAGATTGCGATGGTTTACCAGGATCCGATGACGTCGCTCAATCCGGTGCTGCGCATTGGCACGCAAATGGCCGAGGTGTTGATAACGCACCGAGGGATGGCGAAAGACGAGGCCCGCGAACGCTGCGTCACGATGCTGCGCAAAGTCAATATGCCCGACCCGGAACTGGTGCTGCAGAAGTATCCCCACCAGATCTCGGGCGGGCAGCAGCAACGGGTGGTGATCGCAATGGCGATGTTGAATAATCCAGCGCTACTGGTGATGGACGAACCAACAACGGCATTGGATGTCACCGTCGAGGCAACGGTGCTCGATCTTGTTGATGATCTGCGGCGCGAGTTTGATACGGCGATCATGTTCATTAGCCACAACCTCGGCGTGATTGCACGTGTCTGTGATCGGGTTGCCGTGATGTATGCCGGCGAAGTAGTTGAAATTGCTTCAGTCCAGGAACTCTTTGCCAACCCGCGCCATCCCTATACGCAGGGCCTCATTCGCTGTGTGCCCAGGCTTGGCCGCAGCAAGGCAAGCAGCGTGCTCTACCCGATCCCTGGCCGGGTGCCTTCACCCGATAACCAACCCGCCGGGTGTACCTTCGAGCCGCGCTGCGCGTATGCCCACGAGTCGTGTCGGGCCAAGCGTGTGCCGCTGCGCCAGTTTCAGCCCAACCATAATGTGCGCTGCCTCTTCGCCGAAGAGATCGATGCCTCACAGTGGACGCCCACTGAGCCGATGACGCCCCTTGTGCAGACTTCGCGTGATGCCGAGCCTATTCTTGACGTTGACTCACTCAAGACCTACTATCGCCAGGCGAGTTCGTCACCACTGAGCCTGTTTGGTCTCGCCAAACCGCGTTATCTCAAGGCGGTTGATGATGTCTCGTTTAGCTTGCCCAAGGGCATTACCCTCGGCGTTGTTGGCGAATCAGGCTGTGGCAAGAGCACGCTGATCAAGACGATCATTGGCCTCGAAGAGTTGTCGGGCGGCAAGATTGAATTTATGAGTGTTGATCTGGGGGTCAAGGTCAATAAACGCGACATGGCGACGATCCGTGAGTTGCAGATGGTTTTTCAAAATCCGAATGCAACGATGAACCCTAGTTATCCCATTGGACGCCAGCTTGAACGTCCGTTGCGGCGCTTCAAGATTGTTCCCCCGAGCGAGATCCGGGCCGAGGTGGTGCGCCTGTTGCGCGCAGTCAAGCTTGATGAGCACTACTATGATCGTTTGCCCAATCAGTTGAGTGGGGGCGAAAAGCAGCGGGTTGGCATTGCTCGTGCGTTTGCCGGACGGCCCGATCTCGTGCTCTGCGATGAACCAGTGTCGGCGCTTGATGTCTCGGTGCAGGCTGCGGTGCTTAATCTGCTCGCCGAGATCCAGCAACAGCAGGGCACAACGCTGTTGATGATTGCCCATGATCTGAGTGTGGTGCGCTTCTTTTCCGATATGATTGCGGTGATGTACCTTGGGCAGATCGTCGAGATTGGCCCTGCCGAGGCGATCTATGCGCCGCCGTACCACCCCTATACAGAGTCATTGCTGGCGGCGGTGCCGATCCCAGATCCCACGGTTGAGCAGGCCCATGTGCGGCTTTCGGGCAATGTGCCTAGCCCGCTTGATCCGCCGTCGGGATGCCGTTTTCATACCCGTTGCCCTCGCCGCCACCTCTTACCCGATGATGGTACACTATGCACAACGACTGTCCCGCCATGGCAAGATGTCGGTGATGGTCATCGGATTTTTTGTCATATTCCGCTCGATCAACTGCGTGCCTTTGAGCCTGCGGTCAAGATGGCCCAGGAATAGCGCCCCGGCGCAGGAGGAGCCTCATGCTGGTTAAGGATTATATGCTCCAGCATCCGATCATGATCGAACCGCACAAACGTCTTGCTGAAGCACGTGCGTTACTGGTCGAAAATGAGATCTATTATTTGCCCGTGGTGGGCGATGGCAAGCGCTTTCTTGGGATGATCACGCCTCCGCGTCTTGCGATACCACCCGAGCGTATGGCGAGTTTAGATGTGTGGGAGATTTCAAATTATCTGGCTAATTTGACGGTTGAAAAGGTGATGCTAAAGGCTCGGGATTTGCCAACGATTGGCCCGAATGCCACACTTGAGCAAGCATCGCATCTGATGACCAAGACGAAAATCGGCGGCCTGGCAGTACTCGACGGCCAGATTGTGCTTGGCTTGATTACTGACAACCATCTGCTGGTCGAGTTGAACAATCTCCTCGGTGCCTTCGAACCGGGTTGGCGCGTCACCGTGCGGATCAAGGGCAAACGCGGTGATTTGCTCCGCCTCATTCGCGCTGTGACTGATCGTGGCTGGACGATCATGGCCCTGGGCAATGTGCGCACGCCCAAAAAGCCTGATGACTGGGATGTGGTGCTCAAGGTGGTCGGGTGTACCCGCGAAGAACTGGTTGACGCCATTGCTCAACTTGACGGCCAGGTATTACGGGATATTCGTGAGACCGCAAGTTATGCGTATGTGAAGCCATGAAAACGAGTGGCGTTGGGTTTGCTCTTTTGCCCTTTGGTGTGGCAAAGGTGGTGCATCAAGCCCAGCCAGTGCCATGCCTGGTTGGGCTTTCGTTGCAGCATCCTCCGGTTCATCTCGTTGCCCAACCTTGCAATGGTTTGCGCGTCACCGGGGCGCGTGCTGATGCGGCGTTGCGGTACGCCGAGGCGTTCCTGCGTTTCTATGCGCTCCCTGCCCGGGTTGAACTCCAGGTTGAACTGGCTGTTCCAGTTGGGCAGGGACTTGGCGCTGATGCCGCGCTGGCGTTGACGGTGGCGCAAGCGGTTGCCCGATTTTATGCTCTGCCTGATGACGATCGCGTCGAGCTCGCGACGGCTGTGGGGCTGGATGCGACTGATGCGCTTGCCATCTATGGGGCAAGGCATGGTGGTTTGCTGGGCGTGGAGGTTGCCAGCCGCATGGCTGGCCTGCCTGCCCTTGTGCGTCAACAGCCTATCACGCATCCCGAACGCCAGGCCTGGGTCTTTGTCCTCGTTTTGCCTCGTCTCGCCCCGGGCGCATCGGTGCCAGACGAACGCACTCTGCTTGCCCAGATCGCCCGTGTGGCCGCCTCGATCGAAGATCCGGAAGAAGCTGGCGAACAACTCTTTGCTGCCGCTGCCGCCGATGATCTCAACACCTTCGCACGGAGCCTGCAAAGCATCACCACCCAGACACGAGAAACCCTCGAAAAGAACGCGATCGTGCCAATGCTGACAACAGAGGACAAAAACGTGTTAGACTTTATGCGTTCACACGGTACGATTGCGCAAGGCCGTTGTCTGACCGGCAATGCATGGTGGGGGCTCATCGCCGGAGCCTCAGCAAGCCAGGTTCTTCGCGCCCAGTTACGTCGTTACCCTGGCCTTGCAGGTGGGATGGTGATGGCGGCCATTGCGAGCAAGCGCTCGTAAGCTGACGGAATATTCTCGTCACTGGCAAGAAGTCAGCATTGCTGACTTCTTGCCAGTGACGGTGTGTGTGTTGGGCTTGGAGGCGCAGGCTTCCCTCCACTTCATGCACACGAAGCCAGCAAAAAAAGGAAGTGGTATGCGTATTGCCATCGTCGGCGTTGGTGGAGTCGGTGGGTATTTTGGTGGACGCCTGGCGCAGGCTGGTCACGAGGTGCATTTTATTGCCCGTGGTGCCCATCTTGCGGCTATCCGTGAGCATGGGTTGCGGGTCGAGAGTTTTCTGGGTGATTTCACGATCCAGCCAGTGCTGGCAACTGATGACCCGGCGCAGGTGGGACCCGTTGATTATGTGCTGGTAGCTGTCAAGAGTTGGCAACTCGCCGAGGCAGCGGCCTCGATGCGGCCCTTGCTTGGCCCCGCAACGGCGGTGGTGCCACTGCTGAACGGTGTTGAGGCGAGCGACATTCTTGCCGAGGTGCTCGGCCCTGACTACGCGATGGATGGTATCTGCCGCATCCTGGCGTCAATCGGTGGGCCTGGACTGATCAAGCATAGCGGCATTGAGCCGTCGCTCGCTTTTGGTGAACGTGATAACCGCCGTACCCCCCGCGCCGAAGCGCTCGCGGCAGCCTTCAAAGCCGCCGGGATACGCGCCTCGGTTCCGCCTGATATTCAGGTGGCAACCTGGGAAAAATTCATGTTAATCTGTACATGGAGTGGCCTGGGGGCAATTACGCGCGCACCAATTGGCGTATGGCGGACCCAACCTGGCACCCGCGCTCTTGCCGAAGCCGTCTTGACCGAAGTGGTGACCGTCGGCCAAGCGCGTGGGGTCGCCCTGAGCATGGAGCGTGTTGCCTCCATTATGAGCTTTATTGACGAAATGCCCCCTGCTGGTACCTCCTCGATGCAGCGCGACATCATGGAAGGCCGCCCCTCGGAACTCGAAGCCCAGAACGGTGCGATTGTGCGCCTCGGCGCAGCCGCAGCAATACCTACCCCAACCAACAGCTTCATCTACCACTGCCTTCTTCCCCAGGAGTTGGCAGCGCGTCATGCTTTGTGATGTGGAGAAAGAGGGCCTGTTGCCCTAGGAAATAGGTTGCTGCTCGTGAAAGCTGCCAGCTTTGCTGGCAGCTTTCACGAGCAGCAACCGAGGAACCACAAAAAACACATGATCTTTGACACGCAAACACTGATCGCCATGTTTGGGTTGATTGGCGCGGTGATCATTGGCGGCGCACTGATGGCCGGGCCTGCTGAGCGTACCGGCTTGCCGGGGTTGGCGGTGTTTCTGCTCTTGGGCCTCGTGCTTGGGCCGTTTGGCCTGGGCCTGGTCAATATGACCCTTGATGATCCCTTTTTGCGCGTTGTCTCGACGCTCAGCCTGGTGCTGGTGCTCTTTACCGATGCGATGACGCTGGATCTTGGTGAGGTGCGGCGCAATAAGACGCTTGCGGCGTTGATTCTTGGCCCTGGGACGCTGCTTGCGGCGTTTGGCCTTGCTGGCGCAGCCTGGTGGTTGCTCGATCTTCCGCTTGTTGCCGCCATCATTCTCGGTGCGGCGGTGGCTTCGACCGATCCGGTGATCTTGCGCGGCATGCTTCAGGGCAGCGGCATGCCGCCCAGAATGCACCTTGCCTTGCGCCTCGAGAGCGGGATGAATGATGTGCTGCTTTTGCCGATTGTGGTGATTGCGCTGGCGTTTGGGATCGCCGGAGGCACGCCATCAGCCGGGACGCTCGCCAGCCTGCTGGTCAGCCTTTTTTTGCTTGGGCCGCTGGCCGGGATCTTTGTTGGCGTGGCGTCGGTGCGTTTGCTTGTTTTGGTGCGTGACCGCTTTGGGGTGCGCCGCGAGTACGAGTCGCTCTATGTGATCGGCGTGGCGCTGACGGCCTTTGCTGCCGCTGAAGCCCTCGGTGGCAGCGGCTTTCTCGCTGCGTTCGCCGCTGGCCTGGTGGTCTCGTCGCTTGACGTTGAACTCTGCGATTGCTTTCTTGAGTATGGGCAGGTTACCGCCGAGATGGCGCTGCTCTTTACGTATGTGTTGCTCGGGACGGCTCCAATCTGGAGTGGCCTCGGCGTGATCGGGCCGGCGGCGTTGCTCTTTGTGGCAATTGTACTGCTGGTGCGTCTGCCGATCTTTGCTGTGGCCCTCGGCGCGGTTGGGTTGACGCTCCGCGAGCGTCTGACCCTGGGATGGTACGGACCGCGTGGCCTCGGGGTGCTACTGTTGGCGCTGATCGCTGTCTTTGGCGACCTCCCCGATGGCGAGCGGGTGGTCGCCCTGGCGAGCCTGGTGGTCCTTGTGTCAGTGGCTCTGCAGGGCGGCTGGCCGCTGCTTCGGCGTCGGCGCCGCACCCCGTCAGGTGCGCCAGCGCCGGTGCTTGCTCCCCAGCAGCACCCAACCGAGGGTGAGTTCATCCCGTTGATGCCTGCCTCGGGCCAAGTCGAAACGATCCCGCTGATGCCCGCGCCAGGTTTGCCGGAACGGATGAACCTTGAGCAATTGCGCCTGCACCGGTCGCGTGGTGAGCCGGTGGTGTTGATTGATGTGCGCACCGAGCGCAGCTATCGGGCGACGGAAACGATGGCCGATGGCGCGCTGCGGGTGCCGCCTGACCGCGCCGTCGCGACCCTCAAAGCGCACGGGGTGCCCAGTGAAGCATGGGTCGTGGCCTACTGCACCTGAGGGAGTGAAGAGACAAGCGCCCGGGTGGCGCGAGAATTGCAGAAAGCAGGCTGGCCCCGTGCTCGTGCGCTCGTTGGCGGCTGGCAAGCATGGGTTGATGCCGATTTGCCCTTGATGCCACGCATTGAAGCGTGAGCCTTACCACCGCAAAATATAGTCCCGTTGCTGTTGGGTCTCGGGGCTGTGGGGGTGGTAGATGCGTTTGGCGACACCTTGCCAGTGACGGGCAAGCGTTGCCAACGCATCTTCGCCGCGCATCCCGCGGCGTACCAGCCAGCAACCAACCACGGTGCCCGTCCGCCCGATGCCGCCCCAGCAGTGAAGGTAGACCGTCTGCCCGGCGGCGATTTCGCCATCAAGGTAGTTCAGGATCGCTTCCATCTCGTCCCGCGACTGCGGAATGCTGCCGTCCTCAATCGACATACGCTGGTAGCGCACGGTCGGCTGGCGAAGCTGCGCCTCGGTGGCGAGCAGCGCCTCGTATGGCACAAGCGCGCCGACCTCGGTGAGATCAAGGAACGACGTGATGCCGGCGTCGAGGTGCATGGCAATGCGCCATTGCGCCAGATCCGGCACCGCCGCGCCTGGATACTCACCCGCAATCAACTGGGGCGCAACACGGTAACAATTTTTGTGGGGAAGTTCTTGCGTCATGGAGAGAAGTATACCGCGCTTTTGTTGCAGTGGTATACTGAAATAGATGCGGCATATGGCATCTGGAGCCGCTCATCTAAGAGTCTGTCTGAAAAGTCGACGGTTTGTTTCGGAGTGCCGGCTTTAGCCGGCTAATGGACTTTCAGTACATGATCCGCTATGCGCCTGATGCCGTGGGGCTGAAGCCCTCGGCTCGGGGAAGCGAAGCCCGCCTTCGCGGGCTATACCGGATTAATTTCTGGAAGACCATAAGCCGGCACTCCAAGGGTGCATCACGTGGTGGCGAACGATACTGACACCCTTTTCAGACAGCCTTTAAGGGAGATGTACACGACGATGGAAAAACCATGGCTGGCGGCGTATGAGCAGGGTGTTGCGCCGACCCTTACCTATTCTCAGCAAACCCTGAGCGATCTGCTGCGTGAGACGGCTCGCCGTTATCCTGACCATACTGCGACCAATTTCATCCTCAAATATATGCTTGGAGGGCGCTTTACGGTTGGCGGCAAGCTTAGCTACAAGCAACTCGATACGCTTGTGGATCGTATGGCGACAGCCTTGTATCAACTGGGTGTGCGCAAGGGCGAGCGGGTTGGGCTTATGTTGCCCAATTCACCGCACTACCTAATCACCTTTTTTGCCGCGATGCGGATCGGGGCGGTGGTGGTCAATATCAATCCAGTCTATACCAGCCGTGAGTTGCAACATCAACTCGCTGATGCAGGTGCCGAAACGATTGTCCTGCTCAACCTCTTCTGGCCGCGCCTGCGTGAAATTCGTCCTGAAACGTCAGTCAAGCGCGTTATTGTTGCGCATGTCTTTGATACGCTCGCTTTCCCTTCGAGCTTGCTGGTCAAGCGGAGCCAGCAGCACTCGGCAGAATGGGTAGACGTGCGTCCTGAGCAGGATATCTTCTTTTTCAGCGACTTGCTCCGCTATCCACCGACGCCGCCCAGGGTGACCATTGATCCTGATGATGTCGCCCTATTTCAGTACACCGGCGGCACCACGGGTCTGCCCAAGGCGGCGATGCTGTCGCATAAGAATCTTATTGCCAATGTGACTCAGGTTGATGCGTGGGTGGTTGATGGGCAGCCTGGGCGCGAGAAGTTGCTTGCGGCGATTCCGTTCTTTCACGTTTATGGCATGACGACGGCGATGTTGTATGGGGTGCGCCTAGGTGCTGAAATAGTGACGGTGCCGAATCCACGGCCAATTGAGAATGTGATGCGCATTATTGCGACCGAGCGTTGCACGATCTTTCCGGGGGTGCCGGCCATGTATATTGGCATCATTAACCATAAAGATGTTGCGTCGTATGATCTGCGCTCGGTGCGGGTCTGCGTCAGTGGCTCGGCACCGCTGCCTGTGCAGGTGCAAGAGCATTTCGAGGCGCTGACCGGCGGACGCCTGGTGGAGGGCTATGGTCTTTCCGAGGCTTCCCCGCTGACCCACGGCAATCCTGTCCATGGCCGACGCAAGGTGGGCAGCATTGGGGTGCCTTTTCCCGATACTGATGCGCGGCTGGTTGATCTTGAAACAGGTGCCAATTTGCCTTTTGATGACCAGTCCCAGGGTGAGTTGTGTGTGCATGGCCCGCAAGTGATGCGGGGCTATTGGCAACGCCCAGAAGAGACCGCTGAGGCGATCGATGCCGAGGGGTGGCTCCATACCGGTGATATTTGCAAAGCTGACCCCGAAGGCTATTTCTATGTGGTTGATCGCAAGAAAGATATGATCATTGCCTCGGGGTTTAAGGTGCTGCCCCGTGATGTCGAAGAGGTGCTCTATATGCACCCGAGTGTGATGGAGGCGGTGGTTGCTGGGATTCCGCATCCTGCGCGCGGCGATGATACGGTCAAGGCATTCATTGTAGCCAAGCCCGATACCCATCCTACGGCTGAGGAGCTTCGTGCGTTTTGTGCATTGCACCTTGCTCCTTACAAGATACCGCGTGAGATCGAGTTCCGCGATGATTTGCCGAGGACAATTGTGGGCAAGGTGCTCCGACGATTGCTGATCGAAGAAGAACAGACCAAGCAGCAAGCCGCTGCGCTTGATGCAGGTAAGCCTGGTAACCCTTGATAAGGAGGTGCGGAGGGGCCTGGCTCCTCTGTGGAAATGATTATGTTGCGTACTTTATTGCGTTTTTCACGACCGCATACGATTATTGCCACGAGTGTACAGGTCTTCACGCTTTTCCTGATTGTTGTTGGGAGTTTGCAGGCGCTGCCGGCGGCGCTGGGTTCGATTGGTCTGGCGTTGATCACATGTCTTGCCCTGAATCTCTATGTCGTTGGGCTGAATCAGTTGACCGATGTGAGCATTGATCGCATCAACAAGCCGCATTTGCCTCTGGCTGCGGGTGATTTTTCCCCTCAAGAGGGGCAGCGCATTACGTTTGTCGCTGGGGCGCTTGGGTTGGTGCTGGCGTGGATTGCCGGCCCCTATTTGTTTCTGACGGTCGGGCTGATCATGGCGATCGGGACGATCTACTCGGTGCCGCCGCTGCGCCTCAAGCGGTTTCCTATTCCTGCGGCGCTTAGCATTGCGCTCGCCCGTGGTTTGATTGCCAACCTTGGGCTGGCGCTGCACTACAATCAGGTCTTTGGGGGCGAAATTCCGGTGGTGACGCTGAGTCTGCTCGGGCTCTTCTTTTTTGGCTTTGCGCTTGTCATTGCGATCTACAAAGATCTGCCCGACCGCGAAGGCGACCAGTTGCACCAGATCGAGACCTTTACAACACGCCTCGGGACACGCCAGGTGCTTAATAGCGGACGTGTGATCCTGTCGGTCTGTTATGCCATTCCGATGCTGCTGGCCCTTATTTGGCTGCCTGGTGCGGCCCCCTTGTTTCTGCTCTTGAGCCACGCCGTTTTGAGTGCGATCTTCTGGTGGGGCAGCCTGCGCGTAGATCTAGGCAACAATCAAAGCATTACCCGTTTCTATATGCTTATCTGGGCGATTTTTTATGCCGAGTTTATTGTGTTGAGTATTTATGAATTAATTAGGGTGAATTCATAATGATGCCGCGCACACTCTGGAAGCAGGCAGCCAGTTTGGTCGTTCTTGGGCGCCCGTTGCATCTGCTTGGCGGGGCGCTCTTTTATAGCCTGGGGGCGGCGACGGCTGTCTATGTCGGGGCGGCGCTCAACTGGGTGACGGCGCTCGGGAGTCTGTTGGCGATGCTTGGGGCTCAGTTGATGGCGCACTATAGCAATGATTTCTTTGATTTTGATGCCGATCTGGCGAATCCCAACCCAACCCAGTGGTCTGGGGGGAGTCGCGTCTTGCCGGCGGGGCACCTTCCCCCACAGGTTGCCCTGATTGCGTCGCTTGTCTTTGGCATGCTCGGTCTGTTCTTGATCCTCTGGTTTGCCCCACAAACGCCCGCACCAGGATTGACCTTGGTTGTTTTTCTGGTCGCAGCCTTTTTTGCGTGGAGTTACAGCAGCCCGCCCATCTGGTTGAATCGACGTCGTCTCGGTGAACTCTTTGGTGCCGTGACCGTACCTGGTTCTACGTTGCTGCTTGGTTTTGTGGTGCAACGTGGCAGCCTCGAACTGTTGCCTTTGCTCGTGGCGGTTCCGCTCTGCCTGATGCAATTTGGGCAACTAGTGACGGTCAATGTACCCGATGCCGAAGGCGACCGACTGGTAGGCAAGCATACGCTGATCGTCTGGCTTGGCCCGGATCGCATGCGTGGCCCTTATCTGGCGGTGCTCGCCCTTGCCTACCTGACCTTGCCGATCGTTATGCTCGCTGGTCTGCCCTGGCCCGTTGCGCTTGCGGTGCTCATCACCACGCCAATCGCCCTCTGGCTCGGCTTCCAGGTGATCCGCGGGGCGTGGCACAAACCAGCCACCTGGGATGCCCTCGGCTTCTGGAGTATCGGGCTGATTGTTGGCACCGCCTTGTGTCAGTTTGGGGCTTTTCTGTTGCTGCTCTAGGCCGCCGCCAAACTCACGTTTACATGCCTTCGGGCAAATGTTATACTTGGAATGATAGTAGTCGGCTTTGGCGAGAGCAAAATGGTCACTGGAGAGTCCACGCGTGCCTCGACGATAACACCTGATCAGCCTGATGCATTGCAGCGCTGGCGTGATCGTTTGGTCAAGGTGTTGGTTCGTGTTACCCTGGTCTTCTTTGGCCTCCACTATCTTGTCTATTTTGTCGAACTATGGGAAGCCCAACAGTTTGTGTCCCTGGGGATCAGAACGATCCTGTTGATTCCACTGCTTGGCCTGGTGTTTATACCCCAGTATTGGTATCGTCTCCAACTCTACACGCTCTTGAGCATCGGGTTGGGTTTAGCGATCGTCAGTACGTTCCAATACGGGTTGGTTGGCATCGGTCGCCTCCACCTTCTCTTTACCGTCATTCTCGCCAGCCTTCTGCTTGAGCCACGGCAGGCTGTCCCCTTCACGGTCTTTGCGATGACGCTGGTGGCAGGCATCCTCGTTGGAATGGCGGTCGGCATCGTTCCAGTTGCCCTTGATCTTGCTGTGCGGGTGGTGAGCACCGATGCGTTGCTGGTCAATACAGCTGCATTGATTACCTATGCGGTGCTGATTGGCAATGCCATTGGTTGGTTGATCAACCGACTCTCCCGTAGCTTACGTGAAACGGCAACGGCACTGGTCGAGCGTGATCGCCTCAATAACCAACTCGAGTTACTCGTTGAGGCACGGACAGAAGAACTGCGGCGCAGTCAGGCACTCCTTCAGACATTGATTGACAATTCACCGGTGGCGGTCTATGTCAAAAGCACTGATGGACATTATCTCTTGACCAATGCCTTCACCCAACAGGCCCTCAACCTGAGCCAGGGCGAACTAGAAGGCAAGCGCGATCTCGATCTCTTTGGCGAACGGGCGCTGCTGTGGCGGGCGCAGGAACAGGAAGCCATCGCCCGTGGTCAGCCGATTGAACGCGAAGTTGAGCATATGCAAGATGGCACACTACATACCTACTATGTCACCAAATTCCCCATCTATGATGCGACCGGAGCGATGATGGCTGTCGGTGGCATTGCCTATGATATGACCCCGCGCAAACTGGCCGAAGGCCGCCTGGCCTACCAGTTGCGCATGCAACTTGCCATTGCGCGCTGTGCCCGCCAATTGTTGCGCGCCAATGTCGATGATGCGCAGCATCAGGCGCTGCTGATGAGTGTCTTCGAGGAGTTTCGTCAGGCCACTGATCTCTATCATATCGGCCTCTATATCTTGCAACCGATCAACGGCGTTCCCGCCTATCGGGCGCTCTTTCAATCGCCCGATCCAACGCAAATCAATGACGGAACCCCTCTCACTGAGGTTAATCCGGTCTTTCTTGCGCGCCTGCTCAGCGGCGAACCTGTGGGCGGCCCAGCAGAAAAGATCTTCATTCCCGGTTCACCGAAACATGCCTTCTGGCAACGCCGCAAGATCGCAGGCATCGCCGCGACCCTCATTACGGTCAAAGAGTGTCCGTGGGGTTTCGTTGGCTTTGGTTTCGCAGGACCGTATCGACCGCTCGAAACCGAAGAATTAGCGCTCTTGAGTGCGATGGCCGAGATGGTTGGGGCCTTCTTGAGTCGTCTCGAAGCCAATCGCATGCTGCGTCAGCGCCTCGATGGTCTGGCCGCCCTCAACCAGATTGCCCAGTCGCTGATGAGTTGGACCGATCTGCCGATGGCCCTGCGCACGGTTGGAAGAGCGTTGCTGCCGCTTTTTGAAGCGAACCGTATTGCTATCTGGCTCTGTGAAGAGCAGACGGAAAACCTGGTCGCCCTGGCGGTCATTGGTCATCCTGATGCAATCAGCAGTGGTCAAGTTCTCCCGATTGATACGCTCCCCTCTGCCCAGATGGTTCTGGCAAGTCTCAATGGCACAGTTACGACCGAGCCTGCGTGTGCGCTACTGCTTGGCCCTGATGATGGTACAGCCCCTTTAGCGGGTACGTATCTTGTGCAACCGTTGATTGCGCGTAAGCGTGGTTTCGGGCTCTTTGTCATCCATGCTCCTCCAGAACGCACGCCTTTTGGCACGAACGAACGTGAACTCGCCCAGATTATTGCGGGGATGCTGAGTAGTGCCATCGAAAATGCCCGCCTCTATCAAGATACGATGGTACGTACCGCACAGGAAGAACGGCGGCGTCTGGCGCGCGAACTGCATGATTCGATTACCCAGTCGCTCTACAGCATGACATTGCTGGCTCGTGCCTGGACAATGACGGTACAGGAGGCTACGGACGAAGATCTTACCAACTGGTTTCGCCAGATTGAGGAAATTTCGCTCCAATCGCTCAAAGAGATGCGCCTGCTGATCTATCAATTGCGTTCGCCCCAACTCGATGAGCAGGGGCTTGCCGAAGCGCTGCGGCTCCGCCTTGAGGCAGTCGAAGAGCGAACAGGGATCAAGATCCATCTGGATGCGGAGCGCTACCAACGGATGCTGCCTTCGATGGTTGAGCCGCAACTCTATGCGCTTGCGCAAGAGGCTTTGAATAATGCGTTACGCCACGCTGGGGCTTCGCTGCTTTCGGTGGTACTCTGCAGTGATGAAGCGCACGGTGTCTTGCTTGAGGTGAGCGACAACGGGCGTGGCTTTCTGCCCACTGTGCCCTCGTCCGGGCTTGGCTTGATCACCATGCGCGAACGGGCCGAAGCGATCGGCGGTGAGTTGCATGTGGTAAGTGCCCCTGGTCATGGCACGGTGGTGCGCGTGACGGTGCCCTCGCTGGCCTTTGGTAACGGAGCTGGCCCCGGCGCAAAGCCTTTCGGTGAGCGTGTAGTCATGATGAGGTGAAGCGTGTTGAAGGTGCTGGTGGCTGACGATCATCCGATCGTGCGTCAGGGTTTGCGGCTCTTGCTCTCGGCGACGCGCGAATTTGAACTGGTTGGCGAAGCGGCCAGTGGCGCTGAGGCGATCATGCTCGCGGCCTCACTCGTGCCTGATGTGGTCATCCTTGACCTGATCATGCCCGGGATGGATGCGGTACCGGCTATTCACGGGTTGTTACAGGCTGCCCCCCGCGCACGGATTCTCATCCTGACCAGTTTTACCGATGAGGATAGTTTGCTAGCCGCCTTGCAGGCAGGTGCTGCCGGATGCATTATCAAAGACTCGAACCCTGATGAACTGCTTGGAGCCATCAGCGCCGTGGCACGCGGTGAGAGTGCGCTGCATCCGCTGGTAGCTCGCCGCTTGCTCCAACGCCTGCAACATCCGGCCCCGCCACCTCAAGGGCCGCTTGATGCGTTGACTGGGCGCGAGCGTGCTGTGTTACGGTGCGTTGGGCAGGGCTTAACCAATCAGCAAATCGCCAATGAACTGCATATCTCGATCCGTACTGTGCATACCCATATTCGCAGCCTGCTCGATAAGCTCCACCTCGAACATCGCACGCAACTCGCCCTTTTTGCCCACGGTCAGCAGATATAGCAATCCTATCTGGGTTGTAAACAGGAGTGCCGACTTATGGTCTTTCAGTAAATGATCCGCTATGCACGACACGGGCGAGGCCTCAGAGGTCTAGCAGACCTGTGAGGTCTCACCCGTGTCGTCGTACCAAGCCAGTCAATTGCACTTTTCTGCAATGATCGCTCAATCCTTCTGCGCATGTCTTGCCATCTCCGTGCCTCTATAGTACATTTAGGGTAAGTGTGCTCTTGAGGTTGTTTCCCATTATATGAGTGTGGAGTTTTTGATGAAGCCGCGTCGCTGGTATAGCAGCCCCGAGTCCCAGACATTCCGGCCACGGTATTCTGTCGAGCCCTTTCCTCCTTCGATTTATTGGCACTTCACGACCCACACCTCTCGCCAGCAAGGAGGCATCATCAAGCGTGAGCAAGTCATCCTGATTGAGCCAACCGTGCCACTAACCCGCGCTGAACAGGCCACGCGCTGGCTTGTCAGGCTCTCGGTGCTCTCGCTGCGCTCACGGATGCGCCTGGGTTAAGTCGTCTGTAACAAAGGTTTCCCGGTAGCCCCGCCGACCACGAATATTGAGAACGAATAAACGAATATGGGCTGCCCCATGCGCTCTTCGTTGCTTCGTGGCCCCATTATCAGAAAACGCCGTTGACAGACGCTTAACTTTGCTCGCGGGCGAGATAATAGGTCATGCTGTGGAGGACGGCAACTGGATCGATATAGCGCACCCAGACGTCATCGGGGGTCTGGAGAATAATCGGGGCATAATTGAGGATGGCGCGCACGCCAGCTTTGATCAGCAGGTCTGCCACGCTCTGCGCGTGGGCTGCGGGAACTGAAATGATCGCCAGGCGCACCTGATGCTTTTCGATGATAGCGGGCATCTCGGCATAATCGCGGATTTCATTGTCGCCAACCTGCTGCCCAATCTTCGTTGGATCGGTGTCAAAGAGGCCAACAATCTGCAGGCCCTGTTTCTGGAAGCCTTCATAGCGGGCAATCGCCTGACCGAGATAGCCAGCCCCCACCAGGACGACGGGCCAGCGATGGTTCAAGCCCAGAATGCGTTCGATGTGGGTGAGGAGCTTTTCGACATCGTAGCCAATGCCCTGCTTGCCAAATTCACCAAAATAGGAAAGATCCTTGCGGATCTGAGCCGCCGTTACATTAATGCGCTCTCCAAGCTCCTGGGAGGAGATAGAGAGCACCCCTTCATCCAGCAAATAGCGAAGACTTCGCGCATAGAGCGGTAGTCGGCGGATGACAACATCAGGGGGTACATCAAGACGTTCCACTCCACTCCTCCGCCCACAGATTGACATTCGGCTGATTTCGTGAATTGTAGCACGAAGTTTCAGGTAGTGTCAAGATTTTTTTACCCCTCGATATCTTTGCGCAAACGAGCGAGGTGGACATCAAGATCGGTAAAGGTCTGCTGTAGATGGCTCAACTGCCCACGTTGCGCACGCACAAAGCGGGTAAAGGGGGCATTGCGTTCACGGATCTGACTCATCGAGCGTTCAACTTCGCGGCTGACCTGCTGCTCGATCCCCTGGCCCAGTGTGGCCCGCATCTCATCAACCCGTTCGCGCAGGGCTTTTTTGGCCTGCCGTCGCTTGGCAGGCAGCAAGGCAAAGCCGCCAACCGCCATCAGGGTCGCCGCGAGAATACCGGTGAAGTCAATCCAGACTGCGGAGGCAAGCGTGACGATGACCGCCCCGAGGCCAACGGCGCCCACTTCGGTCAACGCCGTTGCGGCAATAGATGCACGGACTTCGTCGACCAACATGGCCGACTCCTGCTCTTTATCATAACTTGCGACCACCGCACTGGCCGTGCGTCCCACGGAATCGAGCAAGGCACGTCGGTTGTATTCAAAACTCCCGCCAACTGCGCCGATCAACTTATCAGTGTGCTGACTCGAACGTCGTTTGATATAGTCATCGATGCTTTGTTGGAGGCGCAGGTTCTTCTCGATCATCCAGTCGATGAGCGTATGCACCTTGCTCTCGATCGCGGTATTGAGGTCACCGACGACCTCATCTTCAAACATGGCCCGAAACGCATCGCCATTCATCAAATCAGCCAAGCGCTGAATCCTGATATGCTCATCAAAAAAGTGATCGCCACGAGTGACCAGATCCTGCAGGATCTGGTCGATCTCGCCCAGATAGTAGCGTGAGTCGTTCTGCAGATCCTCTTGGAAGAGGGTCAACTGTTGTTCAACATTCTCAATCGTCACCAGATCTTCGCGCAGCGTAGCCAGGCGCGTCTCGGTGGCGCCTTGATATTTGCGATTGAGGCGCTGGGCGACCCCAAGCGGCGAGAGCAATTTCAGCCTGACGCGGGTCTCTTCGTCGAGCGTATCAACGACATACTCTTCCACCTTGCCAAAGCGACTCGTCTCCCAGAGGCGTTCACGCTCTTCGCCATTGCTCTGGCGGGCGCGGATCGCCTGGCGTGCCGAGACGGGAAAGATTTCGGGGGTGACACCAAGCAAGGCATGCGCGTTGTCACGCACAAAGCCGAGCACCTGTTCTTGCTCAGCCGGGCTGAGAATATCAATTTTGTTCAGCAGGATAATGATCTTCTTGCCCCACTCTTTGATTATCTCCAGAAAACCGCGTTCACTCTCGGTAAACGGGCGATCGGCGGAAGTTGTAAAGAGTACCAGGTCGGCGCGGGGGATGAACTCGTGGGTCAGTTGCTCGTGATGCCGAATGACGGCATTCGTACCTGGTGTATCAACAATCGTCAGTTGGCGTAGCACCTCGGCGGGGAAGGTCGTTACCCGCAACCCACTGGAAAGCAGGCTGCTCGTCACCTCATCGCCATACTGCAAGAGCGTGATCGCATCGGTAGTTGGGGTCACACCTTCGGGCAGCAACTGGTCACCGAGCAATGCATTAAGAAAGCTCGACTTGCCCGAGTTAAATTCGCCCGCGACCACAATAAGAAAAAGGCCCTCGAGATGCGTGATCGTCTCGCGGAGCGTGCGCTGATCGGCGGCATCAAGATCGGCCCCAAACGACTCAAGGGCAGCGGCCAGTTGCTCCAAGACTGATCGTAACGCTGCGAGCAAAGCCTCATGGCGATCAGTGATCAACCTTTTGCGTTGCAGCAAGCCATCCATAAATGTCATAACATAACGCCTTCACTCAATTCATCCAAGAAGGTGCTATACTCTACAGTATCTCCTTCTCCTCTCACTCTGGGGGTAGTGCCAAGGGCACTACCCCCAGAGTTTTTTGCTTTAGACTACGGGTTAAAGGGCGCGTACCAGCGACGCGAAGCCAGCAAAAACCAGGGCCAGCCCGATCAAGCCATAGAGCACAACAGGGGCAAGCTCGCCCCAGCTAAAGGAACGTAAACGGCGAGGTGGGCCGGCTGTTTCGATGCGTTGCCCCCGCCAGTAGGTCACTCGTGTGGTCTCACGGGCACCGGGCAAGCGCCCCCCGATCAACGTCCAGGCCTGCCATGCTTGCCAGAGGAGATAGCCCCCGCCACCCCAGAAAGTCACCACAAGAACAGGCCAGGGCAAGGTCTGGGCATTAGCCAGCACAACAATGAAACCAAGCAGCGCCACCCAGCGCCAATCAAAACGAAACTGTCGCATGCAGTCTTACCTTTGCCATGATACGTATATCGTATCATACCATAGTGTAGACAGGCGAGGGGACCAGGGCATCTTCACCTAGCGCGATCGCGAAAAAAGCCGCCTGCGTTGCAGGCGGCTTGGATCAACGAACATCGACGTGAATGAAAGATGACGACCTATTTCCCTGATTGACTGCTCAAACTCAACGTGGCGAGCGATGGCCCATTCAACACCGGGTGCATATGTTCAGGAGGCATAATCGCTTTCACAATCGGTACAAGCTCACGTAACTCAATCGGTTTGGCAACATAACGATCTACCCCCAACTCGCGCATACGCGCACGCAACCCGGGTGTATCATACGCGGTAAGTACCAGCACCGGAATATCAGGCCGGAATGCTTGGGCTACTCGTATTAGGGATAGCGCACCATTGGTGTGGGGATTCGGATCGACAATTAAAAGATCAACATTGCCCATTGCACACGAGAGCCACGCCGCGTTCGGAGAGGGTGCAACCCAAACGCTAAAACGTTCGCCAAGCATGGTTTGGAGCCCGCGCTGGGTAATCAGCGCAGCAGCCGGGTCATCATCAACAATGTAGATCTGACGAACAGGCATGGGATACGCTCCTCCGCCCTACTAGGTACGGAGTAGAATACACGAAGCGACACAATTCACCTGCCCCTATCGTAGCAGTCTCAGCCCACTCTGTGATGGGGCGACGCCGCAACTGGTAGTAGCAAAATAACAACTCACCTGATTTGACCTGACAGGCAATCTAGAGCGTTGTAAAGCCACAACTAGCCGTGTTAGGATGGCAAAACGATTTACACTTTTGGTGTGGAGGGCGCACTCTAATGCGTCAGCGCGGGGTTAAAAGCTAAAGGGGTCAACTATTGATGTTTCAACATAATACCGAGACGTGCTGAGCACGTCTCGGTATTATGTTGCGTGCGAGGAACGCGTATGCGCTATGCATTGACAGGCAAAAAGAGCGTAAACACGGTTCCCGTGCCTATTTCGCTCTCGACCGTAATGCGCCCTCCGTGCTGAGTAACAATATGGGCGCTGATGGCAAGCCCAAGACCTGTCCCCTGGACTTTGGTAGTATAAAATGGTTCAAAGAGGTGGGGGAGGTGCTCGGCGGGGATGCCTACGCCTGTATCTGCGATATAAATCCCTATTGTTGACGGTGCCTCAGGGCGTGCCTGCAGCATCTGCGTAGTCACCCGCAGTTCGCCGCCCCGTGGCATAGCGTCACATGCATTAAGAATAATATTGAGGAAGACCTGGCGGATCTGATCGGCGTGGGCGATGGTAAGCGGCAGATCCGGCTCGAGGTTAGCAACGGCTTGAATATGCCCGTGACGCAGGTGGGTCTGGACAAGTTCGAGGGTTTCGCGGAGCAACGCATTAATGCTCGTCGCCGCAAGTTCGGCGCGGGTAGGCCGATAGAAGTCGCGCATCCGCGTGATAATGCGGGCGATGCGCCCGAGTTCTTGCTGGGCAATCGAGAGAAAGGTGCGTTGGGGTGCATCCTCGGGCAAATCTTGCTCGACCAAGTAGAGGCTATTGCGGGCGGCATAGAGGGGATTATTGATCTCGTGCGCCACCGACGCCGATAACTCACCCACCGCCGCCAATTTAGCACTCTGCAACAATTGGGCCTGGGCCGTATTCAAGCGAGCCTGGGCCTCGGCGTGCAGCGACTGGGTCAGGGCCAAGTCGCGTTGCAAGACGACGGCACGGGCGCGTTGGGTCACTTCGTCAATTGCGACGGCGGTCAGATCGGCCAGGGCCTGAACAAACGGAATATCACGCGGGTGATAGAGATGCGCATGCACGCCACCATAGAGCACCAGCGCGCCCATTTGCGTACTCTCGACGCGCAGGGGGGCCAGCAAGGCGCTATACGGCGGCCAGGATGGCAGCCCATCCTGCAAAGCCGCGAGGTTATGCGCACTCATCCTCTCCAGCGCGAGTTCAAGTTCAGGGCCAACGAGCAACATTGCCCGCGGCGACATAATCGCCATCTCGGCGAGCCCGGGCCCACATGGGCGTCCTTCTTCGTCAGCCGACGCCCAGAGCACCAGCCGGTCGCTTTCGGGATCACGCAGGAAGAGATGAGCGGCACTCGTTCCGGGAAAGAGATTCACCGCTTCACGGACAACCAGTTGCACGATGGCGTCGACATCGCGACTGATCAACAAAACTGCCGAAATTGAGAGGATCGCACTCAAACGGGCACTCAACTCGACAGCCCGACTCTGTTGCAGTTCCGCCTCACGCTCAACTGCCTCTGCTCGCGCCTCGGCAATCTGCAGACGCTTCTCGAGGGATTGAACATATGCACGCATTTCTCCGAGGTCGCCCATTGTTATCGCTCCAACGCGTTGACACTGCCAAGCGTCGCACAGTATAATGCCGAAAAGATGAATCCCCCAAACTATAGTGCTTTTTGGCACGGAGTGCAAACGAATGACGCAATCTGCCCATATTCTTGTTGTTGATGACGAGCAAAACATCCGCCTGACCCTCTCGACGTTGCTCAGCCGCGCCGGATATATCGTTACCGTAGCGGCGAGTGGTGAAGAAGCGGTGGCAATGTTCGAGCGTCAGCAGTTTGATTTGATGCTCGTCGATCTGCAGATGCCGGGCATCAACGGCATCCAGGTCGTCGAAGCCTTGCGACAGCGTTCAAATGATACGGTGGTCATTATTCTCACCGGCCATGGTTCGTTGGAAACAGCGATCGAAGGCTTGCATCAGGGTATTTTCGATTATATGCTCAAGACGAGTGATCCCGGACAAATTATTGAGCGAGTCAAGGCCGGGTTGAATGAACGTACGAAACGTCAGCGCCAGAATGCGCTCATCAATGCGATCGGGGCCGCTGCTCAGGAATTGACCGGGGCAATGCCAGGGGACGATACCGCTACGCCGCTTGCCGCAGCCACACCGGCCCCATCGTTGCCGGCCACCCAGCCTACGCCAGCTATGTCGACGACCAGTAGCAATGATCGCCAGGTGCTTATTGGTCAGTTGCAACTCGATACCTGGCACCAGACAGCCATGCTTGGCGGGCGCTCGCTCAATCTGACGCCAACCGAGTTTCGTTTGCTGCTCTGCCTCGCTGAGCACGCCGGACAGATGCTTTCGTATACCCAATTGGTGCGTTGTGCCCAGGGCTACGAGGCCAATGATATGGAGGCTGGCGAGTTGATCAAGCCGCATATTCATCATCTGCGCCAGAAGATCGAACCCGATCCAAGTGCGCCGCGTTATCTGCTGAATGTTCGTGGCAAAGGTTATATTTTGCAGATTGATTAGCGCCTAAAACCCTCCCTAACAGCCAAAGAAGAGATGCTCAATGAATGAAACCCCTCGTATTCCTCCACGGTTACAGGAAATTATTGAAGAATTCCAGCTAAGTGACCGTACCGAGAAACTGGAATTAATGTTGGAGTATGCCGACCGCCTTCTTCCTTTGCCCCAACATCTCCAGGGTCATAGCGGGATGGAACAGGTGCATGAGTGTATGAGCCCAGTCTTTGTTCAAGGCGAACTGGTTGATGGGGGCATGATTTTTCATATTGATGTGCCACCTGAAGCGCCAACGATTCGCGGGTATGCTTCACTGCTCGCCGAAGGGCTTCGGGGAATTACACCGCAAGAGGTACTGGCGGTACCGGGCAATTTTTTTGAGGCCATGGGCCTACATCAGGTGCTCAGCCCCCAGCGGCTCAACGGCATCACCGCGCTTCTGGCCTATATAAAGCGCCAGGCCCTGCGCTTCCTCCCAGCCTCCTCGTGAAGCCTTGGCGACCACAAAGCAAACAGAGACGCCCGGTAAGGGCGTCTCTGTTTGCTTTGGGTATCGTATCTTACGCTACGCGTGCATCAAGTAACGCACGTGCCAGTGTATCAAGGATTGAGGCAGGACGCGCACCAGGGGTGATCCCGATCCGTCGTACCAAGACCCGGCGGTAGAGATGGAGGGTCTCGGGCGCAAAGTAGCAACGGCGTCGGTGCGCATGATGCGGCACATGGGGTGATGGTCGCAACTGAATAATCATCGAAGACCTCGCATAGCTTGTGAGCTACTTCACAGGGTTTATGATACTGCCTACAGCGCACTGCGTCAAGAGGTGATCAATGCGCAATAATTGTGCATCTGCTTTGCTTTATGGTATTGCAACCATAGCGTGGAAGCACCCGACACCCGACGTGCGTGCATACAATTATGCGGATACCCCGAGGCCGCTAGATGACTGCGCGAGGCCACGCAGCTGCCTCTTCAGCCCATCTGGGTCGTATGCTCAGGAAGAACAACGATGACAACGCGTTCGTCGCCGGGTTGATGCCACGGATAACGATCCTGACCAAGATACTTTTTGGCCATGCTATCAATAAAAGCCCGTTCGGGATCTGGCTCAATGGCAGCTACATGCCCACGGATCTCAAGGTACCGATATGGATTGCCGGGATCAACGATTGAGAGGGCAATGCGAGGATCATGCTTGAGATTACGGTATTTCTGGCGGGTTGTTGTCTGGCTAAAACGAAGATAGGTACCATCCCACCCAAACCAGACCGGATTGACTTGCGGCTCACCCTTAGGGCCGATAGTTGCCACATGAGCCAGCGCATTACTGGTAAGCAGATCAACATACTGATCATCAATCATGGAATTTTACCTTCTTACAATGCTGCGCAATTGCTGTGCGGATAGTATACACGAAGTTACGGCCTTGGCCCTTCATCAGAGGTCAAAGCTATGATGGATGGCACGTACGGCATCATCGCCATCGCTCGCCGCAACCACCAACGAAATATTATTCTCGGTACTACCCTGGGCAATGGCAATAATATTGATGCCAACATTGCCCAGCGCACCAAAGACGCGCCCGGCAATGCCTGGGGTGCCGCGCATTCCCGAGCCGACGACGGCAATGATGACGACTTGGTCGAGCACTTCGACATGCTCGACATTGTGGCTGGACAAATCAGCTGCGAGCTCGGCGCGCAAGGCCGTGACCGCCGCCGCGGCCTCGGCCCGGGGCACAGCTAAACAGACGCTCTGTTCGCTGGACGCCTGGGTGATCAGCAGGGTGTTGGCGCCTACCCGCGCCACGGCCCCGAAGATCCGTGCGGCGACGCCCGTCAGCCCAAGCATACCCGGCCCGCCGACAGTGATCAGGCTGGCATCGTTGATCGCCGTGACTGCCCGTGCCGTGCCGGGCATGTCGGTTCCGTTGATGATGGTGCCTGGATGCGCCGGGTTAAAGGTGTTGCGAATACGGATCGGGATTTTTGCTTGCACCAGCGGGCGTACTGTCTTGGGATGCAAGACATTGGCCCCATAGTAAGCCATCTCGCCCATTTCGTTGTACGAGAGGCGTGGCAGGGTACGAGCTTCGGGCACCACTTTCGGATTGGCCGTCAGGACGCCGTCAACCTCTTTCCAGAACCAGACTTCCTTCGCCTCAAGCACGGCACCCAGGATACCACACGTATAGTCGGACCCACCGCGCCCGAGCGTCGTTGGCACGCCAGCCTTGGTGGCCCCAATAAAACCGGTCACCACGGGCACAATCTTCTGGGCCAGCATTGGTTCAAGCACCGCCCGGCTCGTCGCACGGGTCTCGTCCATCAGCGGTGCCGCCGAGCCATAGTGTTCATCGGTGACAATGAGGCGCGTCGCATCAACGGCTTCAGCGGCAAGACCAGCGCTACGCAGTGCGGCAGCAATGAGGCGGGCATTGAGGCGCTCGCCAAGCCCGCTAAAGAGATCGAGCGCCCGTGGCGTCAATTCGCCGAGCACCGCAATGCTATGCGAAAGATTGCTCAGATACGCCAGCATCGCCCGCAATTCGGGTTCAAGGGCGGCACACTCTTCGGGTGTAGCAAGTTCGGCGGCGGCTTGCAGATGAAGGTCGAGCAAACGTGGCGCAACATCGCCCGTTGCCTCACCATTGCCGGCAGCTGCGGCCTTGGCCGCTGCGATCAGGGTGTCGGTCGTACGTAAATCGGGGGCGTTCATTGCCGACACCACGACCACAACCTCGTGCTCGCGGTGGCTGTCAGCGACAATCCGGGCCACATGGCGGATGGCATCGGCACTGCCCACCGATGTCCCGCCGAACTTCATCACAATTCGCATGCGTTCCTCTTTGTGTTTTGCCACTTAATGCACCATAAAGGTGCGCCATACGGCGCACCTTTATGGTAAAATCAAGACCTTGCCGGTCGTCTCGCGTCCTTCAAGCGCACGGTGCGCCGCTGCGGCGTCGGCCAGCGCATAGCTACGATCAATGCGTACGTTTAGGTTGCCACTGCCGATCCACGCAAAGATATCGCCTGTGCGCCAGGCTAATTCTTCGCTCGTCGCAATATAGTTAGCCAGGGTCGGGCGCGTCAGGAAGAGCGAGCCTTTGCTGCTCAAGACCAGGGGGCTGACGGGCGGCACCGGGCCACTCGCATTGCCAAAGGTGACCATCATGCCCCGGGGCCGCAGACTGTCGAGGCTGCCTTCCCAGGTTGTCGCCCCGACCGAGTCGTAGACGACGTCAACGCCACGCCCGTCGGTCAACTCACGCACGCGCTGGGGAAAGGACTCACGTGTATAGAAAACGACTTCGTCGACCCCGGCACCCCGTGCAAGGGCCGCTTTGGCCTCTGTCGAAACAGTTCCGATGACCCGTGCGCCGATCGCCTTCGCCATCTGCACCAACAAGAGCCCAACCCCACCTGCGGCTGCGTGGACAAGGCAGGTCTCACCGGACTGCAACGGATACGTGCTCGTCACCAGATAGTGCGCCGTCATGCCCTGGAGCATCACCGCCGCAGCCTGGTTCAAAGCAACCTCGGCGGGCACGGCGACCAGGCGCTCGGCAGGGGCCAGGGCATATTCGGCATAACCACCCGCTCCCGAAGCGGTGGCGACCCGATCGCCAACGGTCCAACCCGTCACCCCTGCGCCCAGCGCATCAATCGTGCCAGCAAACTCCATCCCAGGGGTAAAGGGCAAGGGCAGTTTGTAGAGCCCGGTACGATGGTAGGTGTCAATAAAATTGAGCCCGATGGCGGCCACGTGGACGCGTACCTGACCAGGCCCAGGCTCGGGTGGGGTGATGTCAACCAGTTGCAAAACCTCGGGGCCACCTGTTGCATGAACGTGAATCGCGCGCATAGTCACTTCTCCTCGTCACAGCCTTTACTGTGCGCACCCTTGCGCCAGTATCAGAAATCAGCCTATACTATAACAGGAATCGTAAATAGCTCGTGCTGTTGTCGGGTTGTCTGACACGATGTGATGTAAGGAGTAGTACATTGCGCCTGGAGAAGAACGGTCTGCCCGCAAATTACTTCAAGCGCTATGATGAAAGCGACGACCGTGGTTTTTACCTCTACCCACGGTTGACGGCGCATATTGATGAGGCTGCCTCGGCTGCGACGTCACAACTCTTCCGCGAGTTGTTGCCACCTGGCGGGCGCATACTTGATTTGATGAGTAGTTTTGTCAGCCATATGCCACTTGAGGTCACGTATGCAGAGGTGGTTGGCCTGGGGCTGAATGAAGAAGAGATGCGCAACAATGCGCAACTCGATGCGTGTGTGATCCATGATCTCAATAAAGAACCGCACCTGCCCTTTGACGATGCCTCATTTGATGGTGCGGTCTGCACGGTTTCCGTGCAATATATGACGCGCCCGATTGAGGTCTTTGCCGAAATGGGACGTGTCTTGCGCCCTGGTTCGCCCTTTATTGTGACCTTTTCCAACCGTTGTTTCCCCAGCAAAGCCGTGCAGATCTGGGTCAATACAAGTGATGCACAGCATAGCATCCTGGTGCGGCGCTATTTTGAACTGGCCGGCTGTTTTGACGAAATTGTCTCCCTGGATCGATCACCACGACGCTGGCTCAGTGACCCCCTCTATGCTGTGGTTGGTGTGACCGAGCGGGCATGAGGGTCCTCTGAATCCTGGTATAATCAAGCCCGAAGTGAAACCGAAAAAGGATTGGAGCGCATTATGCCCCCGGTTGCCCCCCAGCCTGTGCAAATTACTTGCCCGGCGTGTGGTACGTCTTTTCGCACTGGTATCTATACGCTGGTTGATGTAACTGTACAGCCTGAATTGAAGCCGGCCCTTCTGGGGGGCCAGCTAAATGTGGCTGTCTGCCCAAAGTGTCGTACCCCGAGCATGATTGGTGCTCCGCTTGTCTATCACGATGCCGCCAAGCAACTCTGCCTTGTCCATGTTCCAGCCGAGTTGAATAGTAGCCCGCAGGAGCAAGAGCAGTTTGTTGGTGAAGCGACCAGTTTTTTGCTGCGCGAGCTGCCCAAAGACGTGTCACGGGCATATCTGCTTGCCCCGCGCCGTTTTTTGAGTATGCAGTCGCTCGTCGAGGCGATCTTTGAAGCCGACGGGGTGAGCCGTGAGGCGCTTGATCGGCAGCGTGCCCATATCGAGTTGATCAGTGAGCTCGCGAGTGTGGTTGGTGATGAGGATCAGTTTGCGTCAATGGTGACGCAACGACGGACTGATCTGACCCCCGAGTTTTTTGCGACGCTGTCGGCTTTTGTGCAGGCAACGCCCCCTGATCAGGCCGAAACACGCCAGTTGCTGATGGCGATCCAGAATCAACTGCTTGACACCTACGACGAAGAGCCACCCGATGAGGAGGAGATGCAAGAGGCGCTCGAGCGTCTCGTTGCGGTAGCCGATGAAGAGCTTGACCTGGCAGTGGCCGAGTTGCGCCCGGTGCTCGATTATGGCTTTTTTGAATTGCTGACGGGCCGAATTGAGGCTGCCGAACAGGCCGGTGAGCAGGCAACCGCAGCGGCCCTCACTGACCGACGTGCTCGCATTCTCGCGGCGGTCGAACAACTCGACCGCGAAGCCGAGGCCATGTTCGAGGCGGGCAGTGCCCTGCTGCAAGAGGTGATGCAAGCCCCCGATCCCGAGGCAGCCCTGCGTGAGCGCGGTGAAGCGATTGACGAAGCCTTTATGATGGTGCTTTCGGCCAATGTTGGGGCCGCGCAGCGTGCCGGACGCGATGATATCGAGACCATGCTGACCCGCCTGGCCGATGTTGCGATTGATGTCATCCAGGCCCGCCTCTCGCCCGAAGAGCGTTTTATCAATGAGTTGCTGATGGCCGAGACTCCCCAGACAGCAACACGGCTCTTGCGTACCAATGTTGCGCGGATTACGCCAGAACTGATCAAGCAACTCAATGAACTGGCCGACCAGGAAGAGCGGCGTGCCAATAAGCCCATTGCTGAGCGCTTGCGGCAACTCGCCCGCGAGTGCGGGGCGATGCTCTTTTAAGCCCAATACCTTGCCAAAAAGGCGGTTTTTTGACGCAAAGGCGCAAAGGCGCAAAGTTTTTAGTGTAGGTGCGCTAACCCTTGGCGGCTTGGTGTGGGCTTACTTGAATGGTATTGCTTTTAAGCCTATGCAGGTGTACCGTCCACAGCGTATCCTGGTTGTGAAACCGGATCATCTTGGTGATCTGTTGCTTGCAACGCCTGCCCTGCGCCAGTTGCGGCAGGCGTTGCCCAACGCTACCCTGGTCGGGTTGGTTGGCCCCTGGTCACGCCAGATGTGGCAGACCAATCCGGATCTCAATCAGTTGCTCGAGTTGCCCTTTCCTGGCTTCGAGCGCGCCAGCAAGGGGCGTAACCGCTTGCGCCCCTATCTGCTTCTGGGCAAGTATGCCGCCCTCTTGCGCCAGGGCCGCTATGATGCGGCGCTGCTCTTGCGTGATGACCACTGGTGGGGGGCTGGGTTGGTTGCGCTCGCAGGCATCCCCCAGCGCATCGGCCACGCGCACCCCCGTTCGGTACCGTTCCTAACGACGGCCCTGCCCTATGACCCGCGTACCCACGTCACCCGTCAGGCCCTGGAGGTGGTGCAGGCACTGGTGCAACCTGGAGCTTCATCAGATCTTGCCCCTGGTCTGCCCGCGCTGCATTTTACGCCCACGGCTGACGCCCAGCACTGGGCGAGCGACTGGCGTGCTGCCCACCTGCACCCCGACGAGCGGATGGTGATCATCCATCCTGGCACGGGCGGTACCGTCAAACACTGGTCGGTCGCCGCGTGGGCACAGGTTGCCAACGACTTGGCGCGGCTGCCCGGGGTACGCCTTATCTGTACTGGTGGCCCCGGTGAAGCGCCGTTGGTTACCGAACTGGCGGCCCTCGTCGAGCCTGCCCCGCTGACGCTCGCCGGGGCAACGAGTCTGGGGCAACTGGCGGCGCTGCTTGGCCGCGCTGCCCTGGTGCTCGGGGTGGACAGTGGGCCGCTGCACCTCGCGGTGAGCCAGGGTGTGCCAACGATGCACCTCTTTGGGCCAAGCGACCATCAACGCTTTGGGCCGTGGGGCGACAGCGAGCGGCAGCGCGTGCTGCGGGCCGACCTCTTTTGCAGCCCGTGTGGTGTCTTTGATACTTGTCCACGCGGCACCCGCGGCCCCGAATGTATGGCCGCGATTGCGCCCGAGCAGGTCATTGCTGTAGCCCAGCGGTTGCTGAAGTGATGCCATTTTCGATTAGATAGTGTCCGCAGATGACGCAGATTATAGCTTCCGCATCTGCGTCATCCTGACCGGAGCACCGTCGGGCTAAAGCCCTCGGCTACGGGTCGCGAAGGCCGCCTGCGCGGCCTCATCCAGCCGGCGAAGGCCGGCTTGGCACGCAGGAGCCGAGCCGTTGACGGCGACGGCGACCCCGGAGATCTGGCGTTGCGCATGCCCTGCCATGCCTCGCCAGCAGACTTCCTACACAGACGATGCATGAGGGTGTCAACGACATTTGCTGACCCTTCACGGCCCGGGAGCGCGGGCGGACCAACCGCTGTTGTTCCCGAAGCGAGCGGGCCGCCCGCGTTCCCGGGCATGCCCGCGGCCCGTTGAAAGACCAGCCGAAGACCCCAGGCATGGTATACTTGACCGACACACGACCAGGAGGAAGCCCATGCCACGGCGATTCAATGTTGCCGGGCCGTGCAAGCCCGAATTGCACTACATGC
>NZ_RYFF01000099.1 GCF_004138165.1 Candidatus Chloroploca sp. Khr17
GCGCGGCCCCCCCCTGTTGGCGACCCCGTTTGGCCTTTGCTCGGCAGATGGCAGCCCCTATTCTGCACCACTCTCCTGCGTTGCGGGGAGGTCTCTCTGATACCGCGATCTTGCCAGTGATCGCCGTGGCCGCCATAGGCTGTCGTCATCCCCTGCGTTGCGGGGAGGTCTCTCTGATGCAGGGTTATTATTGGCAGGCTGGGCCATTTCACTCTTGAGTCGTCATCCCCTGCGTTGCGGGGAGGTCTCTCTGATCAAACTGGGACGTTCGTGGTATCCACGGCAATGAGCGCCGTCGTCATCCCCTGCGTTGCGGGGAGGTCTCTCTGATTAAGAGAAATGACGCGCATCACTGCAAATGACGACGAGGTCGTCATCCCCTGCGTTGCGGGGAGGTCTCTCTGATCTGGCGTTGACAGAAGCTGTCTACAACGTGGTTAAGTCGTCATCCCCTGCGTTGCGGGGAGGTCTCTCTGATCACCCCGTCCTCGAACCGGTAGAGGAAGGCGTACTCTGGTCGTCATCCCCTGCGTTGCGGGGAGGTCTCTCTGATCGCAAGGCAAACGAGCGCCTTTCATGCCCTTAGAACCAGTCGTCATCCCCTGCGTTGCGGGGAGGTCTCTCTGATGTGCGCTCTTGCTGGATCGCGGGCGTTGTCCAGTTGAGGATGTCGTCATCCCCTGCGTTGCGGGGAGGTCTCTCTGATTTGGACAGTCGAAACGGAGGAACACGGGGAACTGCTGCCGACCTTGACGTCGTCATCCCCTGCGTTGCGGGGAGGTCTCTCTGATTGAGGGCGTGCTTTGGTGCGCCCTCGTACCACCGTAAAGTCGTCATCCCCTGCGTTGCGGGGAGGTCTCTCTGATCCAACCTGTCCATCGGAGCGGTCGCCGTCTACCTCAAAGAGTCGTCATCCCCTGCGTTGCGGGGAGGTCTCTCTGATTCTGCGGGCGTTTGCTGAGGGTAAAGCCCCCAGGTTCGTCGTCATCCCCTGCGTTGCGGGGAGGTCTCTCTGATCGTCACATGCAAGGCATATGTTTTGCCCTGCAATGTATGTCGTCATCCCCTGCGTTGCGGGGAGGTCTCTCTGATTATCGTGTCATTGCCGTGTCTCCTGTGCTCAATTACTTCTGTCGTCATCCCCTGCGTTGCGGGGAGGTCTCTCTGATCTTCACGCACTCCTCCCTTCGACTGTCCCTCGCCATCGGTCGTCATCCCCTGCGTTGCGGGGAGGTCTCTCTGATGTGAATTGCTCGCCGCCGCCCGCGATGGGCACGCCGAGTGTCGTCATCCCCTGCGTTGCGGGGAGGTCTCTCTGATTTTGACGGTCGTTAGTGTTGTCAAGAGCGCCGCACAAGGTCGTCATCCCCTGCGTTGCGGGGAGGTCTCTCTGATCCAGGTGCATGTACTGGCGTGCGACCTGGCCCGCTACGAGGTCGTCATCCCCTGCGTTGCGGGGAGGTCTCTCTGATTTTGCCCAGGGCTCTTGCCCTGGATCACGCCTACTAGTCGTCATCCCCTGCGTTGCGGGGAGGTCTCTCTGATCACTGAACCTTTAGAGATATTGAGGTGCACCGCAAGTCGTCATCCCCTGCGTTGCGGGGAGGTCTCTCTGATTGAGGGCAGTGATGGGCAAGCACATTGTAGACGCACGGCTGCGGAGTATGTCGTCATCCCCTGCGTTGCGGGGAGGTCTCTCTGATGCCTTGACTACCTCACGGTGCCGCAGCCCGTGGATAGGTCGTCATCCCCTGCGTTGCGGGGAGGTCTCTCTGATAGTAGCATATTTTTGGGGCGTTGCAAAGCCCTGAATCGGGGGTGGTTGCGCGGTTGGGCTGTTTTGGGCGTTTTGTGTAAAGCGTTTCTGGTTGTTTTGGGTTGCTCCAAGGCCGTTTTAGCCCTTCCTGATGCGTTTGCGCGGCATGAGACGTATGGCGACGGCTCGCGACGCCTCTTTTTGCCGGTGTCGCGACCCTCAGTTGTGCTTTGCGCCGTTGCCTTCGCGCTCGCTGGTGTACCTTGAAAGACCGTGCCCCTCGACCCACGACGCTTCAAAGAAGCTCACGCGAAGGCGCGAAGGCGCGAAGGGTGAGCTCGCCTCCGCGAAAAAAGAAGCTCACGCGAAGGCGCGAAGGCGCGAAGGGTTCGTACCGACGCGAAAACCTTTGCGCCTTTGCGCCTTTGCGTCAAAAAAACCGCCTTCTTCGCAAAGGATTGCCCCTAGACTAGGTAAAAGTCGGGGCTCGTTTCAACCGGTGGCCCCGAGCCGATGACCGCGATGGTGCTGGCACACGTTGCACAGAGCCGGTAGATCCGTAGGTTGTCGCCTTCGTCCGGCTGGATGGTGCGCGCCAGTTTTTTCCATAAGGCCTGGTATTGGCTCGCTTCCAGGTCACATTCGAAGACGCTGTATTGCACCCGTTGCCCAAACCCTTCGAGGATTTTGGCAATCCTGGTGCGCCGCCGGTCAATCGAGATGTCGTAGGAGATGAGGTAGAGCATGCTCGCCTCGCGCTTCCCTAAACCCAAGACTACGCAAAGAAGCTCACGCGAAGGCGCGAAGGCGCGAAGGGTGAGCTCACCTCCGCGAAAACCTTTGCGCCTTTGCGTCAAAAAAACCGACCCCTGACCCCCGACCCCAGGGCGATTGCATCATACGAAACCGGATACAACAAGACGCGCTATCAGGGCACCCGCAAGGGGTGCCCCTACCGGCCGGGGGCCGAATCCGGTGTACGGGCACCCCTTGCGGGTGCCCTGGCGGGGTGCCTACACGGAAGATGCAATCGCCCGACCCCCGCCCCCCGACCCCTGACCCCTGACCCCTGACCCCTGACCCCTAACCCCTGACCCCTAACCCCCGCCCCCTGACCCCTAACGCGAAAACATCGGTTGATACGGCTCGCCACCCCGGACAGCCCGGGCGAGCCGCCGCGCTTGCAGTTCAAAACAACGGGCGTAGTCTACTTCGCCTGGCCCGCGATCCGCTCCCTCCGGGTGCGTCAGCCGGATCCGTACGCGCTCTTCGTAGGCTTTGATAAAGCGCCGTTTCGCCTCGTCACTCATCCGTACCGCGTAGGGGCTTTCGTCATCACCGACGCTGAAGTCTTCTTGCGTCAGCCGCCCGTCGCTGCAACAGCGCAAGACGAGCGAGTCAATGATCAGCGGGCGAAATTCTTCCATCATGTCGAGCGCCAGCGAAGGCCGGTGGTAGTCGGGTTGGTGCAGATAGCCCAGGTACGGGTCAAAGCCGACCGTCTGCACAGCCCCCAGCACATGGTGCTGCAAGAGCGTGTAGCCGAGGGAGAGCGCGGCGTTGACGGGGTCGGTCGGGGGACGCCGGTTACGATCCTGGAAGTTCCACGCCGGGTCAAATAAAGCCCGTAACCCGCGAAAGTAGCGAGCCGTGGCACTTCCTTCCACGCCAAGCAGGGCCGAGACCTTGGTCGTCCGTTGTACCCGTTCGCTCAAATCACTCAACGCGCTGATCGTGCTCGTCACTTCGGGATCAACGCTGCTGCGGTTCCGCGCAAAGCGCTGCAACAGGGCGCGGCAGTTGCGCAGCTTGCCATTGACAATGCGTTGCGCCTGATCGAGTGCCCAGGCCGGGTCGTCGGCCTTGCGATATTGATCCCGCCGCAAGCCCACATGCGGCGTTGCCATACCCACGAGCCGCCCTTGATACCGCCCCCGTACCGTGAGAAAGCTGAGTTCGACCCCGCGGTCGAGCAACCGTTTAAGCGTCGGGAGGCTAAAAGAGCAGTTGCCAAAGACCACCACATCCGTGATCTTGATCAGCGGCAACGCACTCACCTCTTGCCCATCACGACTGACCACCATGCGCTCGTTCTCTAGATTGACGCTTGCGCCTTGTTCAATGATATAAAGCGTCGCCATCCGCGTCCTTCCCTTCGCGCCTACGCCCCCCGGCGGGTCCGTGCCTCTTCGCGGAGCGCCTGGAGATTGATGATTTCGGCGATTTCAAAGCGGGGCGGCACACTCCCGGCGACCGGGCGAATGTTGAGCACTGGCACAAAGTAGCCACAGCGCCCATGCACTTCGGTCAGCAGCGCCAACGCCAGCGCCGCCAGACCTGGTGGATTGATCAGCAACGGCGTCGTCTGCCAAGCCTCCCCGGTAAGCCCCGCCGCATCAGCCAGCGCACACGCCTGCTGGGCAAACGACTGGCTCCGATCCGCCTGCGCCGCCAGACTGCGCACCGCTGGCCGCACCCCCGCCAACGCCTCGAGGTGGGCCAATTGCTCCTCAGTCAGTGGATGCGCATAGTTTAATAACAGCATAGCCTTCTCTTTCATTGCTTGATGAGTAGTCTGGAAATTAAGTTTCCTGATGTCGTTCGCCGACCACGAATGGGGGGACGAATAAGCGAAGAGCGCATGGGGCAGCCCATATTCGTTTATTCGTTCTCAATATTCGTGGTCGGCGGCGCTACCAGAAAACGTACGTTACACACCACCGAGTAATTTGCAACCTAAATTTCCTGGTATTCTGGAGTGCCGGCTTATGGTCTTCCAGAAATTAATCCGGTATAGACCGCGAAGGCGGGCTTCGCTTCCCCGAGCCGAGGGCTTCAGCCCCACGGCATTGGGCGCATAGCGGATCATTTCCTGTAAAACCATTAGCCGACTGAAGCCGACACTCCCTTTCCCACTCCCTACCCCGCCAACCCTTGCAACTGCACATAGATCCCTTCCGCATTACGAATCACCGTCGCAGCTCGCGCCGCGCTTCGCCGCATGCCCGTATGGGCGAGATCATTGCGCAGTTGGATCGTCTCCTTCCAGATCTGGCGCACAACCACGCGATCCGGCATCACCGCATCAAGCACAGGTGCTTCCGGCTTATCATTCAACCACTGCTCAGCCTCAGTGCGCGCCTGATACGCAAACAACGCCTGCCCACGGCGCACCACCACGAGCGAGACCAGCCACTCACGCGCCAGCGTCATCGCCTGCACCGGCATCGCCTTATCAAGGTACCAGCGGATCATGCGCAGCTTGCGTTGCAGCACGGCCGCACCCTGGTGCGACGAGCGCGGCTGATCCAGCGCCAGTGGCGTATACTCAGTCGCGATCCGGTCAAGCAAGAGACTAAACGGCGCCACCTGTGGTTCAGCCACCCGGTGCGGTTCAAGCGCCTCGAGCCGCCGCTCCAACTGCGCGGCACTCTCCATCACCTCTGCGGGGCGCACCGTCTGCAGGGCACTGGTCAACGCCGCAAGCTGATTGGCAAGCTGACGAGCCTGCCCAGGGGGGAACGGCTGCGACGAAGCGGGCGTCTGGCGCACCTGTTCCGCCAGATCATCAGCGCGACCATAGCGCAGCAACGTATCCGTCGCCGTCGTCCAATCAAGCAGCGCCAGAAAAGGCGTCAGATCAAAAATCGGGGTCTGACCAGCGTGGCGCGCCTCAAACGCCCCATAGATCATCCGCTCGACCGTCGCCTGACGCACCGTACGCACAAAATTGGCCGCCAGCAACGCCAGCATCGGCAACGAACGAAAGCCAGTGGTAATATCAAAAATCAACTGATCGCCAGGCTCAATCGCCTCGGCCAGGACGCCAAAGACCTGCCACAACTCCTGCTCGGCGTGGCCGTCGGGGATCGACAGCGGCTGCAGCGGCACCACCCCGGCGAGGCGCTGCTGCAACGCAGGATAGGTCTTCTGAGCTGCGGCTGGCGTCAACAAAACCAACAACTGATCAGGCTGAAACAAGCGCACCGTCGCCTCCGCCATAAACGGCGTCGTGCAGCACTGCCCCTCCCAGCAATAGGTCGTCTCTTGATACACGCTTGTCCCCAACGCCGAAATCGCTTTGCGCATCATACCCCCCGTATGGGCACGGTGGTACCGTGCCCAGATGCCCCCCGTACGGGCACGGCGCCGCCGTGCCCCGACACCGCCGTGCCCCGATCCCCGATGCCCGATGGCCCCGTGCCCACCCCATGGCCGTAAGGCCGAAGCACGCGCCCCACGCGCGTGGGTTGCACCACGCGCCGGGCGTCGCGCGTGCTTCGGCCCTACGATCGCGCCGTGCCCGCCGCGTCCGCCGTGCCACGACACCCGACACCCGACACCCGACACCCGATACCCGATACCCAATCCCCGATACCCGATACCCAATCACCCCAACACAAACGTCGCCAACGTCCGCTGCACCCCAACAATATCGGTACCACGCTTAAACTCACGCTCGATCGGCACCGGATTGCTCGAAAGAAAGATCTTCAACTCGGCATCGCCATCAAACGTACCTGCGGTTTCGACCACAAAATGGGTAATCGCCTTATACGGAATCGAATGGTACTCGACCTTTCGCCCCGTCGTGCCCTGCTTATCGATCAAGATCAAGCGCTTGGACGTAAAGACAAACATATCGCGCAGCACCCGAAAGCCGCGCACCAACTGCTCACCCTCAACCAACAGCGGCCCAAGCTCTTGCTCAAGCTTCGCCGCATCAACCTCAGACGCATTGCCAAACAGACCCTGGAACATATGGTGAACTCCTTATAGGCTCCGATACGGAGCGTCATAACCTTAGGCAAGGTTTCAGGCTACTTTACAGTTTGGAGGCATCCATCGCATCCTGATGCGCTCGGCTATTTCCTATTTTCTAGCTCCTAAATCCTTGTCTTAGGGCAGAATATCACGCATCGGCGGAAACTGTCGGGGACGTTGACCCAGACGCACCCCTAGCTCAGCGGCCACCATCAGCAACGTCTCGACGTGTTCGGCAAGCGACCGGTACTCACGCTCGGTGATCGGTGTCAACCCATGGGCCAAGATCGACTGATTACGACTCAGCAACGCATTGGCAAGCGGGCCTTGCACGCGGGTAAACGCAACCCCCAACGGATCATTCAAGGCCACCAGCAGGGCATAGCTATCCTGAAGCCCCAGACGCACCTTGCCCTCATGCCGCCGCATTTCATAGGTTGGACGCAGGGCTTCGGGCAACTTCGCCACGTCGAGATCGCCAGATCGAAGCTCATGCCGTCGTTCAAGTTGCACCTGCGCCAGCAACTCAATCGCCCGGTAGAGCCGCGCTACGGCATCGTCAAAGCGATGATGCGATGCAGCCGCCCGCCGCTCGGCATTCTGCAACAGGTCAAAGACCGGCGCAAAACCCGTCGTCTTGCCGCGCCCGGTCAGCGCAAGCAAGGCTTGCCAGGTCGGGCCAAGCGCCTGTGCAAAGGATTGCAGCAGCGTAAAAGCGCCTGCATGGTCAAAACGATCCCAGGTATCAAAGCCCCGGCAGAGCTGGACACGACGCTGCACGGAAGCCCGCAACAGAGGAGTCAGGCCAACATCGCGCACAACCCCCTCAAGACTGCGCTGAGCCGCCGCGTAATCAAAGCGATCAAACAGCTCTTCGGCCAGCGCAAGACTCCGCTGCACCCGCCAACTCCGCGCATCAACCGCCGTCGCCAGTTCCGTGCCATCATCCACGCGTTGCAGGTCACTACGCTGACCCGTCATCAAGGACAAACTGCAATCACCTCGTTCCAGTGCCGCCAGCATCAGCGCCGCCGACATGGTTTTCGTCCCGCCAGTATAATCAGCAACCAGATCGTCCTGAGGAAAACGCTGACGCAGATCGGCAAAAACGGTGCGCAACGTACCATACGCATCATTCAGATCATCAGGTTCAACCTGAACAACCTCATACCTACCAGGTGCAAGCCCGGCCTGCGCCACCAGCGAAGCTTTGCTCTGGCGCGGCGCAATCACCGTCTTGCAATGCGGGCACTTCTGCTCAGGGCGCACATCACACGGCTCACCAGGGCCATCCACCGTCACATAGCTCCCAGAACGGGGCGGATCGGGCTGGTCTTTTGAGGCAATAAACGCAACATAATCCGGCTGATAGGCAGCAATTGCACCAACAACTGGCGCACTCGAACCACCAACGGTCACGAGCAGAATGGTAGGCATGGGTTTACTCCTTCTTTGGACGCGGTGCGGGCTTCACGTCAAGCATCACCCGTCCATTTTTCAGCGTGCGCACACCGATCACCTCAACACGAGCCGTATCTTTGTTGGCCCGATACTTACGCGTACCCTTATGCTCTGGCGTTATCAGCGCAACAACCTTTTCAACCGCAAAGCCAGGCACCTGAAGCACGACCCCCGCTTCACCCACCTCTAAAATCTTGTCGGTAAAGATATCACCAACCTCTGGGACAGCAAAGGCAGGTTCATTTTTACGCTCATGTTTAGGTTCATCTGAGGTATTTGGTTGCAGAGCAGACGGCAAAACATCTGGTACTGCCCGATAGTAGCGTAATAGACGCAGGCTCCAAGCAAATGTCTGGATCAAGCTATTGAAGTCATTCTGTAACGGACGCAAGTGCCGTTCACAAGCGATCTGTAATTGTCGATAATAGTCTAGCGTCTGGTTCGAGCGAATCACTATGACTTCACCACCACTGTCATTAATAGTTCGCAGATAATCGAAGAGAGCACGGCCCTCATCTTGAGTACGGACATAAGCCAATACCTTCTGGGCCTCATTGACATCAACTTTTGCGCCTGCTAAGTCTGCTGCGAGACGGTAAGCTACCTCAAAATCAGCCATTGTCATTGTCTTCCTCTTCCTCTAAGTCTTGCGACTTCACGATTTCTTCCCAGTAACGAAGATCGCCAACACTAAAAATACGAGGGTCAATATATTGACGTTTAGACTACCCAGCCAGATCGTCCAACCCGATTTTGGGTAACCACACCGAACAAACACGGGCCGGCTTGC
>NZ_RYFF01000100.1 GCF_004138165.1 Candidatus Chloroploca sp. Khr17
CATGGCGAGACATGGCGAGACCTCACAGGTCTGGACGAGACCCTCATCGGGGCGAGAAGACCTGTGAGGTCTTTTCATCGCGTGATCCTTGATCGACATGGCAAGACCTCACAGGTCTGGACGAGACCCTCATCGGGCGCGAAGACCTGTGAGGTCTTTTCATCGCGTGCTCCTTGATCGGCATGGCAAGACCTCACAGGTCTGGACGAGACCCTCATCGGGGCGAGAAGACCTGTGAGGTCTTTTCATCGCGTGCTCCTTGATCGGCATGGCGAGACCTCACAGGTCTCTATCCCATATCTCCATCCTCATCAATAAATACTGATAGCGCCTGCTCATCGATCACCTCATGGTGAAAGGCGATGAATTGTGACTGGCCGCCAAACCAACTCAGGACGCTAGCCCGATCCAGCTTGGTTTCCTGATGCCCGCAAAGTGTGTGGTAGGAAGACCACGGCCACTCGCTGTAGTGTGTGACAAAACCATGTTTCTGGGGGTTTCTATGAATGTAAACCACCAGGGTCGACAGGTAGCGCTCCGTAGTGACCTCGATCCGTCCGAAACGCTCTTGAAACAGACTTCCACTCCGTCCATATGCCTTATTGATCGCTTTGGCATAAGCGTTGAAGAGGTTAGCAAACGACTGTGAAGGCTTGAAGAGCTTGCTAGCTTGCTGGTCGGGCGGCGGTGCAGCTTTCATCCGTACCAGCAGATGCAAATGATTGCGCATCAGACAATAGGCGAATGTATCGGCGATCGGGTGGATGTGGCGGGTGTAGAGATCCAGGAAGTAGCGATAGTTGCGCTCTTCGCGGAAGATATGCTCGCGGTTATTCCCCCGGTGATAGATATGATAGTAGCTGCCTGGCTGGAGTTGAGGTGGCTTGGACATGGCCAGTTCCTAGCTAAAACCTAAGACCTCACAGGTCTGTGAGACCTGTCTGGAGCTCTTTCTGCTTGAGGTGCTGGCACTCGTCGAGCGTGGTGGAGGCTTCCTCGATCGTCACCGGCACATCCACGACACCAATGAGGAGAAACTCGACAATCTCATCATTGTGTCATCGTTTCGCCTACTATAACACGGGGCATAGAGAAACTCAATCCCATGCCCTCGGCGAAGATAAAAACGATGTTGTTATCGCATACAGAGAGGAGTCATCACATGTTGTGACACTCCAAGCTAGGCCCACTGACCATTGGCCGCGCAGCAGCGCACCGCACGACGCTGGACGTCGCTCATCCGTCATCGCTCACCGCAAATAAGGCGGCTCTTTTGACGCAAAGGCGCAACGGCGCAAAGGTTTTTGCGTCGGTGAGCGTCACCCTTCGCGGCTTCGCGGCTTCGCGTGAGCTTCTTTGCAACGTCTTGGGGCCAGGGAGCTCTATACGCAGCTTTGCGCCTGTGCGCCAAGGTAGGTGCATACCAGGGCTGCGCTGAAAATGGGGGAACTTGGCTCCCTCATTTTCAGCGTAGCCCTGAGGTGCATACGACTCGGCTTGCGTGCGTACGAGGGTTGTGGTATGATAGCATCGCACATACGTTCTTTTCTGGCTCGTTCCGCGTTCACCCGCACGGGACGAGCCTTGTTCCCACTGAGGGCACGCGATGGCGCTCGATCATGATGGCATCTTCAAGCAACTGCTCAGCTCGTTTCTCGGCGAGTTTCTCGACCTCTTTGCTGCGGATATCCTCGCGCTGCTTGACCCTGACACACTGATCCTGCTCGCGCCCGAGTCGTTTGTGGACTTGCTCGATCCTGACCGCCACACCGCCGACCTCGTGATCCAGGCGCAGGGGCGCGAGGGGCTGGCGACCTTCCTCATTCATCTGGAACATCAAGCTCAGCGCGATGCCCAGTTGCCCCGCCGGATGTTTCGCTACTTTGCCCGGTTCTCTGACCGGTACGACGTTCCAATCTATCCGATCGCGCTCTGTTCGTATCCCAGCCCACGTCGGTTGGCCCCGGATCGGCATCAGGTCACGCTTGGCCGCCATGACGTGCTCCGGTTCCAGTACCTCATGATACAATTGAACCAGTTGGACTGGCGCGCCTATCTGAGCAGTACGAATCCCCTGGCGGCGGCCTTGATGGCGCGCATGCGGATTCCGCGTGAGGAACGCTGGCAGGTCAAAGCAGCCTGTCTGCGCATGCTGACGGGGTTGCCCGTGACAGCGGCGCAGCGGCGGATGCTGGCCGCCTTTGTCAGCATCTATCTCCCCTTGAATGACGCCGAGACCCGTCGGTTTGAGGCGGAAGTTGCCACATGGCAGACACCAATCCAGGAGGCAGTCGTGGAACTGATCACAGAATGGGAATTGAAGGGGCGGGAAGAAGGACGGCAAGAAGGGCGGAAGGAAGGGCGGAAGGAAGGGCGGCAAGAAGGGCGGCAAGAGGAACGCCAGGCTTTGCTCCTTCGCCAACTCACGCGCAAACTTGGACGGTTGCCTGAGGCCACCCAACGTGAGGTCTTGGCCTTGACGCCCGAACAGTTACTCACGTTAAGTGAGGCCTTGCTGGAGTTTGACACCCTCAGCGATCTGACGGCCTGGCTGAATCAGCAGAAAGCTGGAGCGTAACGTCCATCGTCAGTCACCGAAAGCGCTTGCGCGTCACTGTGCGGTGGTTTGTTTGACGCAAAGGCGCAAAGGTTTTTGCGTCGGTGAGCGTCACCCTTCGCGCCTTCGCGGCTTCGCGTTAGCTTCTTTGCACCGTCTTGGGGCTAGGGAGCTGCATGCACAGCTTTGCGCCTTTGCGCCTTTGCGTCAACAGGGTTCAACCTTCCTGGCAAAAGCCTGGGCCTAGAGGCACCAGATGGGTTGCTTGCCCCTCGATGGGTCAGACCCAGTAGGCAACGGTATGGGCGAGCATCAACGCGATCATCAGCCCCGCGCCCGGCGCGGCTGAGTCGGTACGGGTCGCACGGAAGCCAACATACAGGCCGAGTGGCAGCGTGAGCAGGCCCGCAAGCGCGACGGCGGGGGGGATGATGTGCGGCGTTAGCAGCAGGGGCAGCAGATAAGCCAGGGCAATCCATGCCCACCAAAGCCAGCGCAGCCGCTGGCCGAGAATGACCGCCAGGGTGCGTTTGCCAACCAGGGCATCGGCGTTGCGGTCGGCCCAATGCACCCCCAGAATGCAGGTGAGCGCAGCCGCCACCATCGGGGCGAGTTGGAGATAGACCTCGAGCGGCGGCGCGTGGTGGGCAGCGGTCGCATAGGCCATCAAGGGCATCAGGAGGCCGCCGAGCAGGGCATTCGTGATCTCGCCCAATCCGCGCCGCTCGAGCGCCAGGGGCGGCAGCGAGTAGGCCCAGCCGCCGATGAGACCAATCAGCAGGATGAGACCGGCCGCCAGAGGCAACCGACCACTGAGCACCGCTCCGATACCACCCACGATCGTCAGGGCGCTCACAAAGAGTGCAGCGTTCAGCGCTAGCGTGCGCGTGGCGAGCCCTGCGGCAATCGCGCCGCTTCCGCCAGAGATACCCGTGTGAACCGCAAGCGCATCGGTATCAGCATCAGCATACTCATCCGCATAGTGAGCCGCTAGGTTAGCCAGCATCGTGAGGGTCAACGCAAGCGCCTGATCGCCCCAGATGATCGGGTGGCCTGCGTACCTGGCCATGGCAACCCCCACCGCATAGGCCAGCACCCCGCTCGGCAAAATGAGGGGGCGGCTCATCTGCCAGAGGCCGCGCATCAGAACCACAGCTTTCCTCACGATCCTCAGAGAGTGACCAAACCCCGAACATAGCGTGCGCCAACGATAGTCGTGCCGTGAAGACAGATTATATATCTTGGCATGAGCATCGTGCAAACGTCTCTCTGATCGTAACTGTTCACATTTCTCCTGGGAGCGCGGGCGGCTCGCCCGCATCCAGACCAGAGCGGGCGAGCCGCCCGCGCTCCCAGGGTGGTGCTTTCCCCCAAGTGTGAACCGTTTCTGATCCCCGCATCGCGTCATCTGACGTTGGAAAACGTCTGGTGAACTGGTTGAACATAGCGAGAAGCGAACAACAACGAACCAACCGAGGCCAAGCGGAACAGATCCCGATAGTGGCACGGGCAGCGGCAGTTCAGAGATGATCAACCCAATGACTTCCCACTCCGACAACCTCCTGACCACACGCGAGCACGACGTGATGACCCTGGTAGCCCGTGGTGCCAGTGACCGACAGATCGCCTCACGGCTCTTCCTCAGCCCCTGGACGGTACGCCACTATGTGCGGCACGCCTGCGTGAAGCTGGGTGCGCCGAACCGCACGGCAGCAGCGGTGCGCTACGCCGTGCGCTACTGGCTACCCGTCGGTGACGGCGCACGGCAGAAGCAGGTCGCACTGAGCCCGCAGGAGTGCCGCGTGCTTGATCTCGTGGCAGAGGGCTTGCGTGACGATGCGATTGCGACCCACCTGGACGTGTCCATTTCCACCGTTAGGCAGCACCTGCTGCATGCTTGCCACAAGCTCGGGGTGTCCAACCGCACAGCTGCTGCGGTGGAGTACTACCGGCAGAGGGAGGCATAGTGTGGGAGGAAGGAGGAAAGAGGAAAGAGGAAAGAGGAAAGAGGAAAGAGGAAAGAGGAAAGAGGAAAGAGGAGACAGAGACGACCACAGTGAACTTGACACAACAATTAGGGGCAAGGACTACTGACAGGTAGGACTTTCTTCTCACTCAAGAATGACAGGTAGCGATGGAAAAGAAATCAGGCTACGATTCGGTTCATAAAAGCACATTGCCAGGGCGCCGTCTGACAAAAGCGTTGCCATCTAGAAAATCGAGCTCATACCAGGAAAGGCTTCATCAGATGAACCGATCAATTACCTTTCGCACGCAAATTGCGATCAACACAGTAACCCTCTGCCTGGTTGCCTTCATGCTTTTAGCCTCAAATACCTTGGCTAATTCCAATGTTGCCAACACGGTTAGTAGCACCGCAACGACCACCATCAGCTACCAGGGCCATTTGACCAATCCTGACGGCACACCGGTTAGCGCCACCCTACCGATGACCTTCAACCTCTACGCCGCGCCTACGGGCGGCACAGCGGTATGGACCGAGCAGCGGACTGGGAGCAACGCCGTGCCGGTGAGCAACGGCCTGTTCAACGTCGCCCTGGGCAGTGTAACCCCGATCCCGGTCAGCCTGCTCAACGCACCACTATGGCTGGGCATCTATGCAAACACCATTTTCAGGTTTTTCTACAACCATCCTGGACGTATCATGCCGATGTTATCCCTATCGTAGCCGGACGACCAGACGGTTTCACAGCTTTTTTCCACCTTGATAACGGAAAAAGCTGGAGCGATGGTCAGGGGATGCCTTTTAATTGGCTTGCTATCTGTAGTGACAGCTGAAATGCTTGTGCCATATTGATCGAATAACGAGAGGAATGATCCCATGAACCGCACCGTCACCTTCCGCACACTCCTGCTCGCAAACGGCCTGAGCATCCTACTGCTTGCAGCCGCGATGATCGCCACCAGCACGCTGGCCGGCCCAACGTGGCAAGCGGCACCTGCTGGTAACGCGACAACGACCACCATCAGCTACCAGGGCCATTTGACCAACCCTGGTGGTACGCCGGTCAGCGCCACCCTACCGATGACCTTCAATCTCTATACCGCGTCTACGGGCGGCACAGCGGTATGGACGGAGCAGCGTAGTGGGAGCAATGCCGTGCCAGTGAGCAACGGCCTGTTCAACGTCGCCCTGGGCAGTGTAACCCCGATCCCAGTCAACCTGTTTGGCGCACCACTGTGGCTAGGCATCAGCGTAAACGGCGATGCCGAGATGTCGCCACGGGAACGCTTAAATGGGGGCTATGCGACCGTGGCAGGGACGGTACCAGATGGAAGTATTAGCAGTAGCAAGCAAACCATTGTTGCTTTGCATGCCACAGATAATCAATATGTCCGCATTCAAGGGGCTAATGAAAACACTCTCGTTAGTGAGGTTGTTTTCAATAATTTACCGGCTGGTGATGTGTTTGTAATGGCAACATTAACTGGAAGGTTAGAACCATCTGCTGGTTCTGCTGGAACTTTGTGGTTGGAGACAGATGGTGTGGTTCTTACCAGAATACCAACCCATACCCTCTTTAAGATGGACGGACAATACGTCGAATTCGCACTTCACAGCGTCGTATCGAATTTCAGGGGTGGTGATTTGCGATTGCAAATCAGAGCACGTACCGAAGAAGTTAATGCTGACTTGCAATTTGGGTTTCGGGGGGGGACTGATGATCGTGGTGGCAGAAAAGTATCGATCATCGCTGGCTTGTAGACACATCCTTGCCTAGAGAACTCTGAGAAAGTTACCTTCCATTGCGTAAGGTGCCTTCTCAGACCGTTATACACCTCCGACCCCGGGATACAAGGGTGTTGCCAACCGCGATAGTTGGTGACACCCCCTAAGCCATACATGTGCATTCTTGTAATGCAAAGGAAGTCATCATGAAAGCGAATGTGGTCACACGAAGTTTTATCGCCCTAATGGTGGTAGTAAATCTGCTGCTAGCCATGCAGTTTGGGGTTGGATCGGTAGCATATGGCGCATTTCAGATGGATAAGCTACAAGATAATGAAGAAATGCAGCAACCTATTGTTGTACTTCAGCAAATTGTAGACGGTTTCGATTATCCTCTTGAACCGCCTGATCATAATGGGTGGTGTGTGGCACAAAATTTTGGTGCCTACTTATACGAGGCAAATGGTAAAATATATGACAGTTTTCATGCTGGACAAGACTGGGGGCCATGCGGAGGAGATTTTGCTGCTGGAATAGGGCTGCCAGTCTACGCAATAGGTACTGGTATTGTTAAATATGCAGCTTATGCGGGCTACCCCGGTGATGTTGTAATTGTTGAGCACCAGTTGCCAAATGGTGAAATCTGGTATTCGATGTATGGGCATGTGGCAGCGAGTGTTTCAGCAAATCAGAGTGTGAGCAGAGGGCAGCAGATCGCAACAATCTGGGATCAGGGAGGTTGGTCACACCTTCACTTCGAGATCAGGAATTTCTATGTCAAATCACCAGTAAATAGCACTTCGTTTCCCCCTGGACCTGGTTATTGGGGGGGAAGCCGAGGAATATCGACAGAACGACCATCAGACCAAGGATGGGTTAATCCCTCTAGCTTCATTGATGCTCGACGGAGTCTTCAACCAGCCAACCGCCCCCCCAACCCGCCTTCCCTCTTGTCTCCCGCCGACGGCAGCGCCAGCAGCAGTACCAGTGTCACACTGTCATGGAAGGACAATGGCGACCCCGACAATAAGCCAAACCCCTACCGCGATTTCTCAATTATAGTCTATCGTCAGGGACAGAGTCAGCCGATTGTTCAGCAAGAGTGGTTCCGTGAACCAAGCTTTACCCTCACGAATCTTGCGGCTGGCACCTACACCTGGAAAGTACGATCAGGCGATGGTGGCACAAGTAGTGACTTCACCAACATCTGGTCGTTTACCGTTGATACCGTTGCGCCAACGGGGTCGTTTACGCTGAATCATGGCTGGGCGACCGCCAGCAGTGTCAGTATGCCGCTCGACCTGACTGCTACTGATCAGCATAGCGGTGTCCAGGACGTGCGCGTGGGCAGTACGTGTGACTCATTGGGTGCCTGGCAGCCCTTTCAGCCTCGCATCTGGTGGCAGGCCGTTGGTCAGCACGGCGACACGGCCCGTGTCTGCGTACAGTTCCGCGACCGGGCGGGCAACCTCTCCCAGACCGTCGAGCAGAGCACCCGCCTGGATTTCTATCCTGCTCAGCCATCCTCCGCCAGCTACCGCCTGCGCTCAGATGTGAGCGCGATCAGTGGTGAGTCGCATCAGTCGGGCAATTATCGATTGAACAGTACAGCAGGGCAGACCATCGCCAGCGGTAGCTACGCCACAAGCACCGGCTATCGTGCTGCACTTGGCTTCTGGCCTCGCTTTTTCTTTACTCCCGCGACCTTCACCATCAGCGGGCGCGTCACCGACGCCAACGGCAACGGGCTTGGTGGCGTGATCATCAGCGACGGCACGCGCCTTGCGAATACTACGAGCAGTGGCGATTACACCATCAGCGATGTGCCCGCCGGCAGCTATACGCTCACGCCGAGCAAGGACGGTTTCAGCTTTAGCCCGACCAGTCTGAGTGTGACGGTCAATGGCGATCTGACCGGCCAGAACTTCACCGCGACCCTGCTCACTTTCACCATCAGCGGGCGCGTCACCGACGCCAACGGCAACGGGCTTGGCAGCGTGACGATTAGCGACGGTACGCGCCTTGCGAATACTACGAGCAGTGGCGATTACACCATCAGCGATGTGCCCGTCGGCAGCTACACGCTTACCCCGAGCAAGGACGGTTTCAGCTTTAGCCCGACCAGTCTGAGTGTGACCGTCAATGGCGATCTGACCGGCCAGAACTTCACTGGCACGCTCATTCCTCCAGCGACCTACAGCATCAGCGGGCGCGTCACCGACGCCAATGGCAACGGTCTCAGCGACGTGACCATCAGCGACGGTACGCGCCTTGCGCATACCACGAGCAGTGGCGATTACACCATCAGCGGCGTGCCCGCCGGCAGCTATACGCTCACGCCGAGCAAGGACGGTTTCAGCTTTAGCCCGACCAGTCTGAGTGTGACCGTCAGCGGCGATCTGACCGGCCAGAACTT
>NZ_RYFF01000101.1 GCF_004138165.1 Candidatus Chloroploca sp. Khr17
GCTGCTGCGCCCGGCGGCCGTTCGGCGGGGCATCGGGCGCGGGGAGGCACGGCGGCGCCGTGCCCGTACGGGGGCGCGGCGGGGAGGCACGGCGGTGCCGTGCCCTTCTTCCATGGGGCGTGGCGGGTGGCGCGGCGGCGCGGGCACGGGCAAGCCGTGCTCCTACTTTGATGCCCATGGCAATCGTTCCCCGTGTATAATAGGAGGTATACAAGAGAAGGAATGCTCCATGTTGACGTATGAGAATTTTGTAGCGGTGTTGCTCGGGGCGATTGAGCGAGCGGGGCTGAACATCGCGTATACTCAAGAATTGATCGATACCCACGCCCTGGGGCGTAGTTTGAGTATTACTTGTTTGCCTGATGGGGTTGAAGATGATCATGGCCCCGAAGAACCCTCTCTGCGGGCAGTGGTGGCTTTTCGCTGGTCCCCTGAGTTTACGGTTTTTTCGTTGCGGGGCGCCGATTCGCTTGATGATATCGAGCATTTTGTTGATGAGCGCCTCTTTGCCCGGTCGCGTACGGGGCCCTCGCTTGATGTTGAGGTGATCTATTACCTGCCGCTGACGCCGCTGCAACAGCGTGATGTCGCTGCCCTGCCGTTGCTCGCCCATGCGGTTCAGGAGTTGCACGGGACGCTGGTTGAAGAGCACGAGGTGATGCGTGTTGATGGGGTGCTGGCCTTTGATGTCGATGGCATGGCGCGGGTGCAGGGCGTTTCGGCACTGCGGATCTGGAGCCTTGATGATGCGCTCTATGATGTGGAGTTGCTCGCGCTGACGTTTGAGGAGTTGTGTACCGAGTTGCACGCGATGCTTGAGTTGCTTTATGCTCAGTTTGGCCCATCTGAGGGTAGTGAGCCGCAAAGCTTCGACTCGTTTGGCTCTGATCGCCGCTATTTCAAGCCTCCTACGGCTTAGATGCAATCCTTTTTTAAAAAGCCAGATTTTTTGACGCAATGGCGCAACGGTGCAATGTTTCTGATGTCAGGCATGCCAATTTATAGCGCTTTGGCGGCGCTGCGTGAGCGTATGCGCAAAGTATTGAGCCTAGATGAGTAGTCTGTTTCCGCGTGAGGCGCTGGCGGCGCTGCGTACCGAGGGGGTCGCTGAACGCTGGGTTGCCGTGCAGACGGTGCTGCATCCCGTGCTTGCAGCGCTTGCCGAGCAGATCGCTGCCGCTGCGGCGCAACGCTATCCGCGCTTTTGGCCGCTCTATGAGGTGAGTTTTAAGAGCCAGCGCTATCTCCATCGCGGCCGTGGCCGCCGCGAGGCGATCAGTGATTACTGGGTGGCCTTTGATCGTCCGCCGCGAGGCGCTGGGGTGCTGTTGGCGGTGAGTGGCGTGGAAGAGGCGATCCTGGTTGGCTTGCAGCTTTGGCGGGTGCGTAAGCCCAATCTTGCGCGGGTCTGGGAGACCGGGCGGGCGGTCTGGGCTCCCCTGGTTGAGCGTGTTGCGTACGAGGGCCAGGCTCGGTTTGCGCCTGGCACCACCGACCTTGGGCTCGCTATGGCCGATGGTGCATCGGCACCGCTCTGGCTTCAACGCTACCTTGCTTCTCGGCGGGCCAATTATCTCTGGGCCGGGTTTGTCTATCCCTGGGCCACTATGCCGGACGATCTTGCCCAGCGCCTGACGGATGATGTGCTGGCACTGGTCTTGCTCAATGAAGCGGTGATGGAACAGGCCGAAACGCACGCTCCAACCGGGGCGTTGCGTGTGCGCGAAATGCGGCAGCCGTATCTGCCGCAGGGCTTGCCCCCGATTGAGGTGATCGCTGACCGGGTGTACCAGGATGGCTTCGCCTTGGATGATGTGACCTTGCGGGCGTATCATATTGCGCTGCAGACACGCCCGCTGGTGATTCTGCCCGGGATCAGTGGTACCGGCAAAACGCGCCTGACCCGCCGCTATGCCGATGCAGTCTATGGTCTCGGTGATGGGCAACCCAACCCCTATTACTTGCTGGTTGCCGTGCAACCTGACTGGCATAATGCCCGCGATCTGCTGGGGTACTACAATGCGCTGACCGGCCAGTACCACGCGACCCCGTTTCTCCACTTTCTCTTGCAGGCTGCTGCCGATCCGCAACAGTTCTACTATGTCTGCCTCGATGAATTCAACCTGGCCCGCCCCGAATATTATCTGGCCCCGATCCTGTCGGCGATGGAGACCGTGGAAGGCCTGTTTGACCTGGGGGCACCAGTTGACGAGGTGGCGCTGGTGGGCGGCGGGGTGGTGCGCAATCCTGTGCGCTTGCCGACGAATCTGCGCCTGATTGGTACGGTCAATGTTGATGAGAGCACCTTTGCGCTGAGCGACAAGGTGCTCGACCGGGCGAATGTGATCGAATTGACCGAAGTTGATCTCGACCGGTTTCGTGCGACCTACCCCGCCCCGCTTGACGATCAACTCTGGGCGTTGCTGGTCGCAGTGCAGCGCATCCTCACCGACGCTGGCCAACCCGTAGGCTATCGCACCCTGGCGGCGATGCTCCAGTTTGTGACACAGGCGAGCGGAACCTTGTCGGTGCCGCAGGCGTTTGACCTGCAACTCAAGCAGAAAATCTTGCCGCGCCTGCGTGGGGAAGATAGCCCCCGGTTGCGGCGGGCGCTGACCGAACTCTTGAGTTTCTGCCTTGGGCTTGAGGCTGCTCAGTGGGGGCGCGCCAACCGGATTGCTCCTGCGCAACTGGCGGCGGCCCTCTATCCGGCGAGTGCGAGCAAACTGCAGCGCATGCTTGAACGCCTTGATCAGGATGGGTTTACTGATTTTTATAGCTGATTTTGACGTGTGGCGTTGAAGGCAGTATGATTGGGGCAAGCGCGACCTTCCTTCTGCAGGGTAGACAGGTATGACCACACGTGATTGGATCGCTTTAGGCATCTCGTATGTATACGCCGGGGGGCTTCTCTTTCTTGCCGAGGCGGTGCGCCGCTGGCGCGGGTATCCGCAAGACTTCACTCGTAAGATCGTTCATATTGGTGCCGGGATGTGGGTCTTTGGGGTACTGGCCCTCTTTGATACCTGGTATATCGGTATTATCCCGTTTGCGACCTTTATTTTCATCAACTATATTCTGTGGCGCTACAAAGTGCTTGGTGCGATGGATGCCGAGGATAGTACCCCAGGTACCGTCTATTTTGCCCTTGCGATCACGATCCTTTTTGTCGCCTTCTGGCGAACCGATGCGCCGGACGATCGCGGCTATATTGCCGCCGCCGGTACGATGGCGATGACCTGGGGTGACTCGATGGCCTCGTTGCTCGGGCGGCGGTTTGGCCGTCATAAGTATACGGTTCTGGGGAGTACGCGTTCGTTCGAGGGGTCGGCAGCGATGCTGGTGGCGAGTACGCTTGCGATGTTCCTGACCCTCTTGCTTGTCCCTGGCTCGGCGCTGTCGCCTTTAAGTGCGCCCCTCGGTGCGGGCATGGCCTTTACGGCCGCGTTCGCGGGGGCGTTGGTGGCAACGGTTGCGGAAGCCGTTTCGCCCGCCGGAACCGACAATCTGAGCGTGCCCCTGCTCGCCGGGGCGATGATCTTTCTCGTGCTTGTCTTGTCAGGAATGTAACAAGGGAGTTGCAGTTGGATAGCCTGCGCATACCGATCCTCAAAATTGGGGACATTCTGATCGCCTCCATCCAGGTTTCGTTACATGATGCCTCGGCGGTGCAGTTCAAAGATGATCTGTTGCAGAAGATCTATGATACGCGGGCCCGCGGGGTGATCATTGACCTGACGGCGCTTGATGTGGTTGACAGTTTCATTGGCCGCCTGATTGCCGATATTGCCGCGATGGCAGGTCTGATGGGGACACGCGTCGTGCTCACCGGGTTGCAACCGGCGGTGGCGATTACCCTGGTTGAGTTAGGTCTTGAGTTGCCACGCGTACTGACAGCCCTGAACCTTGAGAAGGGGCTGAGTATGATGCAGCGCCTAACTGAGGAGAGCGACGATGGCCCAGCCTAAGACGGCGGTCGTCCGCAGCGATCTTGATATTGTCATTGCGCGCACGATGGCGCGTGATCTGGCCAAGGCGATGAGCTTTGGCGCGATTGATCAGGCGCGCATTGCAACTGCGGTGAGTGAACTCGCCCGCAATGTGTTTCTCTATGCCGGTACCGGGAAGGTGACGGTGAGAGAGATTGATAAGAGTGGGCGAAAAGGCATTGAAATTGTGTGTGAAGACCAGGGGCCTGGGATTCCTGATGTCGATCTGGTGATGCAGGATGGCTATAGTACCTCACGTGGCATGGGCATGGGCTTGCCTGGGGCGCGCCGCTTGATGGACGAGTTTGAACTGAAGTCCCAGGAGGGCGTGGGGACAAAGATTACGTGCCGTAAGTGGAAGAGTTCATAGTTCACGCGTAGGGGCCAGCGCAAGCTGGCCCCTACGCTGTGTTTCTCTCTACTGGCACGGGGCGCGTGCGCCTGGCGGCAGAACGGGGCGCACTGGGACGAAGGGGCCTCCGCCTTCTGTGGTGGTGGCGAGGGTGAGACGACTTACGGCGAGGCTGATGGTGCGGCCTTCGGGGGCGAGGGCCGCAGGGCTAGCGAGTTCGAGGGTGGTTGTGCCGGGTGGCATGAGCACGCGGATGATGCGATAGGCTCCTGTCGGGATACCGGTGCTCGCGATGGGTTGCCCATCAAGCTCGAGGGTCAGGGGGCGGTCTTCCCCATACGCTGTGGCTTCGAACTGCGCGACCACCGGGGTACTCCAGGCTGCTAGCATGCCGAGCCGTGCGCTTGCCCCCATCCAGCGCCAGATGCGCTGGGCGTCGCCTTCGGGTGCAAACCAGTCGTCGTTGTGGGGGTAGAGCCCCGGACGGGCGTAGGTCGGGTCGATCCGGTAGAAGCGCAGAGTTTCGTCGGTGTCGATGAGGCTGAGGCCTGGTACGTTGAGGCTGCTGCCGAGCAGTGCGGCGTCGCTGGCGTTGAGGCCTTGCGCTTCGAGGGTAGCGTAGGTGATGCCAAGCGCCGCCAGGTCGCCGGCCAGGTTTGCGGTGAAGATGTCGGCGCTGAGCGGGGTGCGGTACCAGACGCTGGCAAACGCTGAGGCGTGCTGAGCTGGCCGATAGTCGGGGGTGCGCGCCAGGTAGCCCCCGGCGAGCGGTCGCCCGTGGCAGATCTGGTTGAGCATCGGCTGGCTGGCGTTGGTGCGTACCGGCAGTTCGATGATCGCCCCCGGTACTGGCTCGGCTTGCAGCAGCGCGGCGTAGCGTGGGTCGCTGCCCAGCGGGACGATCGCCCAGGGGGCGACGAGGTATTCGACGATGATCAGACCGATGAACAGCGGGACGACGAGGCTTCGCCCGCGTTGCATCAGGAGTTGCAGCCCAAGCCCGGCGATGAGCGCGATGGGCAACAGTGCCAGCGCCACAAAGAGACTTGGGCGACTCGCGTTGCGAAAGGGCGTGACGAGGTCGAGCAGCAGGAACGGCATCGGGAGGCCGGTCTGCCATGCGCTGACTTTGAGCTCGGGGCCGAGCGCGAGCATCAGCAGGACGATGGTCAAGACGAGCCACGGCCACGTTTGTCGCCATGCCTTCACCAACGCATAGATCATCAGGCCGAGCACGCCAAGGCCAAAGGTGGCCCCGATCTCGACGCCAATCGGGTGCCACGCCTCAAGCGTCTGGCTGGCCCACGTGCCCCAGAGCGGGTGCAGCATATTGAGGGGCAACAGGTCAACCAGCGCCATGCTGTGAAAGACCTGCACCTCGTACCAGTTGCGCACCGTATTGGCCCCGAGGCGGTCGAGCGGCCAGACATAGAGCAGCAACGTGCTGGCCCAGATGGCCGCGATGCCAATGGCAACGGCGAGTCGCCGCCAGCGTGTTGCCCAATCGCGGGTCAGCATCAAGACAAGGCCAACATGGAAGAGCGAATAGACGGCGCTGAAGAGACCGTAGTATTGCGCCGAGAGCGTCGTGAGCAGCAGGGCGCCGGCGGCGGCCAGGGTTGCCGTGATGGTCTGGCGTTCGAGCGCGTGCATGAGCATCAGCACATAGACCGGCAGCCACTGCATAGCGATCAGTTCCATCGAGCCGCCGAGAATGCGTTGCAGGTGATACGGCGAGGCGATGACGACAAACCCGGCCAGCAACGCCGACAGCACGTTGAGCCCGCCGGCCCGTGCGAGCCGGTAACTGGCGTAGCCCCCGATCGCAAACGAGAGCAGCGTCACCGTATTGAACCCGGCGACGGGGCCGAAGCCCGCAATGATCGGCCAGACCATGATGGCACTTGGCATGCTCACCGGTTGCCAGAAGAGATCGACACTCTGTGGAAAGAAGAGATAGCTGGTCAAAAAGAGCGGCCAACGCTGGCTGATGGCCGTATAGCCCCACCAGAGGTTCCAGATGCCCTGACCTGAATCGACGGGTACGCCGCCCTTCTGGATCACGCCATGCCCCCACGAGAGCACCATCGGCCAGGTGAAGATCACGCCAATCAGCAGGAAACTGAGCAACACACCGAGCCGTCTGAGCAACGGTTCAGCAGGTGCAACTGCGGTGAGGGGTAGCGTAGCAGGTGTCGTCTCGCGGGCCAACGTGGTCTCCTCAATCTGCAATCCAAAAGCTACAATCTGAAATGGGATAACTGCTCATACAGGCGTTCCAGATTCGCAGCAAGCAGGTCGTCGCCATAGCGGGCCAGCGCTTCGCGGCGGCCCTCGGTCGCAAGCCGCCGTCCGAGGGCCGGGTCGCGCAACAGGCGAATGATCGCCGCTGCCAGCGCCTCGACATCGCCGTATGGCGTAAGCAAGCCGGTGCGTTCGTGGCTGATCACCTCGTTGCAGGCGACGACATCGGTGGTGATCACCGGTGCCTCGGCGAGCAAGGCTTCGATCAATGGAATGCCAAAGCCTTCGTAGCGACTCGGCGCAACAACAACGGAGGCCTCGCGCAGCAGGCGGAGCTTCTCGGCTTCGCTGACACGGCCACGCACATCGAGGTGCGCGGTGACACCACCGGCCTCGGCGAGGCGACGGAGCTCGGCGGCCCCGGCCTGGTTGTGGCTCACCATGATGCATCGTACATCCGGGATGGCCTGCACAACCGTTGGCAAAGCGCGCACGAGCAGATCAAAGCCTTTGCGCGGCACGAGTTGGCCAATGAAGAGGATCGTCGGGTGGGTGGTCTTTTCCGCAGGCGCCGTACTGGCAAGCAGATCGGCGTAGGGCTTGAAATCGAGCGCGTTGGGCAGCACGCTGATCTTGGCGGCCTCGACGCCGAGCTTGCTCAGCAGGTCGCGTTCGCCGTGCGAGAGCGCGACGATGTGGTCAACGTGCAACAGCGGCGCATGGATAAAGTAGTTGCGGAATGCCCGTCGTGGGTAGGCCCCTCGCGCCAGGGATCTGAGCAGACGTTGCGGCGTGGTGAGCAGATTTTCGTAGCGTAACGGCGCTTCGAGCGGGCGCTCGCGGTCGACCACCAGATCGCCGTCGTGCAGCAGGCCATGCACCGTCAGCACCGTTGGAATGCCGAGACGCCGCGCTGCCAGCACGGTCTGATAGCCAAGCAGGCTGCGCAAATGGTGCAGATGGATGACATCAGGGCGCGTCTCGACGAGCAGGCGCAGCAAAGACGTTGGTGCAACAAAGCCCAGCGTCGGCGCGCGATGCACCGCGATGCCCCCGTCGAGCCAATCGCAACGCGGCGTCTGACCGGGATAGCGCCGGTCGTGGTACTCGTGCGCGACAACCGTATGCCCGCGCCTGATCAGCGCCCGCGCCTGGATCTGCTCGGGCCGACTGGGAAAAGCCGGATCAAAACCGTAGGTTGTTATGATAAGAATGCGCATAAAGTGTCTACTCAATAGTCTGGGAATTAAGTTTCCCGGTAGCACCGCCGACCACGAATACTGATTACGAAGAAACGAATATGGGCTGCTCCATGCGCTCTTCGTTTCTTCGTGGCCCCAA
>NZ_RYFF01000102.1 GCF_004138165.1 Candidatus Chloroploca sp. Khr17
AGCGCGCGAACGAACCTGCAACGATGGATCTTGCGACATTGAAAGCAGAATTAGGCATCGATTAGAAAAGAACCAGGGCAGCTACTTGGCCGCTGCATGGCTTGCTCGTGAAGGCGTCGTCGCTCGTGAAAGCGCACTCCCGCCGGAAGGCGAAGATGAGGAGGATCGCGCATCATGAAAACAATCAGTTCAGCCAAGCAAGGGCAAGAGCGAATAAGCAACAAGCAAGTGCCTCCTGCGTGCTCGGCCTGCCTTGAACTTGTGGGCAGTTGACCTCGACAGGCGCTCGGCACCATCATAATACGTATGGCACGAAACCAACCACCGTCGCGCCAGCGGATATCGTTGCCTCCGCTGAGGCTGCCACCCTACCCCTACCCTCAGGGCTGTTGCAAAATCCCTGTAGGATTAGATAGCATCCGCAGATGACGCAGATGGGCAAGTCATAATCTGCGTCATCTGCGGACAATCAGGATGACTTTGCAACCGCCCTGCCCCTACCCTCGCGACCGATGTGCCGTTCGCTTCCCTGTGGTACACTAGACGCACACGGAGGTAACGATGACCACAAAAGAATTAATCTACGCGGAGATTGATCGGATCGACGAAGCGCAACTGGATGAACTGTACACGCTGATTAAGCAGTTCACCCAGGCCAAGCAGTCCTCCAGCACACCAAGCCTTATGGAAAAGTTGAAGCGCATCCACATTGATGCACCGGAAGATTTTGCCGCTCATCTTGATGGGTATATGTATGGAGACCAGCGTGTCGAGTAGAATCTTTGTCGATACGCTCTTTGTTGTGGCCTTGGTCAACCGCCGCGACCAATATCATGAGCAGGCTGTGGCCCTTGCGGATCAACTTGCCGGCTATCCGTTGCTCGTTACCGATGCGGTTCTGCTCGAAATTGGGAATGCCCTGGCCCGCAATTATAAGGCAGAAGCCACGGCCATTATTGACGACTTTTTTTCATCAGATGAAGTCGAGATCATCCGCCTTACGCCTGAGCTCTTCGCTGAAGGCTTTGCGCTCTACCGACAGTATCAGGATAAAATGTGGGGCTTGGTTGACTGTATTTCTTTTGTTGTCATGCGGCGTGCTGGGATGACAGCAGCACTCACATTTGACCGGCACTTCGTGCAAGCTGGATTTCAGGCATTGATGCATGAATAGAGACAACCGCTTTGTATGCCAGCCAATAGCGTGTCACGATCAACGAGGTACAGCCTGCCAGCGCTCGCCGTAGGCGGTTGGTAGCGTCAACCCCTGCTGCGCCATGGTCGCCATGCACTCGACGATGACCCAAACTTTACAGCACAGGATCTCCTGCGTAGGCCTCTTATACCAATTGGCATTGAGCAAGCCGCATCGGCAGGACTGCCAGGACGCATTGGAACGCCATGCGCGGCAATCAGCAATCCAAAATCTGCAATCTGAAATGGTATGAACAAGTCTTGCCGTGGAACGCCGCTCGCGGTGCGCTAGGCGTGCGCAACCTGCCAGGCAGCCGCGGCGTCGGCAAGGCCAGGGATGGTGAGTCCGGCGGGCGGCCCCAACGCAAAGAAGGCGGTTGTTTTGATGCAAAGGCGCACAGGCGCAACGTTTTTCGCGTCGGTGAGCAACCCTTCGCGCCTTCGCGCGAACTTCTTTGCAAGGTAGTGGGTTTCGGTGGCCAAAGCGCTGCGTAGCATGGGTACGGCAGGTGGAGGTGGCACAAGCGCCGTGTGGCATGGATACGGCAGGTGGAGATGGCACGATCGCCGCGTAGCAAATATAATCAGGGATGTAGATGGCAAAATCGACGTCTACTTCATGTTGGGCGGGCTGAACAATACCACCAGAGCGAACAGGCTGCATCCGATCCGGGCAGCAGGAAAGAACGAGTCGATCAGGATTATCGATCATGAGCCCATGTGTCGCATTGCTGGCAGGAACGCCCGCATCTAGTTATTGAGGATTACTTCCTACGGCGTCTTCTTTTTTGCCAAATTACTGTCAACCATGGAACCTATTATAAAGCCCAAGCCAGCAGCAAGAAGAAGAGGCAATATAGATTGCGGCCATACGTCCCGACCACACCACATGGGCGCGGCATTATAAAAATCTTGGCCTGGCATAACACACCGAAACATAGTCAAACCATTAATAATGTTACTAGGGGAATAGAGAAAGAAAACCAAAACGGCACCCGCGATAGCACATACCCATTTGTAACCAAGCCTTGCGAGAGATTCCATGACTATCCCCTTTCTAAGATTTGATCATCGAGATAAAACATTTCGATGATCAAGGATGAGATAAGAAGCTCTTAGAGTAAGAATATTAAGTTGTATATTGAATTATTAAAATAGTTCTTATTGTAGTACATGGAAAGCCTGTTCTTTCCGGCACAAAACCTGCTATATTAGGGTTTATACTACACCATCATAAAATTAACATAGTTAAAATTTCCTTAACCACATTTACAGAGGCAAGATGGCGGATTGTTTGATTGTATCACAATACAAAATCAACTGTCAAGTGTTATGTTGAAATAATTTACAAAAAAGATTATAATTGAAGTGTATGGCGTTCTGATGCCGTAAACAACTCTAGTTAGCCCGCCCGCCCAACATCGCTCGCAGCGGACGCCGCGGGCGCGGCCGGGAGATGGCGATTTTTACCAGTGCTGTGGCGTGCCATCGCTCGTCTCGATCCAGAAGGCCGCCTGCGGCGCCGCTGAAGCATGCGATTCGGCGGCTGGCAGTTGTCAGCCATACTCTTACGATGTATACTTGAGTAGGTTCAGGATGTCGTGCATATAGGCAATAGGATAAGTGAGATGCCAATTGAATTCACAGTATCTTTGGTAGGACTTATTGGTGGTTTGCTGGGTTCAGTAGTTAGCGCTATAGCAAGCATCATTACAGCTTATATTCAAAAAGGACAAAGTGTTAGTTTTAATAAAACCTCAATCGTTTGGTTTATTGGAATTAGTGCGGTAACTGGTATTGTTTTTGGAGTATTAGTAGCTCTCGTGTGGCCACGACAGTCTGCGGTCAGTATAGGTACTGTATCAGCATTATATGATGGTGCCGTGTTAGCTTACGACTTTGAAGATGATAACGAAATAGAAGCCTGGACAAGCAATACAACGCTTCTAGATAAAGGAGACGTAGCCTTTTCCGGTTCAAGTTCATTACGTGATACATTAGTACTCACTTCCACACAACAGGTCTATTTTAAGTTTGATTTGAGTTACGGTTTTACTGGTAATATTATAATTGGCAGGGTTTACTGGCCAGACAGCCCTCTGGCAAATATAGACTGGTCTGAGGCCTGTGTGATTATCCCTCCTGAACCTTGGTCATGTGAACCGGTTCCGCTTCAGCGAGGTCAATGGAATACCTTCGTAATCAATCTAACTAAGATTGGCGATCCTCCATTGAGTACAAGAAGGATTAACAATTTAATTATTCAAGGAGGTGTTAGTGGCACGGTTAATAATCGCACAAGTAGTATTCCCATATACGTTGATACTATCGAAATTCGATAAATAATTGAAATAAATTTATAGCGCCGCCGAATTCATGTTGGGCGGCCAAATAACGCCGCCACAGTTTTCAAGGCCGCGCACACTACCGCCCGTTGTGCCACGTCAAGTATGCTTTGATGCTTCGGCGGTTGGAAGTGTAGTGCGGGAGAACCGTGGATCTAGAAATGCCCATACCGAAGACGCAGTAGGCGTACTGTTCTATAATTCCTCAGTCGTGGTAGAATTACGTATCAGCCTATTGAAGGATGACGGATAAGTACATTCGTACTATAATCATACGGACGCTCACATGGCAGAAATCAACCTATCCCAAGTGGAGGCCGACGAACTGATGGCAATGGAAAAGCATCGGGCAGATGAAAATTGCTACTATTATCCAGGGCCACGAACATCTCTTGTGGTACCTTTAATTTCTGCTGATAAACGTGAAGCATTTCTCCTAGATGCTAATCGGCGTAGTATTAATATCAATCGGTATACGTATATGAATCGTGTAAGAACTGTAGTGATACTTGCTCGTCTAGATGTAGAAGGACCGCCACATCGTAATCCTGATGGGATTGAACTACCAACACCTCATCTCCATTTATACCGAGAGGGATTTAACGATAAGTGGGCCTATTCTATTCCTACAGATAAGTTTTCAAACGTTACAAATCCCTGGTTGACGCTAGAAGAATTTATGCGATTTTGCAATATCACGCTACCTCCTTATATTGAGAGAGGAATGTTTGTATGACATCTGAAATAAAAGAGTTAGTAAATGAATACTGGTCATGGCTTCGTGATAAGACCGCTCTTCGTCAAGTTGGAGAATGGGTTGAGATCACTACGCCATATTTGGATCGTCATAATGATTATCTGCAAATTTACGTCCAAAAAAGCAACAACAAGATTAAACTTACAGACGACGCATATGTTATTGAAGATCTTATACACTCAGGTTGCGAGTTAACATCTAAGAAAAGGCACCAATTACTTCAAGCTGTTCTAAATGGCTTTGGCGTGCAACTAGAAGACAATGCGTTAATAGCAACCGCAACATCTCAAAATTTTGCACAGAAGAAGCACGATTTACTCCAAGCTATGATTGCGGTAAATGATTTATTTTACACTGCTTCTGCTAATGTAACGAGCCTTTTCTTAGAAGATGTCGCAAATTGGTTGGCTCTTTCGGATGTTCGCTATGTCCCTGACGCAAAATTCACAGGAAAGAGCGGCAATGATCATCTGATTCACTTTGTAGTTCCATCTTCAAGAAGAGCACCGACTCGATTTATTCAAACTATTAACAGACCAAATCGAGCAAGCGCACAGAATTTCGCGTTTGTATGGTTTGATATTAAAGAAGCTAGAGATGCAAATTCGACGGCCTATGCCATGATAAATGACGTAGATAAAGATCCAGGAACAGATGTATTTAGTACGCTACAAGCATATGATATTAAGCCGATTTTCTGGAGCCAAAGAGAAGGTATTAGGCAAGAATTAGCTGCATAGAAGTACTTTTCACCCTAGCCCGTCCGCCCAACATCGGCTCACAGCGGACGCCGCTGGCGCGGCCCGTGAGCTGGCGGTTTTTTAGGGCGCTGTCTCGTGCCGTCGCTCACCTCGGTCTATCGAACCCGCCAGCGGCGCCGCTGAAGCCCGGCGTTAGCCAGACAAAAAGGAGTGGCCTGAAGTATGCCCCAACCCAAGTCGCGAACGCTCGGAGCGTTCATGCAGATCAGCCTCGACGGCTACTACTGCGAACCACACGGAGACATGAGCTTTGCTCACAAGCCGCCCGGCGACACGGAGTGGCACCAGTTCGTGACCGGGAACGCGAGCGGCGGAGGTGTGCTGCTCTTCGGCCGCACGACATACGACATGATGGCCGCATGGTGGCCAACTCCGATGGCCGCGAACGCCATGCCCGAGGTCGCAGCGAGGATGAACGCGATGCCCAAGATCGTCTTCTCTCGTACGATGCGTTCGGCTGACTGGAGCAACACGACCCTGGTGAAGGACGACGTCGTGGGGACGGTTCGCCGGATGAAGGACGAATCCGGTCCTGACATGGCGATCCTTGGCAGCGGCAGCATCGTAACGCAGCTTGCCGGTGCGGGACTCATAAACACGTTCCAGATAGTCGTGAACCCCGTCGCGCTCGGAGCCGGCAAGTCGCTCTTCTCCGGCCTCACGCATCAGTTGGAGCTGGTGCTCACGAACACGCGAGTGTTCAGAAACGGATCGGTGGTGCTTTGGTACGCTCCGCGTTGAGGACCGCGAGCGGGCTAACGCTCCGGTTGCAGCGGCCCGCCGCTGAACCGGAGCGTTAGCCCGCAATGCGAGGACGTCGGTAAGAAAGTGTAGTATAATTTGAGAACGTCACATCGTTAAATTAGACCTAGAAAAACAATATGGACACGAAGCAGCGAGGAATTCAAAAAATTAAGCTAATTGCTCAAGCCCCCAACAATGTATTTATTATTCACTACTCGTGCGAAAGTTTTACTGACAAAGATGATGGTTACTCACCAAGAATATCTTCTATTGCAGTGAAAGATTTTGACTCTTCGCAAGCCTACTCATTCTCAATTCATAATACTGCGGAGATAGAGAAAATATCAAGAGGCGAGATCGAAAAGGATTATGACAACCTTGAAAAGAAAATGCTCGACAAATTTTTTGTCTTCATATCAAAACATAAATCAAAGATTTTTGTACATTGGAATATGAGAGATACCACCTATGGATTTCAAGCAATATATCACCGATTCGAAGTGTTAGGAGGAATACCTGTAGTCATAGAAGAAAGTCGATTGGTTGATCTAAGTAAAGTACTAAGCAATATTTACGGACCAGGCTATGTTGGCCATCCAAAAATGGAAAAACTGATAGACTTAAATGGTATAACAAAGCGGCACTTCTTGACAGGAGCCGAAGAGGCTGATGCCTTTGTCAAGAAAGAATATTACCGTCTACATCTCTCCACTCTTAGAAAAGTCGATGCATTCTCAGATATTCTTCAGCTACAAATCAAGAATTCCCTTAAGACGAAGATACATCCAGTAGTAGCCCGAATAAAAGGTTGGCATGAACATTGGCTCTTTCAATTAGCCGAGTTAATCCTCGCAGTTATTGGCTTAGTTGCCGCGACAAACACTTTAATTAGCATTTTTCAATAGCTATTTTGCGGCCGAACATCGCTTTGCACACGGACGTCGATGGCGCGGCTGGATCTGGGCGCGACTTTTGCAGGCCGTGCTATGCCAACAGGTGGTGGCGATCCCGTCGTTTGCCAGCGGTGTCGGTGAAGGCGCTCCGTTGGGTGGAGCACAAATCAAATAGCTTCAAGCAGGATTTTTATTTCAAATGAATATTCATATTCAACAACGCATTCAAGGAGTATATCAAGTTTTATCAAGCGCCTTTGAAGCAGGGGCATTATTATCATCTGCAAGTAAAGGTTATGAGCGTGAAGCTTTTATTTCTCTTTTTTTAAGTGAGTTTCTTCCACCAATATACAGATTTGGAACAGGCGATATAACAGATGCATCAACCAATAATGGTAAAAACCAAAAAAGTGGTCAAATTGATATTGTAATTGAAATGCCTTGGGTGCCCAGCTTTCCAATACACGCAGGGGTTGGCGCAAGGCTTTACCCTGCAGAAGCAGTCGGAACAGCAATAGAGGTAAAATCTAACATCGAGAAGCAGTGGGCAGAAGTTGTTCAAGAAGCAAAAAAACTTGCCGTTCTTCGCCAGAGATTAAGTGGCATTTCAGTAAACAACGATGCACTTACAATCCACAACATCACAGATGAATTAATTCCCTTCTATGCTGTTGGATATGAAGGGTGGAAAACAAAAAAAACTATATCAAAATATCTTCAAAATGTAGATCTTGACGGTATTTTAGTTATAAAGCACCAAATTTTCGCGTGCTCAAACCGAAAAGAGCACATGTCTAAAACAGTACGATGTAATGCCGAACTGATAAAACAACGCTCTGGGGAAGAATTTGATGTAACACTAGCTTCTTGTGCTAGAGTACATGAACTTCAAAAAGAATTCCTAAGTTTGGTTGATATAGCAATAAAAATGAACAATGAAAATTACTCAACTAAACCCGTTCATTTTGGCGATCAAAACTTCTTACCATTAATTGATTCTGGAAAATGGAACCCGCATAACACAAATGCTGTTTCTCAAATTATGTCTATCGGCGACCGTTACGACTTGGGGACTACTTCTGCCAGCCCCTCTGGGGGCCAGCCGAGCAACTGCCCCCGACAGAGCTGG